>JBMHDU010000001.1:0-81519 GCA_049889235.1 Polaribacter sp.
TCAAATGTTTTTACAGATGGTAGCTCAATTGGGAATCTTTCTTTCGGTCTTACATATCAATTGAAATAATTGATGTTTAATCAAGCTCTCAGGGATTCCCGTCGCTCTGCTCGGGCATCCCTGAGGGGGATCCTTGCAAAGGAAAACTACCAAGGTGTTGAACGGGATTCCCGTCGCTCCGCTCGGGCATCCCTGAGAGGGGCTCCTTGCAAAGAAAAACCGATATGTCCTTGACGGGTTTCCCGTCCAAGGACTTCTTTTTTTTATGCCCTTTCCCAAACTTGAGAGCGAGCTCTCGTTCGGTTTTGGGCATAAAAAAAACCGATACTCTCGTATCGGTTTTTCTTTGCGGAGAAAGAGGGATTCGAACCCCCGGACCTGTTACAGTCAACAGTTTTCAAGACTGCCGCATTCGACCACTCTGCCATTTCTCCTTTTGAAAAGCTTTGTTTTCGTTAGCGGATGCAAATATAAAATGCTTTTTAATTTAAAAGAAGTAAATCCTAATTTTTTTTACAATTTCACTTATCTTCGTCTACTCAAAGTTAAAGAAAGAGTTATGTTTAATTCATTTGGAAACCTTTTAAAAGTTACAACTTTCGGAGAATCACATGGTGAAGCAATTGGTGGTGTTATTGATGGGTTTCCGGCAGGAGTAAAAGTGGATTTCGAAGCAATTCAAAATGAGTTAGATAGACGTAAACCTGGTCAATCCAAAATCGTTACGCAACGTAAAGAACCAGATACGGTTGAATTTTATTCCGGAATCTTTGATGGAATTACGACCGGCATGCCAATTGGCTTTGTAATTAAAAATACTAATCAAAAATCCAAAGATTACTCACATAATACTGATGTATATAGACCTTCACATGCCGATTATACCTATGATAAAAAATATGGTATTAGAGATCATCGCGGAGGCGGAAGATCATCTGCTCGTGAAACTGCAAATTGGGTAGTTGCTGGAGCCCTGGCGAAACAAATGTTATCGCAAATTTCAATAAATGCTTTTACATCATCCGTTGGAGAAATTGAATTAACTTCTAATTATAGTTCACTTGATTTTTCAAAAACAGAATCCAATGCAGTTCGTTGTCCTGATGAATCCGCTGCAGAACGAATGATTGATAAAATCAAGGAAATTCGTAAACAAGGTGATACTATTGGAGGAACAATTACCTGTGTTATACAAAATGTTCCTATCGGATTAGGAGAACCTATTTTCAATAAGTTACATGCAGCACTAGGACATGCTATGTTATCGCTGAACGCCGTTAAAGGGTTTGAATTTGGAAGTGGATTCGAAGGAACCAAAATGAGAGGAAGTCAGCATAATGATATTTTCAATGCTGACGGTTCCACTAAAACGAACCTTTCAGGGGGGATTCAGGGTGGAATAAGCAATGGTATGGATATCTATTTTAAAGTTGCGTTTAAGCCGGTGGCAACAATAATGCAAAATCAAGATACTATTAACTCTAAAGGAGAGGAAACAGAAATAATGGGTAAAGGAAGACATGATCCATGCGTTGTACCTAGAGCCGTCCCCGTAGTTGAGGCCTTAACTGCATTAGTTCTTGCTGATTTCTTCCTTTTAAATAAAACTAGAAACTTACATTCTTAAGCCTGTCCTGTAGGGCCAAAGTTTAATGGGATTGGAGTCTGTTCGTAGTCTTTGATCTCACCATGAGCCTGTTCGAATTTACGAACATTATCAGATAATGCTTTCACTAATCGCTTCGCATGCTGAGGAGTCAAAATGATTCTGGATTTCACTTTAGCTTTAGGAACTCCAGGCATAATATTAATGAAATCAACAATAAACTCAGACATAGAGTGATTGATAATCGCAAGGTTTGAATATGTTCCTTCTGCTACCTCCTGATCTAATTCTATATTTAATTGTCCTTCTTGATTTTGATTTTCGTTCATAACATATATAAAAAAGAAAGCCTCTAAAAATTAGAGGCTTTACTGTGATTAAAAACTTTGTTCTATCTCATCTTTCGGGCCTACAATAATGTGATCGTAAGTTCTCATACCGGTTCCAGCAGGGATTTTCTTACCTACAATTACATTTTCTTTAAGACCTTCTAACGTATCTACTTTACCGCTTACAGCTGCTTCATTTAATACTTTAGTCGTTTCCTGGAACGATGCCGCAGAAATAAATGATTTCGTCTGTAAAGAAGCTCTAGTAATACCTTGAAGCACTTGTTCTGCTGTTGCAGGTTTTGCATCTCTAGCAACAACTAAGTTCTTGTCATTTCTTCTCAACAATGAGTTTTCATCTCTTAATTGACGAGCAGAAATAATTTGACCAGCCTTCAAGTTTTCAGAATCACCAGCATCTTCAACAACTTTCATTCCGTAAATTGCGTCGTTTTCTTCGATGAAATCGTTCTTGTGAACTAATTGATTCTCTAAGAATAAAGTATCTCCAGAATCAATAATTCTAACTTTTCTCATCATTTGACGAACAACAACTTCGAAGTGTTTGTCGTTAATTTTTACACCTTGCAAACGATATACCTCCTGAATTTCATTTACTAAGTATTCTTGCACTGCTGATGGTCCTTTAATTCTCAAGATATCAGAAGGAGTTGTAGCTCCGTCGGATAATGGCATACCCGCTTTAATAAAGTCATTCTCCTGTACTAAGATTTGGTTAGATAACTTCACTAAGTACTTCTTCAATTCACCAGTCTTAGACTCTACAATAATTTCGCGGTTACCTCTCTTGATTTTTCCGAAAGATACTACACCATCAATCTCAGAAACAACAGATGGGTTCGATGGGTTTCTTGCTTCGAATAACTCCGTTACTCTTGGTAAACCACCCGTAATATCCCCTGCTTTTCCAGATTTTCTTGGAATTTTTACTAAGATTTTACCAGACTCTACTTTTTCACCATCATCAACGATTAAGTGAGCACCTACAGGTAAACTGTATGAGCGTAAAGCATTTCCATCCTTATCTACGATAATTAATGATGGTAAAATCTTCTTATTCTTAGAATCAGTAATTACTTTTTCTTTAAATCCTGTTTGTTCATCGATTTCAACTGTAAAGTTGATTCCTTGTTCTAGGTTATCGAATTGAACCGTACCAGCAAATTCAGAAACAATCACACCGTTAAATGGATCCCACTGACAAATTACATCCCCTTTCTTGATTGATTTTCTATCCTTATCAAAAATGATAGATCCGTAAGGGATGATATTTGTGCTTTGAGTAATATCTGTTTTCTTGTCTTTAATTTTAATTTCTGCGGTTCTAGAAATTACGATATCCACTTCGTTTCCTTCGTTATCTTTTCCTTTAACGGTTCTTAAATCATCGATTTGAACTTTACCGTCGAACTTAGAAATTAATTTATTTTCTTCAGAAATGTTTCCTGCCACACCACCAACGTGGAATGTTCTTAATGTTAACTGAGTACCTGGCTCACCAATTGACTGTGCTGCAATAACACCCACAGCTTCACCGATTTGTACATTCTTACGAGTAGATAAACTCTGACCGTAACAACTTGCACAAATACCTTTAGTAGACTCACATGTTAATGGAGATCTTACTTCTACTCTATCAATTCCAGATGCTTCAATCTTTTCTGCCAATTCAGAAGAAATCACCTCATTTGCATGAATTAATACTTCTTCAGACATTGGATCGAATACATCGTGTAAAGAAACACGTCCTTCGATTCTATCAGATAATGGTTCAATGATTTCATCATTTTTCTTTAATGGAGTAATTTCTAATCCACGTAAAGTACCACAATCTTCTTCGTTAATAATTACATCCTGAGAAACGTCTACCAATCGTCTAGTTAAGTAACCAGCATCCGCAGTTTTTAATGCTGTATCGGCAAGACCTTTACGAGCACCGTGGGTAGAGATAAAGTATTCTAAGATTGATAACCCTTCTTTAAAGTTCGATAAGATTGGGTTTTCAATAATTTCTCCACCTCCTGCAGTAGATTTTTTAGGCTTCGCCATTAATCCACGCATACCAGTTAACTGACGAATCTGCTCTTTCGATCCACGGGCACCAGAATCTAACATCATATATACTGAGTTAAATCCTTGCTGATCTTCACGTAAACGCTTCATAGACAATTCAGTTAATCGGTTGTTGGTAGAACTCCAAACATCAATTACCTGATTGTAACGTTCTTTCTGGGTTAACATACCCATGTTATAGTTCATCACGATTCCGTCAACCTCTTCATTGGCATCTGCAATCATGCTGTATTTCTCTTCTGGAATAATAATATCACCTAATGAGAATGATAAACCACCTTGGAAAGCGAATTTATATCCCATATTCTTGATCTCATCTAAGAATGCTCCTGTTGTAGGAATATCAGTTACTTTTAAAATCTTACCTATAATTCCTCTTAAGTTTTTCTTAGTAAGTACTTCATTGATGAATCCAGCTTTTTCTGGAACAACTTCGTTAAATAATACTCTACCAGTGGTAGTTTTGATCATTTTAGTAACGATGTTTCCGTTTTCATCTAAATCTTTAGTTCGAACCGTAATTCCTGCATTCAAATCAACTCTTTCCTCGTTAAAGGCAATAGTTACCTCTTCTGGAGAATAGAAAGTTAAACCTTCCCCTTTAATAGGAACTTCTTTTGTTGACTTACGCTCCTTAGTCATGTAGTATAACCCAAGAACCATATCCTGAGAAGGAACCGTTACAGGCGCACCATTCGCAGGGTTTAGAATATTGTGAGAAGCTAACATTAATAATTTAGCTTCTAAAATAGCCTCTGGTCCTAATGGTAAATGAACAGCCATCTGGTCACCATCGAAATCGGCGTTAAATGCCGTACATACTAATGGGTGTAATTGAATCGCTTTTCCTTCGATCAATTTTGGCTGGAATGCTTGGATACCTAATCGGTGCAATGTCGGGGCCCTGTTCAATAATACAGGATGTCCTTTAATTACGTTTTCTAAAATATCCCAAACAACTGGCTCTTTTCTATCAATAATTTTCTTAGCAGACTTTACTGTTTTTACAATTCCTCTTTCAATCAACTTACGGATTACGAAAGGCTTGTAAAGCTCAGCCGCCATATCTTTTGGTAAACCACATTCGTGTAATTTCATTTCCGGTCCAACAACGATTACCGAACGAGCAGAATAATCCACACGCTTACCAAGTAAGTTTTGACGGAAACGACCTTGTTTACCTTTTAATGAATCAGATAATGACTTTAATGGTCTATTTGATTCTGTTTTTACTGCTGATGATTTACGAGTATTATCGAATAATGAATCTACAGACTCCTGTAACATACGTTTTTCATTACGTAAGATTACTTCTGGAGCTTTTATTTCTACCAAACGCTTTAAACGGTTGTTTCTGATGATTACTCTACGGTATAAATCATTCAAGTCTGATGTTGCAAAACGTCCACCATCTAATGGAACAAGAGGTCTTAATTCTGGCGGGATTACAGGCACTGCCTTCATAATCATCCACTCAGGATTATTTTCTCTATTTTTCTGAGCATCTCTAAACGCCTCAACAACATTTAAACGTTTTAACGCTTCTGTTTTACGTTGTTTAGAGGTCTCTGTATTTGCTTTGTGTCTTAATTGGAATGACAACTCATCTAAATCGATACGAGCTAATAAATCAATTAAACACTCTGCGCCCATTTTTGCGATAAACTTATTTGGATCTGAATCCTCTAAGTACTGATTATCTTGTGGAAGTGCATCAACGATATCTAAGTATTCCTCTTCCGTAAGGAAATCCATCTTTTGCAATGGCTCACCTTCTACATTCTTAGCAATACCTGGTTGAATTACAACATAACGCTCATAATAAATGATCATATCCAACTTCTTAGATGGTAAACCTAATAAGTACCCCATCTTGTTTGGTAATGATCTAAAATACCAGATATGAGCCACTGGTACTACTAAATTAATATGACCAACACGATCTCTACGAACTTTCTTTTCTGTAACCTCTACACCACAACGATCACAAACGATTCCTTTGTATCGAATTCTCTTGTACTTACCACAAGCACACTCATAATCTTTTACAGGTCCAAAAATTCGCTCACAAAACAAACCGTCACGTTCTGGTTTGTGGGTACGATAGTTAATGGTCTCTGGCTTTAATACCTCTCCTCTAGAAGCCCCTAAAATTGCTTCTGGTGATGATAAACCAATTGAAATTTTATTAAACTTTTTTACCGTGTATTTCTCTTGTTTTCTTGCCATGTTATTGATGGTATTCAGTATAAGTTTTAAGTATACAGGGTGTCTGTAACTACCAACTGTTTACTTATTTATTATTCTTCTAATCTTACGTCTAAACCTAATCCCTTTAATTCATGCATTAATACATTGAACGACTCTGGTAAACCAGGTTCTGGCATAGTTTCACCCTTAACAATACTTTCGTATGTTTTAGCTCTACCCATTACATCATCTGATTTTACGGTTAAGATTTCACGTAAAATACTAGACGCACCATAAGCTTCTAAAGCCCAAACTTCCATCTCACCAAAACGCTGACCACCGAATTGTGCTTTACCACCTAATGGTTGTTGCGTAATTAATGAGTAAGGACCAATTGATCTGGCATGCATCTTGTCTTCAATCATGTGACCTAATTTGATCATATAGATTACACCAACAGTTGCTGGCTGATCAAAACGCTTACCTGTTCCACCATCGTATAAGTGGGTATGACCAAATCTCGGAATACCCGCATCATCAGTGTATTTATTGATTTCGTCTAGAGACGCACCATCAAAAATTGGGGTAGCAAACTTAGTACCTAATTTTTGTCCGGCCCATCCTAATACAGTTTCATAAATCTGACCAATGTTCATACGAGAAGGTACCCCTAATGGATTCAATACGATATCTACTGGTGTTCCGTCTTCTAAGAATGGCATATCCTCCTGACGAACGATTCTTGCAACAATACCTTTGTTACCGTGACGTCCTGCCATCTTATCTCCTACTTTTAATTTACGCTTCTTAGCGATGTAAATCTTAGCAAGTTTTAAGATTCCAGCTGGTAATTCATCACCAATAGAAATGGTAAATTTCTCACGACGTAACACGCCTTGTAAATCATTTACTTTGATTTTGTAGTTGTGTAACAATTCGCTAACCAATCTGTTCAATTCGTCATCTGTAGTCCAGTTTCCTGATAGGTGTACAAAATCATCAACAGCGTTTAACATTTTAAGCGTATACTTTTTACCTTTTGGTAATACTTCTTCACCTAAATCGTTGAATACACCTTGTGATGTTTTCCCACTAACGATTGAGAATAATTTTTCTACAAGCGTGTCCTTTAAAGCTTCGAATTGAGAAGTGAAAGACGCTTCTAATTCTGCGATTGCTTCTTTATCTCTTAAACGCTTGTTTTTATCTTTAATAGCTCTCTTGAATAGTTTCTTATTAATAACAACCCCGTTTAAAGATGGCGAAGCTTTTAATGATGCATCTTTTACATCACCTGCCTTATCTCCAAAGATTGCTCTTAATAATTTTTCTTCTGGTGTTGGATCTGACTCTCCTTTAGGAGTGATTTTACCAATTAAGATATCACCAGGTTTAACTTCGGCACCAATACGAATCATACCGTTTTCATCTAAGTCTTTTGTAGCCTCTTCTGAAACGTTTGGAATATCATTCGTTAATTCTTCTGTACCTAATTTTGTATCTCTAACATCAAGCGAATACTCATCAATATGGATAGAAGTAAAGATGTCCTCACGAACAACTTTTTCTGAAATCACAATTGCATCCTCGAAGTTATATCCTTTCCAAGGCATGAATGCTACTTTCATGTTTCTACCTAATGCTAATTCACCCTGTTGAGTTGCATATCCTTCACAAAGTACTTGTCCTTCTGTTACTCGATCACCTTTTCTAACGATTGGCTTCAAGTTGATAGATGTACCTTGGTTTGTTTTTCTAAACTTAATTAAGTCGTAAGAAACAAAATCATCATCAAAACTCACTAAACGATCTTCATCAGTTCTGTCATATTTGATAGTAATTTTATTTGCATCTACATACTCTACGGTTCCGGCACCTTCTGCGTTAATTAAGATTCTTGAATCTTTCGCAACACGACGCTCTAAACCAGTACCTACAATTGGAGACTCAGGTCTTAATAATGGAACTGCCTGACGCATCATGTTAGATCCCATCAATGCACGATTCGCATCATCATGCTCTAAGAACGGAATTAAAGATGCAGAAATAGACGCAATCTGGTTTGGAGATACGTCCATATAATCGATATCATTTGGAGTCACAACTGGGAAGTCACCTTCTTCTCTTGCGATAACTCTATCAGCAACAAAAGTTCCATCCTGATTTAGTTCCAAATTCGATTGTGCAATTTTCTTTCCTTCTTCCTCCTCAGCACTTAAATAAATTGGTTCTTCCTTCACTTTTACCGCACCATTCTCAACTTGTCTATATGGTGTTTCGATGAAACCTAACGGATTCACTTTCGCAAATACAGATAATGATGAGATAAGACCAATGTTTGGTCCTTCTGGTGTTTCAATCGGACAAAGACGCCCGTAGTGTGTATAGTGTACGTCACGAACCTCAAATCCTGCTCTTTCTCTAGATAAGCCTCCAGGTCCTAATGCAGATAATCTACGTTTGTGAGTAATTTCAGCTAATGGGTTAGTTTGATCCATGAACTGAGACAACTGATTCGTTCCGAAGAATGAATTAATTACAGATGATAACGTTTTAGCGTTAATCAGGTCGATTGGCGTAAACACTTCATTATCTCTAACGTTCATACGCTCACGGATGGTTCTAGCCATACGTGCTAAACCAACACCAAATTGACCTGCTAGTTGCTCACCTACTGTTCTTACACGTCTGTTAGATAAGTGGTCGATATCATCAACTTCTGCCTTAGAATTGATTAACTCGATTAAGTACTTAATGATTGTGATAATATCTAGTTTCGTCAATACTTTTTGATCGATGTCAACATCAAGACCAAGTTTTGTATTCATTCTAAAACGACCTACATCACCTAAATTATAGCGCTGCTCAGAGAAGAATAGCTTGTCAATAATTCCACGTGCAGTTTCCTCATCTGGCGGTTCTGCATTACGTAATTGACGATAGATATGTTCTACTGCCTCTTTTTCTGAGTTCGTAGGATCTTTTTGTAATGTATTATGAATTATCGCATAATCAGCCTGCAAGTTATCTTCTTTGTGAAGTAAAATTGTCTTAGCACCTGAATCGATAATTTCATCAATGTGTTCTTTTTCTAAAATAGTATCACGGTCGAAAATAATTTCGTTACGTTCAATCGACACAACTTCTCCTGTATCTTCATCTACGAAATCTTCAAACCATGTTTTTAATACTCTCGCTGCAAGTTTTCTACCCAATACTTTTTTCAATCCAGTTTTCGAAACTTTAATTTCTTCTGCTAAATCGAAAATTTCAAGAATATCTTTATCTCTTTCAAACCCAATTGCTCTAAATAAGGTTGTCACAGGTAACTTTTTCTTACGATCGATATACGCATACATTACCTGGTTAATGTCTGTAGCGAATTCAATCCATGAACCTTTGAACGGAATTACTCTGGCAGAGTAAAGTTTTGTTCCGTTAGCATGGAAAGATTGCCCAAAGAACACACCTGGTGATCTGTGCAATTGAGAAACAACAACTCGTTCTGCACCATTAATGATAAAAGTTCCAGACTGAGTCATGTAAGGAATTGTACCTAGATAAACATCTTGTACAATAGTTTCAAAATCCTCGTGCTCTGGATCGGTACAGTATAATTTTAATCTTGCCTTAAGAGGTACACTGTAGGTTAGACCTCTTTCGATACACTCTTGAATGGTATATCTTGGAGGGTCAATAAAATAATCTAGAAACTCAAGTACGAATTGATTTCTAGTATCTGTAATCGGAAAATTATCCATGAAGGTTTTGTATAAACCTTCACTACCTCTTTCTTCTGCCTTTGTTTGTAATTGGAAAAAATCCTGGAAGGATTTTACTTGAATATCCAAAAAGTCAGGATAATCTTTTGCTAGCTGAGAAGTTGCGAAATTTATTCTCTCTGTTGTGTTTGTATTTGCCAAAAGAGTAATTTTTTATGATTAAAAAATCAAGTTTTAAAAGAACTATTATATACACGAAATGGTTTAGGACTAAAAACGCATATTTCTAGACCTAAACCTAAAATTGTTCCCGTATAAATACCTTGTATTATACGGGAATATAAATTACTTAAGCTCTACCTCAGCTCCAGCTTCTTCTAAAGACTTTTTAAGACCTTCAGCCTCATCTTTAGAAACACCTTCTTTAACTGCTGCAGGAGCGCTATCTACGATACCTTTAGCTTCTTTCAATCCTAAACCAGTTAATTCCTTAACTAATTTAACAACTGCTAATTTAGATGCTCCAGCTGCTTTTAAGATTACGTCAAACTCAGTTTGTGCGTCACCTCCGTCACCATCAGCACCACCTGCTGCTGGTCCTGCTACTGCTACTGCAGCAGCTGCTGGTTCGATACCATATTCATCTTTTAAGATAGTAGCCAATTCATTAACTTCTTTTACAGTTAAGTTAACTAATTGTTCTGCGAAATCTTTTAAATCTGCCATTTTAATTGTGTTTTAATTTTGTTTTATTATAGTTTATTTGTGCGCTTATTATCTTTCAGATAATGTTTTTACAATACCTGATAATTTGTTACCACCAGACTGTAATGCTGAAACAACATTCTTAGCAGGTGATTGAAGTAATCCAATAATTTCTCCGATCAATTCTTCTCTAGACTTGATATCTACTAAAGCATCTAATTGATCATCACCAATGTATACAGACTCTTCTGCGAAGGCTCCTTTTAGTAATGGTCTATCTTTAGTTTTCTTTCTAAATTCTTTGATCAATTTAGCAGGTGCATTTGCAGACTCTGCTAACATTATTGAAGTATTCCCTTTTAATACTGATGGTAAGTCTCCGAAATCCTTATCCGAAGCTTCCATTGCTTTTGCAAGTAGTGTATTCTTAACAACTGATAATTTAACTCCTGCCTTGAAACATGCTCTTCTTAAGTTAGAAGTTGTTTCTGCGTTTAAGCCAGAGATATCAGCTAGATAAATGTTGTTGTTATCTGCTAATGTTTGCGTTAATTCTTGTATTACTTGCGATTTTTCTTCTCTTGTCATAATGTTGAATTTAACTTAATTAAACAGATTTTACATCTACTTCTACACTTGGACTCATTGTACTAGACATAAAGATGCTCTTTACATAAGTTCCTTTAGCCGCAGTTGGTTTTAACTTCATAATAGTAGAAATTAATTCCTTAGCGTTTTCAGCGATTTTATCAGCATCAAATGATACTTTTCCAATTGCCGCGTGAACAATACCAGTTTTATCAACTTTAAAGTCAATTTTACCAGCTTTTACATCTTGAACTGCCTTTGCAACATCCATAGTAACTGTACCAGTCTTAGGATTTGGCATTAAACCTCTAGGACCTAAAATTCTTCCTAAAGGACCTAATTTACCCATAACGCTAGGCATAGTAATGATCACATCAACATCTGTCCATCCTCCTTTGATTTTTTGTAAGTATTCATCTAAACCTACAAAGTCTGCACCTGCTTCTTTAGCTTCTGCTTCTTTATCTGGAGTAACTAATGCTAATACTTTCACATCTTTACCTGTACCGTGTGGTAATGTTACAACACCTCTAACCATCTGATTAGCTTTTCTAGGATCAACTCCTAAACGAATTGCTAAGTCAACAGATGCGTCGAATTTAACATTCGTGATATCTTTCACCAATGCAGAAGCTGCTGAAATATCGTAAGATTGAGATCTATCGATCTTAGCGTATGCTTCTTTTTGCTTTCTTGTTAATCTTCCCATAATCTAAAAAAATTAAGCTGGTGCATCACCTGTTACTGTTAAACCCATAGAACGTGCTGTTCCTGCAATCATTTTCATTGCTGAAGTTACTTCGAAGGCATTTAAATCTACCATCTTATCTTCTGCAATAACTTTTATTTGATCCCAAGTAACTGACGCTACTTTTTTTCTGTTTGGTTCTCCTGAACCTTTTTTGATTTTGGCCGCTTCTAGTAATTGTACTGCAGCAGGAGGCGTCTTAACGATAAAATCAAAAGACTTGTCCTTATACACCGTGATAACCACAGGTAAAACTTTACCTTGTTTATCTTGGGTTCTAGCATTAAACTGCTTACAGAACTCCATGATGTTAACTCCAGCAGCACCTAAAGCGGGTCCAACCGGTGGCGATGGATTCGCAGCACCTCCCCTTACTTGTAATTTAACTACTTTACTAACTTCTTTTGCCATTGTAAAAAATGTTTATTTGGATTCATTTCATTTTGGAAGCTTGAAACAAACCGGTTACGTAACATTTATATTTTCTCAACTTGCATGTAACTCAATTCCAATGGTGTTTTACGACCAAAGATTTTTACCATTACTTCAAGTTTTCTCTTTTCTTCGTTTACTTTTTCGATAGTACCATCAAACCCGTTGAAAGGACCGTCAACCACTTTTACAGTCTCTCCTACGTTATATGGAATAGCGATATTTTCGTCTTGAATAGCCAATTCATCAACTTTTCCTAGCATTCTATTCACTTCTGACTTACGCATAGGAACTGGGTCCCCTCCTTTTGTTTCACCTAGAAATCCAATTACACCAGTAATTGACTTTATAACGTGAGGAACTTCTCCAGATAAATTAGCTTCTATCATAATGTAACCAGGAAAATACACACGCTCTCTGTTGATTTTTTTCCCGTTACGAATCTGTACTACTTTTTCAGTAGGTACAATTACTTGATTCACATAATCACCAAGACCAACTCTTGAGATTTCGGTCTCAATGTATGATTTCACCTTATTCTCTTGGCCTCCGATAGCTCGAACTACATACCACTTCATTACAGAATCACCCATACCAATCTTATTTAAACTGTTTAAAAAAGGTATCTAATCCTGTTTGGAAAACATAATCAATCCCAGCAATTGCTAACGCAAAAATTATAGTAAATACAGCAACAGTTACTGTTGTTTTTTGAGCCTCCTCCTTTGAAATCCAAGTCATGTGGTTGTTCAATTCTTCAAAAGAGTCTTTAATGTATTGAATAAAATTCATGTATTGATATGTTTTTGCACGGGTTGAGAGACTCGAACTCCCGACACCTAGTTTTGGAGACTAGTGCTCTACCAACTGAGCTAAACCCGTTTATTCACTCAGAAAGGCATCTCTAAAACTGTTATGAATTAGAGATACCCTTTTTTTTATTGTTAAGTGAAATACTAACTTCTGTTTAGTCTAATAACTGAGTTACCTGACCTGCACCTACTGTTCTACCACCTTCACGGATCGCGAAACGTAAACCTACATTTAATGCGATTGGTTGGATTAAGTCAACAGTGATTGTCAAGTTATCTCCAGGCATTACCATTTCTACACCATCAGGTAAGTTGATAGTACCAGTTACGTCAGTTGTTCTTACGTAGAACTGTGGACGATAGTTATTGTGGAATGGAGTGTGACGTCCACCTTCTTCTTTTTTCAGGATATACACCTCAGCCTTGAACTTAGCGTGTGGAGTTACAGAACCTGGCTTACAGATTACCATACCTCTCTTGATTTGATTCTTGTCAATACCTCTTAATAAGATACCAGCGTTATCACCAGCTTCACCTCTATCTAGGATTTGACGGAACATCTCAATACCAGTTACTGTAGAAGCTAACTTCTCAGCACCCATACCGATAATGTCTACTGCTTCACCAGAGTTGATGATACCAGTTTCAATTCTACCAGTAGCAACAGTACCACGACCAGTAATAGAGAATACGTCCTCGATTGGCATTAAGAAATCTTTATCTACTTCTCTTAATGGCTCCTCGATCCAGTTGTCACAAGCTTCCATTAATTCTAACACAGTGTCAACCCACTTTTGCTCACCGTTTAATGCACCTAATGCAGAACCAGCGATTACAGGTCCGTTATCACCATCATACTCGAAGAAAGAAAGTAATTCTCTAACTTCCATTTCAACTAATTCTAATAATTCCTCGTCATCTACCATATCCACTTTGTTCATGAATACAACGATTCTTGGAATCCCTACCTGACGACCTAATAAGATGTGCTCTCTAGTTTGTGGCATAGGACCATCAGTAGCAGCAACAACTAAAATAGCACCGTCCATCTGAGCAGCACCAGTTACCATGTTCTTAACGTAATCCGCGTGACCTGGACAATCTACGTGTGCGTAGTGACGATTAGCAGTTTGATATTCTACGTGAGAAGTGTTAATTGTAATACCTCTTTCTTTTTCCTCTGGAGCGTTGTCGATTTGATCGAAATCTTTTGCTTCAGATAAACCTGCATCAGCTAAAACTTTAGTAATAGCAGCTGTCAAAGTAGTTTTACCGTGATCTACGTGTCCGATTGTACCAATGTTTAAGTGTGGTTTCGAACGGTCAAAAGTTCCTTTTGCCATGATTATTAATTTTAATTCTTAATTATATATTTAGTGTCTTTCTTAATCTAGAGCCAATGACGGGATTTGAACCCGTGACCTCATCCCTACCAAGGATGCGCTCTACCAACTGAGCTACACCGGCTTATGTTGGATTTTTTAGAGCGGGAGACCGGGTTCGAACCGGCGACATTCAGCTTGGAAGGCTGACGCTCTACCAACTGAGCTACTCCCGCATTATAATTTAGCTTCTCAAAAATGTGGGGAGAGCAGGATTCGAACCTGCGAAGTCGAAAGACAACGGAGTTACAGTCCGTCCCATTTGGCCGCTCTGGAATCTCCCCATTTGAGATCAATATTTTAAAGAACTTGGAGCCGATAGAGGGACTCGAACCCACGACCTGCTGATTACAAATCAGCTGCTCTAGCCAGCTGAGCTATATCGGCATGTTTTATATAAAAACAATCCGCTATTTCTAACGGATTGCAAATGTAAAAAGTTTTTTTATTATTTAAAGTATTTTTTTCTGAATTTTTTTTGAAAAAAATTAGTTCTCTAGACTCGCTGTTTTTCTTTCGTTCTTTTCAATTGTCTTTTCATAGATTCGGCGGCTAAATTTATACCTTCCTCAAAGGTCCTCGTTTCCCTTTTCACCATTAATTCATTCCCCGGAATACTAACCTTCACTTCTGTGATTTTGTTTTCTTTATCACTTGTTTTTTGAACCTTCAAAAAAACCTCTGCTCCAATAATTTTATCATGAAATCTAGGCAAGCTGCTTAATTTCTTTTCAATGAAATCAATTAACTTTCTGTCTGCATTAAAATTAACGGATTGTGTAGATACTTTCATAAGCGATTACTTTTTATTGCTCCTAGGATGAGCTTGGTTATACATTTGTTTTAATGATTCAAGGCTATTCTTTGTATAGACTTGTGTGGAGGCTAAACTCGAATGTCCTAGTAATTCTTTAACCGAATTAAGATTTGCTCCTTCATTCAAAAGATGAGTCGCGAATGAATGTCGTAAGATATGCGGACTCCTCTTTAATTTTGTTGAAGCCAAACTAAAGTACGAATTTATAATCCTGTAAACAAGGCTTTCATAAATTTTGTTCCCTTTCGAGGTCACAAACAAATAGTCATTTTCTGAGAGTTCATTGCGCATTAGAAGGTAATTATGAATCGATGTTAACATTGTACTTAATATAGGTACAAATCTTTCCTTATTCCGCTTTCCTAATATTCGGATTACATTGTCAGAAAAATCGATATCTGATACCTTAATATTGATTAGCTCCGTTCTTCGAATTCCAGTGGCATATAAGATTTCAATTAAGAGTCGATTTCGAACAGATTCAAAATCATCTCCCTGGATAGAATCCATTACTTCAAGAATCTCTTTTTTTGAAAAAGGAACTTGAATTTTCTTTTGAACTTTTAGTGCTTTATGACCAACCAACGGATTGGTTTCTATCTCTCCTATTTTCTGTAAAAACTTGTAAAAGCTTTTTAATGAACTCACCTTTCTATTTATAGACAGATTCGACATACCTTTTTTAGTAAGTGATAAAATCCAAGAACGGATTATTGGATAACCTACTTCATTCAACGAAGTGACTTCAAATTCGGTTTTACAAAAATTCTGGAAGGCGCTTAAATCGTTTTGATAAGCTGTTATGGTATGGCCAGAATAATTACGCTCTAATTTAAGATAATCAAGAAAGTTTTGTAGCATCATAAACTCTTACCCTTCGATAACGGAAAGATAAAAAAAAAGCACCACTAAATGGTGCTTTCTATTTTGTATCGTTTAAACTTCTATCCGATTTCTTCTTGAGTTCTCAATCTTTGGATGTATGAAGCTTTAATTTTCTGTGCTCTTTTGGCAACTGAAGGCTTTGTGAATGTCTTTCTTTCACGCAATGATCTCATCGTCTTAGTTCTATCGAACTTACGCTTGTAACGCTTTAATGCCTTATCGATATTCTCTCCTTCTTTTACTGGAATAATTAACATATGATTGCACCTCCTTTCATAAACTGCCTGTTTAAAATAATGGGCGACAAATATACAAAAGATTTTTAAAGAAAAATTAAATTTGAATTTATTTTAAGTAGCTGGTTTATACTCTTTTTTATCAATAATCATTTTTGCGATAATCTCTTTCAAGATTTCACTAGTTCCACCACCAATAGGACCTAATCTACTATCACGAAGTAATCTCGCCATAGGATATTCTTCCATGTATCCATAACCGCCTAACATCTGTAAAGCGTCATAAATCACCTGATCTGCAATTTTAGTTGATAAAAGCTTAGACATGCTCGCCTCTTTTACCACATAATCACCTTGATCTAATCGTTTCGTAATCGAATAATTAAACTCTTTACACATCTCCACCTCAGAAGCCATCTCAGCTATTTTATGACGTAATGCCTGAAACTTATTAATGGTTGTTCCAAAAGCTTCTCTTTCTGACATATATTGTAGGGCGTAATCCACTGCATACTCTGCTCTTGCATGAGCATTGATTCCCATAATTAATCGCTCCAAAGCAAAGTGCTGCATGATGTAAGGAAAACCTTTTCCTTCTTCACCCATTAAGTTTTCTACCGGAATTTTGACATTATCGAAGGCGATCTCTCCTGTATCTGAAGCGCGCCATCCTAGCTTATCTAATTTGGTTGCGCTAATACCTGGGGTTTCTCTATCCACAACAAAAATGCTCATTCCAGCATGTTTCTCTTCTGGATTTGTCTTTGCCGCCACAATCAAATAATCAGAATACACACCATTGGTAATAAAGGTTTTTGACCCATTTAATACGTAGTGATCTCCATTTTTAATTGCTGTTGACCGCATACCTGCAACATCAGAACCTCCAAATGGCTCAGTGATACATAAACAACCTATCTTTTTTCCTTCAATACTCGGAATCAAATATTCTTGCTTGATTCTTTTATCACCTTCTTTAATCAAGTGCGTCATCGCTAGATAGACATGTGCCCAAATCGCAGCAGCAAATCCACCCGAATTGATTTTCTGTAATTCTTCTAAGAAGATCACCATGTAGAACATATCTAGATCTAATCCTCCGTAGGTTTCAGGATAACTAATCCCGAAATATCCCATCTCACCAAACTTCTCCCAAATAAATCGGTCGATTCTTCCATCCTTTTCCCACTTCTCAATATGTGGAACAACTTCTTTCTGCAAAAATTCTCTGAAACTCTCACGAAACGTATCGTGCTCCTCAGTGAAGTACATACTGTTCATACCTTGTCTTAGTTGTTAGTTTAATCAGCTGACAAATATAAGACTATTCTATCATATTTATTTTTCGGAAAACTATCAATACGTTGTAATTCTTTTAAATTTTGAAATTCAGCAACCTGATCTCGATATTCGAAAATTCTTTTACAAAGTTTATAATCGATGTACGGTATTGTCAAAACCTCTTTAAAACTTGCCGTATTGATATTGATCTTTTTAATGATTGGTTTTTCGATAATTCGGAAGGAATCCCAAATTCTATTGATTACAGCTGGATCCAATCCCCAAACTTCATCCATCTGATTTTTAAATGTAAACCCTTTAATCCGATTCCGATATTTAATAATTCGAGCCGAAAGCTTCTCTCCTATTCCATTGATTAGTTTCAAATCAGATTGTGTCGCTTTGTTAATATCCTTTGTCGAGGGATTCACAATAGGTTTTTTCGAATGCTTAAATTTTTTTCCTTTTTTTTGATTCAAATTTGTTTTCCATTTTGGAAATTTGAAAAACGGAGAAATGGTTTCAAGCAAACTATCTGAAACCTGAGTTACTTTTTGAAATTCTTCAACCGAATTCACAAACTCTCCTTGCTTTCTAAATTTATGCAATCTATCTATTTCTTCGATCGACAAACCTAGCTGATAGCCCTTATAGTCTGAAATGAAGTTCGGATTAAATTGAAATATTTTCTGTTTCCGTGGATTTGATTTTAAAAGTCTAAGGCTATCTATTTGCCTTTGATATATGGCTAATTCTTTATTTGAAACAACTTCATTTGATCTTTTATTGTTGAGATACCAATAGATCATTTGTAAGACTACAATAAACAGAAGTAAAATAAAAACCCCATTTCGCTGACTCTTTGAGTACCAGAAATGGGGTGAAATTTTTTTCATCTATTTTCTTTTTCTTAGCAACCGATATGTGAACTGAACTGGGAGTTTTGATTAACTCGCGTTCGATTTTATAGCATCTAAATAGCGTCTTAATTGTTTCTTTACAACAGGGAACAAGAAGTACAATCCAACCATATTTGGGAATACCATTGCGAAAATCATCGCGTCTGAGAATGCCCAGATTGATTTCATACTTGCTGCAGCTCCAATAACAACAAAAATTAAGAATAAGATTTTGTACGTTAAATCAGCAGCTTTACCTCTTCCGAATAAAAACTTCCAAGATTGTAATCCGTAGTAAGACCAAGAAATCATAGTTGAAACCGCGAATAATACAACAGCAACAGTTAAGAATACATCAGAATAAGGAATGTATTGCGCAAAAGCCTTAGAAGTAATTCCGGCTCCTTCATAGGCCACTCCATCAATCAATACAGCTCCAGTTCCATCACCACCATACTGGAAGAATCCACCAAAGTTGAAAATGATAATTACCAAAGCGGTCATTGTACAAATTAATACGGTATCAATAAATGGCTCTAATAAAGCGACTAATCCTTCAGATGCAGAATACTTAGTTTTTACTGCAGAGTGTGCAATTGATGCTGAACCAGCTCCAGCTTCATTCGAAAAGGCGGCTCTTTGGAATCCTACTAATAAAACACCAATAACTCCTCCCACTCCAATGGCAGTTGGATTAAATGCTTCATTAACAATCAATGCGATAGCGTCATCAACTAAAGAGAAATTCGCTCCTAAGATATACAGACAAGCCAACACATACATAACCGCCATAAAAGGCACAACCTTCTCAGTTACAGATGCAATTCTCTTGATTCCACCAATGATAATAATACCTACTAAAACAGCGAGTGCTACTCCAACAATAGCTCCTGCAGCCGTACTTTCCCAACCAAACATTTCTTTGATTACGATTGTTGCCTGATTAGATTGAGCAGCGTTTCCTCCACCGAAAGATCCTCCAATACAGAAAATTGCAAACAATGCAGCTGCTACCTTCCCAAGAGTTTGAAATCCTTTTTCCTTTAACCCTTTTGAGATGTAATACATCGGACCACCATATACGGTACCGTCTTCACCAACATCTCTATATTGAACACCAAGTGTACATTCCACAAATTTTGTCGACATCCCTAAAAGACCACAAACGATCATCCAGAACGTGGCTCCAGGTCCACCTAGCGCAATCGCCAAGGCCACACCAGCAATATTTCCGTTCCCCACTGTTCCTGAAACTGCAGTTGCAAGTGCTTGGAAGTGTGAAACTTCTCCTTCTTCACTTTCATCTCTAATGGTTTCTATTGAATCCCCTCCTGGAGTACTATCGCCATATGCATTTTCAACAACAGGATGATCAACTTCATCATATTTTCCTCGAACAACATTAATCGCCGTGCCAAAATGACGGATATTTGGAAAACCAAAATATATGGTAAAGAATGCCGCACTGGCAACCAACAATATCAATACAAATGGCGTACCCATAATCTCAAAGAAAATTACGCTCGAGAAGAAATCTGAAACGGGTTGAAAAGCTTCGTCAATTTTCTGATCTAGACCTTTTTCTTGTGAAAAAACGAATAACGGACTTAATAAAAATAACAGTGATAGAAGATTTTTCTTCATAAAATAGTGTAGTTTTTAGTTTAAATTTGGCGCAATATCTTAAAAAAATGACCTTTTGACAACTTTTAAAGGTTAAAAGTAGAATCCGAATAATCTGCTTTGAATTCCATAAGTTCTTCTTCAAAAGTTTTTGGAGTAAAGCTCAATTCTTTAGCCGCTTTTTCAAGATAAAAACCGGTTTTCGGTGGTCGATTTGCATGTTGATTTAATTCCACCGAAGAAATAGGCTGAATCAATTCTGTATTTAATCCGAAGATTTTAGCCACGGTCACAGCGATTTGATATACACTCATCAACCTTGAAGAAGAGATATGAAAAATTCCATTTTTTCTAGCTTCCATTGATAATTTACAGGCCTCTGCTAGGGATTTTACATTGGTCGGCATTCGATATTGATCGTGAACAACCTTGATTGGTTTTCCTTCTTTTAGGGAATTAACTACCCATAATACGATATTCGTACGACTCATATCTCTAACCAATCCATACACCAGAATTGTCCTTAAAATGGTGAAATTTATTTCATAAGAAAGGATAACCTCTTCCGATTTTAATTTTGATAACCCATAATAACTTATTGGATTTGTAGGATTAGTTTCTTTATATGGACCATTTTTTCCGTCAAAAACAAAATCCGTTGATAAGTGAATTAAATGGGCATTTGACGATTTGCAATAATCCGCTAACCAGGATACCATTTCAACATTGATCACATCACAATCCTCTTTGTTTGAATCGCAAACATCGACATGAGTCATTGCTGCTGTATTGATGATAAAGTCCGGAATGGTATCAGTTAATTTAGCATTCAACTGAGTTCTATCGGTAAGATCAACCGAGTGATAATGAAATCCATCTAAAGGATATCGAGAAGAGCCTCTAGAGAATCCGTGGACCTCATAATTCGCTTCCGGTATTAAAAGATCCAACAACGTTTGACCTAATAATCCGTTACTTCCGGTAATAACAACTTTAATCACCCCTAAAAAATTTCTCTTAATTTTTGAATTTGATCTCTACGTCCCAAAACGATTAAATTGGATCCTTCAGAAAGAATTGTAGAGGCATCTGGATTAATTTCGTAATCCTTATTCGGCTTTCGAAGCCCAATTACGGTACACCCGGTTTTTCGCCTTAAATCAAGGTCCAGAATGGTTTTATTGATGAATTTAGCTGGTAATTCATCAACCGCAATTTCCTCCAAATTAGCAGTTGTTTCTCCTTCAACAGTTAGACGATCAACAAACTCAATCACATCCGGAGTAACAACTAATGAAGCCATATGATTCCCTCCAATTTTGTCGGGCATAATCACATTATCGGCACCTGCAATTTTCAATTTATTGTACGAGCTCTCTTTCGAAGCCCGACTAATAATTTTAAAGTTTTTATTTAACTGACGAGCAGTAAGTACTACAAATAAATTATCAGCGTCTTTTGGCAAGGCGGTAATCAAATTGGCTGCATTTTTTATACCTGCCTTTATCAGAACATCATCTGTAGTGGCGTCACCTTGAATATTTAAAATTTGATGTTCTTCTAACAGATCTACAATCTCTTTATTATTTTCAATCACTACAAATTCCTGATTGTAATTCTTCAATTTCGTAATGGCTTGTTTTCCATTTCGTCCGAATCCGCAGACAATGGTATGCCCCTGTAAATCGCCTATTTTTTTCACAATTCGTTTATGTTTAAAATGATTGAATAATTTTCCGCTAACCAAGTATTCAGAAAAGGTTGAAATCGCATAACCGAAGATGGTTATACTTAATAAAATCAAACAGATCGTAAATATTTTTTCCTCTGGAGTAAAGGGTTTCACCTCCCCAAAACCAACGGTTGTAATCGTAATAATGGTCATATATAAGGCGTCAACCACCGAATACTCTGATAACAGAATGTAGCCTAAAGTCCCAATTACAATTGTAATTGCGACCAGCAATAAAGTCTTATTTATTTTAGAGTCTAATAACCGCATCCTTATAAATCAAAAACAGAACTTCGTTTGGTATACACCATGTCTTTAAGTTTTAACCAAAATGCAATCGTTAAGTAAATCCCAAATGACAATCCGGCCGTAAAAAAAGAAATGTAGATAAAAAACAAACGAACATTGGTCGCTCTCATTCCCAATCGATCTGCCAATCGACTTGAAACGTTATATCCGTGTTTCTCAAAAAAATATCTGGCTGAAGTAATAAAACTCATGACACCTATTTTACTGCAAGATAATTAAATCAAATTATTTTGGTTAGCGGTTCACTACTAAAAATAATCCATTATCGCTATCTTTGCGTTTTTCGAAAATTTAACGGTTGGAAAGTCAGGATTTTATTGAGGTCTATGGGGCTAGATCCCATAATTTGAAGAATATCGATGTGAAGATACCAAGGGAAAAATTGGTAGTTATCACGGGATTAAGCGGAAGTGGAAAATCATCCCTTGCTTTCGATACGATTTATGCGGAAGGGCAACGTCGATATATCGAAACTTTCTCGGCCTATGCACGTCAGTTTTTAGGCGGACTAGAACGGCCAGATGTTGATAAAATTGACGGGTTATCCCCTGTAATTTCCATCGAACAAAAAACAACCAATAAAAGTCCAAGATCAACGGTAGGAACGATTACGGAGATTTATGATTTCTTGCGATTATTTTTTGCGAGAGCTTCGGATGCTTATTCGTACAACACCAACGAAAAAATGGTGAGCTATTCAGATGAACAAATCTTTGATTTGATCATGTCGGATTTCAAAGACAAAAAAACCACCATTTTAGCGCCATTAATTAAAAGTAGAAAAGGTCACTATCGTGAACTCTTTGAACAAATTTCGAAACAGGGGTTTCTCCGTGCACGAGTTGATGGTCAAATCGTTGAAATAACTAAAGGAATGCGTTTAGATCGATACAAAACTCATGATATTGAAGTAGTTATAGATCGATTGGTAGTGAACGACTCATCAGAAAAACGATTAAAGGAATCGATTAAAACAGCATTACATTCTGGAAATAATATCTTAATGATTATTTCTGAAGATGATTCGAAACCGAGATACTTTAGTCGCGAATTGATGTGTCCTACAACAGGAATCGCATATCCAAGTCCGGAGCCTAATACCTTCTCTTTTAATTCACCGAAAGGGGCTTGCCCGAATTGCAATGGGCTCGGAATTACCAATGAAGTGAATTTGAGAAAAATCATTCCGGATGATTCCAAATCCATAAAAAATGGTGGAATCGCTCCCTTGGGAGAAGAAAAAAATACCTGGATCTTTAAGCAATTACATCATATTGCAGAACGCTATAAATTTAAATTATCAGATCCGATTCATAAAATTCCAAAAGAAGCTATTGACGTAATTCTAAATGGTGGAAAAGAATCATTCGAAATCACTTCGAAAACTATTGGCGTCACAAGAAGTTATAATATCGATTTTGAAGGGATTATTTCTTTTATTAAAAATCAATACAAACACGCCGAAAGCTCATCAATAAAACGTTGGGCGAAGGGATACATGGATGAAATTTCTTGTGGTGAATGTCATGGAAAACGATTAAAAAAGGAGTCTTTATATTTTAAAATCGATGAGAAAAACATCTCCGATTTGGCTCAAATGGATATTCAGGAATTGAGTGAATGGTTTGATGCAATTGGATCAAAACTATCGGAAAAACAATTCCATATTGCTGAGGAAATTCTAAAAGAAATTCGAACGCGTATTCAATTCTTATTAGATGTTGGTTTGGATTACCTAACCTTAGATCGGAATTCAAAATCTATTTCAGGTGGTGAAGCACAACGTATTCGTTTAGCCACTCAGATTGGCTCCCAGTTGGTAGGTGTATTGTACATTTTAGATGAACCGAGTATTGGTTTACATCAGCGTGATAATCAAAAACTAATTGATTCTTTAATCAAATTGAGGGATATCGGGAACTCTGTTCTTGTGGTTGAACATGATGAGGACATGATTAAACACGCCGATTATGTATTGGATATTGGACCAGGTGCTGGAAGGCATGGTGGGCAAATTGTAAGTGAAGGGAATTTTGATGAATTACTCAAACACGATACACTTACAGCTGATTATCTGGCTAAAAAGAAAGAAATCAGTGTTCCTAAAAAACGCAGAAAAGGCAATGGTAATTCCATCAAACTAGAGGGAGCAACAGGGAATAATTTAAAGAATGTTGATATTACTCTTCCGTTGGGCAAGATGATATGTGTTACTGGAGTTTCCGGCAGTGGAAAATCAACTTTGATTAACGAAACCCTTTATCCTATTCTGAATGCGCACATTTATCGTGGCGTAAAAACTCCGATGCCGTACAAGAAAATAAAGGGATTAGAACATGTGGATAAGGTGATTGACATTGATCAATCTCCAATTGGACGAACTCCAAGATCTAACCCTGCGACTTACACTGGAACATTTGGGGAAATAAGAAGTTTATTTGCTAAAACCCCTGAAGCGGCTATTCGCGGATACAAACCGGGACGATTCTCTTTTAATGTAAAAGGCGGTCGATGCGAAACTTGCCAGGGAGGTGGTGTAAAAGTGATAGAAATGAACTTTTTGCCCGATGTGCATGTAGAATGTGAAACTTGTCAGGGGAAACGATTCAATAGAGAAACACTTGAAATTCGATACAAAGGAAAATCAATTTCTGATGTGTTAAATATGACCATAGAAGATGCTACCGAGTTTTTTGAACACATCCCAAAGATTTACAGAAAACTGAAAACGATAAAGGATGTTGGGCTCGGTTATATTACATTAGGTCAACAATCCACAACCTTATCAGGTGGTGAAGCACAACGAATAAAACTGGCCACAGAATTATCTAAACGCGATACCGGAAATACGTTTTACATTCTCGACGAACCTACCACCGGCCTTCATTTCGAAGATATTCGCGTTTTAATGCAAGTATTAAACAAACTTGTTGATAAAGGTAATACCGTGCTAATTATCGAACATAATCTAGATGTTATTAAATTAGCAGACCACATTATTGATTTAGGCTTAGAAGGTGGAAAAAAAGGTGGAACAATCTTAGTGACTGGTACACCTGAAGAGATTATCAAAAACAAAAAAAGTTACACTGCTCAGTTCTTAAAAAGGGAATTAGCTAGCATCAACCAATAACAAACATGACACAAGACGACAGAAAAATCAGGGAAAAACTACAGCAGAAAACCTGGAATGAAATTAAAACCAATGATTCATGGGCCATATTTAAAATCATGGCCGAATTCGTTGAGGGATATGAGAAATTGAGTAAAATAGGACCTTGCGTTTCTATTTTTGGTTCGGCTCGTTCTAAACCTGAAAACCAAGATTATCAATTAGCAGAAGAAATCGCCTATCAATTAACGCAACACGGATTTGGCGTAATTACTGGTGGTGGACCGGGTATTATGGAAGCAGGTAATAAAGGTGCGAATCGAGGAAAAGGAACATCTGTAGGATTGAATATTGAATTGCCTTTTGAGCAGCACGACAATCCATGGATCGATAGCGACAAAAACCTTGATTTTGATTACTTTTTTGTTCGTAAAGTAATGTTTGTGAAGTATTCACAAGGATTTGTTGTAATGCCTGGTGGATTTGGAACTTTGGATGAGTTTTTTGAAGCCTTAACTCTAATTCAGACAAACAAAATCGGAAAATTCCCAATTGTTTTAGTGGGAACCGATTATTGGTCTGGATTAATAGATTGGCTAAAAAAGACCTTGATAAAAGAAGGAAAAATTAGTCCTGATGACCTAGACTTATTCAGACTTGTTGATACAGCCGAAGATGCCGTTCAGCATTTTGTGAAATTCTATGAAAAGTACGATCTTAAGCCAAACTTCTAGCATGTTAAAGAAACTAATCCTAGTACTATTATTTTTAGTTGTTCAATCCTCTTTTGGGCAAACTAGAATCAAAACGATGTTTTACAACTTATTACAATACGATAATAATTCGTATAGCCAAAATAAAACATCAGATTTACTGTCTATTCTAAATGAAGCACAACCCGATTTATTTTTGGTGTGTGAATTAAAAAGTGAGGCTGCATCAAATTATTTGTATGATAATGCAGTAAAACCTTACAATTCAAATTTTTCAAAAGCAACATTCCAAAATAGTCAATCACCCGCGACAGACTTGCTTCAAATGGCGTATTACAATTCTCAAAAATTAATTTTGGAAAGTACGAAGGTGATTCCGACCGGTGTACGAGATATCAATCGATACACCTTTAAATTAAACACAGTTGATGCTGCGGCAAATCCTGTCCGAGTTCAGGTGTATGTAACCCACTTAAAAGCATCAACACATCCTGATGACCGTTTAGACCGATTAGAATCTGTTGAAGATTTTGTTACTGATCTAAGCACAATTCCATCAGATAGCTTTGTGATTTTTGCTGGAGATTTCAATTTTTATACCAGTAACGAATCTGGTTATCAAAAAATATTGAGTAATTCAAATCCAATAAAAATCATAGACCCAATTAACCGACCGAATCCAGTCTGGCCCTCTGGTAACACCGAACAATTTTATTTTGATAATAGATGGGACTCAGATTCTTCCGACAATTATCGTCAATACTTTTACAACAATAGTGATTTTGCAGATATTCATTCCCAATCTACAAGAGGTACACAGGTAAATGGTGAAGGGTCAACTGGCTTTATGGATGATCGATTTGATTACATCATGTTATCGAATAATTTCACGACAAGCTCCGATTTTTACTATGTAGCTGATAGTTACAAAACCTTAGGAAATAACGGAAACTGTTTTGACGGATCAGTGAACGATGCGAGTTGCTCTGGAACCTATTCTCAAAGTTTTAGAAACGCATTGTATAATTTTAGTGATCACTTACCGATTTACTTAGAAATAGAGTCATCACAAAACACCTTATCGACAGAAAATTTTGCTTCGATTCATTTTATCAATTCAAATGTTTCTTCACATTCAATTACGATTAATTCCAGTGAGGTGAAGGAAATCCGAATTTTTAATCAACTAGGACAGCAAATCGATCGTATACAAATCAATCAATCTCAAACAGAAATTAACATCAGTTCTTATTCAAAAGGAGTATATTACCTGAGATCTAAGAATTCAAAACCGATTAAATTTTTAAAGATTTAGATTGAGAAACTTTTTTCACATAATCATAGCCCTGTTTTTCTTCGGGATTTGTTGTTATGGACAAAACAACAAAACGAAGATTAAAGCTTCGCTAGAAACTGATAATGATGTGATTAAAGTGCAACAGCAGTCGGTAATTCACAATTCAAGTGACTCCATTTTATCGATTATTTACCTTCATAACTGGACAAATAGTTTTAAGAATAATAAAACACCATTATCGGTTCGTTTAATAGAAAATTTTAAAAAGCAATTGTATTTCGCAGACAGTTTAGATCGTGGATACACTGCCATTAAAAACCTTTCCGTAAACTACGAAACAGTTAGTTTTTACGAAAAAGAAGGCGCTCCAGATATTTTAGAGGTCGCTCTTAAAGATCCTTTGAAACCAAAAGATAGTATCGTTGTAAATGCTACTTATTCCATAAAAATTCAGGATTCAAAATTTACAGGCTATGGTAAAACTGACGACGGCTATCATTTACGTTTTTGGTATTTAGCTCCAGCCACTTTTCAGCAGGAATGGATTTTAATGAGCAATTTGAATCTGGATGATCTGTATGAAAATGCAACCGATTTTTCCGTTGAGATTGATATCCCCAACAACCTCGCTTTGGAAAGTAATTTATATCAATATGAAACCAAAGGTGAAGAACGAGATTCGTACCTAATTGTCGGAAAAGAAAAAACAGATGTGATTCTGAGTATTAATCCGACAAAACAATTCAAAACATATAAAACAACAGGATTAAATGTTTATACAGATATCGATGACAAGGGTTTATCAACAACTACCTGTGAGACTATTTTAAATCGACATATTGATTTTATCGAGAAATATTTAGGAAAATATCCATACAAAGAATTATATCTCGATGAAGTCACCCAAAAGAAAAATCGAGTATATGGGTTAAATCAACTACCTAAATTTCTGAGTCCATTTACTACAGAATTCAATTGGGATATTGAAATGTTTAAAGCGATATCATTGACCTTTATCAAGAATACTGTATTAATTCCGAAACGAAAAGAACATTGGTTTGTTGATGGTCTTCAAAATTATTTGATGTTAGAATACATCAATACGTTTTATCCGGATGAAAAACTATTGGGCAAAGTATCTAAAAATTGGTTTTTGAAAAGCTATAATCTTGCCAAAGCGGACTTTAATGATAAGTTTTATCTAGCACATCAATATGTATCGAGAACCTTTTTTGATCAGGCCTTAGCTACTTCTATTGATTCCTTATCAAACTTCAATAGAAAGATTGCCAATAAGTATAAGGCAGGATTAGGTTTCAAATACCTTAAAGAATATGTTGGCGATTCAATTTTCAATCAGAGCCTTCAGGAGTTTTATCTAAAACATAAAACGAAGAACACGAATGCAAATGCATTTGAAGAAATCATCAGCAAAAAGACAGATAAGAATATCGAATGGTTTTTCGGAGACTTTATTAATACCAATAAGAAGATTGATTACACAATTAAAGAGGTCAATCAAAAGGAAGACAGTCTAGAAATCACCATCAAAAACAAAAGAAACATTACCACTCCGGTTTTACTCTACACACTGAAAGACAGAGAAATTATTTCGAAAACCTGGGTTGAGAATGTGGACGATATGTCTACCATTACGGTTGCCAAGGACAGCGCGAATAAAGTTGCCCTGAATTATGAAAACATTTATCCGGAACTGAACACCAATGACAATTGGAAAAGACTCAAAAAGAAAATTTTTAATAAGCCTTTAAAATTTACTTTAGTAAAGGATATTGACGACCCGTATTACAACCAGATTTTTTACCAACCAGATTTCAATTACAATTTCTATAACGGCTTGATTTTAGGATTAAAAATCCATAATAAGCCCATCATAAAGCGAAATTTAGAATTGCGATTCTCTCCGTATTACGCCACCAAGAGTCAATCGGTAATTGGTCAATTTTCTGTGATTTACAATCAGTTTTTTGAAAAAACGAACATTTATCAAATTAAATATGGTCTTGCAGGAGTAACCTTAGACTACGCTCCTAACCTATCGTATCAATCCTTAATCCCATTTGTAAATATCATATTTAAACGTAAAAATTTAAGGGATGCTACCTTTGAAAATGTAGTGGCTCGTGTTGTAAATATCAATAAAGAGGTTGCCCCTGGAGCCATTAAAACCGATGAAGACAAATACAGCATATTTAGTGCAAGTTACAATTATATCAACCCGAGATTGATTGATGAAGTGCGTTATAATTTCAACTTTGAGTATGCTAAAAATTTCTCAAAGATTTCTGCTGATTTAAGGTATCGAACATTGACGAGTTCAAATACACAGCTTGATTTTCGATTCTTCGCCGGAACATTTTTGAGTAACAGAACTTCATCAGATACTTTTAGCTTCGGACTCGATTTTAGTAATGATTACCTTTTCCAATTGAATTATTTCGGTCGATCGGAAAGCACAGGACTATTTAGACAGCAATTTATTATTACCGAAGGTGGATTTAAATCGGTGTTACCAACTCGATTTGCCAATCAATGGATGATGTCTTTTAATTCAAGTATTGGTTTGTGGCGATTTGTAGAATTTTACAATGATGTAGCCTTTTTAAAGAATAGAAATAATCCGGTGTATTTTGCATACAACAATGGTATCCGGTTAAACTTTGTTCACAACATTCTGGAATTGTATTTTCCACTTTACTCCAATAACGGATGGGAACTTTCACAGCCTAAATATGCAGAACGTATCCGTTTTACGCTTTCAACCCAATTAAGAGACATCTTTAATTTCTTACGAAGAGGATTTTTATAGTGATAATTCTGAAATATAATTTTGTTAATAATTCAACAAAAAGCTAAAAAAAAGAGTAATTATTAACATATTCTTAAAATTAATCTTCATTTTTAAATATCAACTAAAAAAACTATCTTTGTAATCAATTATAATCAGGTAAATAAATGCTTCAACAAGACACCAGTACTGCTACAGAACAACTAACCTTTGAAGATTTCAAAAAAGAAGTTTTAAACGACTATAGAATCGCCAGAATCAGTCGTGAGTGTAGCCTATTAGGAAGACGAGAAGTACTAACAGGTAAGGCCAAATTTGGAATTTTTGGTGACGGAAAAGAAGTTCCGCAATTAGCCATGGCCAAAGCCTTTCAAAAAGGTGATTTCAGATCTGGCTACTATCGAGATCAAACCTTTATGATGGCTCTAGGCGAATTAAATGCCGAACAATTTTTTGCCGGATTATATGCTCATACGGATATTGAAGCAGATCCAATGTCTGCAGGTCGTCAAATGGGTGGTCATTTTGCTACACATAGTTTAAACGAAGACGGAACTTGGAAAGATTTAACGGCTCAATACAATTCGAGTTCAGATATCTCTCCAACAGCTGGACAAATGCCACGATTAGTAGGATTGGCACAAGCATCTAAATTATATAGAAATGAGACTGCTTTAAAAAACAATCCAAAATTCTCAAATAACGGAAATGAAGTTGCTTGGGGAACTATTGGAAATGCTAGTACCAGTGAAGGATTGTTCTTTGAAGCTTTTAATGCAGCGGGTGTTTTACAAATCCCAATGATTATTAGTGTTTGGGATGATGACTACGGTATTTCTGTATCTGCAAAATATCAAACAACTAAAGAAAGCATATCTGAAATCTTAAAAGGATTTCAGCGCGATAATGATAAGGATGGTTACGAGATTTTCGTAATAAATGGTTGGGATTACGTTCAATTAATGGACGTATACCAAAAGGCGGCTAAAATTGCCCGTGAACAACATATTCCTGTTTTGATTCATGTGAAAGAATTAACCCAGCCACAGGGTCATTCAACCTCTGGATCTCACGAAAGATATAAAGACAAAGAAAGATTAGAATGGGAACGCGAACATGATTGTATCGTTAAAATGCGCGAATGGATTTTAGATTTCGAATTGCAAAATGAAAATGGCGAAACCCTTCGATTTGTTGAAGATGAAGCAGAATTGATTTTACTTGAAAAAGAAGCTAAAAAACATGTAGCTACCGCAAAACGAAATGCCTGGAGTTCATTTATTGGAGAAATCAAGGATTCGGCAAATGAATTAGTTTCAATTCTAAAAGCTTGCGAAACAAAAAGTGCAAATGGAGCATTCATCAAAAGATTGTATGCCGATTTAGATAAAAATATAGAGCCAACCAAAAAAGATGTTTTAAGCACTGCCAGAAAGGTATTGCGAATGTTGCGAAATGAGTCGTTCTCAGAAAAAATCAAATTGCAGCAATTCATTAAAGCGAATTTCGAAAAAGCACATGATGCATATGGTTCTAAATTAACAAGTGAAACCGCTCAAAGTCCGCTAAATACAAAAGAAATTGCTCCTAAATTTAGTCAGGAACGCAAAATGGTTGACGGCCGTATTGTGATGAGAGACAACTTTGAAGCCATCTTAAACAAACATAATAATGTAGTTGTTTTCGGTGAAGATGCTGGGTTTATTGGGGATGTAAATCAAGGATTAGAAGGACTTCAAGAGAAATTTGGAGAATTAAGAGTTTCCGATACTGGAATTCGTGAGGCGACGATTATAGGACAAGGAATCGGGTTGGCAATGCGTGGTTTACGACCCATTGCTGAAATTCAATATTTAGATTATTTGTTGTACGCATTGCAAATCATGAGTGATGATATTGCAACCTTACGTTATAGAAGTTACGGAAAGCAAAACGCTCCAGTAATTGTTCGAACAAGAGGACACCGTTTGGAAGGAATCTGGCATGCTGGATCTCAAATGGGCGGAATTATTCATTTGGTTCGTGGAATGCATGTTTTAGTGCCGAGAAACATGACAAAAGCGGCAGGATTTTACAACACATTATTAGAAGGAGATGATCCTGCAATCGTTGTTGAGTGTTTAAATGGATACCGATTAAAAGAGGAATTGCCTACCAACTTAGGTGACTTTAAAACTCCGATTGGTGTGGTAGAGACTATTAGAGAAGGTAAAGATATTACAGTAATTTCTTACGGAAGCACGTTACGCATTGTAGAGGAAGCGGCGAAAGAATTAACAGAAGTTGGAATTGATATTGAAATCATCGATGCTCAAAGTTTACTACCTTTTGATTTAAATCATGACTGTGTTGAAAGCGTTAAGAAAACCAATAAATTAATCGTTATTGATGAAGACGTTCCAGGTGGTGCTTCGGCATATATTTTACAAGAGGTTTTAGAAAATCAAAATGCTTATCAATTTTTAGATAGCAAACCATCAACATTAACAGCCAAAGCACACAGACCAGCTTATGGAACTGATGGTGATTATTTCTCTAAGCCATCAACAGAAGATGTATTCGAAAAGATTTATTCGATTATGCACGAATATAATCCATCAAAATATAACCCATTGTATTAATCTAAAAGCTCGCCTATGCGAGCTTTTAATTTTTTAGAAACCATTTGTTTTTTAACTTCACCCCTACTTAAATTAGAATCTCTCTTTTTATGAAAAAATTACTTGCCTTCAGTTTACTTTTTGTGTTTATCGGAACAACCACAATCGATGCACAAAGAAGAAAATCAAAAAAAGATTCCAAAAAGGAAACAACAACTACACCTAAAAAAAAGATACCAGTTTACAAGACAATCGTCAATAGTAAAACCAAAACTGATGATGGCCTATTTAAAGTTCATCAATCGAAAGGAAAATTCTATTATGAAATTCCGAAATCAATGCTCGGAAAAGAGATGTTGATGGTGACCCGGTTAAGGGAAATTCCTGCAGGACTTGGCGGTGGTTATGTAAACGCAGGATCTAAGATAAACACCCAAGTCGTTGTATGGGAATCCTTTCAAAACAAGATTTTATTACGTATGAAATCTTATAATGCTACAGCTAATGATTCCTTACCAATATATAAATCGGTAAAAGCGAACAATTTCGAACCTATTCTTTATGCTTTTGATGTAAAATCAGAAAATTTAGATTCGACAGCTGTAGTTGTTGATGTTACGAAGTTCTTTAGTACCGATGTAAAGGCAATTACTGGATTACCGCAGACCTTTCGAAGAAGATATAAGGTAAGACGTTTAGATGCGTCAAGAAGTTTTATCAACTCCATTAAAAGTTATCCAAAGAACATTGAAGTCATTCAAGATTTCACTTTTGATGCTGACACACCACCTAGCGGAAGAAGTTCAAATACGATCTCATTGCGCATCAATCAATCGATGATTTTATTGCCAGAAAATCCGATGATGCCAAGATTGTATGATAAACGCGTTGGGTATTTTTCGGTTGGAACTATAGATTACGGATCTGAGGCGTTAAAGGCCGACGGAAAGCGATTCATCCGCAGATGGCGATTAGAACCAAAAGATCCGGTTGCTTATGCACAAGGAAAATTGGTTGAACCTAAAAAACCAATTGTATATTATTTAGATCCTGGTACTCCTGATAAGTTGAGAAAATACATCAAACAAGGTGTTGAGGACTGGCAAAAAGTTTTTGAAACGGCCGGATTTAAAAATGCAATTTTAGCAAAGGATCCACCAAGTAAAGAAGAAGACCCAGAATTCAGCATGGAAGACATCCGATATTCTTCGATTCGTTATGTGGCTTCAACAACAAGAAATGCCGTTGGACCAAGTGTATCTGATCCGAGAACAGGAGAAATCATTGAAAGTGATATTATTTGGTATCACAATCACTTAAGAAGTTATCGAAATCGTTACTTATTAGAAACTGGTGCTGCGAATCCGTCGGCAAGAACACTCGATACTCCAAAAGAAGAAATTGGAGAGATGATGCGAATGGTGATTGCTCATGAAGTTGGTCATGCCTTAGGTTTACCACACAACATGGCAGCAAGTTTTGCTTATGAAACCGACTCATTACGTTCTGGAAAATTCACTCAGAAATACGGTATTGCGGCTACCATAATGGATTATGCCCGATATAATTATATTGCACAACCTGGGGACAAAGACATCCGATTCATCAGACAGATTGGACCTTACGATCATTATTCAATTAACTGGGGTTATCGTGTGATTCCGAATGCTAAAAGTTCAGAAGATGAAGTCAAAACGCTTGACAAATGGATTGAAGACAAAGCTGATGATCCGATTTATAGATTTGGAAGCCAACGATTTGATCCATCTGCACAAACCGAGGGAATCGGAAATGATCAGGTGAAATCTAGCACCTACGGATTAGACAATCTGAAAATTGTTGCTAAAAATTTACCAGATTGGACTTCTACACAAACCAATAATTATGACGATTTAAACGAATTGTATCGAGAACTATTAGGGGTGTGGAATCGATATGTAGGCCATGTCGCAGGAAATATTGGTGGCGTTTACGAATTCAATAAAAAACCAAAACAAGACGGATTTGTGTATCAGCCGGTTTCAAAAAAACGTCAAACTGAGTCGTTAAAGTGGTTACTAAAAAACGCATTCAAAACTCAAGATTGGCTATTATCGAAAGAGATTTTAGCGAATATCGATGAGTCGGGATACACACAAACCATGTTACGTTATCAAACTCGACAATTAAATTCGATAATGAATGGCGCAAAGTTACTTCGTATGATTGATAACGAAGTGATTCATGAAGACACCTATGCTGCTGTTGATATGGTGCGCGATTTAAGAGCGGGCATTTTCTTTGAAGCAGATTACTTGATGAATGTAGATGTTTTCAAAAGGAACCTACAAAAAGCCATGATTGACCGTATGGGTGTATTAATGAACTCCAAAACTTATTCAAATTCTGATATTCCTTCGATTATTCGTGGAGAATTGCAAACTCTAAACTTTCAATTAACCATTGCAAGAGGAAGACGTATTAATCGAATTACAAAATACCACTACCGTGATTGTTTAGCTAAAATAAAAGCCATTTTATATCCGAAATAATCAACGTTTCAACAACTTCACTCCTATTGCGCATTGTAAACATCGTTTCTTTGCACAATAGTTGTTTTTAAGCTCAATTAAAGCTTGTGATTCAAGAGCATCCCGAGCAACAACACCTACGTTATGAAAGTTAGTAATGAGGTTGTTCTTTTCTGAAGCCATTTCCCTAACCATTTCAAAAAGTTCTTCAGAAAATGGTTTTTTCGAGTATTCCAAATAAGCTAGTTTCATGGGTAGAATTGTATTTAAAACAAAAAGTTGAATCAAATGATTTGACAATCTCCTATCACTTTCTTTACTTTTTGTTGAGAAGGTGAAATGAGTTCTCCAGAAGTCAGAAATTGGATATTGTAAAATGGATTTCACCTCTTTAAATGATTTTGCATGCATCAAATTCGAGAATAAGTTTTGTTTCGAAGCATACAATCCAGCTAGCTGTGCAATTCTTAAGGTTGGAAAGCTTTGTGGACGCATCCGGAAGAATTGAAATTTAGGAAAAGAAAATGTTTCAATCTTGAACTTGTGCTTTAAAAATTGATATTCGAGTCGCAATTCATTTTGATATGGTTCATCCTGAGCAACTTCTAAAAATCCGGCTAACCCAAACAATAAAGCTTCTAATCGAAATCGATCGGAATTTAATTTTTGAATCCATAAAAAATCCACAGATAGGGCCAATTCTAAAAAGGAATCCGCATTATTTTTTAATCCAAAGCTTCGAGCTAAAGAGATAAAGAATACGTACTCGAAATTATAATTCTCTTGTATTAATAATTGATGAATCAATTTTGATTTCGATTCCAACCGCTCGATAAATAATCGTTCTAACCAATGTGAAAGATGAAAAGAATCGATATTCTTAATTTCATTTTGACAAGGAATCCATAATTGATTCCGCTGAAAATTTTGATATATTTTGAATGTGTATTCATCTATATACTGATCGACTTGCAGCACAGGAATAGGTCGATTGTCAGGTGAATACACATCGCAATTATGATTTAATACGACGTGTAAAATGACAGTATCATAATTTGGATCATCCTCATGATGATGAGCAAACCAATCGGAAGCATTGATGTGAATTTCAACATGACCTACCCATATGGTTTCGTCAATTTTAATCTTTGCCTCCAGAAAATCAGGCCCAGAATTCGAATTCCATTGACCAGGATCAATGATGGTAAGCGACTTTTTGTTTTGGGTAAATAGCTGATATTTGGACAACAACTTTTGCCTCCAAATAAAGTGGAGATATTCTTCTTTCATAGCACCCGAAAAGTACAAAATAATTCTATAGCTGTATAAGAATTTTAAATATTAGAAGACTCAGTATTCTTTTAAAAGGGAATAGCTTTGTCTAAAAATATTTTATGCAGGTTTTAGATAGTTTACGATGGAGATATGCAGTGAAGAAATTTGACGATGGCAAAATTGTTCCAGAGGAAAAAATAGATACAATCAAAGAAGCTTTTAATTTGACAGCTAGCTCCTATGGTTTACAACCTTTTAAATTGGTTGTAATTAAAAATAAAGAGATTCAGAATCAATTAGTTGAACATTCATGGAATCAGAAACAAGTTGCTCAGGCCTCTCACGTTTTGGTGATTACGGTTCAAAAATCTTATAGCACAGAGGAAGTATCTTCCTATTTTAATAGAGTAAAGAACATCAGGAATACTCCAGATGAAATTATTAATCCGTTTCAGGAATTCCTTACAAATACCGTTGCTAGTAAATCTCAGGAGGAATTATTGTCATGGAACAAAAACCAGGCCTATTTAGCTATGGGTAATTTATTAACCGTATGTGCTTTAGAGGAAATTGATTCTTGTCCGATGGAAGGATTTATTCCAGAAAAATATGATGAAGTTTTAGGGTTAGAAGGACAAAATTTAACCTCAGTTTTGGTATTACCAATCGGATATCGCGCAGAAGACGATTATATGAAATCTCAGAAAAAAGTTCGTAAAAATCTTGAAGAAGTAATCTTCCAAATAAATTAAAAATTGAATCCAAATTTCATCGGCCTTCTTTACTAAGAAGGCTTTTTTTTTGCTCCATTATTAACGTAAATTAGCACTAAATTTTTCAATATGAATTCTCCAATTAAAAACCTAGAACCAACGTCTGTTTGGTCTCATTTCGTTGATCTTAATGCTGTCCCACGTCCTTCTAAAAAAGAGGAAAGAGTTATTCAGTTTATGATGGATTTTGGTAAAAACCTGAAACTTGAAACTTTTAAAGACAATGCTGGAAATGTGGTCATTAAAAAACCAGCAACTCCTGGAATGGAAAACAGAAAAACAGTGGTTTTACAGGGACATCTTGATATGGTTCATCAGAAGAATTCTGGAACAGATTTCGACTTTGATTCCCAAGGAATTGATATGTATGTTGATGGAGATTGGGTAAAAGCAAATGGAACAACTCTTGGAGCCGATAACGGATTGGGAGTTGCGGCTATTATGGCTGTTTTATCGTCGAGGGACTTAGCCCACCCAGCTATTGAGGCACTTTTCACTATTGATGAAGAAACCGGTATGACTGGTGCGATGGAACTGGATAGCTCATTAATCTCCGGGAAAATTCTATTGAATTTAGATACTGAGGAAGATGACGAAATCGGAATTGGTTGTGCAGGTGGAGTTGATGTTACTGCAGAACGTAGCTATAAGGAAGAGGAAGTACCTTCGAATGTTACTGCATACAAAATCAGCATCACTGGCTTACAAGGAGGTCATTCTGGAATGGATATTCACAAGGGATTGGGTAATGCAAATAAGCTAATGAATCGTCTATTATTTGATGGATTCACAAATTACGGATTACGAATTTCATCCATCCATGGTGGCAGCTTACGCAATGCTATTCCACGTGAGAGTTTCTCAATAGTCGTAATCGACAATGTAACCAAAGACGCCTTTGAAACTGAAATGCATCGAAAGACAGAAGCAATCACTTCAGAATATTCACCCTTAGAGCCAAACATGGCAATTAAAGTGTCTAAAACTGAAACACCAAAATTTGTGATGGATTTAGGAGTTCAAGAAGGCATTACAAAAGCAATTTATGGCGCACTAAATGGTATCTATCGCATGAGTCCCGATGTGGAAAATTTAGTTGAGACCTCAAATAATATCGCAAAAGTTACCATTGAAAATGGTTCTTTAAAAGTTGAGTGTTTAACGAGGTCTTCATCAGAAACCAGTAAGTGGGACTTAGCGAATTCCCTAAAATCATGTTTCGAATTAGCTGGATGTGAAATTTCTTTTTCTGGTAATTATCCCGGATGGTTACCAAATATCAATTCTGAAATTTTGAATTTAATGGTATCCACTTACGAGAGACTATTCGAATCAAAACCTCATGTTGCTGCCTGTCACGCCGGACTGGAATGCGGTATTTTGGGAGAGCATTTCCCTGGGATGGATATGATTTCTTTTGGACCTAATATTTTAGGTGCACATTCGCCTGACGAGAAAGCTCAAATTTCCTCTACTCAGAAATTCTGGAAATTGTTGAAAGAAGTACTGAAAAACACTCCGGAATAGCAGCTATCAAAGGAATTTTCATTGAATTGAAATTGTTCAAAAACTTTAGAAATTTGTTAACATAATAACGGTTCTGAAAGGATAATTAATTGTAATTTTACTGGTTATTGATAGCGTTTTTTCATGGGTAAAATCATTGCAATTGCAAATCAAAAAGGTGGTGTTGGAAAAACAACCACCAGTGTAAACTTAGCAGCTTCTTTAGGAGTGCTTGAGAAAAAGATTCTATTGATAGATGCGGATCCTCAGGCGAATGCATCCTCTGGACTTGGAGTTGATGTCGAATCTGTTGAAATTGGCACCTATCAAGTATTAGAGCATACCTCAAAAGCTGCTGATGCTATTGTAGGAACAACGTCCCCGAATGTTGATATTATTCCAGCACATATCGATTTAGTTGCCATCGAGATTGAATTGGTCGATAAAGAAGATCGTGAGTATATGCTTAAAAATGCTCTGGACCCCATCAAAGATCAATACGATTACATCATAATTGATTGTGCGCCATCATTAGGGCTACTGACTTTAAACGCATTGGTTGCTGCAAATTCGGTTATTATTCCAATTCAATGTGAGTATTTCGCATTAGAGGGATTAGGAAAGTTATTGAATACCATTAAGCGGGTGCAGAAAATCCATAATCCGAATTTAGATATTGAAGGATTGCTATTAACCATGTTCGACAGACGCTTACGATTATCAAATCAAGTTGTCGACGAAGTTCGAAAGCACTTTAGCACGATGGTTTTTGACACTATCATCCGAAGAAATACAAGACTTGGAGAAGCACCGAGTTATGGAGAAAGTATCATTGCTTACGATGCCACTAGTAAAGGTGCTGTAAATTACTTAAATTTAGCCCAAGAATTACTTAAAAAGAACATGTAAATGGCGAAAGCTACCAAGAAACAAGCTTTAGGAAGAGGATTATCTGCGATTTTAAAAGAGACATCAGATATCAATTCTGCTAATTATAAAAATGCCAACAAATTGGTTGGTAATATAGTAGAAATTGATGTGGATTCTATTGCGGTAAATCCTTATCAGCCACGTACATATTTTGATGAAGAAGCTCTGAGAGAACTTGCAAGTTCTATAAAAGAATTAGGTGTTATCCAGCCTATTACCGTTCGTAAAATGGACGGCAATACGTTTCAACTTGTTTCTGGAGAACGACGTTTTCGTGCATCCAAACTTATTGGAAACAAAACCATTCCGGCTTACATCCGATTGGCAAACGATCAGGAAATGCTGGAAATGGCCTTAGTTGAGAATATCCAGCGTAAAAACCTAGATCCAATTGAAGTAGCACTCTCGTACCAACGATTAATTGATGAAATTAATTTAACCCAAGAGGAGTTAAGCACGCGTGTAGGTAAAAAACGGTCTACGGTTACGAATTATCTTCGTTTACTGAAGTTAGACCCAATTTTGCAAACAGGAATGCGTGACGGATTTATTTCCATGGGTCACGGAAGAGCTATGATTAATGTTGAAAATACTGAAGATCAGCTTGCTATTTATGAGAAAATTTTACGAGAAAAATTATCGGTTCGTCAAACGGAAGATCTCGTTAAAGAACTCAAAACTGGAAATACCGAAAAGGCTAAGCCAAAGACCATACCATCTTTCGTGAAAGACGAAACACCAAAAATCAGTGAATTTTTTGGGCAAAAAGTTTCTGTTTCGATGGGAAATAATGGGAAAGGTAAAATCAATATTCCTTTCCATTCAAAAGAAGATTTTTACAGAATTTTAAAGCTATTAAAGTAATTGAACTTTAAAAGAAACATAGCAATTCTGTGTCTCATATTAAGTATGTCCTTGACATTCAGTCAAACCAATGACAGTATTCCGAAACGGAAGGTGAAACCAAGAAAACTGACAACCAATACAAATCCATACAACCCGCTATCTCCATCAAAAGCCGCATTTTATTCGGCGATTTTTCCGGGAATGGGACAGATTTACAATAAAAAATATTGGAAAGCTCCAATCGTATGGGGCGCCATTGCGATCCCAACATATTTTTATTTGGATAACAACAAAGAATACAAGAGATTCCGTACAGCGTTTAAACTGAGAAAAGCTGGATTACAAGACGAGTTCACGTTAGATAGCGGAGTCGAATTAGCATCCTTAGAAACATTAGAACGTGCGCAAGAACAATTGCGTCAGAATCGGGATTTATCCATCTTATCGGGAATCATCATCTATATTCTTCAGATTGTAGAAGCCAGTGTAAATGCACATTTACTCCAATTTAACACTGATGATATGTTAACGCTAAAACCTGTAATTATTCAGGATCAATTTCGACTAGACACACCTAGCGTTGGATTAACTCTTAGATACACATTTTAATTATGAAAATTGCACTTTTAGGATACGGAAGGATGGGCAAGGAAATTGAAAAAATTGCAATTTCTAGAGGTCATGAAATTGTCATCAAAAAAGATCAAGGTGATACCGTTGACATTAAATTAGCTGATGTTGCTATTGATTTTAGTGTCCCATCTGCCGCGTTTGATAATATCAGTTTATGCCTTAATAATGGAGTTCCTGTGGTTAGCGGTACCACAGGATGGTTAGAAAAATATGATGAAGCTGTTCAATTGTGTAATCAAAATAAAGGTGGTTTTATTTATGCCTCTAACTTTAGTTTAGGTGTAAATATCTTCTTTGAAATCAATAAACAATTGGCTAAAATGATGGATCAGGTTAGTGATTATACAACCGCAATCGAAGAAATTCATCATACTAAAAAATTAGATGCACCAAGTGGTACTGCGATAACTTTAGCGGAAGGAATAATTGAAAATTCTAAAAAATCAGCATGGGAACTTGATGGAGATGTCAATAATGAAAAGATTATTCCAATAACTGCCAAGCGCATCCCTGATGTACCTGGAACACATACCATCTCTTATAATTCTGAAGTAGATTGTATTGAAATAAAACACACTGCACATAGTCGAAAAGGCTTTGCATTGGGAGCAGTTATCGCTGCTGAATGGATCATCGGAAAGTCTGGTATTTTCTCGATGAGAGATGTGTTAAACATTTCGTAAAGACGTAACATTTTAAAAATATAATGTCTTACTTGTAAGACTAAATCGATTTGATATGACATTTATAGGTTGGGTAATTTTCTTTTTTGTAATACAAATTATTCACTTTGCAGGTATCTGGAAATTATATGAAAAAGCGGGCAAAAAAGCCTGGCAAGCTGCTGTTCCGGTATACAACGGCATCGTATTAATGGAAATCATTAAGCGTCCAAAGTGGTGGATCATTTTGTTATTTATTCCTATTGTCAATTTACTGATGTTTCCTGTTTTATGGATTGAAACCATTCGGACATTTGGGTATAAATCGAGATTGGATTCAGCATTAGTTATCCTAACCTTAGGATTGTATATCGCATACATCAACTATACCACCAGCAATGAATACAATGAAGAAAGAAGTTTAGAGCCTCAATCAAATTTGGGCGAATGGGTAAGTTCAATTGCCTTTGCTATCATAGCTGCCACTTTAGTTCACACCTATTTTATGCAGCCATTTACGATACCAACCTCGTCTTTGGAAAAATCATTATTGGTAGGTGACTATCTATTCGTAAGTAAATTTCACTATGGTGCAAGAGTACCATCTACGGTAGTTGCTGCACCTATGGTACATGATTCATTACCAGCTATTCCAATTCCGTTTACCGGAATCAACCTTACTCCAACGATGGGTTCTTACCTTAAAAGTCCGCAGTTACCACACATGCGATTACCTGGTTTACAGAAAATTAAGAATAATGATATTGTCTGTTTTAATTGGCCTGCAGACACATTAAAAACCATGTGGGGAGACACTTCTGGAAAATTCACTTACAAACCCGTTGATAAGAAAACAAATTACGTAAAACGATGTGTAGGTATTGCAGGTGATACTTTACAAATGATCGATGGTTATTTCTATATCAACGGAAAGAAAAATATTCTTCCAGATCGAGCGAAGCTACAATTCTTTTACACCTATGAATCAAAGAAGCCAATTGATATCAATACATATCCGAAGTTTTTAATTGATAAAGAACGATCGGGAGTATACAAGATTTTAACTGAATACTGGGATGATGAACGCGTACAAAAAGTATTCAAAGAAAGTGCCGATTTAACCAAAATTGGTGAAGACTCTTTATACACAGAAGTCGCTGGAGGAGTATCTCAAGATTTAGCAACCCGACTAAAAATGACCTCAGTTCAGAATAAAATCAACATCAACTTAACCGATGAAGAACTAGAGCGATTAAAGAAGTACCCATTAACAAAATCCATTACTAAACTTGTTCATGCTGCAGATGACGCTATTTTTCCTCATGTACCAGAATTAGGGTGGAGCCAAGATAATTTTGGCCCTATTTTCATTCCAAAAGAAGGGGTAACTGTTGAGTTAAATTCAGAAACATTGCCTTTCTACGAACAAATCATTAAGAATTATGAGAATAATGATTTGGCCGTAAATGGAGATGATATTTTTATCAACGGAGTAAAAGCGACAAGCTACACATTTAAGCAAGACTACTATTGGTTGGTAGGAGACAATAGACACAATTCACTAGACGCTAGATATTGGGGATTCGTTCCTTTTGATCATGTACTTGGTAAACCAGTAATGGTTTGGTTTAGTTGGGATGCCGATGCACCATCTTTTGCTGCGAAGATTAAATCTATCCGATGGGAAAGACTATTTACTACAGTTGGTGGTGAAGGTGAACCTGTTTCTTATCGCTATTTAGTACTTGCATTGATTGCATTGTATTTCGGGTATAGTTACTTCAAAAAGAAGAAAGCCAAAGCCTAATGGGTATTTATATTCCATCCTACTTCTCTTCTATTCATCAGTATTCCCTGATGTTAAAAGAAGAAAATATTCTTTTCGAAGTTCATGACAACTATCAAAAACAAAGCTATCGCAATCGCTGTTACATCTCTGGACCTAATGGTAAACAATTGCTTAGCATTCCCATTAAATATGATTCATCCGAAGGAAGGATAAAATCAAAAGATATTAAAGTTGAGAATGATTTCCCATGGCAGAATCAACATTTTAAAGCCTTAAGAGTCGCTTATAGATCCTCTCCATTCTTTGAATTACTGGAAGAAGAAATATCTCCAATCTTTACCAAAAAATACGAGTATCTCTATGATGTCAATATCGATACACTTCATTTCATCTTAGATACATTGGGAATTTCGATTCCGATACAGGAAACCTCTTCGTATTCTATGGATTATCAAAATGATTACCGTGAGGTCGCACACAAAAAGTTTCAACCCATTGAACCGAACAAACAGTATACCCAAATGTTTGACGAAAAAAATGGGTTTATAAAAAATCTTTCTATCTTAGATCTCCTTTTTATGGAGGGACCAAATACAATTTCGTATTTATAAGTCAATTGACATTAACCAAAATGTTAAAAACTATTGTAAATAATTTCTATAAGATGCCAGACGAGAGTCTGAATGCTTTTATTGAAATATCAGATCAATTTAACATTTCCAAGGGAGAATATCTGGTGCAGTGTAATGAAATACCGAAAGATTTTTATGTCATTAAAAAAGGGGTTGTAAGAGCATTTTATTTAAATGAATCCGGTAAAGAATTTACCAGAAGTTTTGTAATTCAAAATCAGCCTGTAGCATCGTTGTTATCGCTTATTTTTAATAAGCCCAGTGAATTGTATTACGAGTGTTTGACCGACTGTGAAATGTATCGTGTCAATTTTAAAGAGTTTATGAAACTAACAAGTACGGATATTCATATTTCTAATATGTATAGTAGAGTTTTGGAATATGCATTTCGAACTTTTGGATCTAAGATACACGATCTATCGGTACTTAATTCAACGGATCGTTATCTGAAATTACGAAAGAAAATTCCACAAATTGAAAGTTTAGTTTCTCAGTATTATATCGCATCCTATTTGAATATAACTCCAGTTCAGCTCAGTAGAATACGTAAAAAACTATCCTTTTTATAAACTTAGGTTCATAGCTGTCGAAATATTATAGTCTAACTTTGTATAAACGGAACAATTCCCTTTAATTATACTATTATATTATCGATAGCAAGGTTTAAACACCTTGCTTTTTTTATGGAAATAAAAACAATACTTCACTACTTTCTTCATCTTATTGCACCTGCATTAATTGCTTATCTGTTTTTTAGGTCAGATTGGAAACGTGTATATCTTATTTTTTGGGCTTCGATGTTAGTTGATTTAGACCATCTTTTAGCAGATCCAATTTTTGATCCAAATCGATGTAGTATCAACTTTCATCCGTTACATCATTATATAGCAATGCTTGTATATTCGATTGGACTACTTTTCAATAACACTAGGGCTTTAGCGTTGGCGCTATTATTCCATATGCTGACTGATGCTATCGATTGTTACCTGTAAATCGATTGAAGATTCTGCTCAGTTCATCAGAGATTTGAAGTCGGATAACCAGCACAACATACACAATAAATATAATGGCACATTTCACTAATAAATTCAATAGTATGCTTATGGTTTCATTACTAAAATTAAAAGAGAAATTCCAGAAATAAAAGGCGAAAAAGAGACCTATTATAATCGTCATCATTAACCAGCTTTTCTGAGTAAATGGAACAATTTCAAATTTTGCTCTTACGTAGAACAACTTAAAAGTATTAAAAGTAAAAATGGTTATTAATGTCGCTAATGCCAATCCATCCGTACCATAAATAGTAAACAACCAACGATTCAACAAATACACCATAATAGCCATTCCAACGCCTATGGGAAGGGTAACTCTGTAATACTTTGAATTACTTATGATAGCACCATTATTTCCGAGAATCATGGTATACAATTTCGCAAGTGATATCAATAAAACGACCAACTCACCTCCAGCATAACCTTTTTCTGGCATTAATTTAAACAACTCATGAACACTGCAGTTTACCAATAAAAAGAATAGTCCTCCAATCACCAAAAGATTGATGGAACTCTTTTTATATAATACTCCGACTTCTTTATCATTCTTTTCGTTCAATGTTTTAGAAGTAAGCGGTTGTAAAATTTGATTCATTGCTCGACTTGGCGCTTCAATAAAAGTCCCGATAAAAACGGCAACGGTATAGTAGGCAGCTGTTTCAAATGTTTCTCTTCCAGGAATCATTACTTTATCGATATCCAATAAAATCGCACCCGCACTTCCTGCAAGAATGATATACAATGAATAGCGAATAATCTCTTTGAAATTATCTGGTAATTTAAAAGAAAATGAAGGCATGTATATTGAAAAGGCATAGCCCATCATAATCAAAGATCTTGCTATATAAGCGATCGCTAAAAACTCAATAAATTGAGGTCTTGAAATGGATTGGGTGAATACCGCAATCAATAATATCATAACCACGGCCCTATTCCAAAACTCTTTTAAAATATTACCAAATACGGTTTGTAAATGGACCTTCGCCCATGAATAAAAGATTTCGAAAAAAGCACAACTCACTGCGATTGAGTAAATGTAAAAGGTATACTGCTCTACATTCTTATTTTCGGCAGTTACGCTTTGCATAATCCAATTGTGAAAGTAATCCCAGAAATATCCAATCGGGAGGGCTATGATAAACGGTAAAACTAAGGCAAGTGTTAGAAATCGATCTTTTTGAATCTTATCCTGATAACTTGAAAAGAATTTTACAACAGTATATTGTATTCCGAAAGCCGTTAGCGGCATAATGAGATTTGAGGCTGACAAAACGAACGTGACGATTCCGTAGTATTCAGACTCCAAAAATCTCGGATAGAAAATAATCGTATTTATTCCGCCTACCAAAAAGGATAGATAGATGATAATCGTATTCTTAAAGGATTGTTTGATTACTATTCCCATCTATGATTTCACCTGTTTTATTATGGTAGCCAATTGTTTAGTTAAATTTCGTCTGTGATATTTTTCCACTCCTTGGGACACTATAGCTAACTTCCGATTTTTAAATTTAGTATATAAATCGATGAGAACCGATTTTATTTTATCCAAATCGTCATAATCGATTACAGTTCCGGCATTACTATCGTTAAGAATAGTTTGCAAATCGCCATCAGTAGGACCTAAAGCTAGAATTGGACGGTTGGCCGCCATATATTCAAATACTTTCCCTGTAATAATTCCTTTATTTCCTTCAACATTCGGGATAATGACTAATAAAACCCAGGCTGATTTCTGATATTTTATCGCTTCGTTGTGTGGGACATACCCTAAAAAATTCGTGTATTCTGAAAGCCCTAATTCACTTACTAAAGCTGAAACAGATTCGTGAATATCACCTACAAAATTAAGTTCTATATCATTATTAAATTCGGGTTTTTCCTCAATTAAACGCTGAATTGCAATTAATAAATTCGTTGGTAAACTACTTTTGGGCAATAAACCGATGTAAGACAAACTGAACTTATGACTCAACTCAATTTTCTCATAATTATCAACCTCATCATCATATCCATTCGTAATTACCTCCACATTCGAATTGAATCGGTCAAAGTACTTTTTTAATTCATTTCCGACTGTCACAACCATATCGGCAGTTTTCAGCACTCTCTCCTCTAACCTATTGTTTTTACGCTTGGCAAAACCTAACTGATAGAAATCCTTATTGTAATACAAATCAGTCCAAGGATCGCGAAAATCGGCCATCCATGGGATTCCAAAAGATTCTTTTAATTTTTGAGCAATAAGATGCATGCTATGTGGCGGCCCCGTACTAATAATTACATCGACCGGATTTTCTGTAAGGTAATTCGTTAAAAACTCAACTGATGGATTTACCCACAGCACCTTCGCATCTGGTGTAAAAAAATTACCGCGAATAAATGATAACAGCTTATTATTTGTCGCATTAGCTACCCCCGATGTACTCTTTTTTTTCGGTCTTAAAGCGAATTTCGAAACATCGGTAACAGGCACTTTTAAAATGGTTACCTCATTGGAAACCTCCTGTAATAACGTTTCATCCGTCTTTAAATAATTGGGATTCTCTGGGCAGTACACTATGGGTTCTACTCCAAATTCTGGAAGGTATTTTACAAATTTCAACCATCGTTGAACTCCAGAACCTCCTCCGGGTGGCCAATGATATGTAATTATTAGCGCCTTCAGTTTTGTAGATTTTTATACAAAGTAATCAATTCTAAGGATGTTTGCTCCCAATGGAATTCATTTTTGATATAGGCTTCGCCATTTTTTCCTAATTTTTCTCTTTCCGATGAATTTCGATAGAGTTGAATTACCTTATTGCCGAAATCTTTATGGTCTCTTTCTGTATGTACTAAACCGGCGTCTATCTGTTCCACCAATCGTTTCTGAGCAATCGCGTCACTTACCAAAACAGGCTTTGCAAAACTCATGTATTGAAACAACTTATTGGCATAGGCCATGTCATGTTGAATATTCCGTTGTAGCGGAGAAATACAAATATCACTGGCTAGAATGTAACTTTGAAACAATCTCATATTTTGCCATCCTTCAAAAGAAACATACTTCGAAACATTCAATTCTTTAACCAAATCCTTAAGAATGTAATCTGTTGTATTCTTTCCAACAATTACTAGTTTAATATTCGGAATTTCATTTACTAGGTCGGGTATTGCCTTTATCGCTGTTTCCAATCCTCTACGGATGTGCGTATCTCCTAAATAAAGTAAGGTGAAGTTATTTTTAAATCGTTCTATTATGGTTTCATCGATTGTATAATCGGAATAAAAAGATTTTCGAATGGTATTCGGAACTAATTTGAATTTACTTTTTAGCTTCGGAAACCGATTTTCTAAACTTTCAATGAATTCTGGTGAAACCGTAATTACCTGATCTGCTTTCTGAATAAACTCAGATTCTTTTCGTTTCCACTTCTTCGGAGAAATGATATATTTTCCAGGAAATTTCTGTAGATGCGGATAAAACTTCATGACCTCCGGATAATTATCGTGTAAATCCAAAACAACAGGGAGCTTTTTAGTTTTATTCGCATGATATACTGCTTCGGCTACCTTGATATCATGAATATGTAATACATCAATATCATTTTCATTTATAAAATGATAAATCTTTTTGTTCATCGCATTGGTGTACATAGGAATCGTATACGCCAGTGCAGAAAGTTTATATTCTAATTTTGAAGATGGATACCTTCGAACTTCAATTCCCTTATAGTTCTCATGATTAGATGTCTTATAAGAAAGGCAAAATAGAAAAACATCGAAGCCAGCTTTGACCAATGAAATAGCTTCATTCTCCACCCGAGGATCTGGTGGAAATTCTGCATCTAGGATCATTCCTATTTTCATGGTGAACTTGCTTTTCTAATTTTTAAGAAACCTAAAATCATCAGTAAAACCAATAAGCCATATGAAGCCAAACTAATGAAACTGCCCTGCTGAATTACCTTAGGTTCAAATTTAAACTCAATTTGATTATCACCTGCCGGAACTTGCATTCCTCTCAAGACATAATTCACTCGAAAATGAGGAACCAATTTACCATTCAGGTAAGCATTCCATCCATCGGCATAAAAGATTTCAGAAAAGACGGCAAATTGATCTGTATCGCTTTTTGACAGATACGTTAGCTCTGTCAAATTATTTTTCACCAATTGAATGGTAGCGGTTGAATCTGCAGCGAAACTGTTTGGTAATTTGGTTTCAATTTTAGAAATATCAATAACGGCCTCTGACTTTGATTGAATGCTATCTAACGATTTCATTTCATCATTTGCAGACGTTACTTGTTTTAGATTTTGAACAAACCAAGCATTGCCATTAGCCTTATCATTTAATTGCAATTGAGGATTTCCTTTATCATCTGGAACAATGAGATATTTAGCATTCAGCATATGTAACACCTCGATATTATTTCGCGCTACCTGATAATCGAATAACTCTTTATAACGTCCCATTTTTGCTGCATGATACCCTCCAATCGATTGATGAAAATAAGAGGTAGTTCCGTCTTCTAATGGACTAACTGTGAGATTAGCAACTCTAAAATGTGATTTATCTTTTAAGATTTCCTTATCGATTGCACTAGCCTGAAACGGTTTTTCAACTTTTCTAGCCGGACTAAAATCATCTGCATTTACATATCTTAAATTGACCCCAATCTGATCAAATAATACCAATACTATCAATCCGACAATCAGTAATTCAGACTTTAATTTTCCAAGATTTTTATACCATAACAATCCGAAGGTAAGCGCCACTAAAATTAAACTTCGAATAGAATCATTTAACAACATTGATTTTCGGTCTGATATAATCGCATCCAACACACCATTAATTTGATATTGTTTTTCAAGATTGGTGTATGTAGCATCTCTTAATCCCTCGAAAGTCGATGAAAAATGAGCTAGTAAAAATCCAGCAATAATTAATCCACCAACCGTGTAAGCTGCTTTTTGAAGTGCGGCCCTCTTTTCTTCGGATTTGATTTCAGAAGAGAATAATGCTTTAAGTCCCAAAATACCAAGAATTGGAACACATAATTCAGCAATCACTTGAATTGATGAAACGGCTCTAAACTTATTGTATAAGGGAACATAATCAACAAAGAAATCCGTTAGAATATCAAAATTTCGACCCCAACTCAGAACAATTGAAAAAACAGTGGCTGCAAACAGCCAATTTCGGATAGGTCCTTTCACCAGGAAAAATCCAATAAAAAACAGGAAAAATATTACCGCACCGATGTAGGCAGGTGCTTCAATAATCGGTTGGTCTCCCCAATAGGTTAATGCTTGCTCTGTAAAATAATCAGCTCCTTTTTTACCAAATTTCGAAGCTATTAATTGATATAGTTCTGAATCTTCACCCAATTCTTCAACTGTACCTCCACCCATATATCTCGGGATTAGTAAGTTGAATGTTTCTAATTTGGCATAGCTGTATTGAGTAATGTAGTCTTTATCTAGACCCGAAGAACTTACTTCTTTTTGGGTTCCATCCGGATTAATAGTCAATTCTGATTTTCCTCGTGTACTAAATTCGGCATATTCTTTTGTTGCCATCAATCTAGGGGCATTCATTCCTAGCCCTAAAAAAACCGCAAAAAGAACAATTACTGATTGTTTAATAAAATCCGCAGTTTGTTTGTTTTTAATAGCTTCAATACCATGAACAATTCCAAAAATCAATAAGCAGAATCCGAGATAGTAGGTCATCTGGACATGGTTTGCATAAATCTCCAATGCCATGGCAAATGCTGTGACTATAAATCCGAGTAAGTATCGTTTTTGATACACCCAAATGAATCCAGCTAAAACTAAAGGCATATATCCGATAGCCAGAGCCTTAGCGTTATGACCAGGTATAAAAATGATAATGAGATAGGTTGAAAATCCGAAAGCCAGGGATCCGAAAACAGCCAATCTCCACTCTACTTTCATTGCCATCATCAGCACAAAAAAGCTCAGGAAATAGATAAACGTATAGTCTGCTGGTCTCGGCAAGAAACGCAATGCCTTATCGATACTTCTTACAAAATCATTCGGATAATATGCACTAATTTGATAGGAAGGCATTCCACTAAAAGAGGCAGACGTCCAATAGGGTTCTTTATTATTTTCTGCCCTGTAATCATTTATTTCCTTCACCATTCCTCTAAACTGAGTGATATCAGATTGCGCAATTTGCTTGCCCTTTAGAACAGGGTTAAAATAAGCTAAAGAGGCGATAAGAAAAATGAGGATTGCTATTCCGTAAGGAAGTATTTTTTTGATATTCATATTAATCGATTTCTTCAAAATCTACGTACTCACCAAAATTGGAATTTGAAGTATTTTGTTTGGTAGGTTTCTTGTCAATAACGGTTTCTCCTTCCCGTACCGAAGTAGACTCTCTTTGTTGATATTGCTCGGCCCTCCGTTGCATAGAATCAGCGGCTTTTTTCACCAAGTAAGGTGCAAACAAACGAGCAAAAAATTTAAACGCATAATAAAAGAAAAGTATTATTGCGAGCGTTTTTAATAATCCCATGAAAATCTTGAGTTCTTGATTATCAAAAGTAACAATTTGTAAAGAACTACATCGTTAATTAAATACAAAACTTAAGGCAAATGACAGATTCAATATTTTCAAAACTAATAGAATTAGTTTAAGTTTGTTTGCTTTCCAAAACCAAAGCACTTTCATGAAAAAATTCATTTCTAAACTTTTTTTATCGGCTTTTCTAATAGGAATTTCTCCTTTGGTTTTTGGACAGTATACAGAGGTTATAAATTCAAACAATCCTGGATTTTCTGAAAGTCCCTACAGCGTTGGATCTGGAGTTTATCAATTTGAATCGAATTTCTTTTTTAGAAATACCGATATCGTGCCCAAATTTTCCCAACCTCAATCTTTAGGTGCAGAATTGATGTTTCGAACCAGTTTTTTATCGGAAAAACTTGAATTCAATGCACATTTCAGTTTTCAACGCGATGAGATTGCCTTTCGAAATGTTTTTACGTCAAGACGATATGAAAGTGGAATTGGTCGTTTTACTGTGGCCGCAAAATACCTGCTATATAAGCCGGAATATGACGACAAAACGAAAGAAATCCGAAGTTGGAATCGAAGAAACGCATTTGATGAAAAAAGATTAATTCCGTCCGTAGCAGTTTATGCTGGACTGAACACAGATTTTGTAAGTGGAATTCATCAACGAAACGGGATGTCTCCAAGAGTCGGATTGTTACTGCAAAATGATTTTAGCAACCAGTTCAATTTAATCACCAACGTATTTTATGATTATATCGGAACCGATTTTTCCGAAATATCATATATCATTACTGCAACCATTAGTATAAGTGATCGATGGTCTACTTTTTTTGAAAATCAATCGGTATTTCAGGAAAATCAGAATAATGTCAATTACGGAACAGGACTTGCATTTCTGTATAATAGAGATTTACAGCTAAACGCATCTTTGCGTTATCTTCAAGAAGGACGAGCTAAAGGAGCATATACTAGTTTTGGAATATCTTATCGAATCAACAAACATAAAGATGACTTTTATGAAGTTGACGAATACGGTAATCGAATCGAAGATTCACCGATAACCAAATACAATAAAAAGAAAGGCGGATTCTTCTCCAGAATTTTCAATATTTTCAAAAAGAAGGACAAAAAGAAAAATCGCAAAAGGCGAAAAAGGAATTAAATTTATGAGTAGCATAAGTATTCACGAAGTCATTTCTAAAAAGGATTTTAAAGAATTTGTGAAGTTTCAAATTGAACTTTACAAAGGGAATCCATATTTCGTACCTCCTATTATTGCTGATGAAGTTTCAAACTTTGATGCTTCGGTAAATCCGGTTTTTGAAATAGCATCCGCACGATTTTTTCTCGCAAAACAGAATGGTAAACCAGTGGGACGTATTGCTGCGATTATCAATTCGTATGAAGTTGAAAAGCAGAATATAAAAAAAATGCGTTTCGGATGGTACGATACGATTGATGATATAGAAGTTAGTAAAAAACTACTTGAAAAAGTTGAAGAAATCGGAAAGGAAAATCAGCTTGAATATATTGAGGGTCCTGTTGGATTTAATAATCTAGATAAAACAGGAGTGCTTACCGAAGGACACGACCATATCGGAACTATGATTACTTGGTACCATAATCCCTACCAAAAAGATCACCTCGAAAAACTTGGGTTTATCAAAGAGAAAGAATACCTGGAAAACAAATTCGACTTCAAGAATGTTGATCAAAAATATTATGATAGAGTAAGTAAAATCATTCAAAAGAGATTTAACGTAAAATCTAAAACTTTTACTAAAACCAAAGACATTCTTCCTTATGTTGATGAAATGTTTGGATTGTTTAGTAGAACCTATTCTAAACTGTCTACCTACGTTCCAATTTCGGATGCACAAATTGCGTATTTTAAAAAGAAATATATTTCATTTATTAATCCGGAATATATCAACTTTGTTGTCGACGAGCAAGCCAAATTAGTTGGCTTTGGCATTGTGATGCCTTCTTATTCAAAAGCACTTCAAAAAGCAAAAGGAAAGTTATTTCCATTTGGGATTTTTCATATTCTAAATGCGCGAAAAAATGCCAAGGATGTCACCTTCTATCTCATCGGTGTTCATCCAGATTACCAAAACAAAGGAATAATAGCGATTATTTTTGATGATTTTACAAAAGCATTTGCAAAGAAAGGAATTCAAACATGCATTCGAACACCAGAGCTAGAAGAAAACGAAGCGATTCGAAAAATTTGGGAGAATTTCAAACCTGTAACACACAAGAGAAGACGTACCTACAAGAAATTAATGAGTTCCTAATTTTAGATACATGCAATTATTTTACAATAAAGACCTCGTCGCAGACTCAAAGGAAATTCGTTTTGATAAAATCGAAAGTCGTCATATTGTAAAAGTACTTCGAAAAAAAAATGGAGATACTCTGCACATCACAAATGGTGAGGGTTTACTTTTTATCGCAGAAATAAGCACGGCAAGTGATAAAAACTGTGTCGCTCAAATTATAGAAGTACAAACCCAAGATAAGCCCTGGACTTACTACCTTAATGTTGCTATCGCACCAACCAAAAGTATGGATCGCTTAGAGTGGTTCTTGGAAAAAGCAACCGAAATTGGAATTGACGAAGTTACACCAATCATTACTGATAACTCTGAACGAAAGGTTGTCAAATTAGAAAGAATTGAAAAAATTGTCATTTCAGCTGCTAAGCAATCGTTGAAATATCATTTACCAAAAATCAACGACGCTATCAAACTTAAAGACCTTATTAAAGGATCTTTTGACGGAATCAAATGCATCGCTCATTGTTATGATGAAATTAACAAACAGGCCTTGAAATCCGTTGAGTTCACAAATAACATTTTAATTCTAATTGGACCGGAGGGCGATTTCTCTTTAAATGAAGTAGAATTATCATTAGCAAACGGATTTACTTCAATAAGCCTAGGAGAAAGTCGTTTACGCACTGAAACTGCAGGAATAGCGGCCGTCCATACCATTTCCTTGCTTCATCAATAATTCTTATCTTGCTGTTACTATGCAGATCAACAAAATTATTTGGCTAGTTATTTTTTGTGGATTCTTTTTGAATGCCCATGGTCAAGACGTTGCTATACTTAAATACAGTGGTGGTGGTGACTGGTATGCCAATCCGACTGCTGTTCCGAATTTAGTAAAGTTTACAAATCAGAATACAGCTTCAAAAATTTCTGAAAATATTCAAACTGTAATGGCTAATAGTGAAGATATCTTCGGATTTCCAATTTTGTTTATGACAGGTCATGGAAATGTTGTTTTCTCGAATGATGAAATTCAAAATTTGAGGACCTATTTGATGAGCGGTGGATTTCTTCATATTTCTGATAATTATGGAATGGATAAATTCATCCGAAGAGAATTGAAGCGGCTATTTCCGAATCTTGCACTTCAAGAAATTCCGTCCAATCATCCGATTTATAATCAAAAGTTTAAATTTAAAGAAGGTATACCTAAAATTCATGAGCATGATAAAAAGGCACCAAAGGGATTTGGTATTTTTTATCAGGGTAGATTGATTTTGTTTTATGATTATGAAAGCGACTTAAGTGATGGATGGGAAGATGATTCCATTCATAACAACCCAAAAGATGTTCGAGAAAAAGCATTAAAAATGGGTTCAAATATTATACAGTATGCCTTTACAAACTAACCCTACCATCGATATTGATGAAATAAAAATCAACTTCGATAACGAGGGTTTATGGATTTTAAATATTGCAATTGCCATCATTATGTTTGGGGTTGCGTTAGGCATTACCATTGATGATTTTAAACGTCTTTTTAAAAATCCGAAAATTGTTTTTGTCGGTGTACTGTCCCAATTTATTCTTTTACCAGCATTTACGTTTTTAGGAATTTTAATCGTAAAACCCTACCCTAGTTTGGCATTAGGAATGATGATGATTGCTGCTTGTCCTGGCGGAAATGTGTCTAATTTTTTCAGTAAAATGGCAGGTGGAAATGCAGCGCTATCTGTAAGTTTAACTGCCTTCGCTACATTGATTTGTATTTTCATGACTCCATTTAATCTTCAATTTTGGGGAAGTTTATATGAGCCTACTAACACAATTTTAGAAACTGTAGAACTCAACTGGATAGAGTTACTAAAACTCGTTTCTTTAATCTTAGGGACCCCACTTGTTTGTGGTATGATCGTAAAACATTATCATATTGAATTGGCTTCTAAAATTGAAAAAGTTTTGAAACCAATTTCGATGGCCGTTTTTGTTGTTTTAATTCTTGTTGCTTTTTCTCAAAACCTGGATGTTTTTGTGAATTATATTCACCTCGTACTATTCCTTGTTGTTTTGCATAACATCCTTGCATTTGTACTCGGATTCTATACAGCCAAAACATTCGGACTCAACGAAAAGGATACCAAAACCATTTCTATGGAAACAGGGATTCAAAATGGAGGCTTAGGGCTTTTACTCATTTTCGGATTCTTTGATGGACTTGGCGGAATGGCATTATTGGCAGCATTTTGGGGGATTTGGGATGTTTTTTCAGGGATGGCGTTAGCTACCTATTGGGGCAGAAAAACTTCTAAATTAGAATCGACCGATGCTTAAGAAACTCTGGTACGAATCATTTAAAATCTTTTTAAAGATTAACCTGCATTTTTATACGAAGAAAATACACATCATTGGGCAAGAAAACATTCCAAAAAAAGGGGCAGTACTTTTTACAGCTAATCACCCGAATGCATTAATGGATCCATTATATATCGCTGCATTCAATAAAAGAGAAATTAACTTTTTAGTTCGTGCCGACGTTTTCAAGAAATCATTGATTAAAAAAATCTTCGCTACTCTAAACATGATGCCCATCTATAGAATGAGAGATGGTAGAAGTAGTTTATCAAACAATCAGGAGATCTTTGAAAAGTGTTATCAAATATTAAATCAACAAAAAGCGCTATTAATATTTCCACAGGGTGGACATTCCAGGGAACGAACTGTGCCTCAATTAAGTAAGGGGTTTACGCGTATCCTTTTCGGAGCGTTGGAAGTAAATCCGGATATAGAAATTCAGGTCATACCAGTGGGTATAACCTATCAGAATTCTACCCAATACCCAAGCAAGGTGGCGATTCAATATGGAACTCCAATTGCAGCTCATAATATTATAAAAAAGAACGAAACAAGAGTGGCAACAGAAACCTTGAAAAAAGAAGTAAGAGACCAATTAAAATTACTTTGTATTAACATTCCTATGGATGACAACTATCGAAAAACATTACAAATGTTGAATGACGCAAGTGTAAATTACACGGATGTTTCAACAGTTAATGAGGTTATACAATCCCATCAGCAGCTACCTGAAAAACCAAAAAAAAGGTCAATTTCCGACTTGTTATATCTACCGACGTATTTGAACCTACTATTCCCTTTCCTAGCCTGGAAACTGTTAGCAAAGAACATCAAACAAATTGAGTTTGTTGATACTTTTAAATTTGGGATAGGTGTATTTTTAGTTCCGGTTTTTTTAGTCCTACAATCTGTAATATTGGGATCTTTAACATCGGTAGAAATTGGAGTGATCTATTTTATTGCTTCCGTGTTGTTACTGCTAATTTATACGAAAACGGCTTCTACACCGACAGAAAGTTAATTAGGTATTATAGCATCTTGGATGGCCTGCTGAATCTTTGTTCTCATATTTGATTTCACCAACTCTTTATTATCCATTGTCGGATAAACACGATTTGACAAAAACACATATACTATTCCGCTCTCAGGATCTGCCCAAGTGTACGTACCTGTAAATCCGGAATGGCCAAAGCTTTCATCTGAAACACATCCGCAGGTTGCTTTAACACGAGGATTTAATTGAGGTTTATCGAATCCTAATCCGCGACGAACATCATGATCTTCGAAATAACGGGTATTGAATCGTTTTACTGTAGATTCCCTTAAAAAACGTCGCCCTCCATAGAACCCATTTTGAAGATACATCTGCATTATTTTGGCAACGTCATTGGCATTTGCGAATAAACCAGCATGCCCTCCCACTCCGCCAAGCATTGCAGCACCCATGTCATGCACATATCCATGAAGAAGCTGATCTCTGTAGTACTCGTCTTTCTCTGTTGGCACAATTTCCTCCTTACCAAATTTTTCTAGGGGTAAATATGTGGTTCGATTGGCCCCAAGAGCTTTATAAAAAAAATCCTCTGCCAGCTTGTTTAAGGGTTTTCGATATTCCTGTTCTATGGCTTTTTTGAACAAATAATAACCAAGATCACTATATTTGTAACCAGGCCGATCTCGTTGGTCAACTTCTCTAATATATTTGTAAATACTGTCTTGATAGGATTTATGTAAATATAAATTTTCTGCAACTTTAATCGTATGATTTCTCGTTTTAGAATCACTGTATAATTCAGGTAAATTCTCCCCTGTGATGCTATCCTGAGTGCCTCGATAAAAAGGAATCCAAGCCTTTAACCGACCATAATGTGCAAGTACTTCTCGTACAGAAACATCCGCTTTATTTGTATCCTTAAAACTTGGAAGAATATCCTCGATTTTATCTGACAACCTAATTTTCTGCTCCTCCTCTGCCTTCATAATTAAAGGAAGAGACGCCAATATTTTAGTTAAGGAAGCTAGATCGTATACATCGGAATTCTTTACCTTACGAATCTTCTGATCTGTATGAAAACCGTAGCTTTTGTGAAATACCACCTTTCCTTTTCGCGCCGCTAAAACCTGAAAACCAGGCGCCATTTTTTCCTCCAGAATCGTATCAGCATACTTGTCTAATAATGCCAATTTTTCTGAGGATAAATTCACCTCCTCAGGAATGGTATAACCCAAACGACTCAATGAGTAGGTTTGTAATCCATCTCCCGCCTTAAACTCATCATTAATTGATATAGGTAACTTACCATTCGATGCAAAGGCACCAAAAATTACCTGAGCAGAGAGTTTTTGCGAAAGTGAACTATTCTGATAAGACACCAAAATAGATTCGATATTTACAAAGGATTTTAATTTAGATAAGGCATACGGACTCGCAAAAACATCTAATATAACCTGTTTTTCACGAGCTAATAACTGCAACCATACCAATTCTCTTACCGTGAAGTCAAATTTTTTCCACGGATTGGAATTCGATTTGTGAAAACCAATAATTAGCAAATTATAAGGTTTGATTTTATCTAATAAAACATCAATGTTTTTGGCTCGTATTACGTCAACACTTGTATAATTCTTCAGCATACTCACAAAACTGTTGCTATCTGAATCACCGAATTTGATATAGGCTATCTTCTTGTTTTGAAGATTAGAAATCGGAATTAGATTATTTGTATTCTTCACCACTGTCAACGAATTTCGAACCAATTTTCGATGCAACAATTCATCTTCTATAGATTGAATATCCGATTCTAAATTTTCCAACTCAATGGGTTTATAATTTGCTAATCCCATCCAATATTTCGCTTTCAGCACTTTCTTGACTGATGCATTGATTCGATCTTCGGGTAGTATTTTTAATGTTACAGCCTGTTTGATATACCTTATGGACGCCTCGATATCTTGGGGAATAAGCAGTATATCGTTTCCTGCCTGTAGTGCCGCTAAATTTATTTCTGGCGATGTAGCAAAATTAGCGGCTCCTTTCATGTTTAATCCATCAGTGAAAACGAGACCATTAAAGCCCATTTTTTCCTGTAATAAATTCGTTACAACAGCCTTAGACAAAGAAGTCGGCATGTTGGCATTCGACTCTAAACTTGGCACACTTAAATGTGCTGTCATGACACTTCCTAGGTTGTTGTCAAACAATTTTTTGTACGGATATAATTCAATCGAATCGATTCGCTGTATATCAAAATCGACTGTTGGTAAAGTAACATGCGAATCCGTTGATGTGTCGCCATGCCCAGGAAAATGTTTTGCATTTGCCAATACTCCTACACCTTGCATTCCTTTTGTAAATGCTACGGATTTATTAGCCACATTAAATCTATCTTCTCCAAAAGACCGATTCCCAATAATTGGATTCTCCGGATTCGTATTGATATCAACCACGGGAGCGAAATTCACATTGATTCCAATTCGCTTGCAATGCTCTCCTACTTTTTTTCCAAATTCTTGGAGTAAGGCATCATCTTGAATTGCGCCTAAAGTCATGTTCCAAGGAAATTTATAGGTATTTTTCAAACGCATATCCAATCCCCACTCCCCGTCAAAACCAATCATTAAAGGAACTTTTGACGCCTTCTGATAATAATTTGTCAATTCAGCCTGTTTCAGCGGAGTGCCTTGCATAAAAATGAGGTTACCAATATGATATTTGGTAATTAAGTTTTCAATGTAGGTTTTATGGGTTTCATCCTTGTTTGAATACGCTTGAACCATAAACAATTGTCCAATTTTCTCATCCAAGGTCATGGACTGCATTACGGAATCTACCCATTGCTTTTGAAGGTCAGCATTAGAAGTTAGCAAAGGATCAGGTCTTTGAGCCAATCCATTGAAAATAAAAGCAAAAAGAAAAAAGATAAACGTGTATTTCTTCATAAAGAATTTCGACTTAAAACAATCGTTGGTGCCAACTTTCTTTCGCTGGAACCTCCCATTTTGATTCAAAATCAGCTTTTGTATCCACCAAATTATTGAATACAATCGTATCCTGAGTGATTTTATCATTTGCAATAAACGATCTGAAATCATATAAAGACACCGAATTTACATCATCATTTGTTTTAAACGCAATATTTAACTTATTTAACAAATCAACGTTTAATTCACTTTGAAGTTGTTTGATAAAACGAACGCTCGCATCAATCGAACATCCAGAAACATTAGCGAAGTTTTCATCGACTGCGATAACCACAAATCGATTGTAAACTATTGTAAATGCTCCTTTTAAATCATCGCCATGTCGAGTCCAATTATCAATAAAATTTTTGGTATTCAGTGTAATTACATTTACCTCTTCACCACTGAATTCGCGATTAGACTGATAAATCCAAATACGCGAAGAACCTGGCATTTTTTGAAATTCTACAAACATTGAATAAAATTAAAATCTTGTATTAAACTTATCTTGAAGTGCCTTTAATTGATCCTCTTTAGATAATTGAGTTTTAGGTTTTCGGATACGCTCCGAAATTCGCTGTAATACCTTTTTTGTATACAAGGGAAAATCAGCATTTTGGATCCATGAATTGTACCCAGGATTTTCTTTCAGCACATCTTCTACCAATCGTCCTTTGTATTTTCCAAATGAGAAAATCTCTTGTTTATTCTCATTGAATAATATAAATCCGGCAAAATCTGCTCTTTTTGAATGCGAGGAATATTCACTTAAGGCATCTAATGTATTTTCAAGATCCTCATACATTTCAACCTGAGCGTTTAATATTTCATAAGTGGCTAATGTATCGGCCTCTGCGCTATGCGCCCCTTCGAGTTCTTTTCCGCAGTAAAACTGATATCCAGCGCTTAAATTTCGTTTTTCCTTTTTGTGATAAATGACCTGAACATCGACAGCTTTTCGATTATCCATATCAAAATCAATTCCTGCGCGCATCAATTCTTCGGCTAATAACGGAATATCGAAACGATTGGAATTAAATCCGGCCAAATCACAATCAGCAATTAAATCGCTCACCTTAGCTGCCAGCTCATTAAAAGTCGGTTCGGTAACGACTTTTTCATTCGTAATTCCGTGAACTGCCGTTGCCTCAGCAGGGATTTCTATTTCGGGATTCACCAACCAGGTATAACTTTCCTTATTTCCATTAGGATGAACCTTTAAAATGGAAATTTCAACAATTCGATCTGTTCCAATATTGACTCCGGTTGTTTCTAAATCGAAAAACACGAGTGGTCGCTCTAGTTTTAAATTCATCATTATTATTCTTCGTTCAACTGTGCTTTAAAATTACCTAATTCAGATAAAATATCCCCTGGCAGGGTCGGTTCCTTAAAATTGTATTTCTTCATTTCTTCGTACAAGATCGATGCCATTATGAGGCGGCAAGTCGGTTTGTCATCTGCCGGAATCACATACCAAGGCGCATTATCGGTCGATGTCCTATTTATTGCATCTTCATAATAATCCATATACTTATCCCATAATTTACGTTCCTTAAGATCCCCTTTAGAAAACTTCCAATTTTTCTCCGGTAAATTCAAACGGCGTAATAATCGATTTTTCTGTTCTCCTTTCGATAAGTGTAAATAAAATTTCAAAACGATGGTTCCGTTCGTCACGAGGTGATTTTCAAACTGATTTATTCGGTTCATTCGGTCGTGATAAAAAGCATCATCCAAATCATCAAGGGATTTAACTGATGGAATATTTTCTGCGAAAATGTAATTCTTATGAACCCGAGTAACCAAAACATTTTCATAATGAGTCCTATTAAAAACTCCAATTCTTCCTTTTTCTGGCAGCGCAATATAGTGTCTCCACAAAAAATCGTGACTCAATTCGATTTCGGTTGGTACTTTGAAACTATGAACTTCTACCCCTCTGGCATTTACATCTTTAAATACTTCACGAACCAAACTATCCTTTCCTGAGGTATCCATCCCTTGGAGACAAACTAGAGCGGCATGTTTACCTTCTGCATACATGGTGTCTTGCAGATCTCCAATTTTCTTGCGCAATTTTCTCAATTTCTTTTTCGCGCCTTCCACAACAAAATGTGTAGGGATTTCTTCTAATTTAATAGGGCTCGATACTTTATATTGGGACAAAGCCATAGAATATATTTAAAACTTTAAAGATAATAATTTCAGTATTTTTACTTTCATCTAATCGCCTAAATAATCAGTAGTTGTGAACAATAAAATGAATACCATTATCGAACAATTTGAACTGGAACCTCATCCGGAAGGAGGCTTTTTTAAGGAGACCTATCGTAGCGTCGGAACGATACCACCAAGTGCATTAGATCCTGATATTGAGGGTGAAAGAAATTATTGTACAGGGATATTTTTCCTAATAAGCTCTTCAGATTTTTCCGCTTTTCATAAAATTAATCAGGATGAAATGTGGCATTTTTATAAAGGCTCTCCTTTAAAAATTCACATGATTGCCCCAAATGGTGATTATTCTTACGCCATTGTCGGAAATACATATGAAAAAGACCAAGTACCACAGTTCACGGTGCCTGCAAAATATTGGTTTGCAGCTGAAGTTTTGGAGCCAGATTCATTTTCATTTGTAGGTTGTACTGTTTCTCCTGGATTCGATTTTAAAGATTTCGTTTTACCTACAAGAAAATCGTTAATCGACTTATTCCCAAAGCATGACGCATTGATTTCAAAATTTACTAAAAGTTAAATTTTAGTATATTAGCTCATCAACCAAATCAATTTTGCAGAAATCGAGCCTCCCCATGCCTCAAAATCTTGAGAATCCTTTTGATGATATTCCTAAAGCAGATCTGCAAAATCATTTTCATTTAGGCGGCTCAAAAAAACGGTTTTTTGAGATTTACAAAGATTGAACCATTCATTTTCCAGACCACTACGATGGACTTCCTGGAATGATCGATTTTATAATGAATCATTTAAACAATTAGTTAATCACAAGTCAGGACGTGGTTCATTTTATGGAGAATTCTATAATGAGCAGTATCGATGATAATGTTAAATATCTAGAGGCCAGTATAGACATCAATTTAGCAAGATTTTTCGATGATTCTATTGAAGCAATTATTAGAGAAACACAAAAATTAGTGGATCGATATCGAGATCAAATCGATTTTCAACCTGAAATAGGGATCAACAAGGATTTAGAACTAAAAACCGCTTATGCATATGCCGAGTAGTGCATTTTATCGGGTGTATTCAAAAGTATTGATTTATATGGGCGCGAAGCTAATCAGGATTTATCGCCATTTGTAGACTTGTACAAATCCGCGAAAGAAAAACACTTAAAAACTAAGGTTCACATTGGTGAATTTTCAAATGCAGAATCTATAAAAACAGCTATTCTGCTATTAAACCCAGACAAAATTCAACATGGCATTAATGCAATTCATGATGATTATGTTATGGATATGATTCTAGAAAGAAACATCCGATTAGGCGCTGCGACTTCATTAAAAAATCATCCAATACGCAACTTATACGATAAAGGAATTTCAATCACGGTGAACACGGATGATTTATTATTATTTCACAAAACGAATTCTGATCAACTCAATGAACTCCTTTAGGAAGGCATCCTTTCTAAAACTGAAACTAAAGAGATACTCAATAATTCATTCCCTTCTTAGTTATCTATTAGTCAGCACTTTATAATAATTCGATATAAGTCAATTCTATTTTCAAATAAGAAATATAGATAAAAATTATCCGTGTAATAGTGGTAAATTTGTGCTTTAAATCAGCAAAACCTAAATTTTATGAGTAACAAAGGAAATTACAATATTAATAGTAGTGATGCTGCCAACTGTCCATTTTTAAGTGGAACGCAAAAGAAGTCTGCTGGAGGTGGAACTCAAAATAGAGATTGGTGGCCAAACGAATTAAAGTTGAATATTCTTCGTCAAAACGCCCCAAAGAACAATCCTATGGGTGTTGGGTTTGACTATGCCGAAGCATTTAATTCAATCAACTACGAAGAACTAAAAAGTGATTTAACCAAATTGATGACTGATTCTCAAGACTGGTGGCCAGCAGATTACGGACACTATGGAGGATTCATGATTCGTATGGCTTGGCACAGCGCTGGAACGTACAGAGTTGGTGATGGACGTGGTGGTGCAGGAACAGGGACACACAGATTTGCTCCTTTAAACAGCTGGCCAGACAACGGAAACTTAGACAAGGCTAGATTATTATTATGGCCAATCAAAAAGAAATATGGTAAGAAAATTTCTTGGGCAGATTTAATGATCCTTGCAGGAAACGTTGCTTTAGAATCTATGGGATTCCCAACATTCGGGTTTGCAGGAGGACGTGAAGACGTTTACGAACCAGAACAAGATATTTACTGGGGAAGTGAAACAGGTTGGTTAGATAACGATGATAGATATGATACTAGTGATGGGGAACTAGAAGGACATTTAGGTGCAGTTCACATGGGATTAATCTATGTGAACCCGGAAGGACCAAACGGCGAACCTGATCCATTAAAATCAGCACATGATATCAGAATTACTTTTGGTAGAATGGCAATGAATGATGAAGAAACTGTTGCTTTAGTGGCGGGTGGACATACATTCGGAAAAGCACATGGTGCTGCTGATGCTGAAAAATATGTAGGAGTTGAGCCACATGGTGCCTCAATTGAAGAGATGAGTACAGGTTGGAAAAACTCATACAAATCTGGTGTTTTAGAAGATGCTATTACAAGTGGAATTGAAGGTGCATGGACTCCAAATCCAACTCGATGGGATGGAGATTACTTCAATGTATTGTTAGGTTATGACTGGGAATTAACAAAAAGCCCAGCAGGAGCTCACCAATGGACTCCAAAAGCAGGTCAAGATGCGCCCGTTGCTCCAAGTGCAGGAGGAACAGGAACACAAGCGTTAATGATGACTACTGCAGATATGGCTTTAAAAATGGATCCAGAATACAGAAAGATTTCTGAAAAATTCCACAAAGACCACAAAGCATTTGAAGATGCATTCGCAAGAGCTTGGTTTAAATTAACACATAGAGATATGGGACCAATCAATCGTTATTTGGGTCCTGAAGTTCCAAGTGAAGAATTAATCTGGCAAGACCCAATCCCAACTGTAGACTATACATTATCAAATGCTGATATTGATTCATTAAAGAAAATGATTTTAGCTTCTGGTTTATCAACTTCAGAATTGGTTAAAACTGCTTGGGCATCTGCTTCAACTTATAGAGATTCTGATAAGAGGGGTGGTGCAAATGGTGCGAGAATTAGACTTGAGCCTCAGAGAAGTTGGGAAGTAAACAATCCAGAAGAATTAAATAAAGTACTTTCGGTTTTAGAGGGTATCCAAAATGAATTTAGCGGAGAAGTTTCTATGGCAGATTTAATCGTTTTAGCAGGTAATGCCGCTATCGAAGATGCAGCTAGCAAACGCGGTTTTGATGTGACTGTTCCTTTCTCTCAAGGAAGAGGCGATGCTACTCAAGAACAAACAGACTTAGAATCTTTCGGATATCTTGAACCTTTAGCAGACGGATTTAGAAACTACATGAATTCTAAATTGGATGTTGCAGATGAAGATTTATTAGTTGATAAAGCAAACTTATTATCATTATCAATTCCAGAAATGACTGCTTTAGTTGGTGGTTTAAGAGTATTAGGAGCGAATTATAATGGTTCTAAACATGGAGTCTTTACAGATAATGTAGGAACGCTTTCAAATGACTTCTTTACAAACATTCTAGATTTTTCAATCACTTGGGCAGCTGCTAATGGTGATGATAAAGAATTCATAGGAAGAGATAGAGCTACTGGAGCAATGAAATTCTACGGAACAAGAGCTGATTTAATTTTTGGTTCCAATACAGAATTAAGAGCAGTTTGCGAAGTTTATGGAGCAGATGACGGTGAGTCAATCTTCGTAAATGATTTTGTAAATGCTTGGGCGAAGGTTATGAATTTAGATCGATTTGAATTGAAATAAATTCCCACGATGTTACGTGTAAAAAAGAGAGGCGATTGCCTCTCTTTTTTTGTTCTATTTACTTGCAAAAAGCCGGACATCATTGTCGGATACTACTTTTTCTCCAAGAATAATGAGACGCTCAACTACATTTCGTAATTCTCTTACATTACCTGTCCAATCGTATGATTGTAATAAAGTAATCGCTTCTTTCGAAAACTCCTTTTTGACAGTGCCTTGCTCACTTGAAATTTTATCAGTGAAAAAATCAATTAACAACGGAATATCTTCTCTCCTATCATTCAAGGCAGGAACTTGGATTAATATCACAGCCAATCTATGATACAAATCCTCACGAAATCTTCCTTCTGCTATTTCCTTTTTTAAATTTTTATTTGTGGCAGCAACGATACGAACATTCACCTTAATATCCTTATCAGATCCTACTCTGCTAATTTTATTTTCTTGAAGTGCTCTAAGTACTTTTGCCTGCGCAGATAAACTCATGTCACCAATTTCATCTAAGAAAATTGTTCCGCCATTTGCCGCTTCAAATTTTCCAGCGCGATCTTTATTTGCTCCTGTAAAACTGCCCTTTACATGACCGAATAATTCACTTTCGATAAGCTCCGATGGAATTGCCGCACAGTTCACTTCAATCAATGGTGATTTTGCTCGTTCCGATTTTTCGTGCAACCAATGGGCTACCAATTCTTTTCCAGTTCCGTTTGGTCCTGTTATTAAAACTCTGGCATCAGTTGGAGCTACTTTTTCAATAATATCTTTAATATGAGTGATGGCTTTACTTTCACCAATCATCTCATAATTCTTACTTACTTTTTTCTTTAATCGCTTATTTTCTATAACAAGCTCCTTTCGATCAAGAGCATTTCGAACTGTATTTAATAGGCGATTTAAATCTGGCGGTTTCGAAATATAATCGAAAGCACCTAAGCGCATCGTTTGCACTGCTGTATCAATATCGCCGTGTCCAGAAATCATTACCACAGGGGTTTCAGGCTTTATTTTTCGGGTTTTCTCAAGTACTTCAACACCATCAGCCTTAGGCATTTTAATATCACATAAAACCAAATCATAGTCATTCTTCTTAATAAGATCCAATCCTGTTAATCCATCTTCAGCTTCCTCTACCAGATAGGCATCATTTTCTTCTGAAATAATTTTCTTTAGCACTCTGCGGATGGCAGCTTCGTCTTCTATGATTAGTATTCTTGACATTTATTTCTTCTTAATAATATGAATATCCCTTTGCGGAAAAGGAATTTGAATATTGTTTTCTCTAAATTTCTTATCGATTTCGAATCGTAGATCACTTTTGATTCTCATGTGTGCATAACTGTTTTTTAAACTAAATAAAAGCTTAAACTGTAAGGCACTATCTCCAAAATCATTGAATAATACCACTGGCGGATTCGCTTTTAATATCTGAGGATGATTTGCAGCTACCTCCAATAAAATCTGTTTTACTAATTGAACATCCGAACCATACGCCACACCAACTTCAACTCCTTCAGTGGTTTGAACTCCGTTCTGAGTCCAGTTGAAAAGACTTTCAGTTAAAAACTTGTGATTTGGAATAACGAGTACTTTATCATCAATAGTAACAGCTCTTGTAGTTCTTAACTTGATTTCTTCAATTTTACCAATTTTACCTTCAATCTCTACAATATCATTAACGCTTAATGTCTTATCCAAAAGAATAAAAATACCCGAAATGATATCCTGAAATAAGGTTTGAAGACCTAGTCCTAATCCAACTAAAAGAGCAGCAGAACCAGCAAGTAACACACTTACTTCAACTCCCGAAGACTCAAGACCGATGATAATTACTATGACATAGATGAAGTATTGCAAAAAACTAAATACGCCTGTGAATTTATCTTTATCCTCATCATTCAAACGCTTCTTCAATAGCTTCTTGGTAACTTTTAGAATGATATTGGTCACGACAAGAATGAAGAGTAAAAACAGAATGGTTTTCACATCGATGTGAATTCTATCCGTTAATTCAAAGGAGTAATTTAAAAAGTCTCTCACTTTATCCATTATATCTAATCCACTTATAAAGGTCTTTATAGGTAGGTTTTTTACCGTACATCAAAATTCCTACACGATAGATTTTGGATGCAAACCAAACCATGAAGGTAAAAGTAAACAATAATAATGCCATTGAAATCAGCAATTCAGACCACTCCACTCCAAAGGGCACTCGCATTAGCATCACAATTGGTGATGTAAATGGGATATGTGAAAAAGCAACCGAAATAGGTCCGTGCGGATCATTAATCACTGTTGCAAATCCTACATAAACACCCAAAATTAATGGCAACATAATTGGTAACATGAACTGCTGGGTATCGGTTTCATTATCGACAGCTGCTCCAATAGCAGCAAATAATGAACTATATAACATGTATCCGCCTAAGAAGTAGAAAATGAATAGTAAAAACAATTTCAACAGTGGCAAACTCATTATCTCTTTAAAGATAATTTCCATTTTACTTCCAGACACCTGTTGTTTCGCGGCTTCTATTTGATCTGCAGAAATGGATGAATTTTGCAATTCGTTCACATCAACTCCCATAACCGAAGTCGCTACCGTTGAAACTATGAAAATGATGATTCCCCAAATTAAGAACTGAAGTAATCCAGCAGAGGCATTACCAATAATCTTACCTAGCATCAACTGGAATGGTTTTACGGAAGACACAATAACTTCGATAATTCTACTTGTTTTCTCTTCAATCACACTTCGCATAACTGAAGATCCGTAGACAATAACAAACATCATTAATAGATAACCCGCAAGTGCACCCACGGCAATTTTTAATCCGTTGACTAATTTCGAAGATTGTTCCCCAGAGAAGTTATACATCTTAACGTCAACCCCTATTTTAGAATCTTTAATCTTTTGATAGTCAATTCCAAAACTTGATAGCTTCAAGTTCTGAAGTTTTCGCTCTAGTTTGCCTTCTATGGCATTCATTACGGTTAATCCTGGTGATTCCTTCGAGAAAAACTCAACATTACTTGCCAAAATTTCCAAAGAATCCTGCTTCGGGATGTATAGCGCACCATAATACTCTCCTGCTTCTACTTTCTTTTTGGTATCCTCAATTCCTAAATTGGTAAGATCTAAATATTTTACAGTTTTTGAATCTTTGAAATCTTCTTTTGAAAACAACGCCGACTGATCTACATAAGCAATCTGCTTAATTTTTTCGTCATTTTTCTTCATCAGAAAATAAACCAATGCTCCCATTCCAACCATTAATAACGGACTTAAAAAAGTCATTACAATGAAGGATTTGTTTTTCACCTTAGCTAAAAACTCTCTTTTTATAATTAGGTTTAACTTACTCATGATTAAGAATTTTGTTTAACAGCTTGAATAAAAATATCATTGGCATCAGGAATAACTTCTACAAAGTGATTCACTGTTCCGTGAGATGACAAATAAGCTAATAGCTCATTCGGGGCCTCTCCCTTTGGTAATTTAATGTTACAGGTCAACTCATCACGTAATAACTTGAAATCAGGTTCATGAACTTCAAATTTTGAACCCAATTCCTTTCGGAAGGCTTCATCATTCCCAGTAGTAACCCCTACCTGAAATACATTAGTTCTGAACTGCGATTTAATATCGTTCAGATTTCCTTCTAATATTTTATTAGACTTATCAATTAAGGCAATTTCGTCACATAGTTCCTCGACGCTTTCCATACGATGCGTAGAAAAAATAATCGTGGCTCCTTCATCGCGAAGTTGTAAGATTTCTTTTGCAATTAACTGTGCATTGATAGGATCAAATCCAGAAAATGGCTCGTCAAAAATTAACAACTTTGGCTGATGCAAAACGGTCACAACAAATTGAACTTTTTGCGCCATACCTTTCGATAATTCCTCGATTTTCTTATTCCACCACGAGAAAATATCAAACTTTTCAAACCAATACTTCAATCGCTTTTTGGCCTCTTCTTTACTCATTCCTTTCAATTGAGCAAGATATAAAGCCTGCTCCCCCACCTTCATCGATTTGTACAAACCTCTTTCTTCGGGTAGATACCCAATATCAGAAATATGTTTGGGCGCCAAAGCCTCACCATCTAAAATTACCTCACCTTTATCTGGCATGGTAATTTGATTGATAATTCGAATTAAGGATGTTTTTCCGGCCCCATTTGGACCTAAAAGTCCGTAAACACTTCCCTTCGGAATGGATAGACTTACATTATTCAAAGCCGTGTAGTTACCATAGGTTTTGGTAACCCCGCGAATTTCTAGCAGATTGCTCATATGTGATTAACGATTAGTTTTTTTTGAATAGCTGACTAATTAGTAGCCATTCACCTCGATTTGTTACGAATTATTTTACGATTAGCTTTTTGATAACTGTCTCGTTATTTACATTAAATTTCAGAATATATAATCCTTTCGCGAAAGTTGAAACATCAAGATTTAACGTATTTGAATTTGTTTTTGCTTGATGTACTTTTTTCCCTAAAACATTATACATTTCTACAGCTTTGATAGCCACATCACTCGATATATTCACAAAATTTATGGTAGGATTTGGATACATCCGAACCTCAGTATTACATGTAAATCTTTTTGTAGATAATATATCTGCGTTTTGATACACTCTAACATAATCAATTACCATGGGGCTCTGAGTGAAATTCGGATCAATAGTTCCTCCAATACCACCCATTGCCACATTTAATAATAAAAACTGTTCAAGATCAAATGGCCACGTAGATGCGTTTTTAGTTGCTGGATTGTACGTATAATATCCAACACCATCCACCAAGAAGGTAATCTGGTTTGGAGACCAATTTAATGAGTATACATGATAGTTATTCGCTACATCGGCTAAAGGATAAGTTGAAGTATTTACAGTTGCTCCCGAACTAGAAGGTGTATGAATGGCACTTGAAACTACATTTGTGGCATGTAAACCATGCTCCATAATATCAATTTCACCACAAGCAGGCCACCCAGTTGTTCCGAACCCCTGAGTTTGCCAATACGCTCCTATTTCTGAAATATTCTTCCCTAATGTCCAAATCGCAGGCCATGTCCCATCCCCTTCTGGTAATTTCGCTCTTACATCAACTCTGCCATATCGAAAAGCATATTTGGAATTTAATCTTGCCGAGGTATACCCTAAAGTGATACCATTGAGCGTAAAGTTTTCTTTTTTAGCCATAATGTATAAATCACCATTTGACACAAAAGAATTCTCAATACGATCTGTATAATGTTGTTCTTCTCCGTTAAACCATTTACCGCCATTCGGACCAAACGTTTGATGGTGCCATTTAGATGCGTCAACAGCACCATCCGAATCAAAATCATCAGACCAAACCAATACATCATAAACAACATCGATCGCATTAGGATCTGTTTCTGTAGAACCGTCACTAATATTATCTATTAAATAAGTTCCAGGAGTAGCAACTCCTAAATCAATAAATACAGTTAGTCTACTGTACGTCCCTGAGTTGGTACCGAAATTAAAGGTGATATTATTCGTCCATGAATTTTGCGTTGATATGTTCGATTGTGTAACCTCAATATCCGGATCACCATTTCCTTGCTCTAATTTCAATGTGATACTGTGGCTATTAGGATCAAAAGCATAGAAGGAAAGCGTAATTAAGTTTTGTGTACTTAAGTCAATATCCCTATTTAAATCGATATAAAAACCCTGATTTGCATCTCCACCACTATTAAAAAACTCACCAACAGTATTCCCAGAATCGGCTGGGTCTGTACGTGTTGCAAATGTTGTTCCTCCAAAAACACTAAAAACCTCCTGATTATCGGAAAAGTCTATAGGCATTTGTTGCGAAAAGGTGAATAAAGAAATAAAAAAAAGAATGAGGGTAGTAATTTTCTGCATGGGTTCTCTCGGCTTGAATTTAATGCGAAAGATAAGTATTAAATGGCAGTCTATCAACCCAAATAAATTGTTAAAAGTATTATGCATGCATAATTTTTTTTCAATTTACTATGCATGCATAATAAATTTGTTTATCTTTGGCTCAATGGAAAAAAATCGTTCAATAGATCATCATTTAAGAGCTACCTGGCAGGCGGTTGCGAAGATGTATAATGAGCAGGCAGCCCAGCATGACAGTACGATGGCAACAGCCTTTGTTATTTTGAATATTGATTTAGAAAACGGAACTCCATCAACTGCCCTTGGACCAAAAATGGGTATGGAACCCACTAGTCTTTCTAGAATTTTAAAGTCTATGGAAGATCGAGGCGCCATCAAAAGGGAGAAAAATCCAGATGACGGGAGAGGGGTAATCATCAAGTTGACGGATTTCGGAAAAGAAATGAGAGAGGTTTCCAAAGAATATGTCTATCAATTTAATAATAAGGTACGTGAACATGTATCTGAAAAAGAATTGGCAGGTTTCTTTAAAGTTATGGAAACGATCAATGATTTAATTAGCAATAAAAAAATCTATACAAACAATAAAAAAGTAGTTTAATAAAAAATGACAAGAAGAATTAAAAAAGTAGCAATTATTGGATCCGGAATCATGGGATCTGGAATTGCTTGTCATTTTGCGAATATCGGCGTAGAAGTTTTACTTCTGGATATTGTTCCTGGAGAACTAACTGACGCTGAAAAAGCAAAAGGATTGACTTTAAACGACAAAGCTGTAAGAAATAGAATTGTGAATTCTTCTCTTACAAACGCCTTAAAATCAAAACCTTCACCTATTTATCAAAAAAGTTTTGCTGAGCGAATTTCTACTGGAAATTTAGATGACGATTTAGCAAAAATCAAAGATGTAGATTGGGTAATGGAAGTTGTAACAGAGCGACTTGATATTAAGAAGAGTGTTTTTGAGCAAGTTGAAAAATACAGAACTCCTGGAACTTTAGTAACTTCTAATACTTCTGGTATTCCTATCAAATTTATGAATGAAGGAAGAAGTCAGGATTTTCAGGAAAATTTCGCTGTTACACACTTTTTTAATCCACCACGTTATTTAAAGTTATTCGAGGTTGTACCCGGGCCAAACTGCAAACAAGAAGTTACAGACTTCTTAATGATGTATGGAGACAAATTCTTAGGTAAAACTTCGGTTTTAGCAAAAGATACTCCAGCCTTCATCGGAAATAGAATCGGAATCTTCGGAATTATGAGTTTATTCCATGTTGTTCAAGAAATGGGATTAACCATCGAAGAAGTAGATAAATTAACAGGACCTATTATTGGTAGACCAAAATCTGCAACATTCAGAACTATTGATGTTGTAGGTCTTGATACGCTAGTACACACAGCAAATGGTGTAAAAGACAATTGTCCGAATGATGAAATGAGAGACAAATTTGTGATTCCAGATTTTGTAAATCAAATGATGGAAAACAAATGGTTAGGAAGCAAGACAAGACAAGGATTCTACAAACGAGTAACAGGCGAAAATGGTAAAAAAGAAATCCTTTCTTTAGACCTTAATACCCTAGAATATCGCAAAAAGCAACGTGCTAAGTTTGCTACTTTAGATTTAACGAAATCGATTGATAATGTTGTTGATCGATTCAAAGTATTAGTGGCTGGGAAAGACAAAGCTGGTGAGTTCTACCGCAAATCTTTCGCTTCTATGTTCGCTTATGTACAAAATAGAATTCCAGAAATTTCTGATGAACTATATAGAATTGATGATGGATTAAGAGCCGGATTCGGATGGGAACACGGTCCGTTTCAGATTTGGGATGCCATTGGTGTTGCTGCCGGAGTTGAATTAATGAAGAATGAAGGCTACGAGCCAGCAGCCTGGGTAACTGAAATGTTAGAAAAAGGAGAAACTGCTTTTTACACGGTAAAAGATGGTGCTACCTATTACTATGATATTCCAGCTAAAGCTCAGGTTAAAAAACCAGGACAAGATGCCTTTATCATTTTAGATAACATCAGAAAAACCAATGAAGTTTGGAAAAACTCTGGAGTGGTTATTGAAGATTTAGGAGACGGAGTAATCAACTGTGAATTCCGTTCGAAAATGAATACTATTGGAGGTGATGTTTTAGCGGGTATCAACAAAGCTATTGATCTGGCTGAAAAAGATTTTCAAGCACTAGTTGTTGGTAATCAAGGAGCTAACTTCTCTGTTGGCGCGAACATCGGAATGATTTTCATGATGGCTGCTGAGCAAGAATATGACGAATTGAATATGGCCATCAAGTATTTCCAAGATACAATGATGCGCATGCGATATTCGGCTATTCCAACAATTGCAGCGCCTCATGGAATGACATTAGGTGGTGGTTGTGAATTGTCTATGCATGCTGATAAAGTGGTTGCCGCTGCCGAAACTTACATCGGGCTAGTTGAATTTGGTGTTGGTGTAATTCCAGGTGGTGGTGGATCTAAAGAAATGGCTTTAAGAGCTCAGGATCTATTCCATCAGGGTGATGTTCAGTTAAACGTGTTGCAAGAGCATTTCTTAGCTATCGGTATGGCAAAAGTTGCTACTTCGGCTTACGAAGCATTTGACATGAATGTACTTCAGAAAGGGAAGGATGTAGTGGTTGTGAACAGAGATCGTCAGATTGCTGAAGCGAAAAAACACGCATTACTTCTAGCAGATGCCGGATATACTCAAAAGCCTATGCGTAAGGATGTCTTAGTTCTTGGAAAACAAGCACTAGGTACATTTATGGTAGGTACGGATTCCATGCAGGCATCAAGATATATTTCTGAACATGATCAGAAAATTGCAAACAAACTTGCTTATGTAATGGCAGGTGGTGATTTATCAGAACCAACGAGAGTTTCTGAACAATACTTATTGGATATTGAAAGAGAGGCATTCTTGAGTTTGTGTACAGAGAGAAAAACGTTAGAAAGAATCCAGCACATGTTAAAGACTGGTAAACCTTTAAGAAACTAAAACATGAAAACAGCATATATCGTAAAAGCATATAGAACTGCAGTCGGAAAATCCAAAAGAGGTGGTTTTCGATTTAAAAGAGCCGATGAGCTTGCTGCAGAAACCATCAAATATATGATGGAAAAACTTCCGGAATTGGATGTAAAACGTATTGACGATGTGATTGTCGGAAATGCAATGCCAGAAGGTTCTCAAGGATTAAATATGGCCCGTATCATTTCCCTTATCGGATTAAATACGGTTGATGTTCCAGGAGTTACCGTAAACAGATTTTGTTCTTCAGGATTGGAGACCATCGGAATGGCAGTAGCTAAAATTCAATCAGGAATGGCAGACTGTATCATCGCTGGTGGAACAGAAAGTATGACTTCGGTTCCTATGACCGGCTTCAAACCTGAATTAAACTATAATATTGTTAATGCCGGTAATGAAGACTATTACTGGGGAATGGGAAATACTGCGGAAGCCGTGGCTGAGAAATACAATGTTTCTCGAGCAGATCAGGATGAATTCGCCTTCCAATCACACATGAAAGCTTTAAAAGCATTGGATGAAAACAGATTCCAAGATCAAATCGTACCTATTGAAGTTGAAGAAACTTACATCGATCATAACGGAAAAAAAGCAACCCGCAAGTTTACTGTTAATAAGGACGAAGGACCGAGAAGAGGAACAAGTGTTGAAGCACTGGCTAAACTAAGACCTGTATTTGCCGCGAATGGATCTGTTACCGCAGGAAATTCATCTCAAACTAGTGATGGAGCGGCTTTCGTAATGGTAATGAGTGAGGATATGGTTAAAGAATTAAACCTTGAACCAATTGCCAGAATGGTAAGTTATGCTGCCGCAGGTGTACCTCCTAGAATTATGGGTATCGGACCAGTAGCTGCAATTCCGAAAGCGTTAAAGCAAGCAGGATTGCAACAAGGTGAAATTAATCTAATCGAATTAAATGAGGCTTTCGCTTCGCAATCATTAGCTGTAATAAGGGAATTGGATTTAAATCCAGATATCATCAATGTAAATGGTGGAGCCATTGCTTTGGGTCACCCATTAGGATGTACTGGCGCAAAATTATCTGTTCAATTATTTGATGAGATGAGAAAGCGTGAAATGGCAGGAAAATATGGTATGGTTACCATGTGTGTAGGAACTGGGCAAGGTGCTGCAGGTATATTTGAATTTTTAAACTAAGACAATACAATTATCGATATGGAAACAACAGAAAAAGAAATTTTAAGAGGAGGACAATTCTTGGTAACAGAATCTCGTTGTGAAGACATTTTTACCCCTGAAGATTTCTCAGAGGAGCAAATTATGATGCGTGATGCCGTTAAGGAATTTAACGAGAGAGAAATTATTGCCCACAGAGAACGATTTGAAGCGAAAGACTACAAGTTAACAGAGGAAGTGATGAAGAAAGCTGGTGAACTTGGATTCTTAGGTGTAGCTGTTCCTGAAGAGTATGGCGGATTAGGAATGGGATTCGTTTCTACGATGTTAACTTGTGAATACATCTCAAGTGGTACAGGTTCGTTTAGTACAGCCTTTGGTGCTCATACAGGTATTGGTACGATGCCAATTACTTTATACGGTACAGAGGAACAAAAACAAAAATATGTTCCAAAATTAGCTTCTGGTGAGTGGATGGGTGCCTATTGTTTAACTGAGCCTGGTGCTGGTTCTGATGCAAATTCAGGAAAAACTACGGCAGAGTTAACAGAAGACGGAAAGGCATACAAAATCAACGGGCAGAAAATGTGGATTTCTAATGCCGGTTTTTGCAACCTAATGATTGTATTTGCAAGAATTGAAGACGATAAAAACATTACAGGATTTATTGTAGAATATGATTCAGCTAATCCAAACGGAATCACTCTTGGTGAGGAAGAGCATAAATTAGGAATTAGAGCAAGTTCAACTCGACAAGTATTCTTCAATGACACTTTTGTTCCAGTTGAAAATATGTTATCTGTAAGAGGTGGCGGATTTAAGATTGCGGTTAACGCGTTAAACGTTGGTCGTATTAAATTGGCTGCAGCATGTATCGATTCTCAAAGAAGAGTTACAGAAACAGCTTTAAAATATGCAACCGAAAGAAAGCAGTTTAAAACTCCAATTGCCAACTTTGGTGCAATCAAGCATAAATTAGCAGAAATGGCTACCAACACATATGCGGGTGAGTCTGCTAGCTATAGAGCCGCGAAGGATATTGAGGACAGAATTGAAATGAGAATGGCTTCAGGAAACACCTTCCAAGAAGCTGAATTAAAAGGTGTTGAAGAATATGCAATCGAATGTTCTATTTTAAAAGTAACTGTTTCTGAAGACGTACAAAATTGTGCCGATCAAGGAATTCAAATTTTTGGTGGAATGGGATTCTCAGAAGAAACCCCAATGGAGGCAGCTTGGAGAGATGCTAGAATTTCTAGAATCTACGAAGGAACAAATGAAATCAATAGAATGTTATCTGTTGGTATGCTTATCAAAAAGGCAATGAAAGGCCATGTAGATCTTTTAGGACCAGCAACTGCAGTAGCAGATGAATTAATGGGCATTCCTTCATTTGATACTCCAGATTATAGCGAATTATTTGCTGAAGAAAAGGAGATGATTCAAAAAATGAAAAAGGTATTTTTAATGGTTGCAGGATCTGCAATCCAGAAATATGGACCAGACTTGGAGCAGCACCAACAATTATTGTTAGCGGCGGCTGAAATCTTGAACGAAATTTATATGGCAGAATCTACTTTGTTAAGAGCAGAGAAAAATACCAAGCGTTTCGGAGAAGATGCTCAGAAAGGTCAAATTGCAATGGCAAAATTATATTTGTATAACGCTGTTGAAATTGTGACAAAAAGTGCTCGAGAAGGCATCGTTTCTTTCGCCGAAGGAGATGAGCAAAGAATGCTTTTAATGGGACTTAAGCGTTTTACTAAATACGCCAACTACCCTAATGTTATCGAATTAAGAAAAACAATAGCAGATATCTTAATCGCAGAGAACAAATATTGTTTTTAAAAATATTTTAAAACATCACTGTTTTAAAATTTAGTTGTTTGTTAAAAAAGACCGATTCTTATCGGTCTTTTTTTCGCTATTTCTAGGCTGTTTGGAATAAACTTTCATATTTGCTTCTTAATATAATTCCCCAGCTGATAGTCATCTTTTATGAAGTTATATAAACTGTTCTTAATAACTTTTGTACTACTTGCTGTGAGCTGTGGCAAAGAGCAAGTTAAAATTGACATTGATGCCACCGAATTATTAGAAGATGTCAAACTACTTTCCCACGATTCGTTAGCAGGACGAAAATTTACCTAAAAAGGTAATCTTAAAGCTAGTAAAATACATTCAGAAAAAATTTCAATCGATAGGGTTAAATCCATTATCCGATGATTTTGTTCAGGAATTTACTGTTACCTTAAAAGTACGTCAGAGACAATCAGTTTTCCCGATTGAAAAACCATTAGATGATCTTTCGAATGTAAAAGACACAACTGTAGTTGGCGGAAATGTTGTCGAAACCATCAGCGGGTATACAAATAAGTCAATTGTGGTTACTGCCCATTATGATCACCTAAGAATTAAAAAGGGATTTATTTTTAATGGTGCCGACGATAATGCTTCTGGAGTTTCTGCTTTATTTGCAATTGCTAAATATTTCAAAAACAAGCCGACCAAACATACACTTGTTTTTGCTGCAGTTGATGCCCAGGAATCTGGATCCTTAGGTGCGCAAGACTTAATTAATACTTATCCAAATAAAAACGATATCGCTCTGAATATCAATATGGATATGATTTCACACAGTGATTTTGATCCTGAGTTATTTGTGTGCGGAACTTATCACTATGTGAATTTGAAAAGTCCAATCGAAGACATTAAAGCAGAGTGCGTTAGAGTGTTATTTGGTCATGATGATCCATATAACAAAGAACAATATGACTGGACCTTTATTTCCGATCATAAGGTATCCCATAGAGAGCAAATTCCGTTCTTATATTTTGGCGTAGAAGACCATAAAGACTACCACCAACATACTGATACTTTTGATACAATTAATCAAGAGTTTTACATTGAATCTGTAAAAGTAATCATCCGAACTATCGAAAAACTGAATGAATTACTCAACGAAGAAAACTAAGAATTTCTTTAGCCTATTCTAAGGCCGCTAAGTAGCGTTCAGCATCAAGTGCAGCCATACAACCTGTTCCCGCAGCAGTCACTGCTTGTCTGTATTCTTTATCTTGAACATCGCCAGCAGCAAATACTCCAGGCACATTCGTTTTAGTACTTTTTCCTTTGGTGATGATATATCCTGTTTCATCCATATCAATTACACCTTTGAATAAGTCTGTATTCGGCTTATGACCAATGGCAATAAATACTCCTGTTACTTCGAATTCGGTCTTTTCACCAGTAACATTATTTACCACTCTAACACCTTCAACAACGTTGTCTCCTAAAACATCATCCAATTCAGTATTGTATAATACTTCAAGATTTTCCGTGTTATTCACACGATGCTGCATTGCTTTTGAAGCTCGCATTTCATCACGTCTCACCAACATTTTTACATTTCTACAAAGTTTAGCTAAGTAGGTAGCCTCTTCTGCAGCAGTATCTCCTCCACCAACAACAATTACATCCTGACCTTTATAAAAGAATCCATCACACGTAGCACAAGCTGAAACTCCTCCACCAATTAACCGTTGTTCATTCTCAATTCCTAAATACTTCGCTGAAGCGCCCGTAGAGATAATAATGGTCTCTGCTTCTATCAATTTGTTTTCATCAACAGTAACTTTGTGAATTCCTCCTTCTTCTTCGGACAATTCCACAGATGTTACCAATCCGAAACGAACATCAGTTCCAAATCGCTCTGCCTGCTTTTTCAAATCTTCCATCATCATGGTTCCATCTGTTCCATTTGGATATCCCGGAAAATTATCTACTTCGGTAGTTGTAGTTAACTGACCTCCCATTTGCATTCCAGTATACATCACAGGTTTTAAATCTGCTCTAGAGGCATAAATCGCCGCTGTATATCCTGCAGGTCCAGACCCAATTATCAAACATTCAATTCTTTCAATAGTTTCAGACATTTCGATAAAATTTAGATAACAAATGTATTTTTTTTATGCCACAATTCTAAGTATCACAAATGGTATTTTGCAATAATTTAATAACAAAAATCAATGAATTGTTAGTAAGTTTTTAGGACGGCAAACGTCACGGTAAAAGTTTTACAATTCCGTAGTATTCAATACCAACATAGATATAACCATCAGGGCCTTCTTCTACGGATCTTACTCTACCCAAATTTTTGAGAATTTTATCCTCTTTGATCACCTTTCCGTTTTTGAGTGTACATACAGAAACGTATTGAAATTTAAGAGATCCAACGAGTAATTTGCCATAGAGATTAGAATACTTTTTACTCGTTACAAAGGCCATTCCGCTAGGTGCAATAGAAGGCGTCCAGTAGTGCATCGGATCTTCCATTCCAGGAATGCTGGTTTTATTGGTGAACTTCGTTCCGCTATAATTGATTCCGAAGCTTGCCTTTGGCCATCCGTAGTTTTTTCCTTTTTGAACGATGTTAATTTCATCACCTCCTCGCGGTCCGTGTTCATGGGTCCAGATTTCTCCGGTGAACGGATTCATTTCCATTCCTTGCGGATTTCGATGACCATAACTGTAAATTGCTTTTTTTACCTTTGGATCATTCACAAATGGATTGTCGGAAGGTATGGTTCCGTCATCATTTAATCGATACACCTTTCCGCAATCTCTTGAAATATCCTGCGGATTCACATCACGGTTACCTCTATCACCAATAGTGAAATAAATGAATCCTTCTCGATCGAATGCAATTCGGGAACCAAAATGCTGGCCTCTTCTAC
>JBMHDU010000002.1:0-96436 GCA_049889235.1 Polaribacter sp.
GCTGCAGTTTCTTCTGGTTTTGCAAAACGTCTCATCGGCACATAATTCTTCATAATTTCTTCCATTTGTGTTTCTGAGGTACCTTCTTTACGTGCCTTAATACCAACGATTTCGTCCAATCGGACTGTTTGGGTAAACCCAGGAAGTACATTGTTTACGGTAATACCTAAAGATCCAATTTCTACCGATAAGGTTTTTGCCCAATTGGCAACTGCATTTCGAATGGTATTACTCACTCCTAATCCGGGAATAGGTTCTTTTACAGACGTTGAGATTACGTTGATAATTCGCCCAAATCCTTCTTTTTGCATATACGGAAGACAGGCCTGTGCAAGTAATTGATTCACCAACAAATGCATAGAAAATGCACTCAAAAATTGTTCTGAAGTGGCCTGAGAAATCAATCCACTTCTTGGTCCTCCAGTATTATTGATAAGGATATGAAACTTGGCTCCCGCATCTAATACGATTTTTTGAACTTCTTTTGGCTTCGAGAAATCAGCGACCAAATAACTATGATTCAAATCCTTATTCGGTAGTTCTTGTAAAACTTGTTTTAAAACCGCTTCATTACGGGCCAATAAAGTCACATTCACTCCTTCTTCTGCCAATGCTATGGCTGCTGCTTTACCAATTCCTTGGGAACTTCCACAGACAAGGGCATTTTTATGTTGTATTCCTAAATCCATATTAATATCTGATACATATATTTTTGGGTTCTGTAAAAAATCTTAGCGCTTCAAATCCGCCTTCACGACCAACTCCAGATGCCTTTTGCCCTCCAAATGGTGTTCGTAAATCACGTAACATCCAGGTATTGATCCAAACGATTCCACTTTCTAATTGTTTAGAAAACCGCATAGATCGCGTTAAATTATTGGTCCAAACTGTTGCCGACAAACCATACTTTACTGCGTTCGCCATTTGTAAGGCTTCATCGTCAGAATCGAACGGAATAATTGTGACCACTGGGCCAAAAATTTCTTCCTGATTTAACGGACAATTATTATCCGAAACTTCAATAATCGTAGGCGCTAAAAAGTATCCATTTTCAAATCCTTTTACGGAAACCATATTGCCTCCGTACAGAATCCTTCCACCGAATTCCGTTGCATTATCAATATATGATTTTACCTTATTGAAGTGTGCTTCGGATACCAATGCTCCGATATCAGTTTTTACGTTGTAAGGTGATCCTACTTTTAATTCTGATACTTTTTGAATAAAATCACTTTTAAACTGATCATAGATAGATCGTTCTACTAAGATTCGACTTCCGCACAAACAAATCTGTCCTTGGTTCGAAAATGAAGACCGAATAGTAGTGTTTAGCATGTCTTCATAATTGCAATCCGCAAAGATGATATTCGGATTTTTTCCTCCAAGCTCTAATGATAATTTCTTAAACATCGGAGCCGCAATTTTAGCAATTGCTGCACCTGTGGATGTTCCACCTGTAAATGAAATCGCTTTAATCTTTGGATGAGAAACAATGGCTTTTCCAGTGGATTGTCCCGTTCCATGAACGATATTCAGAACACCGGCGGGCAATCCAGCTTTTGAGCATACATCTCCTAACAAATAGGCCGTATATGGGGTAACTTCACTCGGTTTGGCAACCACACAATTTCCGGCAGCAAGAGCTGGTGCGATTTTCCAGGTAAATAAATACAGCGGAAGGTTCCATGGTGAAATACAACCTACAACTCCAATGGGCTGTCGTAAGGTAAAATTTACGGCATCAAGACCTTGACTTTCATGGCTTTCGGATGCAAATTGAGTAATGGCATTTGCAAAAAATCGAAAGTTACTTGCCGCTCTCGGTATATCAATAGAACGCGAAAGTGAAATTGGTTTCCCATTATCTTTTGACTCGGCTGCAGCGAATTCTTCAAGTCGATTGATGAGTAATTCAGAAATTTTTAGGAGAATTCCACTTCTGGTTTCTAAACTAGAATTTGACCAATTCAGAAATGCATTCTCGGCGGTATCAACCGCACTCTGAACATCCTCTGAATTCGAATTGGGAATTTGTCCATAAACCTCACCAAAAGCAGGTTCAATGTTCTCTATCCATTCGTTTGAAATAGGATCTACGAAGGCACCATTGATGTAGTTTTGGATTTTCATTACAACTCTGTACTCAATATTGATAGGCAAATCTTAATTCCTTGACGGATATTCCCAATTCGAATGTTTTCGTTTGGACTATGCTGATTGTTATCCATATTCACCATCGGGACAATAATCGCAGGAATTTTCAAGGTATTAATTGCCGGAATGATCGGAACTGTTCCTCCCATTGTTCGAATACTAACGGGTGACTTACCAAATGTATTCGTCAAGCTTTTTCTCAACTTTTCACCAAACGGAGAATTCATTTCAGTTCGAAAGGCATTCACCCCTGCACTGCCCTTAAAGGTGATAATTTTCGAATATTTCATACGCTCCTCATCTGTTGGATTTCGATCTAACACTAAAAACCCTTGATTTTCAATATGTTTTTTAATCTTATCAATCTGCTTTTGGCCGTCCGTCTCAACAACCAATCGAATATCAATATCGGCTCTAGCATATTCTGGAATTACCGTTTTTAATCCTTTACCTTTCCATGAAGTACCAATCTGACGCACATTTAAAGACGGGTATTGTAAAGATTCTTGATAAGAACTTCCCACTTTCTCTGCTTCTTTAATTTTAAGGCCATTGTTGATGGATAGCATATTATCTGGCACTGCCTCAAGCATTGCTTTTATTTCTGGAGTAATTGTGATTCTGTCATAATAACCGTCAATTAGAACTTTTCCATCTTCGGATTTCATCGTGCTCAACAAACGAGATAATGTAAAAACAGGATTCGAAACGTAATTTCCATAATGACCACTATGCTGTGGTAATTTCGATCCATGAGCAGTTATACTACATTTTGCAATGCCGCGACAACCAAAAGTTAGTGTAGGCTGATTCGAATTATGTGCTGGGCCGTCCATGATGATCATGTAATCTGCGTCATACTTCTCTTTGTATTTATCAAGGGTAGATAAAAATCCATTTGAGCTATACTCCTCCTCCAGATCGAAGATGATTTTCATATTAAATTTTGGCTGATTACCCTGAGCATTTAAAATCTCCAATGCAGAAAGCATCATTACAATTGGTGCTTTATCATCCGCTGCAGCGCGACCAAATATGCGCCAATCATCATCTACTTTTTCATTTAAATTATCCCAGGCTATTGATTTCCATTCACCTTTTGGAGACCATGCTTTCAATTCTGGAGTAAATGGATCTTTCTGATCCCACGCCGCAGGATTCACAGGTTGTCCATCTAAGTGAAAGTAAAAAAGAACAGTTTTAAGATTCTCATCTACCTTCTTCTCGGCGAATAAAACAGGCAATGTAGAGGATTCTAAGGTTTGAAATTCAAATCCTAATTTCTTGTATCGCTTTCGAACCCAAGAAATATTTCTGTACATACTTTCAATATCCCTAGGTAAGTTCGGTATTGATACTAGCTCCTTATGACTAAAAAGTACGGATACAAGTTTATCATCTATAATCTTATCCCAATCAGATTGAGCATAACTGCTAAACGCAAAGCACCCAACTAAGAAAATTAGAATTCCTTTTTTCATGATTGTTTTTTATAAGCTGTTACTTTGATTTCAACTACCAAATCTGGATGCGGTAATTGATGAACCGCCACGGTTGTTCTGGCTGGGCCTGTTTCGGCATCGAAAAATTCAGCATAGGCTTTATTATAACCAGCAAAGTCATTCATATTTACCAAAAAAGTAGAAACATCAACAACATCTTTTAAACTGGCTCCAACCGATTGTAAATTTCTATCGATGTTTTGTAAGACTTCTCTAGTTTGAGTTTCTATGTTCAACCTTTTGGTTCCCATTTCATCAATAATATCAACCCCTGCAATTGAATTATCAGCTCTTCGAGAACTTGTTCCAGAAACAAATATGAAATCTCCTACAACTTTAACGTGAGGGTAGGCACCTCTTGGAGTCACTTTATTTGGCATGGTTAATTTTTTAGTTTTTTTATTACATTTTATCTTGTCAGTTTGAGCCTGCCTGCCGCAGGCAGGCGCAGTCGAGAACTACAATCCGGCTATTTTATCTTCTCGAAGAATTTCCTCAGTTTCTTCATGGATTTTATCCAAAACAATTTTCAATTCTTCTTTAGTCATATTGAGGGATGTCGAAACTTCGTGATCTGCAATCAGGTTAAGCAAGGCCTTATCTTGCGCCCTTCCGCGAACCATCGCTTCATGGTACGAAATATCTTCTCTAAACGTCACCATTGAATATTTCGAAAAATAGGCGTCTGGAAAGTGCTCTTCCAAATCCATTTCTATTTTGCGTTTTTCTTTGAATAATGGATTTGCCACATGATCCCGCATTTCGTAAAAATTATCAATAGCTAAATCGGCAATGGCATCTGTATTTTGTTTTCTCACCTTCTGATAAGTACGGAAAACCTCCTCCCATGATCCTAAATTTTGATCCAAAATACTATCAAACACAACTACATCTTCGAATGATGCATTCATTCCTTGTCCGTAAAAAGGGACAATAGCATGAGCGGCATCTCCAATTAATAAGGTCTTACCCTTGTAATACCATGGATGACATTTTACTGTTCCAAGGGTGGCAGTCGGATTATTATTAAACTCATCAATAATATTCGGAATTACTTTCAAGGCATCTGGGAATTCTTCCTCAAAAAATTGAATAACGGCTTCATCCGAAGTTAGGTTATTAAAGTTGTATTTCCCTTCGTCAAAACTCAGAAACAGCGTCACCGTGAAACTTCCATCTTGATTCGGTAATGCAATCAGCATATAATCTCCTCGCGGCCAAATGTGGAGAAAATTAGTATCAATTTGATGATTCCCATTTGCATCAGCAGGAATCTCTAATTCTTTATACCCGTGATTCAAAAAGTTCTGAGAAAAACTAAATAAGAATTTTCGTTCTGCATAATAACTCCGTCGCAAAGAAGAACCTGCACCATCAGAACCAATGATTACATCGGCTTCGACAGTATATACTTTTTTGGTTTCAGCATCCTGAAAGAACCCAACATTGTTTTCAATATCAACCCGCTGACAATACTGGTTAAAGTGAATGTTAACCCTTTCGTGTTTATCGGCCTCAGTTAATAAAATCCCGTTTAAATCTCCTCTCGAGATTGAATTAATATACTCTCCTTTTCGTCCTGAATAAGATGATATAAACGTATTTCCTTCCGGATTATGAACCAATCGGCCGTACATCGGAATACAAATTTCTTTGGCTAAGTGATCGACCTTGCACATCCGAAGTGCTCGGAATCCACGATCTGAAAGTGCTAAATTGATTGATCGTCCTGCGGAGATATCGACCTTTCGCAAATCAGATCGACCTTCGAAGACTTCAACGTTGAATCCCCTTTGGGCTAAACGCAGTGCAAGTAAGGACCCGCAAAGTCCGGCACCAATGATTAGGATTCTGTCATTAGAGTTCAAATTATCTGTAGTTTTTGGTTTCTTAAAGTTAGGACTTTTTTATCAAATCCTTTAAAATTTGTACCATTTGGTATACGTCCTCGAACGTATTGTAGAATGGTGCTGGAGCACAACGAATAACATTAGGTTCTCTCCAATCTGTAATTACATGACGATCCATGAGTGCTTGATGCAATGCTTTATTCGCATTAGAAACACTAATTGACAATTGACACCCTCTTTCTTCAGGGTTTCTTGGGGTGATCACGCGTACCACATCAGAACCCAATTCATCCATTAAAAATTCTAAGAATCCAGTCAATTTTAACGACTTTTCTCTCAATTGCTCCATACCTACTTCTTCAAACATTTCTAATGAGGCGCGAATAGGAACCATAGATAAAATTGGCGGATTACTTAATTGCCATCCTTCTGCACCTGGCATCACATCGAATGGCATACGCATATTAAATCGAGTCTCTTTATTGTGATTCCACCAACCCGCAAATCTTGGTAAATCGCGATTATGCGCATGTCTTTCATGAACAAATAATCCAGATAAACTACCAGGACCAGAATTCAAATATTTATAGGTACACCAAGCAGAAAAGTCGACTCCGCTATCATGTAAATTCGGCATGATATTCCCTACGCCATGAGCCAAATCAATTCCGACATAACATCCTTTTGCATGACCTAAATCAGCAATCTTTTTAAAATCCAATCGCTGTCCTGTATAGTAATTTACACCTCCAACTAAGATTAGTGCAATTTCTTCCCCTTGCTCCTCAAGAATTGTTTCTAGGTCTTCCATGTTCAGTAAATCTTCTCCTTCTCTTGGAGACCACTCCACTAAAGAAGTTTCTGGGTCGTATCCGTGAAACTTAATCTGAGACTGCACAGCATATCTATCTGACGGAAAAGCATCACTTTCAATTAAAATCTTATGTCTTTTTTCAGTTGGTTGATAAAACGACACCATCAGCAAGTGCAAGTTGGTCGTCAAGGTATCCATAATGATAACTTCTTCTGGTTTTGCTCCAACCACTTTTGCCATCATCCCTTGCAATCCCTCCGGATAATTTACCCAAGGATAGGTCCCATTAAAATGTCCTTCAACGCCTTGCTCTGCCCAATCCTGCATTTCAAGATTGACATAATGCTGTGCTTTTTTAGGCTGTAACCCCAGGGAGTTACCAGTAAAATAGAGCCAATCATTGCCGTTTTTATCTTTGGGAATATGAAATTCATTTCGGTATTTGCTCAACGGATCTACTGCATCTTGTTCTCTTGCGAACGCTAAACTATTTTGATATTTCATGTGTAAAAAGAAAGTTGTTCAAAGATAATGAAACTATAAAGAGAAATAAATAATAAATTAGCTATCCATTTACCAATTTTGAATGTAATGAGAACCACACTTTTTATCTTTTTATTCAGTTTGATACTATTCACCGGATGTGATGATACCATTGAAACTGAAAAGAAAATTATAGACACCATTCAGTTCGTTAAACAACAAAATGTTCCTGATAGTCGTGTTGCTATTTTTTCAATTTCTCATCAGCTAGATGGACAGAAGATAGAATTAAGTGGAGAAACGGATTCTAAAAAAGCCCACGAACAGTTTTTGAATATTCTCAAAGATTTAAATCGTGAAATCGTTGATAACATTCGTATTCTTCCAGATACGGCAATTGGCAGTCAGCAATATGCGATTGCTAGAAATTCGGTAATTAACATTCGATCGAAACCTAAACATTCGGCCGAACTGGGTACTCAAGGTTTATTAGGAATGCCCTTAAAAGTCTTGGATAAAAATGGCGACTTTTATCGCGTACAAACACCCGATAAGTATATTTCCTGGGTGGATAAAGGAGGAATTACTAGAATGGAGAAATCTAAATTTGATGCGTGGCAATCTTCTCCAAAAGTAATTTTTACACAAACTTTCGGATATGTATACAAAGACCAATCGAAAAATGAAATCGTATCCGATATTACGCTTGGTGGCTTATTGAAACTAAATGGTTATTCGGGTGATTTTTATAAGGTAGAATATCCTGATGGACGTCAAGGATTCCTATCAAAAAACGATGGCGTGGAGTTTCAGAAATGGCTACAGACCACCTCGGCATCCGCAGAAAAGATTGAGCAAATTGCTAAAACCATGGATGGATTTCCTTATTTATGGGGAGGTACTTCTAGCAAAGGAATTGATTGTAGCGGATTCACAAAAATGGTCTATTTTATGAACGGATTTGTCATTCCGAGAGACGCATCGCAACAGGTAACTGCAGGAAAAGTTGTTGATAAAAATCTTGATTTTTCTGATTTACAGAAAGGTGATTTACTATTCTTCGGAAAAAAGGCTACAGAAACTAAGAAACAGCGTGTGACTCACGTTGGGATTTGGTTAGGCAATGATAAAATGGAATTCATTCATGCCTCTGGAAATGTTCATATTTCATCAATGGATGAAAATCAGCCAAACTACGATGCGTTTAACAAAAATCGATATCTAGGAAGTCGCCGGTATTTGAATGTTGAAGACGAACTGATCGTTCCAATAAAAAGTACGGTTAATATAAAACCCTAAATTTAATTGTTCCTTCGACGTTTTTAAGACTCTTGATTACCTTTTTATTGTAGTCTTTATTCAAATCAGTAATTACATATCCTACTTTTTCATCCGTAGAAAGATATTGGCCTGTAATATTCATATCATACTCAGCCAATACTTTATTGATTTTCGCCATTACCCCTGGAATATTTTGATGGATATGCAAGAATCGATGAGCGTTCACTTGTCTAGGTAACCTGATATTTGGGAAATTAACCGCATCGACAGTATTCCCTGAATTGATGTAACCCATAATTTTATTCGGAACGAAATCAGCAATATCTTTTTGAGCTTCTTCTGTACTTCCACCTACATGAGGAGTAAGAATCACATTTGGTAAACCTGCCAATTCTGTTTGGAATTCACCATTTTTTCTTGGCTCAACAGGATACACATCAACAGCAGCACCGGCCAATTTTCCTGATTTTAAAGCTTCAACCAAAGCAGGAAGGTCAATTACAAAACCACGTGAAAGATTCACCAACAAGGCTCCATCTTTCATCATTGCCAATTCTTTTGACGAAATGTAATTTTTATTTGCTGGATGATCATCAATATGTAAACTTACCACATCAGAAATTGCTAAAATTTCTTCCAAAGTATTCAATCTGGTCGCATTCCCTAATGCTAATTTATCCATGATGTCATAGTAGTAGACATCCATACCTAACGATTCTGCTAAAACAGATAATTGCTTTCCAATATTTCCATATCCGATAATTCCGAGTTTCTTTCCGCGAACTTCTCGAGATCCTCTCGCTGTTTTATTCCACTCCCCTTTATGTAATTCTGTACTTCGTTGAAAAACACTACGCATCAGCATAATAATTTCTCCAATTGCTAATTCCACAACAGATCGCGTATTGCTATATGGTGCATTGAAGACCACAATTCCTTTTTCCTTACAGGCTTCCAAATCAATCTGTTTTGTACCAATACAGAATGCACCCACGGTCATCAATTTTTCGGCAGCATCTAAAACTCTTTTCGTTACTTGAGTTTTAGAACGAATACCCAATACATGTACATCCTTGATTTTCTCAATCAATTCATCCTCAGATAAACTAACAGAAACCTCTTCTACAGAGAAGCCATCTTTTGAAAGTTTATCAAAAGCATCTGAGTGGACGTTTTCTAACAATAAAATTTTGATTCTATTTTTCGGATAAGAAATGCTTCTAGGTAATTTATTCACGAACAAAAATTCATCCAAATTTGGCGCCACATGATCTGCATTACTGGTTGTTTTTTCCCGTTTTACATTTTCGGTATAGGCAAAAAACTTATCGGCAACTCCAGCTTCTCTGGTCACATAATCGCTATATCCATCTCCAATAACCTGAACTTCTCCGTCAAGGTTTAAATCCTTAAGGCATTGAATTTTACCATTATGTTGTGACAAAACATTGTCGCCGTCAAATCCGACGATATTATCATTTCCATCATAACGGAATGTGTTTGCAAAGACACGCTCACTTGGGATGTTATATTCTTCTACTATTGGGTCGATAAACTCTTTGAATCCACATGAAATCACATAAATATCATCCGCATATTTTTCAAAGAACTCTTTGTTTCGTTCGATGGATGGGGATACTTGTTTTCTCAAATTGACCACCAATTGTTCCAAATGGTATTTCTTGGCATTGAGTAAGTTAATTCGTCTCTTCAAGGACTCTGTGAAAGAAATCTCACCGTCGATACCTAAGTTGGTGATATCAATAATTTCCTGAATAATTTCAGATTTCTTCGGATTATTAGACAGACTAATTTCAGCCAAAACATCCAAAGCTTCTACTTTCGTTAACGTGCTATCAAAATCAAAAACGTAGTTCCTTTTAACCCCAATCATTTCATGAAAATTTAAGCATTAAAACTACGAAGTTCTAAGGATTAAGAAAAGTGAATTGAAAGAATTACGAAATAAATTTATTAAGAAGATTTTGTTGAAAACCTCGTAATTTTCAGCTCATTTAGCCCAGAAAATTATCATATCCAAAAAGTAAAACCCACCAGATAATCGGAATTGATTCTACCCAGAACGAACTGTAATATCTCGATTGATTTACTTTGGCGCGCATTAAGAATAACAGCGTAATAAAAAACACAATCATGAAGACATTGCGATTCATTTCTCCAGGTGAAAACAAGAACTCTAAAACCAATGCGATCATGAGTAAGGCTAAGCCTAATCTTTTGGTATTTGGCACTCCTATTTTCTGAGGCACGGTTTGCAAGGAAATTTTATCATATTGCAAATCGCGAATTTCGAAGGGTAACATCCAAACAACGACTAACAAAAAGCGTTGTGCAGACAATCCAATTTCATTGGCAGTGATCGCATATCCAATATCAATGAAGTTCAAAACGATTGTCGCCATCACCCAACATAAGGCAACCACTAAAATCTTGAGATGAGCAACACTCCTTAAATTTCGTTCAAAACCAGAAAAAAATGGCACTGCATACATAAACGTTAGGACCGTCGGGATTGCTGCATAGGACAAGGTTTTATAATCTAACTGACGTGCGAAATACAAAGTCAAAATGAAGCAGATCCATGAGAAAATGCTAATCAACCTAGTTTGATTTGTCAATTTTTTGAAATGCCATTTCTGCAAACCCGCATATTTCACAAAATTGTATCCGGTGATTGTCGCAAAAAATATGAATCCGATGAGTTCAATTTTATAAGGATAAGGATAGTAAAATTCGTTGATTCTAAGAAGTGCATACACGGCGATGGCAACGTGAATACTGGAATTGATATAGAAATCAAAAATCTTTTTCAAAAAATTCATTGGGTAAATGTAAGTCTTCTGTTAGTAAATTAAATAAAACGTTAATAAATATACAATTCCTATGTTTTTTTCGATCGAACCATACGTCCTTTTTCAGTATTTTTGCGTTTAAAATTTTACTCAAACTGATGAACACAAATTCTTTTGAAAATAGACACATTGGACCTCAAGCTGAGGAACAAAAAGAAATGTTGAAGGCAATAGGTGTTGAGAGTATGGAACAATTGATTTCCGAGACGATACCTAGTGAGATTCGATTACCAAAATCGATGGATTTAGAGGAACCAATGAGCGAATATGAATATTTAAATCATATCGAAAAGATTGGAATGAAGAATAAGGTATTTAAATCGTATATAGGTTTAGGATACCATGAAGCGATTGTACCGAGTGTCATCAAGAGAAATATCCTAGAAAACCCGGGATGGTATACTGCCTACACTCCATATCAGGCTGAAATTGCTCAGGGTCGATTAGAGGCGCTTTTGAACTTCCAAACGATGGTATCTGATTTAACCGGAATGGAATTGGCAAATGCATCTTTATTAGATGAATCGACAGCTGCTGCAGAGGCGATGACTTTACTATATGATGTTCGAGACAGAGCGCAGAAGAAAGCTGGAGTTGTAAAGTTTTTTGTTTCTGAAGAAATTTTACCTCAAACTTTATCACTTCTTGAAACGAGAGCTATTCCGTTAGGAATTGAATTAGTTGTTGGAAATCACAAAGAATTCAGTTTTTCAAATGAATTTTACGGTGCATTAGTTCAGTATCCTGGAAAATACGGAGAAGTATTCGATTATGGCGCTTTTGTCGCTCAGGCAAATGACAACGGAATTAAAGTTGCTTTTGCTGCGGATATTTTATCATTAGTAAAATTGAAGGCACCAGGAGAATTGGGTGCTGATGTTGTTGTTGGAACAACTCAGCGATTCGGAATTCCATTAGGATACGGAGGGCCACACGCTGCTTATTTCGCAACGAAAGAACAATACAAAAGAAGTATTCCTGGACGAATCATTGGAGTTACTAAAGACCTTAATGGAAACAGAGCGTTGCGTATGGCGCTTCAAACAAGAGAACAGCACATCAAACGTGAAAAGGCAACTTCTAATATCTGTACGGCGCAGGTTTTATTGGCAGTGATGGCCGGAATGTATGCGGTGTATCATGGTAAAGACGGATTGACATTCATTGCGAATCAAGTGCAGAACGCAACTTACACCCTTGCCAATGAATTGGAAAAATTAGGATTCAATCAAGAAAATGAAACCTATTTTGATACCATTAAAATTACTGCCGACACTGTAACACTAAGACCAATTACAGAAGCGCACGAAATTAACTTCAATTACATTGATGGAAATACACTTTCTATTTCTTTAAATGAGACTGTTGGTGTAAATGAGGTGAATGCTATTTTAGCTGTTTTTGCGAAGGCATTCAATAAAGAGTTCTCTCCGATTTCTGAATTTGACACAGCGCCTGCTTATGCGAGAGGGTTACAGAGAAATACTTCATTTTTAGATCACGAAGTATTTAAAAGCTACCATTCTGAAACGGAGATGATGCGTTATATCAAGCGTTTAGAGCGCAAAGATTTAGCCTTAAATCATTCAATGATTTCACTTGGTTCTTGTACAATGAAACTGAATGCAGCATCTGAAATGCTTCCTTTAAGCACAACGAACTGGGGAAATATTCATCCATTTGTACCTTTAGATCAAGCGATAGGATATCAAGAGGTTTTACATAAATTAGAAGAGCAATTAAATGAAGTAACTGGTTTCGCCGGTACTTCACTTCAGCCAAACTCCGGAGCTCAGGGTGAATTTGCTGGTTTAATGACCATTAGAGCGTATCACCAGAGTCGAGGAGATCATCACAGAAATATTTGTTTGATTCCGTCTTCTGCTCACGGTACAAATCCTGCATCCGCAGTAATGGCCGGTATGAAAGTAGTTGTTACTAAAACGGATGAACGCGGAAATATTGATGTTGAAGATTTACGTGAAAAAGCCGAATTACACGCAGATAATTTAGCAGCCTTAATGGTAACTTATCCTTCAACTCACGGAGTATTTGAAAGTGCTATTAAAGAAATTACCGGAATCATTCACGATAATGGAGGACAGGTATATATGGATGGTGCAAATATGAATGCACAAGTCGGATTAACAAATCCTGCTACTATTGGTGCTGATGTTTGCCACTTAAACTTACATAAAACATTTGCTATTCCGCATGGTGGTGGTGGTCCTGGAGTTGGACCAATTTGTGTTGCTCCGCAATTGGTTCCCTTTTTACCATCGAATCCAGTTGTAGCAACTGGAGGTGACCAAGCGATTACTGCAATTTCTGCAGCTCCTTGGGGAAGTGCATTAGCGTGTTTGATTTCTTACGGATACATCTGTATGTTAGGTGCTAACGGTTTAACCAAATCAACAGAAGTTGCTATTTTAAATGCTAATTACATCAAGCATCGTTTAGATGGTCATTACCAGACACTGTATACAGGAGAAATGGGAAGAGCAGCACATGAAATGATTATCGATTGTCGAGCATTTAAAGAGAACGGAATCGAAGTTGTTGACATAGCAAAACGATTAATGGATTATGGATTCCATGCACCAACAGTTTCCTTCCCGGTGGGCGGAACAATGATGATTGAGCCAACTGAGTCTGAAAACAGAACTGAACTAGATCGTTTTTGTGATGCGATGATCGAAATTCGCAAGGAGATTGCATTCGCTAAAAAAGAAGAACCAAACAATGTTCTTAAGAATGCTCCTCACACGCTAGCAATGCTTACGGATGATGAATGGGATTTTCCATATTCAAGACAAGAAGCCGCTTACCCGCTAACCTTTGTAAGTGAAAACAAATTTTGGCCTACAGTGCGCAGAGTTGATGAAGCTTATGGAGACCGTAACTTGGTATGTTCTTGTAATCCTATTGAAGATTATATTGAAGCGTAAACGCTACGTATATACAATAAAAAAGCCAGTCGAATTGACTGGCTTTTTTTGTTATGATAACAAAATTATTTCTTGAATTTTGCGTATTTGTTTTTGAACTTATCAATACGTCCTGCAGTATCTACTAACTTAGACTTACCTGTGTAGAATGGATGTGAAGTTCTAGAAATTTCTAATTTTACCACTGGATACTCAACACCGTCAACATCTATTGTTTCTTTTGTTTCAGCAGTAGAACGCGTTAAAAAAACATCGCCGTTAGACATATCTTTAAAAGCGACTAATCTATAATTTTCTGGATGTATACCTTTTTTCATGATATTAACTTTTTAAATTTTAATGTATTTGTAAAGTTGGTAAGGCTTTACAGAAATCAAAATAGCAATAGCGTATCCATTTTGAGGGTGCAAATTTAACCTAATTTTATTTATTTACAATAAATTATTGTTTTTATTTGCTTAAAATTTAGATAAATGACTTCCTTCCGCTTTTATTTTATTGCACTGATTCTATTGATTTTATCAAGCTGTGAAACTGCCTACAAACTGAAGATTGACGGGCCAAAAAAAATCTCGTATGGTGAAAGTCTACAATTTGAAGTGAAAGAGGAAAATAATCAATCTATTGATAGTGTGTCTTTTTACATCAACGGAAAAGAAATGAAATCTGAAGGGGCAAAGATTCAATTGGATTCAAAATCGGTGGGAATTGGAAAACATGCTCTATCTGCAGTAACCTTTTATCCGGGTAAAGCAAAAACATTGAATTGGTCATTTGAGATTTTAGCCAATCAAGCTCCATCAGTGTATACATATAAAGTTATCAATACTTATCCGCACGATACCAAAGCCTACACCCAAGGATTGGAATACTACAAAGGCTATCTTTACGAAACTACGGGCCGAAAAGGCCAATCATATTTACGTAAAGTTGATATTAAAACAGGAAAGGTTCTTCAGCAATACGACTTAGACAAAGCCTATTTCGGAGAAGGAATGACCATTTTTAATGATACTATTTACTGGTTGACCTGGCAGGCAAAAAAAGGTTTTGTTTTTGATTTGAAATCCTTCAAAAAAATAAAAGAATTCGATTACAATCAAAGTAAAGAAGGATGGGGCTTAACACATAATGACTCTGAGTTGATCAAATCAGACGGTACATCGAAAGTTTGGTTCTTGGACCCTTCGACCCAAAAAGAAAAACGATTCATACAAGTATATACCAATAAATATGGTTTAAACGATTTGAATGAACTTGAATTAATTGGAGATCAATTATACGCCAATAAATATCAACAAAATGCAGTCGTTATCATTGATGTGAATACTGGTATGGTAACAGGTGTTGCTAATTTGACTGGGTTAAAAGAAGAGGTTGAAAAAACTCAGAAGTTAGTTCCAGAAGATGAGGTACTTAATGGAATCGCTTACGATAAGGAAAACAATCGCCTATTTGTTACTGGTAAAAACTGGAACACCCTATTCGAAATTGAATTGATCAAAAAACAATAAATCAATTCGTAAAAAGTTCTATTTTTACAAAAAACCGCAATGCGAAATCTTTTCACCTTTCTAATTTTAGTTGTGCTCATCGCTGTGAGTTCTTGTCGAAAAGATTTTACTACCATACCCAACTTCGGAAATTTAGAATTCTCAAAAGACACTGTTTTTCTTGATACGATTTTCACCAATATTGGATCGTCTACCTATACCTTAAAAGTTTACAACCGAAATAGTAAAACCATAACCATTCCATACATTCAATTGGAAAATGGAGTTACCTCTAATTATAGATTAAATGTTGATGGTATTCCAGGAAAGTCATTTGCAGACATCGATATTCTGGCGAGGGACAGTATTTTCATATTTATTGAAACCACTGTGGATGTGAATACCATCTCAAATCCATTGTATACGGATAGAATTTTATTCGATAATGGAGAAGATCAGCAGGATGTTGATTTGGTTACCTTAGTTCAGGATGCCCATTTTATTTATCCGGGCAAAGATCCTATTACAATGAAAATTGATAGCCTTTCTTTGGATGGTAATCCAACCACAATTAAAGGTCGATTTTTAAGCGATACTGAATTACAATTTACCAATCAAAAGCCTTATGTGATTTATGGATATGCGGCTGTACCTGCCAACAAAAAACTACAGATTGATGCAGGAGCCAAAGTCTACTTTCATGACAATTCCGGATTAATTGTAGACACCAACGGAACATTAGAAGTAAACGGAACCTTAAACGAAAAAGTAGTTTTCGAAGGGGATCGATTAGAGAATTCATTTAGTCGGATTCCGGGTCAATGGGGCACTATATGGTTGCGAAAAGGAAGCAAAGAAAATCGCATTGAGCACGCACAAATTAAGAATGGTCTTATCGGGATTTTAGTAGATAGTTTGGGTACTAACAATAAACCAACACTAGAACTTAAAAATACCGAAATCTACAACCATTCCAACTTCGGGATTTTAGCTAGAGAGACCCATATCGAAGGAGAAAATGTAGTTATTGGTTCAGCTGGGCAAGCCTCGTTTGCTGGAACTGTAGGTGGAAATTACAGCTTCATTCATTCAACATTTGCAAACTATTGGAACAATGGAATTCGCCAATTGCCGGCGGTACTTGTCAATAATTTCTTCACTTTTATTGATAGCAATAATCAGGAAGCAGTTGCTGCAAGGGATTTGGTACGGGCAGATTTTACTAATTGTATAATCTCCGGTAATAACAATATTGAATTTGTTTTAGATAAAGTTGATGGCAGATTGTTCAATTATTCCGTTACTAACTCAATGATTCAATTTAATGATGTGACAAACGCATTTGGGAACAATGCTGAATTGGATTTTACGAATTCCAATTACCAGAATATCATTTTAAATGGCAGTCCGAATTTTAGAAATACAGTTCTTCAGGATTTCATTATTGGTCAAAACTCTGATGCTATTAACAAAGCAGCCACAAGTTCGGTATTATTTGACTTACTAGGTGTTGATCGATCTTCTGCTCCAGACATTGGAGCATATCAGCATGTGATGTTTAATTAATTTTTGTAAATCACACCGTTTTTCATAACGAAAACAACATTTTCCATAGTTTCTATCTTCTTTGTAGGATCATCATTTACTGCTATAATATCAGCTAAAAAACCACCTTTAACCTGGCCTAATTCATTCTCCATTTTCAACAATTTAGCATTGGTAATCGTTGCTGACTGAATGGTTTCCATTGCAGGCATACCTGCCTCAACCATATATCTGAATTCTTTTCCGTTATTTCCATGAGGAAAAACACCAGCGTCTGTTCCGAAGGCGATTCCGACACCTTTTTTATAGGCACGAGCAAATGTTCCTTGAATTTGCGGACCAACAGCTAAGGCTTTTGGCACCACGATATCCGGATAAAATCCTTTCACTTTAGCCTTCTCTGCTACTTCTTTTCCGGCAGTAATAGTCGGAACTAAATAGGCATCATTTTTTTTCATAATCTCCATGGTCTCATCGCTCATATAGGTTCCGTGTTCGATGGTTTTAACACCCCCTAAAACAGCTCTTTGCATTCCAACATCACCATGGGCATGCGCAGCAACATGCATTCCATAATCTCTGGCGGTTTCACAAATTGCCTTTACCTCTTCAATAGTAAATTGCGGATTATCACCAGACTTGGCAACACTCAATACTCCACCTGTAGCAGTAATTTTAATACAATCTGCACCGTTTTTATAACGTTGACGTACAGCCTTTTTAGCATCCTCTACAGAATTCACAACTCCTTCTTTTGGACCAGGATTTCCAATTAAATGGCGCGCGCTTCCGTTTGTTGGATCTGCGTGACCTCCTGTTGTTGCAATTGATTTACCAGCGGTAAAGACACGAGGACCTTCAATTGTACCTGCATCAATCGCTTTTCTCAGTGAAATATTCACTCCCGTTCCTCCTAAATCTCGAACCGTTGTAAATCCATTCTGCAAAGTAATTCTAGCAAACTTCGCCGCATTAAAAGCGATGTCAGCTTCATCGAGAATGTATTTCTTTAATTGTATTTTTTTATCGTACTCATGTTCAATATGCACATGAAAATCAATTAAACCTGGCATCACAACTTTATCTTTCAAATCGACAACCGTTATGTTGGCATTTTTCGGAATTACATAACCGTCCATTACTTTTACGATCTTATTCCCTTCAACAATAACCGTCTTTTTAGATTCAATTTTTCCTGATTTTGTATCAACAAGCTTTCCACAAAGTAAATGTGTTTGGGCATTTAAAAACTGAACAAAAAACAAAGCAATAACAGCAGATATTAATTTTCTCATGTGATTTAGTTTAATGTTCTAAATGTAAGAAAATTAACCAAGATTGATTTTTTATCTGCGAACTTTCAATTTATATTGCAGAAAAAATTAAACCTACCAAAACATCATGGAAGTAATTTCTGGAAATCCATCCACTACCAAGAAAATCAAATACTTCGGAAAAGGAAGTGAATTTGCAATCGTTTTTTTCAAGAATATCATATTAACGATTTTGACTTTAGGACTTTATTATCCTTGGGCTAAAGTTGAAATTTTAAAATACCATTATCAGTCTTCTGAACTTGACGATGCTCGTTTTCAATTCCACGCTACGGGAATGGAAGTATTTCGCGGATTTATAAAAATCTATGTGATTTTAATTCTTTTATATGTCTACCTTCTTTTTGGTATTCAAAGTGAGAGCGAATTTATAACCATTACAGCGGCATCTTTATTTTACTTATTCTTTATCCTGATTATTCCTTTCGCAATTCATGGTGCAGTTCGATATAGAGCTTCACGCAGTTCATGGAAAGGGATTCATTTTAAATATATTGGAAGCCGAAAAGAATTATTTCTTCTTTACATCAAAGGTGTGCTTTTAACCATATTAACCTTAGGAATTTATAGCGCATGGTTACAAGTAGATATTCGCAAATATGTGTTGAGTAAATTAAAATTCGGAAATGTATCTTTTAGTTTCCACGGTAGCGGAGGAGAACTATTATGGATCAATATTAAATTGGTATTACTTTTTTATATCACCTTCGGAATTTATTCTTTCTGGTATTATAAAAATCTTTGGAGATTTTACATAGATAACACTAGTGTTACTCAGAATGATGAACGAATCAATTTAAGTTTCACGATGAAAGCAGGAGATGTTTTTGAACTATTAGTTGTTAACTTCTTTTTAATTGCATTTACACTTGGACTTGCAACTCCATGGGTAGCAGTAAGAACATTAAATTTCTTCTTTAGATTCTCTGAGTTAGAGGGTTATTTAGACACCAATGCCATCGAACAATCTACTTATGATGATTATGATGACGCTACAGGTGATGATTTCTTAGATTTCTTAGATTTCGATTTACTGTAGATCATGGCATTTAAGGCAAAATATTTTGATGGAAAAACTTCGAAAACACATCATGCCGAAGTAAGCACAAACTCATTGCAATGGACCATTCGATATACGGATGATGAATTGCCAATGCATGTCAACTGGTCGGTAGAGGGTATTAAAAAGTCGGACGTCTTCACCAAAGGATTTATTGCCTTTACCTATGGAAAAAACTTTCCATTTCAGCGATTAGAAAGTAATGATCCCAATTTCATTTCTTTCATAAGTAACCAGGACAATAAAAAGTTTAATCGAGGAATAGATACCAAATTACATAAGTCGAGCAAGAAGACACTCGTTGGATTAATTTTAGGACTCATTGGATTGGTATTTGTTGCCTACTTACATGTTATACCTGCCATTGCCGAAAACTTTGCTGCCAATTTAAGCACAAACGCCGTTACTGATTTTGGCAATTATGTATATCGAGTTTTATCGTCCGAATTGACCATTGATGAAGAAAAGTCTAAAAAGCTTCAGCAATTTGTGGACGAATTGAAGTTAGACACAGAATTCAACATTGAAGCTTATGTAGCCAAGAAAGACGAACTCAATGCCTTTGCCCTTTCTAGTGGGAAAATTGTTGTTTTTTCTGAGTTACTAGAGAAACTCGAAAACAAGGAACAATTGGTTGCATTAATTGGTCATGAGGTGGCTCATATTGAAAAACGACATGTATTAAAAAATATAAGTAGGAACGTTTCAGGAGCCATTTTTATCTCAATTTTATTTGGTGATGTAAATAGCGTAACCGCAGTTCTTGCAGATAATGCTCATATGTTCTCACAGTTATCCTTTTCTAGGAGCCTTGAAAAAGAGGCCGACTTATATGGACTGAAAGTCATGAAGCAGAATAATGTCGATCTTAATGGAATGCCTGAGTTATTCGAATTATTAAAACGAGAAACTGTTGTTGATATTCCTTCGTATCTTAGTAATCATCCTATGTTGAAAGATCGAATCGAATATACCACTACCCAAGCGTTAGAACAAGGTCGATTTGATGACAACTTTGATTTGGAAGAAAAATGGAATGAGTTGAAATCGCTAGTATTGGATTTTGAAGAAGATAAACTAGAAAACGAAAACAGTAAAAATGAGTAAAAACGTTGTAATCACAGGAACGAGTCGCGGAATAGGATTCGAGTTGGCAAAACAATTTGCAAATGAGGGCCATCGAGTACTTGCTTTATCCAGGAATACAGAACCGCTTGCAAACGTGAATCATAAAAATATTAGCTTCATTTCTGTCGACTTATCCAATGAAGCAGAATTGAAAAGCGCTGCTGATTTTGTTGAGACTATTTTCAAATCAGTAGATATCTTAATTCATAATGCCGGATTTTTAGTTAATAAACCGTTTGAAACATTGACCAAAGAAGATTTTCAAAAAGTATACGAAGTCAATGTTTTTGCAGTTGCAGGACTAACTCAAAAAATGATGCCATTTATGTCTCAGGGTAGTCATGTCATTACGATTAGCAGTATGGGTGGAATTCAAGGCAGTATGAAATTCCCAGGCTTGGCAGCTTACAGTTCGGCCAAAGGAGCAGTTATTACCCTATCTGAATTGCTCGCAGAAGAATATAAAGAACAAGGAATTGCATTCAATGTATTGGCAATTGGAGCGGTTCAAACTGAAATGTTAGAAGAGGCTTTCCTAGGTTATCAAGCACCATTGCAGCCTAATGAAATGGCTGCTTACATTTTGAATTTTGCACTTACCGGAAATAAATTCTACAACGGTAAAGTACTACAGGTATCATCAACCACACCTTGATGGCAGCATCAAACTACAGAGATTATATTCCAGAAGCATCGATTTCTCATGTAGATTCACTGATGTTGAATTATGGGATTGATTTAAAAATTGTTAATCAGCGTCAAACGAAACATGGGGATTTTCGCAGAAGTCCGTCAGGAAAAATGCAGATAACCGTAAATAATAATTTGAATCCGGAGCAATTTATCATCACCCTAATTCACGAAATAGCTCATTATGTAACATTCAAAAATTACGGTAGGGTTCAGCCACACGGAACGAAATGGAAACAAACGTTTCAGCAATTGATGCTACCTATTTTAAATCCGGATGTATTTCCAGATCATATTTTACATCTATTGGCAAAGCATTTAAAGAATCCGAAAGCGAGTATAGATTCGGACCCTAAGTTGTCACTAGCTTTGAAAAATGGCCTGTCTAGCGAAGGAATGAATTTTGTGCATGAACTCAATCTTGGAACAATTTTCGAGTATAGAAATCAGCAATACAAACGAGGAAGCATCCGCAGAACAAGGATTGAATGCCTTAATCTTTCGAACAGAAGGGTGTATTTATTTCACCAAAATGCGGAAGTAAAAGTTAGCTCTTAATCGAACTCCTTATCGTAAAATGTAGTAGCGTCTTGGATAAGTAACTCTAGTTTCTTTTTCTCCTTCTCGACACGTTCAACATCCCATTCCAAGTGCTTTGTACATTCTTTAAGCACCAACGGTAGCGTTTGTTCGATAGATCGGATATCGAAATACAATCGCCCTGTTCGTCGCACATAAAAATCGACAAGACTATTGATCATTTCATAATGGATACCATACCAGAGTTCTGCTCGTAATAAACGCTCCTTTGGATCTTTATTACTAAAGAAGCTCATCTTAGCGATAATTCGCATTGCATTTTTGCCATAGGTAGTGCTCAAATACCATGCTTGATAAGAGTCTAGTATTTCATTTTCAATTAAAATCTCTTTCAATTTTTTCTGAAAATTCAACACCTCATCATACGATTCAAATTTGGGGTCTACCAACGGTATTTTATCCGTTGTCGATTTCTTCAGTTTCTTTTTGCGTTTTAGGGGCAAGGTTTTAATGACCGATTGCAAAACGCGTTGCGCCATTTTTCGGTAACCTGTTAATTTACCACCGGCAATAGAAATCAATCCTGTTTCTGATTCAAAAATTTCATCTTTACGAGATAAATCTGAGGGATCTTTATCCTCTTCATGAATTAAAGGTCTTAATCCAGCCCAACTTGATTCAATATCATCAATGGTTAAATGGATTGATGGAAACGTCTTATTAACTGCCTTAATCAAATACTCAGCATCTTCTTTAGTAGCCACTACTCGATCTAAATCTCCATCATAATTTGTATCTGTGGTTCCGACATAAGTTGATTTCCCTCGAGGAATGGCGAAGATCATTCGACCATCATCTACGTCAAAATAAACGGATTGTTGAATTGGTAATTTAGATTTTGGGAATACCAAATGCACACCTTTAGTGAGGTGTAATCTTTTATGATTTTTAGAATTGTCGTATTCACGAATATGATCTACCCAAGGACCAGCTGCCGAAACAAAATTTCGTCCTCTAATATTCACTTTCTTACCAGAATTATGATCAATACAATTGATGCTTTCAATTTGTTTATTGGTATCATATACAAAAGATTCCAACTCACAATAATTAACAATGGTTGCCCCGTATTCTGCTGCTTTTTTGAGAATTTCTATAGTCAGTCTGGCATCATCCGTTCTATACTCTGCATAATATCCACTACCCAATAAATCATTTTCATCAAGAAGTGGTTCCTTTTTTAAAGTAGATTCTTTATCTAACATTTGGCGCCGGTCATCACCTTCCACATTGGCCAGTAAATCGTAAACTTTTAGACCAATAGATGTCATCATTTTGCCGTACGTACCTCCTTCAACAAGTGGAAGAAGCATTTTTTCTGGAATGACCAAATGAGGTGCAATTGCATGAACTATAGCTCTTTCTGATCCAGTTTCTCTAACCAGTCCTATTTCCAATTGTTTTAAATAGCGAAGACCACCGTGAATCAATTTGGTTGATTTATTAGAAGTTCCCGAAGCGAAATCATTTTTTTCAATCAGACAAACTTTCATTCCCCGAGCCGAGGCATCCAAAGCGATTCCGGCACCTGTAACTCCACCTCCAATTACAACCAAATCGTATTTTTTGGAAACAATTCGCTGAAATTGTTTTGGACGATCAACAATTGAAAATTTTAATTTTTGACCAAATCCCTTTTTGTTTTTATTAGTTCTAGTTTTATCAACCGCTTGCAGCCACCCTTTGTACTTTGTATTTCTCTCTTTTGAATTGATTTTGGGTGAAAATACAGAATCTGAAACTCGGATATTTGAAATATCATTTTTGGTCCAAAATCCTGATTTTAATCCTGCCAGGGATGCTGCTCCGAATGCAGTAACTTCAATCATTTTGGGTCGATCAACATCCACATTCAACATATCCGATTGAAACTGCATCAAGTAGTTATTGGCACTCGCTCCACCATCAACCTTGAGAACCGTTAGTTCTTTACCACTATCCTCAATCATCACATCTAACACATCCTTGGTCTGATAAGCCAAAGCATCAACAGTAGCTTTTATAATTTCATTTTTAGTAGTGTCAAGGGTCATTCCGTAAATGGCGCCTTTTGCATTCTGATCCCAATAAGGTGCTCCTAAACCTGCGAAGGCCGGAACAACATAAATGTTATCAAGTGGCGGAATACTATTACAAATAGCCTCCGTTTCTGAAGCATTTGAAATAACCATTAAATTGTCTCTCAACCATTTAATAGAAGCACCACACACGAAAACACTTCCCTCAAATGCATATTGCGCATTGTTATTTTCTTGAGTACAAGCAAGTGTCGTCAACAAACCATTTTGACTTTCCATCATTTCCGTACCAATATTAAGCAACATAAAACATCCTGTTCCATAAGTATTTTTCGCAACGCCAGGCTCAAACCCACCTTGTCCAAACAGCGCAGCTTGTTGATCACCCGCCACCCCTAAAATTGGAATTTCTACCTCATCTATTTTTACGGTTCCAAAGTGTGAAGAGGAAGATTGAACAGTAGGCAAAATATGTTGCGGAATTTCGAGACCATCAAGAATTACTGAATCCCATTCTAAATTTCGAATATTATACAATAATGTTCGCGAGGCGTTGGTATGATCGGTAACATGATTTTGTTCTTGAGAAAAATTATAGATCAGCCAACTATCGATAGTACCAAAACACAGATCATCGAGTTGCTCTTTTGCTCCTTCAACATTATCTAGAATCCATTTTAGCTTAGTTCCAGAGAAATAAGCATCAACAACCAAACCTGTGTTTTCATTGATGTAGGATTCTATTCCCAATTCTCGTATTGAATTACAGATTTCTTTGGTTCGCTTGTCTAACCATACAATAGCATTATAAATTGGTCTTCCTGTTTTACGATTCCATACCACAGTGGTTTCTCTCTGATTCGTAATTCCGATGGAATCAATTTCTGAAGGGTCAATATTTCCTTTTTCTAGGGCCTCTTTAAATGTGGAGAGTTGATCCTGATAAATTTCTACCGGATCATGTTCTACCCAACCTGATTTTGGATAGTGTTGAGTTAATTCCTTTTGAGCAATGGATACTATGGCACCTTGTTTATCAAAAACAATAGTCCTTGTACTCGTGGTTCCTTGATCGAAGGCAACTACATATTTTTTCATCTATTCGGATGATTTATTTTTCTCTTTTAATAAAAATGGTATCTAATTGCAATTCTTTTTGCAGCCACAATTGCATAGCTTTTTCTTTTGAATTGATGATAGAATCTGGCACGGAAGAATTCCAACGTACAAATGCCTGCGGAATGGTATCAATTTTTATAAAATCTTTCGAATTCAAAATTGTTGCAAATCCTATCTCTTCGATATCTACATATCGAATTTTTGCTTCTTTTGCCACTCGACTAAAAGCAACCACTTTAGCACTTTCACTTTGAGCATCCTTTTCAATTCGTTCATTTAATCCTAAAATAGTTTCTTCTAAAGAAGCGATCTGTTTTTGAAGTCCAGCAATGATATTTTTGCTTTCCTGCAACTCCTCGCGCTTCTCTTTATAAGCAGTTGTAATTAACTCGAAGCTCTTTGTATCACTACCTTTGATTTTAATCTGAAAATCTTTAATCTTATTGTATTCATTATCATTTAACTGATTAGACAAAATATTACTCTCACCCTCTGTAACTTCATTTAAAAAGCTCATTCGAATTTCACGATTCGGAATATCTAACTCCGGATCACCAATCAATTGAAAGTTTTCAATTGTTTTCACCTCATTCTTCACAAAGGCATTGAATGCCCTTTCGATTTGACTTTCTTCAAACACTCTAATAAAAGTGAAAATCGCAGGAATCATAACTGCAATTCCAAGCACAGTTGCAATAGTTGCATAACGTTTCCTCGTTTTTGAATTTGCATATTTATACATTGGAAAACGAAGCATTTTTAAGACGACAAATCCTGCTAGGGCGATAAAGATGGTGTTGATCGTAAAGAGATACATGGCACCAAAGAAGTATTGGAAATTCCCTTTTGCCAATCCATAACCTGCAGTGCATAATGGCGGCATCAACGCAGTGGCAATTGCTACCCCAAAAATTACAGATGAAATAGTTCGCTTTTTCGTTTTGGCAACCATTAATGCCAAACCACCAAAAAAGGCAATCAGCACGTCTCGAATATCGGGTTTGATTCTACCTAACAACTCAGACGTATCTTCACTTAAGGGAAAAAAGTAAAAGAACATAAAGGAGGCAAACAAACTCAATCCGATCATTACCCCAAGGTTTATTAAAGATCGTTTAAAGGTTTCAATATCATTCAAGGCAAAAGACATTCCGAGACCTAAAATTGGACCCATTAATGGAGAAATAAGCATGGCACCGATGACTACTGCCGTTGAATCTGCATTTAATCCGATGGAAGCCACAAATACAGCGAATATTAAAATCCAAGCTGTAGCTCCTTTAAAGGGAATATCTGCTTTAATATCGGTAATAGTTTCCTCGTGATCGGTATCATCTCGGAAATCAAAAAGTTGATATAAAAAACTGGTAATTCTGTTTTTTACTTCCTGTTCAATCGACGGGTTTTGGTTTTCAGAATTCGGTTGCTGATTGTTATCTTCCATAGTTAATATTCTCTATCGGGAAGATACAAAATATTAAGAATAGAGAATTTAGTTTAAGTAAATTTTATCGATCTCCAAGGCGAAGTTTTCATTACGCTTATTACCAATTAAAAGGGCAATTTCGGTAATGGTATCGAAATTAAAATTATCCATATTTAATTTTCTACCTCTAAAGGTTGGATACATTTCTTTCAGAGGAATTGTAATCGTTTGCCAATCTGTAGTTGTTTCAAAAAAGGATATGTAAGAATGATAATGAAATTTAGATGCTTTTACTCGAATCTGATAACGCTTTCCGTCACCCTTCACTCTTATTACGAGATCAGCATATTCTTTTACATTCTTTACAGATGTTCGATGTCTCACCGAACTAAATCCTCCATAATTCTCGGTAGAAACTGAACCATAAAACAAAGCCGTTCCTGAATCTGTTAGACGCATTTTACCAGAAGAAACTCCTCCCATAACAACATCATCAACAATATTCCATTTATTAATATCTGATGAGGAATTAAAATCAAAAATGATCATTTGTATTGAAAAATAAAATGTGAAAAAAAGGAACCCCAAAGCCGTTTTGAAAGCCATGATAGCCTATTGAATTTACACAGCAAAAATACTTCTAATTGTAGTGGTGGAGTGTTATAAAAAACAAAAAACTCTGTATTTCTACAGAGTTTTTGTGACCGGGCTGGGGCTCGAACCCAGGACCCTCTCCTTAAAAGGGAGATGCTCTACCAACTGAGCTACCCGGTCTGCTATTTTGCTTAGCGGGTGCAAATATAAAGGTAAATTTTATATATATAAAACTTTTTTCTAGTTACTTTCTTTATTTTGTGCGACCCTAATTTTTTTGAATAAATTAGAAGAATACACAAAATTTACAACTGCCTCATTATCAGTTTTGAAAATATCGTCTTTTGTTCCTTCCCACGCTTTTTTACCATACTCTAAAAAAACAATTTTTTCACCTATCTCCATTACAGAATTCATATCATGAGTATTGATAACGGTTGTAATTTTATACTCTTCTGTAATTTCTTGAATAAGATTATCAATTACAATGGCGGTATTCGGATCTAAACCTGAATTTGGTTCATCACAAAACAAGTATTTCGGATTCATTACAATGGCTCTTGCAATGGCCACCCTTTTTTGCATTCCTCCAGAAAGTTCGGCCGGAAATTTTGAATTGGAGTTCTCTAAGTTCACCCGATTCAAAACAAAATTCACCCGATCTAACATTTCTTCGAATGGCTTATTGGTAAACATTTTTAAAGGAAACATCACATTCTCTTCTACGGTCTGTGAATCAAATAAGGCACTTCCCTGAAAAACCATTCCAATATCTCTTCGCCATTGGCGTCTTTCGTCATCTGTGAATTCAGTACTCTTTCGCCCGTTGAATGAAATAGTTCCTTTTTCTGGGGTATGCAAACCAATTAATGATTTCAAGAACACAGTCTTACCAGACCCACTTTGACCAATAATCAAACTTGTTTTCCCTGGATGGAAAGAAGTGCTGATTCCTTTCAAAACCTCAACTCCATTAAAACCTTTATGTAATCCTTCGACTTCTATCATATCTTAGGTTAAGAGCATTTGAGTTAAGAAATAATTAGTCACTACAATCAGTACGATTGTCCAAACTACCGAGGATGTACTAGCTTTACCAACCGCTATAGATCCACCTTTGACATAATATCCATGATAAGAAGGAACGGTGGTTATGATAAACGCAAATACAATTGTTTTGATAATCGCATATACCAATAGAAACGGTTTAAAATCCATTTGGATTCCCTGAATATATTCCGTTCCAATGAAAAGACCGGATAATACTCCAGCTACCCATCCGCCGAGAATACCTAAAAACATCGCCAAAGCAATCAAAAATGGATAGAAAAATACGGCGGCTAATATTTTAGGAAGCACCAAATGATTCAAAGAGTTGATCCCCATTACCTCAAGCGCATCAATTTGCTCCGTCACTCGCATAGTACCAATACTAGAAGTAATATAGGATCCTACCTTACCCGCTAAAATAATGGAACAAAAAGTAGGTGCAAATTCAAGAATCACCGAACGTTTTGTTGCGAAACCAATCAAGGTATCTGGTAAAAGAGGGTTTTCTAAATTCAATGCAGTCTGCAATGCAATTACTCCACCAATAAAAAATGATATAAAGGCAATAATCCCCAAGGATTTAATTCCCAATTGATCAATTTCTCGCATTAAGGATTCGTAAAAAAATCGTCCTTTCTGAGGTTTTGTGAAAACCTGACCTAGCATAAGGAAATACTTGCCGATATGCCTGATGTAATTCATAGAATTGTTATTAATGCTAAAGTATTAAATAATCATTAACTAAGCGTTATTCTCAATCTAAACAAATAAAAAAATAAGTACTTTTGAATATCAAACTTTCAATCCTTATGAAATTCAGAATTCTACTTGTAGCGATTTTCACATTAAGTATTCTTAACTGTAAAACGGAACAGAAAAATGAGGCAAAACCAAAATTAGTTGTTGGTATTGTGGTCGACCAAATGCGTTATGATTATTTAACTCGTTTTTATGATCGTTACGGTGAAGGCGGATTTAAACTTTTGATGAATCAAGGTTTTTTAGCCACAAACGCCAATTTTGATTATGTACCTACTTATACAGCTGTAGGACACACTTCTATCTATACAGGTACTACTCCACAATCTCACGGAATTATATCTAATAACTGGTATGATAAATATGAGAAGAAATTTATTTACTGTGTAGATGACGCAAATTATCAATCGGTCGGAATTAAAGGTGGTGCTGGACAAAAGTCACCTTACAGAATGCAAACAACGACTATTACCGATCAATTAAAACTAGCTCAAAATCAGAGAGGTAAAACCATTGGAGTGGCAATTAAAGATCGTTCTTCTATCTTACCTGCTGGCCATACTGCGGATGGAGCCTATTGGTACCAAGGAGGTGATGACAATAAATTTATCACAAGTACATTTTACATGGATTCTTTGCCACAATGGGTAAATGATTTTAATGCAAGCAAGAAAGTCGATACTTATTTATCACAACCTTGGGAAACACTTTATGATATTAACACGTACACAAGTAGTATAGCGGATGATAATCCTTATGAGCGCCCATTCAGAGGAGAAGAGAAGCCTACCTTCCCACATGATTTACCTAAACTGAGAAAGGAAAATGGAAATTACAGTATTATCTCAGCGACACCATTTGGGAACTCATTAACCTTAGATTTTGCCATAGCTGCCATTGAAGGTGAGTCCTTAGGTAAAGGTGAATTCACAGATTTCTTGGCGGTCAGTTTTTCAAGTACAGATTACGTAGGACATCAATTTGGTCCAGATGCTGTTGAAATTGAAGACACCTACTTACGATTAGATAAGGATTTAGAAAACTTTTTGAACTACTTAGATCAAAATATCGGTACGGGAAATTATACTGTATTCTTGTCTGCTGATCACGGTACAGTCCAAGTACCAGCATATTTACAATCATTGAAAATACCTGCGCATTACTTCAATATGATGAATTATAAGACTCACATTACGAATGAACTCAGCAACCGATTTGGTTCAAGCGATTTGATTGAAAATGTGTCTAACTTCCAGATTTTCTTAAATAAGGAAGAATTAAAAAAGCGCCGACTTAGCGTTGATGAAGTGAGTGAATTCTTGGTAGACGTATCTATCAATTACGAGGGAATTTATAAAGCTATAACTGCAAAAACGTTCAAACAAACTGAATTCAACTCCGGAGTTTTACATAAAATTCAACAGGGGTATAATCAAAAATATTCTGGTGATGTGATATTAGTTCCGTTACCCTCAACATTGGGCGGAAGTCGACAAGGAACTTCTCACGGTTCTGGATATTCTTATGATACGCACGTCCCAATTCTTTTCTACGGAAATGGAATACAAAAGGGAAAATCATCGGAACCTTATTACATCAGAGATATTGCACCTACCCTAGCCACACTTTTACAAGTTGAATTTCCGAATGGCACTACGGGTAAAGTAATTGCAGAAGCCCTCAAATAAAACATGAAAGGAATTGCATACTTAGCGATTCTTTTTGTAGGCCTTTCTTGTTTTTCTCAGGTCACGGTTAGCGAGAAATATGTCTTGGATAATGATGTCAGAGAGACCTCTGGATTGCTTGTGCTTAGTAATAAAATCATTACACATAATGATAGCGGAGATGACCCCAAATTATATGAATTAAACAGAGATACAGGAGTTATCGAAAGAGTAATTGCAATCAGTAATGCCTCCCATATCGACTGGGAAGATATTACTATGGATGATGAGTATATTTATGTTGGAGATATCGGCAATAATAATGGCAATCGAACCGACCTAAAAATCTACAAGATCGATAAGGATGATTTTACTAGTTCTAATACAGTTTCAGCAGAAATCATCAACTTTAGTTACGAAGATCAAACAGATTTTACCTCCTTACCAAATGCCAATAATTTTGATGCAGAAGCTTTAACCATACTTGATGATACATTAATTATTTTCACAAAGAACTGGCAGAATTTCCAAACCAACGTATATCAAATTTTAAAAACTCCTGGAACCCATTCTGCGACAAGAATAAGCAGAGGAAATGTTCAAGGATTAATAACCGGAGCTACTGTTTCTAGTGAAAATCCGAACTTATTTTTTTTAAGTGGGTATGATGCATCATTAGTCCCTTTCCTAATTGTCATTCCGGAAAACAGAGCACCAGGAACAGATATTTTTAACAACGGATTTACAAAAATCAGTTTGGAAAACGATTTGGAAGAAGGAAGTCAAGTAGAAGGAATTTCTAGCTACGCTTTGAATAAATTGTATATTTCAAGAGAGAAGTTTCAAGGCAATCTTAATGGAAGTTCTATTGAAAGAGACCCAAAATTATACGAAATAACAGAGCAATTTTCAAGTCTTTTGAATACAACTTCAGTTCATAAACTAGAAGTAAGTATCAATAATCCTGTAGGAGATGAAATCCGTATTCAAAGCAACTTAAACATAAAGCAAGTAAGGCTATTCTCTATTTTAGGAAAACAGGTTCTGACCAATTTAAATTCGAATAAATTGATGGTAAACCACCTAAAGAAAGGTCTTTACATCCTTTCTGTTCATTTCGAAAATGAACGTCGCATTACTCGAAAAATCATTATAAATTAGTCTTGTTTTTTCGGCAAGAATACCTCCGCCATCATACATCTGGCGCTTCCGCCACCACAAGTTTCAATCGTAGATAAATCACTATGAATTATAGGATTGAATTTTAATATCTGACCTTTCTGATTATTGTCTAATGAGTGATAAGCTGAACTGGACATTACCAAATACAGTTGATCATTTTTACCCATTACTTGGAGCATATTTCCGGCGAATTGTTCGACTTGTTCTTCAGAAATGGCAATAACTTGTTTACCACTTTCTTTTAAATGTTTCAGAACATTTTTACAATCCTTTTTATCATCAATAGAGTCTAGACAAATAATAGCATATTTATCTGCAATAGCCATCATTACATTGGTGTGATAAATTGGAAGACGCTGACCATCCACAGATTGATTCGCAGTAAAAATCACTGGAGTATATTCGAAATCCTCACAAAATTCAATAAAAAGCTCTTCATCAGCTCTGGGTGACAAAGCGCAATAGGCTTTTTTGTTTTCTCTATCAAGGATAATACTTCCCGTACCCTCTAAAAAAATATCGTGTTCCTCCGCAGAAGTATAATCCATAATATCTTCAATATGGAATCCATGTTCTTCAAGGACCAATACAACATCTTCTCTTCTTTCCTGTCTCCTATTCTCTGCAAACATCGGATAAATAGCCATAGTTCCGTCTTCATGAAAAGAAACCCAATTATTGGGAAAAACGGCATCTGGAGTATCTTTCGAAGTATCATCAGAAACAACAATTACATTCACTCCGTGAGACCGTAATACTTCTACATAATCATCAAACTCCTTTTGAGCCTTATGGTTGATCGTAGAATTAGCAATATGCAATTCTTCCTGATAGTAATTATTTACCGCAGTTTGCTCATTCATCCGAAAGGCAGCTGGGCGTATCATTAATATGGTATTTGTGGATTGAGTCATTTTAGTAAAAAAGAGTGTTATTCTCTAATTAAAGGCATCGTACTGCAACGTAAAAGACCTTCCTGTTTAGCGATTTCAGCATATGGAACTTCTTCAACTGTAAATCCATTATTCCGTAACCAAGTATTCAATCGGGTGAAATTTCGTTCCGAAATAATAACATCTTCAGAAATAGAAAAAATATTACTGTTCATGGCATACATTTCTTCTTTGGAAATTTCAAATATATTCTCTCTCCCGAAAAAATTTACTAGCCATTGATATTCTTCTTCAATAAGAAATCCATTCTTATGGATAATAGCTTTGTTTTTACCAATTGGCTGAAAACAACAATCCAAATGAAGCGCGTTATTATACGGATCAGTATTTGACTTACGCAACTCAAATGACTTCACTTTTTTATTTGGAAATCGCTGCTGGATAGCCTTGACAGCTGCGGTATTGGTTCGAGCTGTAATAAAATCAGAATAATCATCTCCCGAGTAAGTTCCAATAAAGATGTAATCATTCCAGGGCATTACATCACCACCTTCTACATGACATTCCTCGGGTAAAATAATTCGATTCTCTTTCGACACATGACTCCAAACATATTTAGTTGCTTCTATCTCTCTTTCTCTATCTGGGAGGATATTGGCAATGATAATTTTATCCTCTATGACAAACGAAATATCTCTTGCGAAAATTTGATTATAATTCTCAATTACCTCAGGACGATATACGTTCACATTATACTTTTCAAGTACTTTAGCGAAGGCATCCATCTCGGCAATCATATCTTCTTCTTTTGGATACGTGCCGGCTAATACATGTTGTAAACTCTTCGGATCATAACAATCCTCTGGTTTTGGAGTAGGGCCGTTACTTACGGCAGTTCCAAGAATTACAGCCTTTAAAGGAGCTGTTTCATTCTGAATATTCAGATGGATAATTTCTGGAATTGAAGAATCAATGGTCATTGATACAAAGATGAGAAAATTAAAACAGGGAACATAAAAAAAGCTTCATAAGAACTATGAAGCTTTCGATTTTATCTTGATTCTATTTTCGTAAAAGGTCTTTCAGTTTCACCAATATACAATTGGCGTGGCCTTCCGATTGGCTCTTTTCTTAAACGCATCTCTCTCCACTGAGCAATCCATCCAGGTAGACGTCCTAAGGCAAACATAACGGTAAACATTTCAACCGGAATCCCTAAGGCTCTATAAATAATTCCTGAGTAGAAGTCTACGTTTGGATATAACTTACGATCTACAAAATATTGATCTTCTAAAGCCTCTCTTTCTAATCCTTTAGCGATATCTAAAATAGGGTCTTCTACACCTAAGTCATTTAACACTTCATCAGCAGCTTTTTTAATGATTCTAGCTCTTGGATCGAAGTTTTTATAAACTCTGTGTCCGAATCCCATTAAACGGAAAGGATCATTTTTATCCTTCGCTTTCGCCATGTATTTTTTGGTGTCACCACCATCTTCTTTAATGGCCTCAAGCATTTCTAATACAGCTTGATTTGCTCCTCCGTGCAATGGTCCCCATAAGGCTGAAATTCCGGCTGCTAAAGACACAAATAACCCAGCATGAGAAGAACCAACGATTCTAACTGTTGACGTTGAACAGTTTTGTTCGTGATCTGCGTGAAGGATCAATAATTTATTTAAGGCATCCTTGATGATCGGATTGATTTCAAAATCTTCATTTGGTTGCTCAAACATCATTTTCATAACGTTTTCAACATACCCTAAAGATTTAGAACCATAATTTAATGGCAATCCTTTTTTCTTACGCATTGCCCATGCGACAAGAACTGGAAATTTACCTAAGATCTTTACAATTGCCTCGTACATATCATCTTTAGACTGTACATCCACAGAAGATGGATTAAAAGCAGTTAAAGCTGAAGTTAAGGAAGATAATACTCCCATTGGATGTGCCGTTTTTGGAAAGGCATCCAAAATCTTTTTCACATCGTCATCGACAACTGAGTTTCTTTTGATGTCAGTATGGAATTTGTCCAACTGCTCGACAGTAGGAAGGTCTCCAAAAATCAATGCATAAGCTACTTCTAAGAATGTTGCTTTTTCGGCTAATTCCTCAATGCTATACCCTCTATATCGTAAAATGCCTTTCTCACCATCTAAAAATGTAATTGAACTTTCACAAGAACCCGTATTCTTAAATCCAGGGTCAATAGTGATCACTCCATTCGTAGCTCCTCTTAGTACTTTTACATCAATCGCAACCTCATTTTCGGTACCATTTACCAAAGGAAATTCATATGAATTTTCGCCAATAATTAACTTAGCAGTATCTGACATTTTATCTCTAAAACTTTAGTTGAAAAATTTTTCGCGAATATACCAAATTAATAATATATTTGAAAGATTACCCATCTTGAATTTTGAATCTCAAATAGATTTGTTAAATATTTAACAAATCTTTAATGAAAATAAAAAACCTCACTTTTTCAAGTGAGGTTTTTTTTTTAATATTTATTTCGAATTAAATTTTAAATGCTTTCTCTTGTGGATAGTAAGCCACATCTGCTAATTCTTCTTCAATTCGTAATAACTGATTGTATTTTGCCATACGATCTGATCTTGATGCAGATCCAGTCTTAATTTGACCTGTATTTAATGCTACAGCTAAGTCGGCAATTGTGTTATCTTCGGTTTCTCCTGAACGGTGAGACATCACCGATGTATATCCGGCATTTTTAGCCATATTCACAGCGTCAATCGTTTCTGAAAGTGTTCCGATTTGATTTACTTTGATTAGAATTGAATTTGCAATACAATTTTCGATTCCGCGTGATAAACGCTCCACATTTGTAACGAATAAGTCATCCCCGACTAACTGAACTTTATCACCAACTTTTTCAGTTAATGATTTCCATCCATCCCAGTCATTTTCATCCATACCATCTTCGATAGAGATGATTGGATATTTTTCGCATAATTCAGCTAAGTATTGCGCTTGCTCTTCAGAGGTTCTAACCACACCTTTATCACCTTCGAATTTGGTATAGTCATATTTACCATCAACATAAAATTCTGCAGAAGCACAATCTAAAGCGATCATCACTTCATCACCGAATGAGTAATCAGCATTTTTAACTGCTAATCCGATAGTTTCGATAGCATCTTCTGTCCCTTCTAAGGTTGGAGCAAATCCACCTTCGTCACCAACAGCAGTAGACAGATTTCTATCGTGAAGTACTTTTTTCAAGTGGTGAAAAATTTCAGATCCCATTTGCATCGCATGTGTAAAGCTTTTCGCTTTCACTGGCATGATCATGAACTCTTGAAATGCAATTGGTGCATCTGAGTGAGACCCTCCATTAATTATGTTCATCATTGGTACAGGTAGTGTATTCGCAGACACACCTCCTACATAACGGTATAATGGCAACCCTAATTCGTTGGCAGCAGCTTTAGCTACAGCTAAAGAAACTCCTAAGATTGCGTTAGCACCTAACTTAGATTTGTTTGGAGTACCATCTAAAGCTAACATTGCTTTATCGATATTATTTTGTTCGAAAACAGACATACCAACAATTTCTTCAGCAATTGTTGAGTTTACATTATTAACTGCAGTAAGAACACCCTTACCCATATAATTGTCTCCTCCGTCTCTTAATTCAACCGCTTCATGCTCACCTGTCGAAGCACCAGATGGTACCGCTGCTCGTCCTAGAATTCCACTTTCTGTCACCACATCAACCTCAACAGTTGGATTTCCTCTTGAATCAAAAATTTGACGTGCATGAATGTCTACTATAATACTCATAAGTTTATCTATTTTGTTAGAAATTTAATTGACTATAAAAATAAGAATTTCAGCAATTTTAGATGTAAAATTAATTTTAATATTACGAAAACGATTAACCCAAGAGCATAAAAAAAACCACTCAGTAAATGAGTGGGAAAATTGCTATGAAAAAGAAATATGATAATAAATCACTATTAAAAATATAAAAATAAATGGACATTTAACTACAAATAGGATTAATAAACCCTATCTAAGGTTAATTTCCTTATTTTCTAAGACAAAACGGATTTTGCCTTTGTAATATTCTCAATGAATTGATCAAAAAGATACTCCGCATCGTGCGGTCCAGGACTTGCTTCTGGGTGGTATTGTACCGAGAATGTGTTTTTATCTTTTAATCGAATTCCAGCTACTGTTTGATCATTTAGATGGGTGTGGGTAATCTCCACATCTGGATGTGCCTCCGTTTCTTCTCTGTTAATTGCGAATCCGTGATTCTGAGAAGTAATCTCTCCTTTACCAGTTAATAAATTGATTACTGGGTGATTTATACCTCGGTGACCATTATGCATCTTATAAGTTGAGATTCCATTTGCAAGGGCAATTACTTGGTGACCTAAACAGATTCCGAATAGAGGTAAATCTCTTTTGATGATTTCTTTTGCTACCTCGATCGCTTCTTTTAATGGCTCAGGATCACCAGGTCCATTAGAAATAAAATATCCATCCGGGTTAAATCCTTCTAAATCTTCAAATTTAGAGTTGTATGGGAATACCTTGATATACGCACCTCTTTTCGCTAAGTTTCTGAGGATGTTCTTTTTGATTCCGATATCTAAAGCAGAAATTTTGATATCTGCATTTTCATCTCCTACAAAATAGGGCTCTTTTGTTGATACTTTGGATGCCAACTCCAATCCTTCCATACTTGGAACTTCTGCTAACTGCTTTTTCAAGGCATCAATATCATCAACCTCTGTAGAGATAATTGCATTCATTGCACCATTCTCTCTAATATAAGATACTAAAGCTCTCGTATCAACATCAGAAATAGCCACCAAATTGTGCTTGGTAAACCAATCTTTTAAGTTTCCATCAGAATCTACTCTTGAATGAACAAAACTAAAGTTTCTACAAATCAAACCAGCGATTTTAATTCCTTCTGATTCTACCTCATCATCATTAACACCATAGTTCCCAATATGTGCATTGGTCGCAACCATCAACTGACCGTAATATGATGGATCGGTGAATATTTCCTGATACCCAGTCATACCTGTATTGAAACAAATCTCACCGGTAGATGTACCTTCAATTCCGACAGATTTACCATAGAAAATAGTTCCGTCTGCCAATAGTACTAATGCTTTTTTTCTAGATTGATACTTCATAGTTAAGTAAAGGTTTATAGAGAGTTGTAGTACTCTAAAATTTTTACAAGGTCTTCTTCATTCGAAAAAGACAATTTTCTTCGTTTTATTTCTGATGTAAATTCTTTTTTATTCGATAGCTCTAAAAGAGACAAAACGGTCTTCTTTTTCAGCTTAAAAGGAACCAATTTTCCATCCTTTAGGGCACAGAAATTGGATTTCACCACATATTTATCTGGTGTCATTTTTTCCTTTGTGGTTCCGTCAATCATTCCTTCTTTAATGGTTAACTCATGTTGTTTAAAAACATTCAGTTTTCCTTTCGCAACGCGTTCAACATAATCACCATTTAGGAATTCAAACTTTTTATTGTTTAGCACAACATATTTTAAGCTCTTGATATTAATCTCGTAAATCGAATCATTCTTTAATTTGACGAAAAACTTACGCTCTTTCAAATTGTAATTTGCATTTGAATAGCGGTAGGTTGTATTATCTGTTCCAAAGACTACAATTTTAGATGACCAATCTTCATACAGAAAGGTAGAGCCTTTGATGTTATTATCTCCATTGAGATAAGTTAGAAAGTTTGACGGAGATATAATTTCTCGAGACGGAAGATCCTGGCCAAATAAGGCGATGTTGCTAAATGATAGTACTGCAATTAATAGATCTTTCACGTTTACGAAATTATATAAAAAAAGGGATAAACCTAATTGCTTATCCCTTATAGTTATTAAAATAAATTAACATTTATTCTTCAGTTTTTTCTTCAACCACTTCTGTAGTTTGTTCTACTTGAGCAGGTGCATCAGACTTCTTTCTTCTACCTCTTCTAGTAGTTTTCTTAGCCTTCTTACCATTTGGATTGTAGATTTCGTTGTAATCTACTAATTCTACCATTGCCATAGGCGCGTTATCACCTTGACGGTTTCCTAACTTAATGATACGAACATAACCTCCTGGTCTGTCTGCAACTTTAACAGATACTTCTCTAAATAATTCAGTAACTGCATATTTGTTTCTTAGATATGAGAATACAACACGTCTGTTATGAGTTGTGTCTTCTTTAGACTTTGTGATTAAAGGCTCAACGAATTTTCTTAATTCTTTTGCCTTTGCAACTGTTGTATTAATTCTCTTGTGCTCGATTAATGAACAAGCCATATTGGCAAGCATTGATTTTCTGTGAGCCGATTTTCTACCTAAATTGTTGTTCTTTTTTCTGTGTCTCATGACGTTTGTTTTTCAATTTCATCTTGCTCGACTCGTTCTGAGGAGCAAATTATGAAACGTTAATCTCTATCTAATTTATATTTGCTTAAATCCATTCCGAAACTTAATCCTTTCACTAACACAAGCTCTTCTAACTCTGTTAATGATTTCTTACCGAAGTTTCTGAATTTCATTAAATCACTTTTGTTGAATGAAACTAAATCACCTAATGTTTCAACTTCAGCAGCTTTTAAACAGTTTAAAGCACGTACTGAAAGATCCATATCGATCAATCTAGTTTTTAATAATTGACGCATGTGTAATGATTCCTCATCATAAGTTTCTGTCTGAGCGATTTCATCAGCCTCTAACGTGATACGCTCATCAGAGAATAACATGAAGTGGTGAATTAAAATCTTTGCAGCTTCTGTTAAAGCGTCTTTTGGGTTAATAGAACCATCAGTATCGATGTCGAAAACTAATTTTTCGTAATCCGTTTTTTGCTCAACACGATAGTTTTCAATAGCATATTTTACATTTCTGATTGGTGTAAAAATAGAATCTGTAAAAATTGTACCGATTGGAGCAGAAGCTTTTTTGTTTTCCTCTGCAGGAACAAATCCTCTACCTTTCTCAATTGTAATTTCAGCATTTAACTTTACTGATTTATCCATGTTACAAATCACTAATTCAGGATTTAAAACTTGGAATCCAGAAATGAACTTCTGTAAATCACCTGCTGTTAATTGCTCTTGATCAGAAATTGAAATAGAAACAGTTTCTTTCTCAGTTTCATCAATTTGTTTCTTAAAACGTACTTGTTTTAAGTTCAAAATAATTTCGGTTACGTCTTCTACAACTCCGCTTACCGTTGAGAACTCGTGCTCTACACCATCAATTCGTAAAGAAGTGATTGCGTGACCTTCTAATGAAGATAAAAGTACTCTTCTTAAAGCGTTACCTACTGTTAAACCAAAACCTGGTTCTAAAGGTCTAAACTCGAATCTTCCAGAGAAATCTGTAGATTCAATCATAATTACCTTATCAGGTTTTTGAAAATTTAAAATTGCCATGTCTGTTCTTCGTTTTAATTGTTATTTGGTTGCGCGGTCTATAAGTTTGAAGAAGTACGAATAGACCCTTTGGCCAAATACCAATGGGTTAATGTATTACTTAGAATATAATTCTACGATTAATTGTTCTTTGATGTTTTCTGGAATTTGAAGTCTTTCTGGAACTTTTACAAAAGTACCTTCTTTCTTCTCTTCATTCCAAGTCAACCACTCAAATACGTTATTGTTAGATGCTAAAGAATCTTCAATAACTTGTAAAGATTTTGACTTTTCTCTTACACCAATAACATCATTTTCTCTCAATCTGTATGAAGGAATGTTTACAATATCTCCATTTACAGTAATGTGTCTGTGAGAAACTAACTGACGAGCACCATCTCTAGATTTTGCAATCCCTAATCTGTAAACTACGTTATCTAATCTTGACTCACATAATTGTAATAATACCTCACCTGTAATTCCGCCAGAAGACTGAGCTCTTTTGAACAAGTTTCTAAACTGACGCTCTAAAATACCGTAAGTATATTTTGCTTTTTGCTTTTCGCTTAACTGAATAGCATATTCAGATTTCTTTCCTCTACGACGGTTGTTACCGTGTTGTCCTGGAGGATAATTTCTTTTTTCAAAGTTTTTGTCTTCACCAAAAATTGCTTCTCCGAATTTTCTTGCAATCTTAGTTTTTGGTCCTGTGTATCTTGCCATTTGTTTTTCTTTTTTAACAGGGATTATGAATTAAGGCTTCCTCCTTCGATAATCGGTTTCCTGTTTGAAATATTAATATTTATTAAACTCTTCTTCTTTTAGGTGGACGACATCCGTTGTGTGGGATTGGAGTAACGTCAATGATTTCTGTTACTTCGATACCAGCGTTGTGTAATGATCTGATAGCGGATTCTCTACCATTACCAGGTCCTTTAACGAATAATTTCACTTTACGTAATCCTGCTTCTTTAGCTACTCCTGCACAATCTTCGGCAGCTAATTGAGCTGCGTAAGGAGTGTTCTTTTTAGAACCTCTAAAGCCCATTTTTCCAGCAGATGACCATGAAATTACATCTCCTTTTTTGTTAGTTAAAGAAATGATGATATTGTTGAAAGATGCATTGATATGCGCCTCACCGATTGCATCAACAATTACTTTACGTTTTTTTGGTTTTGCTTTTGCCATAATATAAATTATTTAGTTATCGAGCTCTAGTAAATTGCGCTTACGCACGGCACACTAGATGACAACTAGGTTACTCTACAAATTATTTTTTCTTGTTTGCTACTGTCTTACGTTTACCTTTTCTGGTTCTAGAGTTATTCTTAGTTCTTTGACCTCTTAAAGGAAGTCCAAGTCTGTGACGAATACCTCTTTGACAACCGATATCCATTAAACGCTTAATGTTTAATTGCACTTCCGAACGTAATTCACCTTCGATTGTGTAATTACCTACCGCTTGTCTGATGGCAGCGATTTGAGCATCTGTCCAGTCTGAAACTTTGATGCTTTCATCAACTTTTGCATTTGCTAAAACTTCTTTAGCTCTACTTTTACCAATACCAAAAATGTATGTTAATGCAATAACACCTCTTTTATTCTTTGGAATGTCTATACCTGCTATTCTTGCCATTACCCTTGTCTTTGTTTAAATCTAGGATTTTGTTTGTTTATTACATATAATCTGCCTTTTCTACGCACAATTTTGCACTCGGCACTTCTTTTTTTAACTGATGCTCTAACTTTCATCTGTTCTAGTTTTTTAATATCTGTATGTAATTCTTGCTTTGGTTAAATCGTATGGACTCATTTCTAATTTTACCTTATCTCCCGGTAATAATTTAATGTAGTGCATACGCATTTTTCCCGATATATGAGCCGTAACAATGTGACCGTTTTCTAATTCTACTCGGAACATCGCATTTGATAATGCTTCTGTTATTGTACCATCTTGTTGAATTGCGGGTTGCTTTGCCATATATTATTTTATCTGTTTGATTTTCTATTACTGCTTCCCGTTTTCATTAAACCATCATAGTGACGATTTAATAAATACGAATTGATTTGTTGCAATGTATCTATCGCTACCCCAACCATAATGATTAAAGAGGTACCTCCATAGAATAATGCCCATCCTTGCTGTACTCCGAATTGAACTACAATTGCTGGTAATACAGATAAGGCCGCTAAGAATAATGAACCAGGGAAGGTAATTCTTGATAGAACAGTATCTAAGCGATCAGCTGTGTCTTTACCTGGTCTTACACCTGGGATAAATCCACCACTACGTTTCAAATCTTCTGCCATCTTATTTGTTGGAATCGTAATCGCCGTGTAGAAATAACTAAACACAATGATCAATAATGCAAATATGATGTTGTATCCTAATCCGTTGATATCCTGTAAGCTAGCCATTGCAGGAAACTTCTGTGCTAATGCCATAGGTAAAAACATAATTGCCTGAGCAAAGATGATTGGCATTACACCTGCCGCGTTTAACTTTAACGGAATATAATCTCTTGATCCAGCTACGTTCTGTATATTTCCAGCAACCGTGCGTCTAGCATATTGTACTGCAATTTTACGAACTGCAGTTACTAACATTACTGTTAATAGGATTACAACGAACCAGATAATGATTTCAATTAAGATCATCATGATTCCTCCTGCACCGGCATTTGTAGTTTTCGCTACAAATTCTTGTAAAAAAGACGCTGGGAAGTTTGCAATAATACCAACAGTAATTAATAACGAAATACCGTTACCAACACCTTTATCAGTAATACGCTCACCTAACCACATTGCGAAAATCGTACCTGCAGTTAAAATAATCATTGACGATACCCAAAAAGATAACCCTCCAATTAAGAAAGCTTCTGGTGGTAAACCGAATTGGGTTTTAATCGCAGTAATATAGGTTGGACCCTGTACTAATGTAATTGCAATAGTTAACCAACGAGTGATTTGTGTGATCTTCTTACGACCACTCTCACCATCTTTTTGAAGTTTCTGTAAATAAGGTACTGCGATTCCCATCAACTGCACCACAATAGATGCAGAAATGTAAGGCATAATACCTAATGCCATTACAGAAGCACGAGCGAAAGCCCCTCCTGTAAATGCATTTAAAATTCCCAACAAACCTGATGAAGTACTTTCTTTTAAAGCAGCAAGTTGCAACGGATCAATTCCAGGTAATGGAACAGCGGCCATAAATCTATATACGGCCATTAATCCGATTGTTAAAAGAATCTTATCTTTTAATTCCTCGATGCTAAAAATTTCCTTTAACGTTTTAATTAATTTCATCATTTGCTAGAGAAATTATAAGGTAACTGCTTCACCACCTGCAGCTTCGATAGCTTCTTTCGCAGACGCTGTAAATTTGTGCACTGTTATTGATAATTTAGCCTTTAACTCACCTCTACCTAAAATCTTCACCAAGTCGTTCTTTCCAGCCAATCTGTTTGCTACTAAATCTTCGATAGTCACGCTATCTTTTAATTTACCAGCATCTACAAGGTTTTGTAAAGTATCTAAATTGATTCCAGTATATTCTTTTCTGTTAAAGTTTTTGAATCCAAATTTTGGAACACGTCTTTGTAAAGGCATTTGTCCACCTTCGAATCCAATCTTTCTTGAATATCCAGATCTTGATTTAGCTCCTTTGTGACCTCTTGTTGAAGTACCTCCTTTTCCAGATCCTTCACCACGTGCAATACGCTTATCACTTTGAACAGAGCCTTGAGCCGGTTTTAAGTTATGTAAACTCATTGTATTGTCTTATTTTATTTCCTCTACGGATACTAAATGTTTTACTTTATTTACCATCCCAATAATTGATGGTGTAGCATCATGCTCTACAGTCTGATGCATTCTTCTTAAGCCTAAAGCCTCCAAAGTTCTTTTCTGATTTTGAAGACGTCCGATTTGGCTTTTTACCTGTGTTACTTTAATTCTTGCCATTGTACTAGAATTATCCGTTAAATACTTTCTCTAATGAAATTCCTCTTTGTTTAGCAATCATTGCCGCACTTCTCAATTGTAATAGAGCATCAAAAGTAGCTTTTACAACGTTGTGAGGGTTAGAAGATCCTTGAGACTTTGATAATACATCATGTACTCCAACAGATTCTAATACCGCTCTTACAGCACCACCAGCAATAACCCCCGTACCAGGAGAAGCAGGCTTAATAAACACTCTTGCTCCACCAAATTTACCTTTTTGCTCGTGAGGTAATGTTCCGTTCAAAATAGGAATTCTCACTAAGTTTTTCTTTGCATCTTCTACTGCCTTAGCAATTGCAGACGATACATCTTTAGACTTTCCTAAACCGTGACCTACAACACCATTTCCATCACCAACAACAACAATTGCTGAGAAACCAAAAGCTCTACCACCTTTAGTTACTTTGGTAACACGCTGTACACCAACTAATTTATCAACAAGCTCTAATCCACTTGGTTTAACTCTTTCTACGTTCTTATAACCTTGCATAACTTAAAATTTTAAACCAGCTTCTCTTGCTGCGTCTGCCAATACTTTAACTCTTCCGTGGTATAAATAACCGTTTCTATCAAAAGCAACAGTTTCTACTCCGGCTTTTGTAGCTAATTCTGCAATCGCTTTTCCAACTGCGGAAGCAGCCTCAGCTTTTGTGTTTGCAGATACTTCTTTATCTCTTGATGAAACTGAAGCTAATGTTACTCCGTTTACATCATCTATAATCTGAGCGTAAATCTCTTTGTTACTTCTAAAAACCGATAATCTTGGTTTTGCAGCTGTACCTGTAACGATCTTTCTAATTCTACGCTTAATTCGTGTTCTTCTCTCAAGCTTTGATAATGCCATAATACTTTATTTATTATGCAGACTTACCTGCTTTTCTACGTAATTGTTCACCAACAAACTTGATACCTTTACCTTTATATGGCTCTGGCTTTCTGAATGATCTGATCTTAGCGGCAACCTGACCTACTAATTGCTTGTCATGTGAGGTTAATTTAACTAATGGGTTTTTCCCTTTCTCAGAAACTGTTTCAACTTTTACTTCAGGAGCTAATTCTATCACGATGTTGTGAGAAAAACCTAAAGCTAAGTCTAATTTCTGTCCTTGGTTTGATGCTCTATAACCTACACCAACCAATTCTAACTCTTTCGTCCATCCTTTACTAACACCTTCGATCATGTTCGCAACTAATGCTCTCATTAATCCATGCTGAGCTTTGTGATCTTTAGATTCTGATGCTCTGGTAAGTGTGATAGTTCCTTCTTCGACTGAAAGAGAAATACCTTCAGAAATTTCTTGAGTTAATTCACCCAATTTTCCTTTTACAGTAATAATATTGTCGTTCACGTTAACTTCAACTCCTTGAGGAATGCTAACTGGATTTTTACCTATTCTACTCATCTTTCAAAGGATTAATAAACGTAACACAATACTTCACCACCAACGTTCTCTTGTTTCGCACGTTTATTTGTCATTACTCCTTTAGAAGTTGACACAATAGCAATACCAAGACCATTTAATACTCTTGGCATTTCTGTTGAAGAAACATACTTACGTAAACCTGGTGTACTTACTCTTTGGATCTTGCGAATAACAGATTCTTTAGTATCTCTATCGTACTTTAAAGCGATTTTGATTGTTCCTTGAACCTTGTTATCGTTGAATTTGTAGCTTAAGATATAACCTTGATCGAATAAGATCTTGGTCATCTCTTTTTTTAAATTAGATGCAGGTATTTCAACTACTCTGTGACCTGCAGAAATTGCATTTCTAACGCGAGTCAGAAAATCCGCAATTGGATCTGAATACATATTTATTAATTTGCGACTATGGTTTTCAACTTACTCTATTTACACTACAAACATCGGTTTGTGAAAGTTGAACCTGTAATCAGTTAATACTTATTTCTAAAAATTGAGCGTGCAAAGATACACAAACTATTTTTATAAATCTCGTAATTTTAAATTTTCTACCAGCTTGCCTTCTTAACGCCTGGTATAAGGCCTTGATTAGCCATCTCACGGAATGTTACACGTGAAATTCCAAATTGACGCATATAACCTTTTGGTCTACCAGTCAGTTTACAACGATTGTGCTTTCTAATTGGTGAAGCGTTCTTTGGAAGTTTCTGCAATGCTTCATAATCTCCAGCTTCTTTTAAAGCTTTCCTTTTTTCAGCATATTTTGCAACAGTTTTTGCTCTTTTAACTTCACGAGCTTTCATTGATTCTTTAGCCATTCTCTAGTTTTTTTTAAATGGTAATCCTAATTCTTCTAATAATGATTTAGCTTCTTTATCAGTCGCTGCAGAAGTAACAAATGTGATATCCATACCATTGATTTTCTTTACTTTATCAATGTTAATCTCTGGAAAAATGATTTGTTCTGTAACTCCTAAATTGTAGTTACCTCTTCCGTCAAAACCACTAGCTTTAATTCCGTTAAAATCTCTTACACGAGGTAAAGATGCTGTAATCAATCTATCTAAGAATTCATACATTTTATCTCCTCTAAGAGTAACTTTTGCTCCGATTGGCATTCCTTTTCTTAATTTGAAAGACGCAACATCTTTTTTAGAAATTGTAGAAATTGCCTTTTGACCAGTAATTGTAGTTAATTCTTCAACTGCATAGTCGATTAACTTTTTATCAGCAATTGCAGCACCTACACCTTTAGAAACAACGATCTTTTCAAGTTTTGGCACTTGCATAACGTTCTTATAGCTAAACTCTTCAGTTAAAGCTTTAACAACTCTAGTCTTATATTCTTCTTTTAATCTTGGTACGTAACTCATGATTATTATTTTTTAGTTTTTTTAGAGATTCTAGTTTTGGTATCTCCATCAACTTTATAACCAACTCTTACCGCAACACCGTCTTCTAATAACATTACATTTGAAATATGAATTGGCGCCTCTTTCTTGGTAATTCCACCTTGAGGGTTTTGTGCATTAGGCTTAGTGTGCTTAGATACTAAGTTCACTCCTTCTACCAAAACTCTATCTTCATCTTTAACGATACTTAAAACTTTACCCTCAGATCCTTTGTGGTCTCCAGCGATAACTTTTACTGTATCTCCTGATTTTAATTTAAACTTCTTCATTGTATTGTAATGTTATAACACTTCTGGTGCTAATGAAACGATTTTCATGAATTGTTTTTCTCTAAGCTCACGAGCAACTGGTCCGAAAACACGAGTTCCTCTCATTTCTTCAGTTGGGTTTAACAACACACAAGCGTTATCATCAAAACGGATATAAGATCCATCTTTACGTCTAACTTCTTTCTTTGTTCTAACCACAACAGCTTTAGAAACTTGACCTTTTTTTACTGTTCCATTAGGAGTAGCAGCTTTTACTGTTACTACTATCTTGTCTCCAATTGAAGCGTAGCGCTTTTTAGTTCCTCCTAATACTCTAATTACTAAAACCTCTTTGGCTCCAGTATTATCAGCTACTTTTAATCTTGATTCTGTCTGTAACATAATTATTTAGCTCTTTCTAGGATTTCTACTAATCTCCAACGTTTGGTCTTACTCATTGGTCTTGTTTCCATGATTTTAACGGTGTCTCCTTCGTTACAATCATTTTTCTCGTCGTGAGCAACATATTTTTTCGTCTTTAAAACGAATTTACCATACATTGGGTGTTTAACTCTTTTTACTTCAGAAACTACAATAGATTTGTCCATTTTATTGCTTGAAACAACACCTATTCTTTCTTTTCTAAGATTTCTTTTTTCCATCTTTTAACTGACTATAGAGTTATTATAATTCTCTTTTTGTTAACTCAGTTGCAACGCGTGCAACAGTTTTTCTTAATGATCTTAACTGCAACGGATTCTCTAACGGAGAAATACTATGAGCCATTTTTAAATCATTATAACTTTTTTTCAACGCCCCAAGCTTTTCTTGTAAATCTGCTGTTGATAATTCTTTGATTTCTGACTGTTTCATGATAATAATAGAATTAAGCGTTAAAATCGTAATCTCTTGCCACAACGAACTTTGTTCTTACCGGAAGTTTCTGAGCTGCTAAACGCAATGCTTCTTTAGCAATGTCCATAGGAACACCACCTACTTCAAACAAAATTCTACCTGGCTTAATAACTGCAACAAAATGATCTGGAGCACCCTTACCTTTACCCATACGTACCTCTAAAGGCTTTTTCGTAATAGGCTTGTCCGGAAAGATTTTAATCCATAATTGCCCCTCTCTTTTCATATATCGAGTCGCTGCAATACGTGCTGCTTCAATTTGACGAGAAGTTAAAAGGTTTTGATCAAGCGATTTAATACCAAACATTCCGTTAGAAAGTTGGTTTCCTCTTCCAGAAATACCTTTCATGTTCCCTTTTGCCTTCTGAACCTTACGGTACTTTACTCTTTTTGGCTGTAACATTTTTAATCTTCTTTAAAAAATTATTTTCTTCTGCGAGGTTGTTGACGTTTTCCTCCTTTTGCTCCCTGCTTCTTTGAAAGCCCTACTAAAGGAGATAACTCACGTTTACCATAAACTTCTCCTTTCATGATCCATACTTTCACACCGATTCTACCATAAGTAGTGTGTGCTTCTTCTAAAGCATAATCAATATCAGCTCTAAAAGTAGAAAGAGGAATTCTTCCTTCTTTGTAGTGCTCAGATCTAGCCATCTCCGCTCCATTTAAACGTCCTGAAATCTGAATTTTAATTCCTTCAGCATTCATACGCATTGTAGCCGCGATTGCCATTTTGATCGCTCTTTTGTAAGAAATTCTGTTTTCGATCTGACGAGCAATACTAGCCGCAACTAACCTTGCATCTAATTCTGGTCTCTTAATTTCGAAAATATTGATTTGAACTTCTTTACCAGTAATCTTCTTTAATTCTTCTTTCAACTTGTCTACCTCTTGACCTCCTTTACCGATAATGATACCAGGACGAGCCGTAGTGATAGTAACGGTTACGAGTTTTAAAGTTCTTTCGATGATTACTCTAGACACACTAGCTTTTGATAATCTAGCATGGATATATTTCCTGATTTTATCGTCTTCAGCAATTTTATCTCCGTAGTCATTGCCTCCATACCAGTTAGACTCCCATCCTCTGATAATTCCTAAACGATTCCCTATTGGATTTGTTTTTTGTCCCATTTCTACTTTGATTAATTACTTTTATTAGATTCTGCTAACTCGATAGTCACGTGATTTGAACGCTTACGGATTCTGTGAGCACGCCCTTGTGGAGCTGGTCTCAATCTTTTTAGCATTCCCGCACTATCAACGCAAATAGTTTTAACGAATAAACCTGCATCTTCGATATTAGCATCTTCATTTTTTGCTTGCCAGTTTGCAATAGCAGACAATAAAAGTTTCTCTAAGTTTCTAGACGCTTCCTTCGGACTAAATTTTAGGATTGAAAGTGCTTTTTCCACTTCAACCCCTCTTATTTGGTCAGCCACCAATCTCATTTTTCTTGGTGATGTCGGACAGTTAGTAAGTTTTGCGATAAAACGTTGTTTCTTCGCTTCTTTTAACTGCTGTGCCATGTTTTGTTTACGACTTCCCATAATAGTCTACTATTTTTTACCTTTATTTTTTGCACCAGCATGTCCTCTAAATGAACGAGTTGGTGAAAATTCTCCAAGTTTATGTCCTACCATGTTTTCAGTAATGTATACTGGAATAAACTGCTTTCCGTTGTGAACAGCAATTGTTTGCCCAACGAAATCAGGAGTAATCATACTAGCTCTAGACCAAGTTTTGATTACAGATTTCTTTCCGGCTTCAACATTAGCTAAAACTTTTCTCTCTAATTTATAGTGAACGTAAGGTCCCTTTTTTAATGATCTTGCCATAATATTATTTCTTTCTACGTTCTATAATATATTTATTACTTGCTTTTGTCTTAGATCTAGTCTTGTATCCTTTCGCTGGAATACCGTTTCTTGATCTTGGGTGACCTCCAGAAGATCTTCCTTCACCACCACCCATTGGGTGATCAACAGGGTTCATACGAACAGCATTTGTTCTAGGTCTTCTACCTAACCATCTGCTTCTACCTGCTTTACCAGATACGATTAACTGATGATCTGAATTCGATACTACCCCAATAGTAGCCATACAAGTCAATAAAATCATTCTAGTTTCACCAGAAGGTAACTTTACAGTCGCATACTTACCTTCTTTTGCCATTAACTGAGCAAAAGAACCAGCAGAACGAGCCATAACAGCTCCTTGTCCTGGGTGTAATTCGATACAAGAAATTGTAGTTCCTAATGGAATGTTTGCCAATGGCATTGCATTTCCGATTTCTGGAGCTACTGTTTCACCAGATTCAATAGTTTGCCCAACTTTTAATCCGTTTTGAGCAATTACATATCTCTTCTCACCATCAGTATATTCTACCAACGCGATAAACGCTGTACGGTTTGGATCGTACTCGATAGTTTTTACTGTTGCAGGAACACCTTGCTTATCTCTTTTAAAATCGATAATACGGTATCTTTTCTTATGACCACCACCAATGTTACGTGTAGTCATTCTACCCTGATTGTTTCGACCTCCAGATCTCTTTTTCGGAGCTAATAAAGATTTCTCCGGCTTATCAGTAGTAATGGTGTCGAACCCATTTACAACTCTAAAACGCTGACCTGGTGTTATTGGTTTTAATTTTCTAACTGACATTTTACGTCTTATTATAAATTGCTATAAAAATCAATGCTGTCTCCTTCAGATAACTGAACGATTGCTTTTTTGTAACCACTGATTGATGCAGACACGATACCATTTTTAGTATACTTAGTCTTTCTCTTCATCGGATAATTCATAGTTTTTACACTATCAATTGTTACTCCGTAAGCAGTTTCTACAGCATTTTTAATTTCTAATTTGTTTGCTCTTTTATCTACCACAAAAGCATAACGATTAAACTTTTCGCTATCTGTGTTCGCTTTTTCCGTAATAATTGGTTTTATCAAGATGCTCATAATCTTATTTATTAAAATTAGAATTAATACCATCCAAAGAGCTCTCTGTAATAACCACTTTGTTTGCATTCAATACATTGTATGTATTTAATTGAGAAGCGTTAATTACTTTCGAATTCTTTAAATTTCTTGATGATAAATACACATTCTCATTTGATTCTGGAAAAACGAATAAAGACTTTTGAGTATCTAAGCCTAACGCTTTCAATACACCAACAAAATTCTTTGTTTTTGCATTATCAAATGTGAAATCTTCTAATACAACTAAATTGTTCTCGCTAGCTTGTTTGCTTAAAGCAGATTTACGAGCCAATCTTTTTAAGTTCTTGTTAAGTTTGAAAGAATAACTTCTTGGTCTTGGACCAAAAATTCTTCCTCCACCTCTGAATACAGGTGACTTGATAGAACCAGCTCTCGCTGTTCCTGTCCCCTTTTGCTTTTTAATTTTTCTAGTTGACCCAGCAATCTCTCCTCTTTCCTTAGACTTGTGTGTACCTTGTCTTTGGTTAGCTAAATATTGCTTTACATCTAAATAAATAGCATGCTCATTTGGTTCAACACCAAAAATATCTGCAGAAAGTTCAACTTTTCTACCTGTATCTTTACCTTGAATATCTAAAACTGCTACTTTCATTACTTCTCAATGGTTATGTAAGAATTTTTGTGACCTGGAATTGCTCCTTTTACAACAAGCAAGTTCTTTTCTGGTACAACTTTTAAAACTCTTAAGTTTTGAACCTTAACTTTTTCACCACCCATTCTACCTGCCATTCGCATTCCTTTGAATACTCTTGCAGGATAAGATGCTGCACCAATAGAACCTGGCGCTCTTAAACGGTTGTGCTGTCCATGAGTAGCTTGACCTACACCGGCGAACCCGTGACGTTTTACTACCCCTTGAAATCCTTTTCCTTTAGAAATTCCCGACACATCAACAAACTCTCCCTCTTTGAAAAGTTCAACTGTAATCGAGTCTCCTAAATTGTACTCTTCTTCAAATCCTTGGAATTCAACAACCTTCTTTTTAGCAGTGGTGCCAGCTTTCTTAAAGTGGCCATCTAACGCTTTGTTAGAATTTTTTGCTTTTTTGTCATCGAAACCAAGCTGTAACGCATTGTAGCCGTCAACCTCAGTGGTTCTGACTTGGGTTACAACGCAAGGACCTGCTTGAATAACGGTACATGGAATGTTCTTTCCATTTTCGTCATATAAGCTGGTCATACCGATCTTTTTTCCTATTAACCCAGACATTTTTAATTAATTATTAATTTTCTATTTAAAAAAACAGCGTCAAAAACAATTTCAACGCTGATTTTGTTTTTTCCGTTTTTCCCAAGCCAACGCTAGGGACATGTTTATTATTGATTTCGAATAAATTCGAAATTTGTTACTTATACTTTGATCTCTACCTCAACTCCACTAGGTAACTCTAACTTCATCAAAGCATCAATAGTTTTTGATGAAGAGCTATAGATATCTAGTAACCTTTTGTAGGCTGCTAATTGGAATTGCTCTCTCGACTTCTTGTTAACGTGTGGAGAACGCAATACTGTAAAGATCTTCTTATGTGTTGGTAAAGGGATTGGTCCGTTTACAACAGCACCAGTACTTTTTACCGTTTTTACAATTTTCTCAGCAGACTTATCCACTAAATTGTAATCGTAAGACTTTAATTTTATTCTAATTTTTTGACTCATCGTATTCGTTTTAGTAAATTATCCTTTTGCTGCTGCTATTACTTCTTCAGAAATATTTGATGGAGTTTCTGCGTAGTGAGAGAATTCCATAGTAGAAGTTGCTCTACCAGAAGATAATGTTCTCAACGAAGTTACATATCCAAACATTTCAGATAACGGCACTAACGCCTTTACTACTTTTGAACCTGCTCTATCACTCATGTCATTTACCTGACCACGTCTTCTGTTCAAGTCACCTACGATATCACCCATGTTTTCCTCTGGAGTTAATACCTCTAATTTCATGATAGGCTCCATGATTACGGCTCTAGCTTGTTTCGCCGCAGCTTTGTATCCTAATTTCGCAGCTAATTCGAATGATAACTGATCTGAATCCACAGGGTGGAAAGATCCATCCTTTAAGGTAATCTTCATAGAATCCATTTCGTAACCTGCTAACGGACCATTCTTCATTGCTTCCTTGAATCCTTTTTCAACAGAAGGAATAAATTCTTTAGGAACGTTACCACCTTTAATAATAGATTCGAATTGTAAACCTTGAGTACCCTCTTCAGCTGGCTCCATGGTAAATACAATATCAGCAAACTTACCACGTCCACCAGATTGTTTCTTATAAACCTCTCTGTGATCTGCAGTAGCAGTTAATGCTTCTTTGTACTCTACTTGTGGTTGACCTTGATTTACATCAACTTTAAATTCACGCTTTAAACGATCAACGATAATATCTAAGTGAAGCTCACCCATTCCAGAAATAATAGTCTGTCCTGAAGCTTCATCAGTTCTAACTGTGAATGTTGGATCTTCTTCAGCTAATTTTCCTAAAGCCATACCTAACTTATCAACGTCAGCTTTTGTTTTAGGCTCAACTGCGATACCGATTACCGGATCTGGGAAGTCCATAGATTCTAATACGATTGGTGATTTCTCATCAGATAAAGTATCACCAGTCTTGATGTCTTTAAATCCAACCGCTGCACCAATATCTCCTGCTTCGATAAAATCGATAGCATTCTGCTTGTTCGAGTGCATTTGGTAGATACGAGAGATACGCTCTTTTTTACCAGAACGGTTGTTCATCACGTATGAACCAGCATCTAAACGACCAGAATATGCTCTAAAGAATGCTAAACGCCCTACAAAAGGATCCGTAGCAATCTTAAATGCTAATGCAGAGAAAGGTTCTTTAGCATCTGGCTTACGAGAAATCTCTTCACCAGTATTTGGATCAGTACCTACGATTGCATCCTTATCAACCGGAGAAGGTAAATAACGACAAACAGCATCTAATAAGAACTGAACACCTTTATTTTTAAATGCAGAACCACAAACCATAGGAATGATAGACATATCCATAACCGCAGCTCTTAAAGCAGCGTGGATTTCGTCTTCTGTGATAGAATCTTCATCTTCCATGAACTTTTCTAATAAGTTCTCATCATAAGCAGCAACCTCTTCGATTAATAAAGCTCTGAATTCAGCAGCTTCTGCTTTTAAATCTTCTGGAATATCGATTACATCGAATGTAGACCCTTGAGTCTCATCATGCCATACGATAGCTCTGTTTTTCACTAAATCAACGATTCCTTTAAAATCTGCTTCATCACCAATAGGTAATACAATTGGAACCGCATTAGATCCTAACATCTCTTTCACCTGTGTACACACGTTTAAGAAATCAGATCCTTGACGGTCCATTTTGTTCACAAATCCCATTCTTGGAACCTTGTAATTATCTGCTAACCTCCAGTTTGTCTCTGATTGTGGCTCAACACCATCAACAGCAGAAAATAAGAATACTAAACCGTCTAAAACTCGTAAAGAACGGTTTACCTCAACTGTAAAGTCAACGTGACCCGGAGTATCAATAATATTAAAATGGTAACCTTTTGCATCTGCAGTTGGTTTACCATTTTCTGATGGGAAGTTCCATGTACAAGTAGTCGCAGCAGAAGTAATTGTAATACCTCTTTCCTGCTCCTGCTCCATCCAGTCCATTGTCGCAGCACCATCGTGTACCTCTCCAATTTTGTGAGAAACTCCAGTATAATATAATATACGCTCTGTAGTAGTGGTTTTTCCAGCATCAATGTGCGCTGCAATACCAATATTTCTAGTGTATTTTAAATCTCTAGCCATTTTTCTTAGAATCTAAAGTGAGAGAAAGCTTTGTTCGCTTCCGCCATTTTGTGTGTATCAACTCTCTTTTTAACTGCCGCACCCTCTTCTTTAGCAGCAGCTAAAATCTCTGCAGCTAATCGCTGAGCCATTGACTTTTCATTTCTTTTTCTAGAATATGAAATTAACCACTTAATAGCCATAGACACTTTTCTGTCTGGTCTGATTGGCATAGGGATTTGGAATGTTGCACCTCCAACACGTCTTGAACGAACCTCAACGTGTGGCATCACATTCGATAATGCATCTTTCCAAAGTTCTAATGCTGACTTTTCTTCGTCAGTATTTTTTTGATCTACGATTTCTAAAGCATCATAAAAAACCTTAAACGCAACGGTTTTCTTACCGTCCCACATTAAGTTGTTTACAAAGCGGGTTACTAACTGATCGTTAAATACTGGATCTGGTAGTAATACTCTCTTTTTTGCTCTTCTTTTCCTCATGTCTTTAACATTAAAAAATTACTTCTTAGGACGCTTTGCACCATATTTAGATCTTCTCTGAGTTCTTCCCTGAACACCAGCAGTATCTAGCGCTCCTCGCACTACATGGTATTTAACACCTGGTAAATCTTTTACTCTTCCACCTCTAACTAATACTATCGAGTGCTCTTGTAAATTGTGACCTTCACCTGGGATGTACGCGTTTATCTCATTTCCGTTAGTCAACCTTACCCTCGCAACTTTACGCATTGCAGAGTTAGGTTTCTTAGGAGTAGTCGTATAAACACGAGTACAAACACCACGTCTTTGAGGACAAGATGACAAAGCAGCCGATTTACTCTTCTTAGTTATTTTGGTTCTTCCTTTACGAACTAATTGTTGTATAGTTGGCATACTATTTAATTACTGTTTTCGTTTTTTATATTTAATTACCCTATTTTTAAGGGTCTGCAAATGTACAACTAATTTCGAATTAATCAAACTAGCTAATATTATTTTTTAATAATGTATCTAAACTTTACCTTAAAGTCTAATTTAGAGCTACATTTGAGTTATTATCTCATTTCTGTAAAATGACCTTTCAAAAGAAGTATTTTATCGTTCTTTCACTCCTTTTTTTTGCGATAAAAATATCGTCACAAGAATACTCACTAAGGATCATTTTGAATCCGTCTATTGATTTAAAATCCATTCCCTACAAAAAAAGTTTTTCAGATTCTATAACACTCAAAAACGAAATTCGAAATTATACGTTTCAGCTTCAAAAAATTGGTTTTTTCTCGAATCGGATTGAAAAAATCCTTCACATGGATAGAAAATTCGAAGCTCACATCAATTTAGGAGAACGAATTGAACAGGTTGTGATAACAATAAAAAAGGAGCAACAACCATACTTAGGAAACGTAGGTAAAGATGGCTCGTCAATAGTTCAACTACGACCTAAAGAGTTACAAAACTTTCTCAGTTCCATCTCTGATAATTTGGAATCAAAAGGACAATCATTTTCCAAAGTACAGTTATCGAATATTCAAATACATCAGAAAAAACTTATTGCTGACCTAAATCTGAACATCGAAAAGAAACGAATCATCAATAATATTATCGTAAAGGGTTATGATGATTTTCCTGAAAAATTTCTGAAAAATTATTTTGCCAAAATCGGAACGACCACGTTTTCCAAAGACCAATTAGATATCATTTCACAAAAAACAAAATCGTTACGTTTTATCAAAGAAACAAAATCACCTGAAGTCCTTTTCAAAAAAGATTCAACCGAAATCTATTTGTATATCTCACCAAAGAGCAACAATTGTATAGATGCAAATCTCAATTTCAATAGAGATAACGAAGGCGGAGTTGTATTTAACGGATTGGTTGATTTACAGTTAGAAAATATTTTTAAAAAAGGTAATCGATATTACTTGTACTGGAATGCTGTAGGCAATATTCGACAAGAATTAAAATTTAATATTTCCACACCTTATATATATAGCTCTAAAATATCACCGGAAATGTCATTTAGTTTATTCAAACAAGATTCGACTTTTATCAATACGAAATTCAATGTTGGACTGAATTATCCTATCAACACGGATTTACAAGTAGGACTTGATTATATTTCGGAATCTTCAAATAATTTGGAAAATAATCTGAACACCATATCTAATTATACCAGTAACTTCATAGGTATAAAAACTCGCTATGAAAAATTAGTAGACAATGATTTGTTTCCCAAAATACTTTCAATATCAGTAGGAGTATTATTCGGAAAACGAAAAGCGAGTCAAATCACTAGCAATCAAATAAAGGCCAATTTCAACCTACATTACCTATGGGAATTAAACCAAAGAAATTACATATACGTTACAAATCGCAGTGCTATTCTAAATTCTGATAACTTATTTGATAACGAACTATTTAGAATCGGAGGTATTAACTCCATACGCGGATTTAATGACCAGAGTATTTTTACTGATCGATTTACTCAATTTACCCTAGAATATCGATTTTTAACAAATAAAGAAGCCTACTTTTTTACCATCACGGATTTTGCAAATGCGCGAGTAAATTTAAACGCCACCAGCTTTTTAGGCCTCGGTATTGGATACCAATTCAAAGTTCAAAATAGCAACATTAGCCTAGGGTTAGCAACAGGAAAATCAGGAGACTCTACATTCGATCTCAAAAACGCCCAATTCCTTATAAACTGGCGAAATTTTTTCTAAAAATCGGTCAAAATACGGATTGACAAATCCTTAAAGGTTTTTCAACTTTTTTAACAGATTTTAACAGATTTAGTTTTTTCTTTAACATAATTTTTTGATCTTTGGCTCACTAATTCAAATCATATAATATGAAAACAATGTTAAAAGGTTTTTTAACGCTGTTGTTAGCGTTGTTTGTGCAAATTTCGTTTGCGCAAGAAAAAACAGTGACTGGAACTGTCTCTGATGCCTCTGGCCCACTACCAGGAGTATCAGTATTGGTGAAAGGAACAACAAATGGAACAGACACAGACTTTAATGGAAAGTATACTATTAAAGTTAAATCTGGTGATGTTTTACGATTTAGTTATGTAGGTTACAAGGCTGTTGAAAAAACAGTTGGCCTTTCAAACACGATTAACGTGACTTTAGTTGAGGATGAGAATGTCCTTGACGAAATCGTATTAACAGCATTAGGTACAGAGAAAAAGAAAGATGATGACCTAAGTTCGACTTCGGTAGTAAAAGTTGCTACGTTGAAGAAAGCTGGTGAAGCCGGGGTATTACAGGCTTTATCTGGTAAAACTTCTGGGGTAAACATTACTAGAAACTCTGGTGACCCGGGTGCTGGTGCTTACATCCAGATTCGTGGTCAGAACACAATTTTAGGTAACAGTAGTCCTTTAATTGTAATCGATGGTGCAATCATTTCTAACAGTTCTATTGGTGGTGGAACTGCAGGTGTTGTTCAGCAATCTCGTTTGAATGACATCAACCAAGAAGACATCGAATCTATCTCTATCTTAAAAGGTGCTTCTGCAGCTGCTGTTTGGGGTACTGGTGCTGCAAACGGTGTAATCGTTATTAAGACGAAGCGTGGTAGCAAAGGTGGAAAAAAATGGAAATTTGAATATAAGGCTGGTGTATACGCTGATCAAATCAACAGAGAATGGGAAAAGCAAGGAATCTTCGGACAAGGATGGAGAGGTGTTGCTCATTTAACTGGAAGTGGTTTATCAAATACTGGTTACTCTTATGGTGATAAAATCGCCGATCGTTCTGGAGGATCTGATACTGTAGATACTACAGGAGCATACTTCGAGGCAGATAACGGTACTCGTTACTACCCAATTACTCAAAAGAACTCAAGAGACGTATTCAACCAAATCAACAGAGACGCCTTATTTAAAACTGGTGTTACTGTTGAAAACAACTTTAGCTTGAGCTACAGTGGAGAAAACAACAGAACTTTTGCGAGTTTCTCTAACTGGGATCAGGATGGTATCTATAACGGAGCATCTGATTATAGAAGAACTTCTGTTCGTTTAAACAGTGATACTGACTTCAGCGACAAGTTAACTTTAAAATTATCGACTACTTATGTAAACATCGGATCGAATCGTGTACAAACTGGTTCGAACTTAAATGGTTTATATTTAGGATATCTAAGAACATCTCCTGATTTTGATATCAGAGATTATAAAGGAACTCACTTTGATGCTAATGGAATTCCGACACCAAACTCTCATAGAGGTTACCGTCAGTTCTTAGGATCAAAAAGAACCTTCAACCCTACTACGGGAACATTTAGTTATAATTCACCTTCTTATAACAACCCATTATGGACTACTAATGAGCAGAAAAACTTAAACGACGTAAATCGTTTTATCGTTGCACCTGAATTGAACTTCAAGATTAATGATAACTTATTATTAGTTGGTCGTTATAGCTATGACTACTACCAAGATAACCGTTTAAGCTACGAACCAGCTGGTTCTGCTGGTGATGGAACAAATGGTGAGTATCAAGAAGATAGAATTACAGAAAGTAACCAGAACATTAACGTGTTCTTAACTGGTAACTACGCGTTAACTGATGATTTAAAATTAGATTTTAACGCTGGTATGCAATTCTTCGAAAATAGCTACAGAAGATTATCTGCAGAAGAAACTAACTTCACAAACCCAGATGAGCCATTCTTAAATGTAGGTAACGCAATTTCTGCAAACTCTAATCCATCAGATTACATCGAAAAGACTAGAAAGTCTGGTGCATTTGCCGTTGTAAACTTCGATTACAAAAACGAATTCTTAGTTGAATTAACGGCTAGAGGGGAATATGTATCTACATTACCTGGTGCTGGTTTAATTTTCTATCCAAGTGCATCTGCAGGTTGGAATTTCACTAAATACCTAGACGACTCTCCAGTTTCTTTTGGTAAGATAAGAGTATCTTATGGTGAAGTAGGTATTGAAGCTGACGCCTATAGAACTGCTACAGTTATTTCAACAGGTGGTATCGGTTCTGGATGGGGTGATGGATATGCTGGTTCTCTTTATGGTAACCCGTTAACATTATCTGCAACTAGAGGTAATCCAAACTTAAAAGAAGAGCGTGTAAAAGAATTTGAAATTGGATTCGATACTCGTTTCTTAGATGACAAATTAAGTCTTTCTGCAACATACTATAGCAGAAAAACTGAAGACGGATTATTACAATTACCATTACCATCTTCAACTGGTTTCGCGCAGTCTTTAGTAAATGCAGCAACTCTTACCAACAAAGGTATTGAAGCTGATTTATCTGCAAGATTAATCAATACAGAGGATTTACAGTGGAACATGAACTTAAACGTTACAAGTAACAAACCATTAGTAACTGATATGGCTGGTAGTGCTTATTTCGGATTAAACGGATTTACATCGAACTCTTCTGGTGTTGCCGAAGGACAGCCTTTTGCCGTATTAAGAGGTACTGCTTATGCTAGAGATGCAAACGGTGATTACGTATTAAATGCAAATGGATTCCCAATTGCAGCTCCAACAGAAAGTTTCTTAGGTAATCCAAACCCAGATTGGAGAGGTGGTTTAGGAACTACAGTTTCTTATAAAAACTTCACTTTATCTGCATTGTTAGAAACATCTCAAGGAAATGATGTATGGAATGGTACAAGAGGGGTGTTATACTTCTTTGGTATTCACCCAGATACAGCTGTTGAAACAGTGGCTTCTAGAGACTTAACAACCGCAGGAGGTAGCGTAATTCCACAAGGAACTACATTTAGAGGTATCGAAAGAGACTTCGGTGGAGGACCAGTAGCAGTTAACCAAGACTGGTGGACTGGAAACGGTGGTGGATTTGGTGACGTAGGTGAGCCTTTCTACGAAGATGCTTCGTGGACGCGTTTACGTGAGGTTTCATTAAGTTATTCTTTCCCATCTGAAGTAACTAAGAAATTAAAAGTTAGCAATATTGACTTAACTTTAACTGGACGTAACTTATTCTTATGGACTAAGATTGATGGTTTCGATCCTGATAACAACTTAACTGGTGCTTCTAAAGGTAGAGGACTTGAGTATTTCAGTAACCCAGGTACTAAGACTTATTTAGCAACTTTAAGAGTAGCGTTTTAATTAAAACATAGAAGAAAATGAAAAAATTAGTATTTATATTTTTAATTTCTGTCAGCCTAATCAATGTTTCTTGTGAAGGTTATACAGAAGGTTTAAATAAAGATCCAAATAACTTTAACAGTGCACCTGCCGAACTTATCGTTGGACAAGCACAGTTAGGTTGGATGCAATTAGCTACCAGTAACAGTGCTAGATACGCAGGTATTTTTATGAATCACTTTACTGGAGAAGATAGACAATACGTAACTGTAAACGGTTATTCAACAACTGCAGCAGATTATGATGATTCTTGGGAAGATGCTTACGTAAGAGGTATCGCTCAAGCTAAATTTACACAAGAATTAGCATTAGCAGCTGGTAACGCAAAATTAGCTGCGATAGCTAAGATTTCTGAAGCTGCAACATTTGGTGAAATGGCTGCTTTATTTGGAGATATTCCATTTACAGAAGCTGCAGATCCAGATAACTTCCCAACTCCAGCATATGATGGACAAGCAGCTGTTTTAGCTGGTGTTCAGGCAATGTTAGATGATGCCATTGCAAACTTAGGCAATGATCCAGCGTCTTTATACGCTGGAAACAGAATGTCTAGTGCTGCAACTTGGAAGGAAATTGCTTATTCGTTAAAGGCTAGATATTACTTAATCGCCAAAGATTATGGTAATGCTTTAACAAATGCGAGAAAAGGTATCGATACTCCAGCAAAGAGTTTGGTTACTTTACATACAACTTCTACTGATACAGAAAACTTATACTACCAGTTTACTGTTGATGAAAGAGATGGTTATTTAGGAGCAACTGGTTCTCACTTAGTTAATTTACTAACTGGTGTTACACCAAGATTAATCGCTACTCCTGGTGACGCGAACAGATATAACTCTTATTTCGCGGCAAACGGAGCTAACGTAATCTTAAATGTTTCGAACAGTGGTTATTTTGCTGAAACTGCATCAATGAACTTAATTTCATACGAAGAAGTGAAATTAATCGAGGCTGAAGCTGCAAACAGAACTGGTGATGCAGGAGATGTTGCTGCATTCAACGAGATTAGAGCTCACTTAGCTACTACTTACGGTGGAAGCTTCCCTGCCACTGCATCTGCATCAGGAAGTGCCGCTTTGTTAAATGAAATTCTTGAAGAAAAATACATCACATTAGTTGGTGAGTTACAACCTTTCCACGATGTAAGAAGAACAAATAACGCTTTGAATATTCCACCTAAAACCGGTAGCGTAATTCCTCAAAGATTTATTTATCCACAGGTAGAGATTGATACAAATCCAAATGTACCTTCTCCTCTACCAACTTTGTTTGACAAGACGCCAATTAATTAAGATTTATTTGGTTTAATTGTTTGTTTAGAATTCCAAATAAGGCTTCCCGCATTGGGAGGCCTTATTTTTTTTGTGATTTTTTTACTTCCTTTTTTTGTTAAAACTTTGGTTTTTTAAGTTTTATTTAGGATTTTTGGCATAATTTAATTCAAATAATTATACAATGAAGACAAAGTTTTATGGAATTTTAACGCTTTTATTAGCGTTTGTTGTGCAATTTTCTTTTGCGCAAAAGACTATAACTGGTACAGTCTCTGATGCGTCAGGAACCTTACCAGGGGTTAGTGTTTTGGTTAAAGGCACGACTACAGGAACCGAAACTGACTTTGACGGTAAGTATTCTATTAAAGCTGATGCAGGTGCTGTATTAGTATTTAGTTACTTAGGTTACAAGCAAGTGGAAAGAACCGTGGGTAGTGCTAGTGTTATTAATGTAACCTTAGAAGAAGACAATAATGTATTAGACGAGATTGTTGTTGTTGGATATGGTACAACAACAAGAAAAGCTTATGCTGGTACTGCAAAAACAGTATCGTCTGCAAACATTGAGGCAAAAAACTTCTCAAACGTTTCGCAAGCATTAGCTGGTGAGGTTGCTGGTGTAACTGTAATTAACTCTTCTGGTCAGCCAGGTTCTATCGGTACGATTCGAATCAGGGGATACGGTTCTCCAAACGGGAACAGAGCTCCTTTATATGTAATCGACGGTATTCCATGGGCAGGTACATTTGACTTAAATACTATTAACCCAAATGATATTAAGAGTACAACTGTTTTAAAAGATGCAACTGCGACTGCAATCTACGGTTCTAGAGGTGCGAATGGTGTAATCGTAATTACTACCAAGAGTGGTTCTTCAGCTGGAAAAACTTCTATCGAGGTAGACGTTAAAACAGGTGTTAACTCACAAATGATCCCAAGATATAATGTGATTGCAAGTCCTGAGACTTACATCGGATTAGTTTGGGAAGGTTTATACAACAGAGGTGTTGTAACTGGAAATGCTGATCCAACTGGTTTTGCTAATGCTACTTTATTAGGAGACAACGGTATTGGTGCAGGTTATAACATGTGGAATGCTGCTACAGCTGCTGACTTAATTGACCCGGCTACAAGATCTGTTAGACAAGGTGTTCAAAGATTATTCACTCCAGAGCGTTACTCTGATGCTGCTTTCGGTACTCCAGGTACTAGAACAGAAGCAAACGTGCGTTTCCAAGGTGGTGATTCTAAATCTAACTACTTTGTATCTATCGGTTACTTAGACGATATAGGGTATACTATCAATTCTGACTTCAGAAGATATACTACAAGAATTAACTTAAACTCTAATGTAAGAGATTGGTTAAAAATCGGATTAAACTTAGGTTATGCTTATTCTGCTAGTACGAATAACGGACAAACTAACGGTTCAGAGAACGTATTCGAATTTGCTGATAAAATGGCGCCTATCTATCCAGTATTCGCAAGATATCCAAATACTGCGGAATTAATACCAGATCCGATTTTCGGTGGATTCCAATATGACTTTGGTGCTCCAACTGGTGGAACGACACCAGATCCTGCTAGAGCGTTTACAAGAAACAGACCAAATGCGAACTTATTAAACCCAATTGCGTCTGCATTATATGACTTTAACGGTGGAGAGACTCACTCTATTAACGGTAACTTCTCTGCGAAGTTTACTTTGATGGAAGGGTTAACTTTCGAAACTCGTTTTGGAGGTCAGTACTCTTGGCAAAGATTTATCAGTTCTGATAACCATGCTTATGGTACTGGTGCAAATACAGGAGGTAACATGTCTTTAACTGATACTGAAAGATGGTCTAAAAACATTCAGAATATCTTAAGATATAACACTTCTTTTGGAGATCATAGTGTAGATGCTTTAGTTGCATACGAGACTAACGAAAGATCTGCTGCTCAAAATGGGGCTTATAAAGAAACTGTTGTTCAGCCAGGTGTTTTCCAATTGTCAAACTACAAGACGTTCCCTTCTGAGCCATATGGTACAATAAACAGATCTGGTATCGAATCTATCTTCGGACAAGTTAATTATAACTATAAAGGGAAATATTACTTATCTGGATCGTTAAGAACGGATGGTTCTTCTCGTTTCGTTAACAACAAGTGGGGTACTTTTGGATCTGTCGGCGCTTCTTGGGTAATGACTGAAGAAGATTTCATGAGTGATTCAATCTTTAGCTACTTAAAGCTTAAAGCTTCTTGGGGTGTTACTGGTGATCAAGATGGTGTATCTACAGTATCTGGTTTCACAATCTTTGATAGATTATACGTTGGTGGTGCATTAGCATTACCAGAAGTAAGACCTGGAAATCCAGACTTAACTTGGGAAACTTCAAGAATGTGGCAAGTTGGTGCTGAAATGTCTTTAGGTAAGTACATTGACGCAAACTTCGACTACTATAACAAAGACACAGATAACTTATTTTTCCCACAAAGGAGAGGACCTTCAATTGGTTTCGCTTCGATCCTAGTAAATGATGGAGAGGTAAGAAACTCTGGTTTTGAATTTGATGTTACTGGTCACTTAATTGACACAGAAGACTTCAAATTAGACTTGAACATCAACGGTGAAATGTTGAACAACGAAATGTTGGTTATGCCACTAGATCCTTCTTCAGGTGAAAGAAGAATTTTGGATAACTCTGTAGGTGGTGGTTACGCTTACTCTGTAGGTAGATCAATCTTTGATTTCTACATGAGAGAGTGGGCTGGTGTTGATCCTGCTGATGGAGCTCCAATGTGGTACCAATATTACGATGATAAAAACGATAACAATGTAATTGATGCTGGTGAAGCTGGATTCGTTATCGACGATGGTAATGGTAACAACTTAAACGGTACTGGTTCTTTATTTGAGTATACTCAAAAAGTAGCTGGAGCAAACATTAAGAAAGCTGTTACTAAGACGTATTCTAACGGTACAGAAGTGTACTTAGACAAAACTTTTATTCCTGATGTTAGGGGTGCATTTAGACTTTCAGGAAGTTTAGGTAATTTCGATTTCTCAACTCAATTCTTATATAGCTTAGGTGGATACGCTTATGATGGCCAATATGCTGAATTAATGAGTGATCGTTTTGGTGCGGCTGGAAATAACTTCCACTCAGACATCTTAAACAGATGGCAAAACCCAGGTGACGTAACAGACGTTCCATTATTAGCAGATAACGCTATCGTTAATGGTACTTCTTTATCATCTCGTTTTGTAACAAGCACTGATTACTTAGCCCTTAACAATGCTAGAATTGGATATACTGTTCCTAAATCATTCTTAGGAGAGTCTGGTATTGATGCTTTAAATTTATGGGTCTCTGGTGATAACTTATTTATCGAAACAGCTAGAAATGGTTATTTCCCAAATATCACGCAAACAGGGGCTTCAGGTAGAAGACAATATGCACCTCCAACGACTATTACTTTAGGTGTTAGAGTTAAGTTTTAAAAAAAATAAACAGTAATTATGAAACAAGTATTTAAATTAACAATTGTTGCTGCTATACTCACAATGACGTATAGCTGTAGTGAGGATCTTTTGGACAACAGTGGGAATGCATCAACAAGCCAACCTACTTCTTCATTGACCTCTGCACAAGCTGAAAATGCTGCGGTAACTAACCCAGCGGTAACAGCGGCTTTCGTAAATGGTATTTACGGACAAATGGTTCAAACTGGTTCGGGTGGAACTGGTGGACATGATGACTTTGGTCACAAATCATATCACGTATTTAGTGATTTCTTATCTAGTGATATGGCGTTATCTGTATCTACCTATGGATGGTATAGAGCTAGTATTACTGAAATGCAAGCAATGCAAGATTTCACTTTTGGTGATAACAGACAAGTATGGAGATACTATTATAGAATTATTAGATCTACAAACAACGTAATTGCAGCTTTAGGTGGTAACGACGCTGTTCCAACAACAGATGTTAACAAAGCAGCTTTAGCACAAGCAAAAACGTTACGTGCACACTCATATTTCTATTTAGCACAGTTTTTCCAGAGAGAATACAATCCATCTGAGGAAATTTTACCTTTATATGATGTTGCAGGTGTTCAAAACGTAGGAAAAGCTACTGCTGCAGAAGTATATGCTTTAATGGAAAAAGACTTAAATGATGCAATTTCTTTATTCGCTGCAAGTACATGGACTAAATCTGTTGCAAACGAAGTAGATACTTTCGTAACGCACCAAGTTTTAGCGATGATCAAAGCATTTAAAGGAGAATGGGCAGCAGCTGCTAGCTTAACTCAAACGATCATCGACAATAGTCCTTATTCAATCTTACCAGCAGCTGAAGTAACTAATGGTTTCAACAGCGTATATAACCAAAACAGCTGGATGTGGGGTATCGACTTAACTGAGAACATCGGTTTAGGATTAGTTTCTTGGTGGGGTCAGGTTGATTCATGGTCTTATTCTTATGCATGGGCAGGTGACTTTAAAGTAATTGATTCTGACTTATTTGCTGCTATTCCAGCAAACGATGCTAGAAAAGCTCAATTCTTTGACAACCCAGCAAGTTCTAGACACTTACAACCATTATTCAAATTCTACGCATCTAACCGTATCGGTGGTACTTCTAGAACAGTTACTGCAGATTATGTTTACATGAGAATTGAAGAAGCTTATTTATTAAATGCAGAAGCTAACGCTAGAACTGGAAACAACGTTGCTGCTAGAAATAGCTTAAAGGCAGTTGTTTCTCAGAGAGTTCCAGATGCGTCTTACATCGACGGATTATCTGGCCAAGCTTTAGCAGACGAAGCCTACTTACAAACTCGTATCGAGCTTTGGGGTGAAGGAAAGTCTTTCTTTGCATTAAAAAGAAATCAAGCGACTATTGTAAGAGGAGGAAACCACTTATCATTTGTAGGTGTGCCAATCCCTTACAACGACGAAAGATTACAATTTGAGATTCCACAAGACGAAATCCAAAACAATCCTTTCGTTAACTCACAAAATCAATAAAACCTAACAACAAACTAGATAGGCCTGAGCCTATCTAGTTTAAACTTTTAGAATATGAAAAAATTAAAATTATTTTTTACACTTTGTTTGAGTATAGTTGTATTATACAGCTGTAAGGATGAAGTTGAGGCTCCAGGAACGAACTATATCACGTTCTCTTCTGACTCTTATATGACAGGAGTTGATCCAGGTAGCACAGCTGACTTCGATATTACAGTTTATACTGCAAACGTTACTGGTGCAGATCGTACTTTCGACATTGATGTTGATGGTTCTGCAGCACCTGCTGGTTCTTATACAGCTCCAGCGTCTGTAACAGTTCCTGCTGGAAGCAACGAAGGAACTCTTACAGTTTCTTTATCGGATACAAACTTAGGAATTGGTGTTAGCACTGTTTCTTTCAGCTTTGTACCACAAGCTGGATTATCTATCGGAGGTTCTACTTCTTTAAACTATATCCAAAACTGTACTGAAGTTACTGCAACTTTAGATATCGTTTTTGATGGTTACGGAAGTGAAACTGGTTGGGAAGTAACTGACGCCTTAGGTGGTGTTGTAGCTTCTAAAGCAGCTGGAACTTACGCTGATGGACAGGCTTCAGCTTCAGAAAGTATTACTTTATGTGCTGGTAGAGATTATACCTTCACAATTACTGATGCTTGGGGTGACGGTTTAAGTTTCCCAAACAACGGTACGTATACTTTAACTCTTGGTGGAGTAGTAAAAGCTAGTGGTGGCGGAGACTTTGGTAGTAGTGAATCTACTGCTTTCGATACCAAGTAAGCTTTTTAAAAATATAGAAAAAACCATCTCATAGGAGATGGTTTTTTTTTATCCTTTAACTACCTTTGACTCATGAAAATTTTTGGAATACGAGCAATACTAGAAGCAATTGAGAATGGGGAAACTTTAGAAAAAGTTTTTTTACAGCGAGATTTAAGAGGAAGCCTTTATAACGAACTGCAGCAATCAATACGTAGAAACAATATTTCTTTTAGTTATGTACCAAAAGAAAAATTAGACAGATTATCAAAAAACAATAATCATCAAGGTGCAGTAGCTCATATTTCACAAATTTCATTTCATGATCTAGAGGAAATCATTTCGAAGTCACAAAATGAAGCTACCCCTCCTCTATTTCTATTACTAGACCAAATATCTGATGTTCGTAATTTCGGAGCAATCATGAGAACGGCAGAATGTTGTGGCGTATCTGGAATAATTATTCCGCAATCAGGTAGTGCTCCTGTTAATGCAGAAAGTATTAAAACATCTGCAGGGGCAGCTTTTAAAATTCCCATTTGTAAGGTAAATCATTTAAAGGACGCTATTTTCCTATTACAATCTTATGATATTGAAACCGTAGCAGCTACCGAAAAAACGGAAGATTCTATTTATGATGTACATTTTAAAAGTCCAATGGCGATCATTATGGGCTCTGAAGGCCGAGGAATAAATCCTAGTATTTTAAAAGTCGTTAATCACAAGGCAAAAATTCCTTTAAAAGGAGAAATTGAATCATTAAATGTTTCTGTGGCTTGTGGTGTTTTCCTCTACGAGGCTGTTAGACAAAGAGATTTTAGCTAATCTTCTACCCTATCAGGATTTAAATTTTCTTTTAAATTTCCTTCCTCATCGAAATAATCATCAAATTCTGATTTTGAGAATTCATATTCAGTTTTAACTAATCCCTTCGATTTAAAGCTGAATGCCATTATCAATCCAATTAAGAATCCAGAAAGGTGGCCTTCCCAAGACATTCCTTCTTTTATGGGTAAAATATACCAAACCATGCTACCATAAAGGAAAATAATCACCATAGCGATTGCTACAAGTCTATAATGCTTCCTTATTATCCCACTAAACGATATAAAACTGAATAATAAGTACACAACACCACTAGCCCCAATATGATAGGCAGGTCTTGCTATCGTCCATGTCAGTAACCCAGTTAAAATAGCCCCATAAATCAAAACCTTCCATGCAATGTCCTTGTAAAAAAGAAATAAACTTGAAGTCAGTACAAATAAGGGAATGGAATTGTTTATTAGGTGATTTGTATCACTATGGATAAAATGGGTAAAGAATATACCAGAAATTCCTTTAAGTGTCCTTGGGAACACTCCAAATGAGTTAAAATTAAACCCAAAGTAGATTTCAATCCAGTAAATAAACCAAATTAGTAGTATATACAGTAAAGGAACTGTAATAATATTCTTCTTTAAATGGATATCTTGATCTTTCATACTCGGAAATCATCAATTTGTTAACCAAAAATAAATAAATGAAATTCTGTCAGAAAACTTTTCTATTTTTATGGTATGAGCACTCCTTTGGCAGAAAGAATCCGTCCAAAATCATTTGATGATTACATCAGTCAACAACATCTTGTAGGCAAAAATGGAGTATTAACTGGTTTGATTTCTCAAGGGATTGTACCTTCATTAATTCTTTGGGGACCTCCAGGGATTGGAAAGACGACGTTGGCAAATATTATTGCCACAGAATCCAAACGACCATTCTATACCCTGAGTGCGATCAATTCAGGAGTAAAGGAGGTACGTGAAGTCATTAATAGTGCAAAAAAGCAAAGTGGACTGTTTACAGCCAAAAATCCAATTTTATTTATAGACGAAATTCATCGATTTAGCAAATCTCAACAGGATTCACTTCTTGGGGCAGTTGAAAAAGGATGGGTAACGCTAATCGGTGCTACAACAGAGAATCCAAGTTTTGAAGTCATTCCGGCACTTTTATCAAGATGTCAAGTCTACATATTAAATGCATTCGATAAGGACGAATTACAGGACCTAATGATCAGGGCTCTGGAAAAAGATGAAATTCTAGCTAAAAAGGAAATTGAGTTAAAAGAAACTGAGGCTTTGTTCCAAATTTCTGGTGGAGATGCAAGAAAATTACTGAATACCCTTGAATTGATCATTGGAAATGAAGACAACATTGTAATTACAAATGACCTTGTACTCCAAAAAGTTCAGAAAAATACAGTATTGTATGACAAAACCGGAGAGCAGCATTACGATATAATTTCCGCCTTTATAAAATCTATTCGAGGAAGTGACCCCAATGCGGCTGTGTACTGGTTGGCCAGAATGATTGAGGGTGGCGAAGATTTAAAATTTATTGCCCGACGATTGGTAATATTGGCATCAGAAGACATTGGAAATGCAAATCCAACAGCCTTAATTATGGCAAACAACACTTTTCAGGCGGTTGCTGTTGTAGGATATCCAGAATCACGCATTATTTTAAGTCAATGTGTTATTTATTTAGCAAATTCGGTCAAGAGTAATGCTTCTTATATGGCCATTAATAAAGCTCAAGCCGAAGTGCAACGCAGTGGAGATTTATCGGTCCCATTGTATTTGAGAAATTCTCCGACGAAATTGATGAAAGATTTGGATTACGGAAAAGGCTACCAATACGCCCACGATTTCCCAAATAATTTTGCTGATGTTGAGTTTTTACCTGAGGAAATCATCGGAACTAAATTCTATGAACCTGGAAAAAATTTAAGAGAAGAAAAATTTAGAGAATTTCTTCAGAATCGTTGGAAGGACAAATACGATTATTAATACTTAGTTGAAAATTAAGTTTGCTCCGAACTGAAAGGAAACATTGTTGGTCTTGGTAATGTTACCATAATTCAGAATATTATCGAAAGTTGTGTACAGATTCAATTTGCTCAATTGCATTGAAAATCCAAATCCAAGATTATAGAACGAATAGTCATCAACTGTATACGTTACTTTTGCGTGAATTTTGTCTGATAGTGACTTTTAATAAAATCCTGTTAATGCCACTTGAGGAAATAAGGGTCTGAAAACGGTAAATAAATGAACTCCAACAGCATCCGTATAAAAATCCTCATAACTATTATCATAGCAAATCTTACTCCTTCGCTCCCCAAAACTATATTTTATGGCCGCGTTAAACTTAGCTGGTCGCATTGACGAATATGCATCCTGATTTTCTATTATTGGGACTTGTGCTTTAAAGGCATCCGATATTTCTCCCCAGTAATCCCGCGGATTATTTGGGTCATATGCAAAATCTACACCTTCAAAGTTGAAGCTTCCGTTAATCGAGGTATTCTGATTATCTTCTTTGTAGGAGATATAACCAAAATCCAATAAACTAGCCGAAAATTGAAGTTGAGGTGAAATTGCGTAGGAAATTCCCAAATCGATTCCTAAGCCAGAATTTTTTCCGAAAAAGGTATTTTTTAAATAAGAAGATCCATCAGTAATAAATTCATTATCTCTAAAAAGCCCGGAGGAATAGAAATTGATATCGAGATTATTTAGGTAATGTGTATAAATATTGTTCGATCCTAAAACTGTAGTAAATGATCCAACATTATTTCTAGTTTGCATATTTGCGGCAGAAGAATACATCTTTAACCGCCCACCAACTGTCAAATTCTCATTTAATTTTACAGTTGCTCCTACATGAGCCAACCCAATGGCGTCAAATTTGAAATTCAATTGAGAAATACTGAATACCCTCGATACATAAGCTGAGTTACCCTCATTCAACAGGGTGATAACATCTCTCGGATAATAAGCTATTGCATCAATTTCATGATAGAATCCAAAACTGATGTATATATCCTTATTGACTCGCACTCCAGCGTTGATTATTTCAATTTGGGTATTTAATGTTCCAAAATCTCTTGAATTGAGTTGATTTAAGACCTGGTTGACCTTATCATTAAAGGTGGTCCCATCATCAGCAAAAAGATCGTGCAATGTAAATCCGGTATTACCATATTCAGAATAGAAACCAGATACTAATGGTATTCCTACATGAAATTTATTTTGATTGTCTAATGCCGGATTCAAAAGGGAAGATTGCGGTAAATCTGCAAAGTCGTAAAGTATCGGTTTGTTTTGCCCCAATGACACAAGACAAATCAACAATCCAAAAACTACCGTAAATCTCTTCATCTTAAAAGCTTTTTTCTACATAAAATACGAGTGCCGATTGGAAATTGAATTCTGAGGTATCATTTGGATCTAAAGGACTACCCGTGTCTTCTACTACTGCCGTAATTTCAATTTTGGTTGTTTCAAATACCTGAGGATTTAAGGTCAAATTGATAACCTCAGTATTATTGAAACTTAATTCACCAGATGAAATGATTAACGGGGTTAATGAGTATAATGGAACATTTGATGAATTTAAAAATCGAATGGAAATCGTAATATCTCTATTAAATTGATTGGAGGCTTCAACAAGAAAATCCAATTGTACTAAACTCTCTTCTATAAGTTGATCTTGAAAAAAGTCAATGGTACCTGTATCTGTAATTGTATCTTGTTGGATGGTTCCTGTCGAATCGTAAAACTTTGCAGGTGTTGCTGTAAAATAGGTAAATGCACTTCTAAAAACCGGCGTCAATGTGAATTCACTAAACTGATCAAAATCAACATCTTTAACACAAGATGTTTGGATTAATAAAAGAAAAAAAATATACTTGAGGGAGTTTTTCATTGGTTTATAAATTGAATTTCATAGTCGTAACTGAAGGTGATGAACAACTTAACCCTTTATCAAAACGATTATTATATCAAAGATATTGTTTTATGTCGACTAGTGAATTGACAGCGATATAGTTTTCCGAATTCCCTAGATTTTCAGATTCAAAGTCACAATATATAGCCTTCATTCCAACATCTATAGCTCCCTGAATATCAGCCTCTAAACTATCTCCAATCATGATAGATTCGTAATTCTGAGCACCAGAAGCAGACAAGGCATATTCAAACACTTTAGGATTTGGTTTCTTTACCCCTACCGTTTCAGATGTAATGATTTGATCAAAATAATGATCAATATTGGTAGACTGCATCTTTCTAGACTGAACTTCCTGAAATCCGTTGGTAATGATGTGTAGTTGATATTTACTTTTTAGATACGTAAGAATTTCTTCAGTGCCGTGAATCAAATGATTGAATTTCGGTAAATTCTCTATGTAATCTATTGCCAATTGATCAATCAAATCATCTGTCACATACTTCTCCAAGGCATCAAACGTATCCTTAAGGCGTTTATAGCGCAATTCTGCCTTTGTTACGCGTTCTTCTCGATACAATTTCCAATACTGAAAATTAAGCGGCTTATACACGGTTAAAAAGTCGTCAAGTTGAATATTCAATCGATGCTCACCAAAAATTTTTTGAAATGCTAGAGCAGAATTCGTTTCGAAATCCCATAAGGTGTGGTCTAAATCGAAAAAAACGTGTTTGATATTCTCTTTCTCCAATGGTATCAATCTTATTGAACGAAGATAATCCTTTTTGTACGATTTGATTTTGTTACTTTTGAGAAAAACCTACTTTGACTCTTAAAGTTTTACAAAAGCCTATTTCTGCCTTTTTAAAAAACATTTTAATTATGTTTCGAGGTACTGTTATCGCCCAAGTCATTGGTTTTTTAGCATCCATTTATCTCGCTAAAATTTATGGTGAAGCTGCCTACGGATATTTTGGATTTTTCATTAGTCTTATCAATATTATTTCAATCATTTCTACCCTGCAATTGGAACATTGTGTCATTACTTCCAAATCAAATGAAACAAGTCGATTCTGGTTCAGTTCTTTGTTGATTTTAATTCCGATAACTACTTTATTATCCTTTATAATTCTTCTACTCAAACATCATTTTTATCCATTCGAAGAGCTCAATGAAACCATAATTATATCCTCAATCGTCGGAGTACTTTTACTTGCTTTCAATGTGAATCATGAGAGTTATTATACATTTAAAAAGCAGTTTTCAATCATCGCCAATAACAAAATTGCACTGACCATTTTAAATGTCGGATTTCAATGGTTTTTATTTTACAAGTACGAGGTGTTCGGATTAATTTTAGGCTTTTTGATATCTCAATTCTTACTCTTGTTATTCAACACGTTTAAAAACAAAGGGACGTTTACCAGAGTTCAGTTTTCCATGTTTAAGAGTGAAATTAAAGCTAATTCAGAAATTGTAAATTATTTATTTCCGTCGAACCTCTTAAACGCTATAGCACTCAATTTTATGCCACTGCTAATTCTGGCTTTTTTTAGTGCTAAGGAAGCTGGAACATACTTTTTTTCAATCAAAATCCTGGGAGCTCCGTTGTTTTTGATTTCTTCTTCAGTGTCAAAAGTCTATTTCAAAAGATCAGTTGAATTACTGGAGGATAAAAAAAGTGAACTGTACCAATTGACTAAAAAAGTGGTAGGAACCAATGTATTGATCATGCTAGGTTTTCTGATTATGATTAACACCATTGGCGTATATGCTTTGGAATGGTTTTTAGGAAATAATTGGAATGACCTGAGGACGTATTTATGGATAGTTTCGTTTCTTATTTTAGGAAGAAGTAGCTTTACCCCTATTAGTAGTTTGATTGTGTCTATGCAGAAGAATTTTATCGGATTAATTTTCAATGTTTTCTTGCTTCTTTTAAATATCGCTGCTATTTATTACGGTATTATCTCGAATGATTTAAAAACTGCTATTTTTATCCTCTCAATTATGGGCGGAATCGGTTATGTTGCTTTGTTGCTCTACTTTATGACCGCCTTAAAGAAGAATTAAATGTTTAAAAAAATCGATTTTATTCTCTTCGGATGGTTTATCAATTGGGTTTATCCCGAATACTATCGTCCCAAGTATGGTTATCAAGGATATTACATTTTATTCTTTCATTATTTCATTCCGCAAAAAGTTTTTCGTTTAAATCCGAAAGTCAAATGGCCGGTTCATTTTACTTCTCGGGTTGTAGCACCCGAGAATATTACCAAAGGGATTTTATGTGATCCAGGAGACAACGTCAATAATTACATTCAGGCCAATAATGGAGTCCATTTTGGTAATAATATTGAATTAGGACCTGGGGTTGCTATCATATCTTCCAATCATGATACAAAAGATTTTACCAATCATGAAAAAGGAAATCCTATCAACATTGGGAACAATGTCTGGATCGGTGCGAACAGTACGATTTTACCTGGTGTGAGCATTGGAGATAATGTTGTTATTGGTTCGAATTCAGTAGTTACAAAGGATATTCCGTCAAACTCAATCGCCGTTGGAAACCCCTGTAGTGTGATCAAGGATAAAGAACCCTACACGGAAACGTATTGGAAATTTAAATTCAACAAACGACTTCCAAAAAAATAAGTTGTTTATTTTCCGAGCAGTTTGAATAACTTCGGATGCTTTTTCCAAGCAATAAATGGATAATCTACTGTATTTGCTCCAAAACTTTTAAAATACTCCCCTACGGATTGAATTGATGATCCACCAAAATTGAAAAATTCAAATTGATTTTGATAATGACCAAGAAGTGTGTCTATTAAAAAAGTATTTGCTCCATTACCTCTATTGGAAAAATCAGTAGCAGAAACTAAAATAGTACAAGTATTCTTATGTAATAAAACGAATGAAGAAGCCACCAGACTATCATCTTCAGCATACACAGAGAGTATTCTTCCTAGGTCTTTTTTGGAACAAGTTCTTATAATTTCTCGAAGATTTTTATAATCACTTTCGGTAATATTTGAAGTCCTTTTCCCTATGCTTTTTTTGAATAAATCAATCAAATGATTAGAATCGTCATCCCATTTTACTACTAATCCTGATTCCTTAGCTTTTCGTAAATCTTTTTTTCGGTCTTTTCGATATGAATTCTGAATTTGATCAAATGTGTCGGACAATGACAATTGTTGATACTGCATTTTCAATCCGCAATCTGGATCAAAATCAAAAGTATTAGATGAATTTAAACGTAATTCGATCCATCTGAACTCCCCCTTAATTTTTTCAATAAATACCGAATCATCCATTGGCCCTTTTGAGAAAATTCCAAGTTCTAATATCCAAAATGGTGGATAAACATAGGAAATCCCAAATTTTTGACGAACAGGTAATGGCATTACGGCTTCATAATCATTTAACACAGCTACTTGCCAATGTTCAACAGTTACATCCAAATACCAGGAAAACGCAAAAATTCTGGATTGTAAAGATTCATCAATGCAGGAATCGTACTTCTGGAGATCTAAATCTCTGCGTTTAATAATGCGAATCATAGCCAGATGTTCCTATTTTCAACATAGATTCGTACAAACGCTTCCATCCTTTCCATCTCAAATAATCGCTCAGGCTTTCATTATGAAATAACGTAATAAAAGTACCATTCACGTCCTTAACTTCATTGCGCAAATCTCTTATTTTTCCTAACGACTGCTTTGGAGTTAATTTCATGTAATCATTCAAAGTGGTATCCATCAAACAGAATGGATACACCTTTAATGGAGTTTGAATTTCAAAGTCTAAGTCGTAAAAATAAAATGGCGTACAGGTACTAGCCCGAAATCCCGTATGACTGGCAAAACCCATAGAAAAATCTTCAAGTATCTCTAAATCAATTAATTGCTGATAGGTTTTTGGCAATTCAATTCGAAGGTAATGCTGTCTCGATTTCGAAACCGGCATATTGGTAATGCCCTCCATCCTCAGTTTTTCCTTCTTTAACATCGCCTGATTTTGCATGGTAAAGTAAGAGGGATGTAATCCGACTTCCGCATAATCAACCATATCTTTAATCAAAAGTTTATATTTCGATTTGGATGCCGAAACATTGGTGTCGAAGGTGGTATAATTTCCAATTAAAAAGAAAAATATGGTTCGAACATTATACTTCTTTTTGAATTCTAAAATAGATGCGAAGGTATCGAAAGGATCCTTTTTAATGTTTGTAAGTACCGTAAATCGATTCCAAAACTCAAATAGTTTAAATCGGAAAAAGTCATTGATAAATCCACCAAAGGTTCGAACAAAACTTTTGTGTTTGTAGGCAAATACATTATCTACATCAACCGTAGAAATAAACTCATAAGATCTTGACTTGTATTCATAATTTGGAAATTTCTCCTTCAATACTTCCAATAATTTAAATGCCCAAATATCAACCAATGGTTTTTCTAAAAAGCCATTTTTGAAAGCCAGACTTTCTTCAGCAGTAAAACGGCCATGTTTGTCTTTTACGTGAGGTAAATATTCTTCATACCTACTGATCAAATAAAAACTGGCAGCGAAAATATCGAACGGAATTGCAGACTTGGCGTTCGTACCAAAGAAACAAGGCACTTCGTCCCAATTCTGTATTGAAATCTCCAAATCACTTACCCCTTGTTCAAAAAGGAGATCGTTACTTTTTATAAAAAATTCATTTCCTAAACTTGCTCTGGTGTAGGATAACTTAGGACCATTATGAGCAACAAACTCCTCAACTTTCGAGGTAAATTGAGTTGGAATATGAAGAATTCTTGTAAAAATATGATTGAATATATATCGAACTCTAGGAGTGATTTTATGTGAATAAATTACAATCATAATTGGTTTTCGTCTGCAAAGCTAAAATACGTTTTTTCAGTAATTATGAGGTGATCCAGTAGTTTAATATCCACAGAATGACAAGCATTTTTAATCTTTTTGGTGAGTTCGATATCAGCCCGACTAGGTTCCAATTTTCCAGATGGGTGATTATGACAAATAATAATTGCCACGGCCAATAATTCCAATCCACGTTTTAACAGAAGCCGAGTATCTACTAATGTGGCTGTCAATCCACCTTTGCTTAACTGATATTTTGAGAGTACTTTATTCGAATTATTTAAGAATAACACCCAAAACTCTTCATGTTGCAAATCTCCAAGTAACGGATGCATAATTTGAAAAACATCTGTACTCGATGTAATTTTTTCTTTGTCTATTTTCATTTCCATTTGTCGGCGTTTTCCAAATTCTAAGGCAGTAATTATGGTAAGTGCTTTCGCTTGACCTACACCTTTAAATTCCATCAGTCTTTCCAAGGGAAATCGGGCGAGTTCATGGATTTTCCCATCAACGGATTTTAGTATTCGATGGGCAAGACTAACGGCAGATTCCTCTCTATTTCCAGATCCTAGGAGAATGGCGAGTAATTCAGAATCGGATAAGGATTCTTTTCCTTTTTCAATCAATTTTTCTCTTGGGCGGTCTTCCAACAGCCAAGAAGTGATGGGTAACTTTTTCATTTTAGCAATACTTTTACTGCACAAAATAGGTTAAATCGCAAAAAAATAAGATTTGAAAACCAACTTTTCTATCTTTGTATAATATTCGGTTTCAATATGAAAATTATCATAGCAGGTGCAGGCGATGTTGGATTTCACTTAGCTAAACTGCTTTCTTACGAATCTCAAGACACGTTTATTATCGATATGGATGGTGATAAGTTGAATTATATCAACAATCATCTAGACGTAATTACGACCAAAGGTGACGCCACATCCATCAGCCTTTTAAAGGAAACGGGGATCTCTTCTGCAGACCTATTAATCGCTGTAACCGATAGTCAGCATACCAATTTCACTATTTGTGTTTTAGGTAAAGCGCTAGGTGCTAAAAAAACGATTGCCCGTGTTGATAATTCTGAGTTTTTAAACGATTGCGAGGTAGACTTTAAAAAATTTGGTGTTGATTTCATGATTTCACCGCAAGAGCTCGCTGCAGACGAAATTAAATTATTCTTAGATCAATCCTCTTTCAATGAAACCTTTGCATTCGAAGATGGAGTATTCAATATTGTTGGAGTTTCATTAACCTATCAATCTCCATTGGTTGATTTAACAGTTAAAGACGCAAAAGAATTGTACGCTAAGGTTGATTTCATTACGATCGCAATCAAAAGGGAGGGAATGACGCAAACTATCATTCCGAGAGGAGATACAAAATATCAATTGGGTGATCAGGTGTATTTTTCTGTACCAAATGATAGTTTAGAAAAGCTGTATCCTATCATCGGAAAGAAACACGTGAATATCAAAAACGTGATGATTTTGGGCGGTGGAAGTATCGGACTTAAAACAGCTCGTAATCTTTGTCAGGATAACTTCCGAGTTAAGTTAATTGAGCAGGATCGTGAAAAAGCCGAATACTTGGCAGACACCTTACAAAATGCATTAATCATTAATGGTGACGGTCGAGATCTAGAACTTTTAGAAGAAGAAAACATTCGTGAGACTGATGCTTTTGTTGCCGTAACAGACAACTCAGAAACAAATATTATGTCATGTTTGGTTGCCAAATCCAAAGGAGTAAAAAAGGCAATTGCACTTGTTGAAAACATGGATTACATCGATATTTCCAAGACTATTGGTATCGAAACACTAATCAATAAAAAATTGATAGCTGCGAGTACGATTTTTACTCACATTCGAAAAGGGAAAGTTCTTGCACTAGCGAATTTGCATAATATTGATGCCGAAGTCTTTGAATTTGAAGTTAAAGAAGGAGCCAAAGTGACTAAAAAACCAATTCGTGATTTACGTTTCCCACGAGAAGCAGTTTTTGGCGGAATCATTCGCGATGGTGAACCGATCATGTCATTTGGTGATATTCAGATTCAAAGTAAAGATAAAGTAATTGTCTTCTGTCTTCCAGAAGCAATCGATAGCCTAGAAAGTTTTTTCAATTAGAATGGCGGGACTCAACTTAAAGATTATCTATCGTTTCTTAGGAATTATTGCAATTCTAAACGGAATCTTTATGTTTATCGCAGTTCCATTCAGCATTTACCATGAAGAACCTGAAAAAACCGGTATCATAAACGCAGGAATTATTACCGTTTTTGTTGGACTGCTACTCTATTTAAGCAATAAACCAAAAAGTACAAATATTCAGAAAAAAGAAGGTTTTCTCATTGTAACTATGGGATGGTTAACCCTTTCTTTTACAGGTATGCTACCCTATTTGTTATCAGGGGCAATACCAAATTTTACTGATGCCTTGTTCGAGACAGTCTCTGGATATTCAACTACCGGATCATCTATTCTTACTGATATCGAGTCCATGCCGAAAGGGATTTTATTTTGGCGTAGCGCAACACATTGGATTGGTGGAATGGGAATTATTGTTCTCACTATCGCCATTCTTCCGTTATTAGGGATTGGAGGTATGCAGTTATTCAAAGCTGAAGCGCCAGGGCCATCAGCAGATAAATTACATCCTAGAATTACCGATACAGCAAAACGATTATATCTGATTTATGTAGTGTTAACCTTTGCCGAGTTTTTCTTGTTAAAAATTGCCGGAATGGGATGGTTTGATGCTATTAATCATGCGATGGCAACCGTCAGTACAGGTGGATTCTCAACTAAAAATGCAAGTTTAGCACATTACAATCATTTGCCTTTTGTGCAATATATTGTTATCCTATTTATGCTGGTAGCCGGAACGAATTTCATCCTCACTTATTTCGCGTTGAAAGGAAAATTGAAGAAGGTTTTTGAAAGTGAAGAGTTTCGTTATTATCTCTTCGGAATTATCAGTGTTGCGAGTTTAATTGTAATTCTAATTTACTATTTCCAGGATCCTAATTTAGTAACATCTGTAAATCACCCTAAAGTTTTTGGTGAGGCAGAATATGCCATTCGACATGCCTTATTCCAGGTAACATCTGTAGTTACTACAACGGGATTTGTGACTGCTGATTTTACCATGTGGAGTTTCTTTGTAACGGGTATTTTCTTTGCTTTATTCTTTACTGGAGGTTCTGCTGGATCGACAAGTGGTGGCGTTAAAGTGGTTCGTCATATAGTAATGTTGAAAAACAGCTTTTTAGAATTTAAAAAAGCTCTGCATCCAAATGCTATTATTCCAGTTCGATTTGATGGTAAATCGGTGCATCAGAACATTGTATTTAATGTCATTTCATTCTTCATTATTTACATGCTGATATTTGTGGTCTCCTCTGTAATCTTGACCTTTTTTGATTTAGATTTTGTCTCGGCATTGGGTGCCTCTGCGTCTTCATTAGGAAATATCGGACCGGCAGTTGGATCTGTAAGTCCGGTTGATAATTTTGCCCACTTATCCAATTCGGCTAAGCTTTTTTGTGCCCTTCTAATGCTAATTGGACGTCTCGAATTGTTTACCGTTTTAATTCTTTTTACACCGTTCTTTTGGAAAAAGAACTAGACTTTTAGCCACGTTAATCCTTATTCAATTTTGCAGTTATCCGCATAGGTAAGGTCTTTGTGTTTTCTAATTTTCATCCAAAAAAATATCATGAAAAAGGAACACAAATCCCAAAAACTAATTGTTAGCGTCTTACTACTCTTTTCAATAATAATAAATGCACAATCGGTCGTGATTAACGAAATTGTGACAGACCCTCAATCTGATTGGAGTTCAAATAACTTCAACGGCACTGCCGGATCTGGAACAATTAGCCAAGGTGTAGATGAATATGTTGAGTTATTTATTAAAACAGATGGTTTAGATCTCACAAACTGGACCATTGAATTAAATGACAGTAGCTCAGTTACTGGCAATTTAACGGATTCGGGAGCTTTTTCTGTATCAAATTATGTCAGTTTTGGTTCAGGTACATTCAACAATACGAAATCAGGTGATTTTCTAGTTCTTGGAAATGTTGATGGTGCAGGATCAATGAATAATAACATCACCATTCTTCTGAAAGACAATACAGGGACGATAATTGACTCGGTCGTACTTGGCGGAGGATCAGGTGAAGCGTTTAGCGGAAATTCATCAACAATTGGAGATGAAGCCGTTTATCGAATGCCTAATGGCGCGGATACCAATAATCACGAAACAGATTTTAGCAAAGGTGTTTCTAGTTTGGGCACCGCAAACCTAACCCATTTTTATTGGGATGGAAGCCTTAATACAGATTGGAGCAATACTTCCAATTGGGCTACAGGTGAATTACCTGAAGAAGACGCTAATGTCTTCATTCCCAATGTAGAAAATAAACCTGTCATCAATAGCAGTACCCATGCCGTAATTCAGGATTTGGATACTTCAAATGCCGGTTTAACAATAAATGATGGGTCTTTGCTTGTAAATGGCTCTGCGACTGGAAACATTACCTACTCGAGAAACCTAACTACTTCAAATTGGTATTTGATAGGTGCTCCATTAAATGGTATCACATTTAACGATAGCTATGTATCTTCCAATTCCATAGATTCTGGTACAGATAATAATCTTGGTATCGCTTCATACAGTACTGCGAGTGATAGCTGGGATTATCTGCAAATTGGTGAAACTATGAATCCGATAGCCGGTCAGGGATTCGCCTTCAAAAGAGCCTCTTCAGGTCTAATTGAATTTTCAGGTACTGTTAGAACAGAAGATGTGATGATTAATTTAAATCAGGGAGGCAATGGAAGTTATAATCTTATTTCGAATCCATATACATCATCTATTTCAAGTGCTAGTCTCTTACAAGACAATTCGGATCAATTGGCAAGTCAAACACTTTGGGTATGGAATGAAAGCACAGGTACCTATCAGGCCAAAGTAACTGGCGAAAATTTCATCATTGCCCCAACACAAGGGTTTTTTGTTCGGGCCAATGGAACTAATTCCATTTCTCTTAAGAAAAGCTATCAAACAAATGGAGGCGTTTTCCAAAAATCGGAAATGTATTCGATTTCTATGACAGCTTCTGACGGCACTCAAGAACCATCGTTGAAACTTTATTTTACAGATGACGCCACAAAGGGATTTGACAATGGCTGGGATGGCGAACTATTTGCAGGACAAGCTCAAGATTTCTCAATTGCTTCCTCACTAGTAGAGAATGATAATGGAGATTCTTTTCAAATTCAGGGTCTTCCAAAAGGAGATATCAATTCAATTACAATTCCAATACTTGTATCAGCAAAAAAAGGGCAAGAAATCACATTTTTTATCAATTCAAATATACCTGATGACATTGAAGTGTACCTTGAAGATACCAAGACAGATAACTTTATTAGAATGGATGAAACAGGTTCGTTTTACAGAATATCATTAACTGATGATCTGTACGGAAAAGGAAGATTTTATCTTCACACAAAAGCAGGAACCCTATCAAGTTCTGTCAATCCAATTGATACTCCATACGTAATCTATTCTAATGGAAATTTTAAATGGAACGGACTATCTGAGGGCAATTGGAACCTTAAAATAACAGATGTCTTGGGGAAAGAAATAATTACTAAAAAAGGTATCAAAAGTCCCAAGGGCATAGTTCGAATCAATACCGTAAAAAAAAAAAGGGGTGTACATCGTTTCAATGCACTCAAATAAAGAGAAAATAACAAGAAAAATTATGATTGAATAAATCAAAAATGAATGCTATGAAAAGAAGAGACAAAGAGAAAATCACAAGAAAGGAGGCCATCAATAAAATTGGCGATTATGGAAAATATGCAGCTTTGACGGCTTTGGGCACTTACATGATTCTTAGTCCTAAGCATGCCCAGGCTCAAAGTCCAGATGATCCAGGTTCAGGATTCTAAATAATAAATTCTTACTGAATTTCGCCTCTCATTTCAGGGGCGCTTATATTCTTCATAATATCTAAAATGCTATGAACAATACTCCCTATTGCTATTTTGAAATTGAAAATAGCAGCACAATTTGGTTTCAAAATCCAAACAAATATCTAATTCTAGACAAACAATCAGGTCGAAAATTGATGGAATCAATGCACCATCAAGACTTATCCGAATTAATCAATGCGATTTGCGATAAAACTAATGGAAACCGAAACAAAATTTCATCAGAAGCTATAAGAACCTTCAATGAAAATTCGAAATTAGAAAGTATAACTATTAAGGAATCAACAAGGCATTATAGCTACAATCAAATGACAATTGAAGTCAAATTCGGAAATAAAATCCTTGAAAATTTAATTCATCCAAAATTCGCTCATTTAGAAATTGTCAAAGTGAAATTTCCTGAACATTCATTCAACGTTGCTTTTGAGAACAAGTACATCAAATTAATTGTAAATGATAGAATTATTGGACTATGGTCTTGGAATCAAAAACATTTTTTTCAGGGAAAATTTTCAATGGAATTCATTCAAAAAATATATTCAAAACCCGAAAAAGAATGGATAGCTGTCCTGCATGGTTCCGCGGTGTACAAAAATGGAAAATGTTTTCTACTATTAGGTGCTTCTGGCAAAGGCAAAAGTACTGCCTTAAGTCTTTTGATGGCTCACGGATTTACTTGTATTGCGGATGATTTTATACCCTTAGGGTTCGATCAGAAAATATATACCTTTCCATCTGCAATATCTGTAAAGGAATCAAGCTTGTCGATATTATCAAGATTTTACCCAATTCTAGAAAATTCAAAAGTTCACCATTTTAAAACCTCAAAAAAAATTGTTCGATACTTAGCTCCCAGCCAGTGCGATACTAACAAATCGTATCGCTGCAGAGAGCTAATATTCATTAATTATGACCCAAGCATTGATTTTGCTTTTGAAAAAGTTTCAAGCTCCGAAACTTTAACTCGAATAATACCAGATTCTTGGGTTTCTACTATTCGTCAAAATGTTAATCAATTTTTCTATTGGTTCTCTAAAGTTAAATCTTACCAAATGAGCTATTCAGACCATAAAAAAATGATAGCTTCTTTAACAAATCGTTGTGCAAATGAATTATAGGGATACTTTATTCTTTATAGGAAAATGTCTCACCTTAGAACATGAAAAACATAACTATAAGGAAGTTAAAAAACTTATAGTAACGAATAGGGTAAATTGGGAAAACGTAATAAAACTAAGTTCGAAACACTACGTTTTACCCGTATTATATTTAAAGTTAAATAAGACAGGGTTAATCTCTACTTTGCCTTCTGATCTCATTTTATTTTTAAATAAAATTACATTAGAAAATGAAAAACGAAATAGAGAAATTCTGAGACAAATAAAAGCAATCGAAGAGTTGTTTCTATTTCATCGGTTAAAACCAATTTTCATAAAAGGATCGGGAAATTTAAAGCAGAATTTATACCCCAGTTTAGGTGAACGAATGGTTGGAGATATCGACATTCTTTTTCATAATTCTGAAACTCAAAAAGCCCAGGAAATTTTGTTAAAAAATGGCTATACACCAATTTATGAAGGCCCATATCTTAAGAATCGGCATTTGAAAAGACTCAGTTCTCCGAATCATATTGCGGCAGTAGAGGTTCACGATGAAATAGTATCAGGTAAATTTCAAAAAGAATATTGCAATAAGAAGATAATATCCAACTCATTATTTGGATCAATAATGAGTCCCGATCATCAATTATTTATAACTATAGGAGCGCATCAGATTAATGATAAAGGCCGATTAAAACACACCTATTCACTCAGAAATGCATATGATGCTTACCTTCTTATTCAAGAATATAAAGATCACTTAACTCTTGATAATTCTGTATCCGGATTCAAAATCATAAATGACTTTCTTTATCAAACAAAAATGATATTCAACTCTGATTTGATTGAATCGAAGAAAACAATGAGTTCTCAATATCGATTATTTATGCATTTGCTTTTCGGAAATAATTCAAAATTGAATCGATTCAAATCATTGATTTTTCGATATGGTCTGGCTCTGGAATCAAGGTTGACGATACTTTCAAAAGTCATATACTCACCACAACATCGAAAACATGTGTTTCAGCTCTTCCAATCCAAAGAGTGGAGAAGAAGAAAAATTAGAAGATTAATTCCTTTAAAACTCTACACTAGAGATTTTACCTCTTCAAAATCGAGTCCGCCGTAGTTACCCGAACTCATTAATAAAACAGCTGAATTATCTAAGTTTTCGGAAAACAAGAAATTTTTAAACTCAGTAGGATTCGTATAAATTATAAGATCTTCGCGTTCAAATGCTTCGGCAATTTGACTGCTAGTTACTTCGTCTAACTGTTTAATTTTTACAGCATGAGGTGAATAAAAGACAACCGCTTTATCGGCATACTTTAAAGCTCCTTTATACTCCTTTAAAAATTCTGCATTTAAACTTGAATAGGTATGCAATTCCAAACAGGCCAGTACGGTTCTATTTCCATATTGGTCTTTCACTGCTTTGGTGGTGGCTTCAACCTTGCTAGGGCTATGCGCAAAATCTTTGAAAATAACGGTTGAATCATTTTCAGTAATCTTTTCCAGACGTTTACTTGCACCTTTAAAACTTGCTATTGCTTCATAAAAATCTTCTTCATCAATTCCCATATGTTGACAAATCCACTTTGCACCCGCTAAGTTTTGTAAATTATGATTTCCGAAAATCTCTAAAGGCAAATCTCCTTCTACGGTTTCTAAATAAGTGGTGCCATCATCAATACTATGAGGTGGTGTTTGATATGGATATTTCTTAATTGCACTGGTTGAAGATTCAACGACTCTTTTCACTTCGGTGTCTTCTTCATTGTATACCAAAATTCCACCATTGATTAACGAGTCAGTAAAAATTTGGAACTGCTCAACATAATTATCATAAGTTGGAAACACATTGATATGATCCCATGCTATTCCACTGATTAATGCGATATTCGGTTTATATAAATGAAACTTAGGTCTGCGATCAATGGGTGAACTTAAGTATTCGTCACCCTCTAAAACTATAAACTCATTTTCTTCTGTTAGATGCACCATGGTTTCAAATCCTTCTAATTGCGCACCAACCATATAATCCACTTCGCGATCATGATAATTCAGCACATGCAAAATCATTGAAGTAATGGTTGTTTTTCCATGAGAACCACCAATGACAACTCTTGTCTTATCTTTAGATTGTTCAAATAAAAACTCTGGATATGAATAAATCTTTAACCCTAATTCTTGTGCCTTCAAAAGCTCCGGATTGTCAATTTTGGCATGCATACCAAGGATAATCGTATCTAATTCAGCATTGATTTTTTCTGGAAACCATCCAAATTCCTCAGGTAACAATCCGTACTTTTCTAATCTACTTTTCGAAGGATCGTGAATCGTATCATCACTACCTGTTACCTGATATCCTTTCTTATGCAAAGCGATTGCTAAATTGTGCATTGCACTTCCGCCAATCGCAATAAAATGAATCCTCATATCGTTAATTTGCAATCAAAAATAATCGCAATTTTAGGCATAACCAACCTATAGTAGAAAAAGTTTGCTACAATATTGATTTCATGCATCCATTTAATTAGCTTTGAGTATTAAACAAAACATTATGACAAAATTTAAATTATTAATTATTGCACTATTCATCTCTGGATTTGCATTCGGACAAGAAATTTCAGATAATGCTATCGGACTTCGATTTGGTCATGGAAACGGTTTAGGAGGAGAAATCTCCTATCAGGCTAAAATGGGTTCTTCAAATCGCTTAGAGATCGACCTAGGTCTAGCAAATGAATTCACAAATTTCAAAGCAACAGGAACTTATCAATGGGTTATGAATCTAGAAAACAGATTTAATTGGTACGCCGGTTTTGGTGCAGGATTAGTTTCTGCTGGAAACACAGGAATTTATGGTGCTGGAGTTATTGGTATTGAATATCTGTTTGAAGAAGCACCAGTTTTACTTTCTATCGATTATCGACCTGAAGTTGGTATAGCGGGAGGATTAAGTGGACTTTCTTCAGATGTTGCCTTATCGGTACGTTATAGATTCTAAGATTTTTTCTTGCTGGATTTGGCCAACGGATTAAAATCCAAAGCAAGCTGAAGCCAGTATTCCAAATCCGAATCTAAATCGGTAGCTTCCGGACTAAAGAACACAAAACCCTTCATTGGTCTACCGGTAAAATTCATTTCAGAACAGCCCTCTTTCATGAGGGCTTTTTCATATTCATCAGGATGGATTCTAGCCATCACCTCATCCTTTATAACACCCACAAACATTTTATTGTTTACCATAAAACATAAACCGCCGAACATTTTCTTTTCATAAAAATTCTGATTCGAATCTTTTAAAAATCGAGAAATTCGGTCAGCCAAATGGGTATCAAAAGCCATTTTTATTCCTCTAGTACAATTCGTGTCGGTGTATCTGTACCGTCGATAATACTTTCGGTACCACGGGCCACAGCTCTTATGGTCTGAGTAATAACCCAAACATCTAAAGTTTCGGCTTCATCAGAAGCTTGATGATAATCTTTGTCTGTATCAATTGGAGAGGTAGAGAAGGTATGAGAAGGCACACCTAACCTAGCCAAAGATGCATTATCTGATCTAAAAAACAACCTAAATTGTTTATAAGGATCTGGGTACAATTTATATCCCGAACCTTCTAAGTTCTTTTGAACAATTTTACCAAAATCGGAACGATCAAAACCTGTTAACCAAGCGGTATTTGGACCAAAACTTGGTGTTTTACCAATCATTTCTAAATTGATTCCAGCTACAAATTTTGAAGCATCTATTCCTTTGCCAAAATATCTCGATCCTACAAGCCCCATTTCTTCAGCTGTAAAGGCAATAAAAACAATCGTTCTTTTATTTAATTTCTTTTTTGCAAAATATTCAGCTAAGGCTAACACTCCTGTAACTCCAGAAGCATTATCATTGGCGCCATTATAAATACTATCTAATTGTCCTTCTTTCTTGCGAATTCCTAGATGATCATAGTGTGCAGAAATCACAACATATTCGTTTTTCTGGCTAGTACCTGGTAGCACGCCAATAATATTACTTCCGACGATACTATCATTCGATCTTCTTGGTTTAAATTTGAATGTTTGTCTATAATCTGAAAGATCTTCAAAGGTTGACAAACCAATTCTTTTAAATTCATTTTCGATGTATTGTGCAGCCATCTCGATTCCGTCGGTTCCAGTTTTTCTTCCCTTCATATCATCTGAAGCAAGTGTATACAAATGTTTTCGTACAGTAGTTGAATCAATTTCGATACCAGCTGTTTTATTGGTTTGAGCAGTGGTTTGTTTACATGACGAAAATAGGCCTAGTACTAGGATTATAGCTAAAAAATAAGATTTCATTGATTTAAATTTGAGCTAAAGATAGCGAATATAATTTCTTATTTTTGTCAAAATTTTCCCAATGGATTTATCATACATCCCGAATATAAAACATCAAGATTCCAACAATTTTTTCTTACTGGCAGGACCATGTGCCATTGAAGGCGAAGACATGGCATTGCGGATTGCAGAAAAGGTGGTTTCAATTACAAATGATCTAAAAATACCTTACGTTTTTAAAGGAAGTTTCAAAAAAGCCAACCGAAGTCGCATTGATAGTTTTACAGGAATCGGAAATGAAAAGGCATTGAAAATTTTACAAAAGGTTGGACAAACATTCGATATTCCTACTATTACGGATATCCATGAAGTTTCTGATGCTGAAATGGCGGCTGAATATGTAGATGTACTTCAGATACCAGCATTTTTAGTTCGTCAAACTGACTTGGTTGTAGCTGCTGCAAAAACCGATAAGGTGGTAAATCTAAAGAAAGGTCAATTTATGAGTCCAGGGGCAATGAAGCATGCTGTTCAAAAAGTGAAGGACTCTGGAAATGATAAAGTATGGGTTACCGATCGCGGAACGATGTTCGGATATCAAGATATGATAGTCGATTTTAGAGGAATTCCAGAAATGCGAAAGTTTGCACCTACAGTTTTAGACGTTACGCATTCTTTACAGCAACCAAATCAAACAATTGGTGTGACAGGCGGGAGACCAGATATGATCGAAACCATTGCTCGTGCCGGAGTTGTAAACAATGTAGATGGACTGTTTATTGAAACTCATTTCGACCCCTCAAACGCTAAAAGTGATGGAGCAAACATGTTACATCTTGATAACCTCGAACGATTATTATCAAATTTGATTGCCATAAGAAAAGTGGCGAACGGATTTTAAAATCACACTTCCATATAATTTTTAGATTCTTTCGTAGTTTAGCTAATACAATGCTGCGATTTTTAATCATCTTATTTTTTTGTAGTCTGAGTGCATACGCTCAAGACTTTTCATCAATTGGGATGAAAGTAGACTTATACCCCTCGTTCTCCAAAGTTGAAAATCTAGCCAATCAGATTGATAAAGATTTTGATTCTGATGAAGAAAAAGTGAGAGCGACATTTTATTGGCTAGCCAAAAACATTCGGTATAATTTACGCGAGTTTTACAATCCAAAACAACGCAGTTATCGATTCAGTTATTCATCAGAGGCCGAACGACTTCAGAAACTTCAAGCCATAAAAGATCGACTTATTAATAAGGCGTTTCAAACCAAGTTAGGGGTCTGCGAAGAATATGCTCAATCTTTTAAAAAGGTATGCGATTTGTTAGGAATTGAGGCTCATGTGATTAAAGGATATGTCCGTATCAACACCTCAGAAATTGGAGCAATTCCGAGTTCAACAAATCATGCATGGAATGCCGTAAAACTGAATGGAAGATTCGTAGTTTTAGATGCGACTTGGGCAGCAGGCTATGAATTCCAAAATCGATGGGTAAGAGATTTCAATCCCTATTATTACGATATTTCAAATACCGATATTTTTAAAACCCATTATCCGAAAGAAAGATTATGGATTTTACGATTGGGCAGAATGGCCATTGACGAATTTTTCAATCAGCCGATCTTTGCAAATTCATTTTTAACATCAGGAGCAACATTGGAGTCTCCTAAACTAGGCATATTACAATCTGACAATGACAACTTTAAATTTTCATTTAAAAATTTACCAACTACAATCAAAGTAGCATATGCGATGCCTGGAATGCGATACGCTCAGCGTGCGAATTTGACAAGAATAAATGGAGTTACTTCCTTTACAATTCCGAATCCGAAGCGTCAATCAGAAGTGGTCATTTATTTCAATCAAAGGGATGCTTTATACTTTAGAATTCAGTAATTACTGTTTTTGTAAAAGCCCTTCTCTTTTTTCTCGAAAGCCTCTTTCAAAACAGTAATCAACACCACGTCATCGATATCATCCACAGAAGTATAACGAAGAGATTTAACCACCTTTCTATTTTCTGATATTAGATGTTCTTCAAATTGATTAAGGTGACTACTTAACCAGAAACCGACATCAACATATCCCTTCTTTTTGGACGGATTCAAATAGCAAAATGGTTTGCCTTCCAAATAGTAAAATGGAATTTTCCATTTGAATTCTAACTTGACCTCTGGAAAAGAATTTTCAATTAGAATTTGTAGATGAACCAAAATAGATTTAAAAGGTTCAGGTTGGTTTAATATGTATTGCTCTGCAGGTTTCATTTTGTATCTTGCTAAAGTTATTGATAATATGAAAAACAATATTACTCCACCATCTTTCTTTTCTGTAAAAGGATTCTTATCGGTCCAAATCGGATTGTATATTCTGTTGGCTAGTTACCTCATCAAAAGTAGTTTAGACGGCTATGTACTTGAAGGATTTGCAGGTAACGAATTATCTACTGAACAAATTTCATTATTTATTCAACTGTTGGTAATTCTGACTTTTCTCTTTTCTGGATTGACCTTGTTTTTTTTCGGCAACCATAGGGCTCGACGATCTAAACAATCTTTATGGGATAATAGAACAAAATCCGAAGCCCTAAAGTTTCTAATTAGTTTTTTAGTAGTTTTTGCAGTGCTGTATATGCTGTACACAAAGAATTTGAACGAATATCTTGGTCCAGTATTTTTAATTGGTTTTGGTATTCATCATATCCTGCAAACTCCAATTTCAAAGGAAAAACTTTTGATCCCCGCGCTATGCTTATTGTTAACAATCATTTGCATAATTATTCCAAGCTACTGGTATCCTAGTTTGTTAATTCTTGCAATGGCTTACATCACATATGGAGTGGCAGTGAAGTAAATTGCTTTATTCTTTCCCATCGACGTAATCCTGCAAAAAAGAAAAACGAGGAGTTAACTTTCCGTTTTGAGTCATGATTGCTCTCGAAAGAATTCCGTCTTTATCATTATTGAAAAATGCCGGAATCACATGGTCTAAAAACATCTCCCCAAAACCTTCACTCGCATCCTTTGGAAGTTCACAAGGCAAATTATCAACAGCCATTACCACAATGGCATTGGGGTCTTTGAAATCGACTTCAGATTCGGTTATTGGATGATACCCATAAATTGGATTCTCGATTGTAGAAGGTCTTATGGTACTAGCTACTGGTCCATCAATATCACAAGAAATATCAGCAACATATTTGATGTTAAAATCATCTTGTTTTGCATCCTCCCTAGTGAATAGATATGGAGACCCATCACCATAAAAATGACCAGCAATAAAGTAATTGGTTACTGCTGCAAATCGACCGAAATCAGAAACATATTCTTCTGGATGATTATAAAAATCTTTATTGTTTATGATTTTTCCGTCTTTACGTTTGTTGTAGTCCAAAACATCAATCATGCAATACACGGAATCATTAAAAGATTGATGTAAATATTCATCTACAGTTACCTTTTTGATTCTCATGGCATCTAACATCTCTTTCGCTCCTTTAGCTACCTTTCCAACGCCAGATAATAGAATTTTGATCGGTGGAAAATCAACTGAATTTAATTGTTGAATTAAGTCATGTTGACTTTCTAAATTTTCGGCTTTTGGCAATTCAAATAACTCTTTATGAATTCCAATCGCTCGGAATCCATTATACGCACCAACGATTCCTGCATAACGACCAAATCCAATTAATCGATATCCGTTTTCAGCAACAATTACCTCATGGTCGAATAATTCAATATTTTTCTGAAGAATGGCTTGTAATAACTTTCTGTTGTAAGGTTGTTTTTTGATGGTATGACTAAAGAAGAAATATTTCTTGTTCGGAATTAAGTGATCAACTGGAACTTCCTTAACACCAATTAAAACATCACAATCTGACAAATCGTCAACTACTTGAATTCCTACCTTTTCATAAGCTGAATCTGGAAAAGTTCGAATATCAGACGTTTCTACAACTACTTCTGCTTCAGGGAATTGTTCTTTTAGTTCAATAAGTTTTGACGGAGAAAAAACGACACGTTTATCTGGTGGGTTTTTTCGTTCTTTAATAATGCCGAACTTCATAGGAAATGGTATGGAATTTGCGTTTTTGTTGATTAAAATGCAAAGATAGAAAATAGGTTTTTATACTTTTGCATTCCGTTCTTTGAAAAGAATTAGGAACCATTCATATGGGGACGACTGGTTTTGACAGCAAGGTCAGTGAAATTGTAAGCATACCAAGGAGTGAAATGACGACTTGTAAAACTTATTTCAACCTATAAACGGCGAAGATAACTACGCTTTAGCTGCATAATCTGAATCATAGTAAGATTGGCCTCGGTACACAAGGTGTACAAGCTAAATGTCCTAAAAAAGCCTTGGTTTACGGCGTTTTTCTATTGGGCATCGTAAAAGTAAACATAGAGAACCTACTGCTTCGATAGGTTTTCGAAACTTTAGAAGCTAAGTGAAAAGTGGATAGTTTTTGGTCAGCTTTTCATCGAAAATGAAACAGAAACTAAGTATGTAGAAAGCTTTTAAGCTGCTTGTTTGGACCCGAGTTCGATTCTCGGCGTCTCCACAATTAAAAAACCTAATCAATTAATAATAAATTGATTAGGTTATTTTTATTAAATAATTTGTACGGTTATTGTACGGTAAATTACTCTTAGCTCCAAAAAACGCCAAAAAATCCCAACCATCATTTTCAAAACAACACCCCCATATCGATTTAAAAGTCGGTTTCTTTTTTGAGGGTTAGCTGTGAAATGTATATATAGCCCGATTGTTACAATTATCTGAAATGATTTATATCTTCTTTTAATACTTTTAATGGATTCATACTTTTTCTCAGTTATAACAAAATATAAAAATTCAAGATATTGTTTTTAAAACGCAACTGAAAAAAAACTCTTTCTAACTATATATTATTATAACAAAGAATAAAATATGCCATTTACATAAGAAACAGCACAACAAGCAGTTAATATATCTCGAAGGGGTAAGAGTTAACCTGCAGAGGTTAAACATCAGTTAACTAATGTATTAGAGAGCTTGATTAACACCGTTGACATAGTTATTATTTTATTATAAATTTAAAAACTATTCCAGATTATCGAGAAAAGAAATAAACACTAATAACAAATATGAAATTAAACAACGAAACAATTCGAGAAGCAGTAAAACTGTGGCTGGAAGACGAAGCTGCAGCAACCAAAAAATATGGATTTATAAATGATTGGGATACCTCTGAGGTTACAGATACGTCTAAGTTATTTTGTTCCCATAACTTTAATTCTCCAATTGGAAATTGGGATGTATCGAATGTGAAAACAATGCACGCCATGTTTGAAAATGCCTTCAAGTTTAATCAAAATATAAACAACTGGGATGTGTCAGATGTTGAGGATATGAGTGATATGTTTTCATCAACATTTCCAGGGTGGGAAGTAGATTTTAACCAACCTATAGGAGACTGGGATGTGTCTAATGTTACAAATATGTCCAATATGTTTTCTAATGCTAAATCTTTTAATCAACCTATAGGAAATTGGGATGTGAGTAACGTTGAAACTATGCAGGTTATGTTTAGTCTTGCCGAATCATTTAATCAACCTATAGGAAATTGGGATGTAAGTAATGTAACTAACATGAGTAGTATGTTTAAAATTGCCGAATCATTTAATCAACCTATTGGAAAATGGGATGTAAGTAATGTGACTGATTTGTCGTTCATGTTTAGTCTTGCCAAATCATTTAATCAACCCATCGGGGATTGGGATGTGTCTAATGTAAAGGATATGAGATCCATGTTTTGTAATGCTAAATCATTTTTCCAACACATTGGAGACTGGGTTATAAGTCATAAAACTGATTGTAACAATATGTTTTATGGTGCTAAATCTTTTGCATATGATGAATTGAAAGTGAAAGATTTTCTTACAGAGAATACACACATAAAAATTGTTGATGATTTTAGTTTAAAAAAATCAGGATACAAGTTTAAACTCATTGATTACAAATGGAATGGAGGAAATGATTTTAATTATAATATTTTCAATAATGAACCCCTACCAAACGAGGAATATATTGGTTCACCGTCGTCAAGTGTATTTACAATAAGTGTAAACGATACTAATCTCTATATTAAATACTTTGAAATTTATGACGGACCTTTTGAAGGAGGTTCTTATGTAGGTATTTCTGAAACTAAAGATTTTAAGAACACTGAGTGGTATGATGCAGTTAACAGGAAAAAAGGTGAATTAATTAATTGTATTAGCATTTTATCTCATGTGTTTACTAATGAGGACATATGGTCATATGAGGAATTTCTGCAAGATTTTGAAAAACTTGCTTCTTACACGAAAGAATACGAAATTTTTAGTTTTGATAAAGTTGAATTCAATGTAGAGGTTGATTTAAAAAAACTTCAAAAATATGATGGATTCCATTAAATTAAAGTAAACTGAAATGAATAAAAAAAGGAAAAAAACACCGTATACTAGGGAGCAAATAGAGTTTATACTTGAAAATTATATAAAAGATCCCCAACTATGTGAAAAAAATACTGGACACAGTGAATCAAGTATCAAGATGATGCTAGGTAATGCAGTTAGCAGGTTAGAGGGGAAAAACACATTTTTAGGCTCAGAACTTTACGCCGAAGTAGTAAATGATTATTTGAATGAACACCCCTCAAACAATAAACCAATGTCTTTAGAAAAATTTAAAGCTCTTTTTCTTTAATATACGAATAAGATGAAATTGATTTCTTTTTTGAGGATTTGCTGTGAAATGTATATATAGCCTTTTCACTAATGGTGTTTGACATATTTTTTAATGTCAGAAAGGGTATTAACAAAAATTGTGTCAAAAAAAAAAAAAAGACCAAAAAAAGGGCTACTGCCTCTCTAAACCAAAAAAAAAAAGACCTCAAAAAATTAAAAAAAAAAGCTAAAATCACTAAAAATAGGTTCTAATGCGATTTAGATTTTGTTAGTTATACTAAGTTTAATCATTTTTATTGTTTGCCCATAATCATTAGCTCTAGACCAATAATAGCCGTAAGCTTTTTTATATTTTTTCATTTGTTTCCGAATACCTTCAGGTTTATATAAGCCTGATTCATCATGTTTCACTGCTTCTAATGATTCAAACTCTTTTATCACTTTAAAGTTCTTAGGATCAATTTGAAATAGCTTACCTTTTGTGCGTTTCTTTTGAGCTTTTCTATCTTGAGGTAAATATTTAGGTTTTAATCCATGCTGGGCAATTATTCGTCTATAAACTCCGTCACTGATACCATATTTTATCGGAATTTCTTTCTGAAAGAATTTACCGCTCATTACGTCTTTTTCCAACTCAGAAAGTTGTTTTTTGCTTAGTTGTTTTTTCTGGGCATTTTTCTGGCACTCTACACACCAGTATCCGTTAAACAAATGTTGACCTTTAGAATTCCTTTTGTGACCGTTATTACAAATC
>JBMHDU010000003.1:0-45953 GCA_049889235.1 Polaribacter sp.
CATTTAATCGATACACCTTTCCGCAATCTCTTGAAATATCCTGCGGATTCACATCACGGTTACCTCTATCACCAATAGTGAAATAAATGAATCCTTCTCGATCGAATGCAATTCGGGAACCAAAATGCTGGCCTCTTCTACTATTCGGTCCTGCTTTGTACAGAACCTTCTTATTCATTAATCGACCATCTCTCAATTCGGCTCGCATTAGAGCCGTATTCGTACCATCTCCTTCACCGGCACCAGAAGCATAGGTGAAATAAATCAGGCTGTTTTCTCTAAAATTAGGATGTAATTCAACGTCCATCAAACCACCTTGTCCGTATTCAACAACACGCGGCAAACCGATTACTTCTCGTTTTTTACCATCCCGAAAAATGGTCATTTTACCTTTCTTCTCGGTATATAGAATCGAATTATCAGGTAAAAACGTAAATCCCCAAGGGATGGTGATGTCTTTAACAATAATCTCATGTTTAAAGGCTTTCTGTTGTGCATTGATTTGAGATCCTGAAAGAAAAACAAATACAAGGATCAGGAAGAAAGATATTCTATCGATTTTCATATTTATAAATATAATTTCTTTTCCAATGTAAAAATAATGTTTTAATTTTGTCCACCGCACTTCGGGGTGTAGCGTAGCCCGGTTATCGCGCCGCGTTTGGGACGCGGAGGTCGCAGGTTCGAATCCTGCCACCCCGACAAAGAAAAGCTAGATATCTATTTATGTCTAGCTTTTTTTTTATTTGCTAAACCTCAAGGTAAAACCTTGAAAGGTGATGGAAATGAAAAAATAAAACACCGAAAGGTGTGCGCTTTTCTTTAGCAACATACTCATATTAAGGATCAACTCGGTAATGCTGCCACCCCGACAAACACTTTTAATGTAACTTTAACTTGTTTTTGTTTAATTAATATCACTTTACGTTAAACGTTTTTTATCTTTGTAGTAAAGTCGAAACGTATGTTTTTTAACGAAGAAGATATTTTCAATCTGGAAAAGATTTATAGAATCAACCTGATTAACAGCTGTTCCGGATACAAATCAGCCAACCTAATCGGATCAATATCAGAAGATGGTATACCTAATGTAGCGGTTTTTAGCTCGGTTACACATTTAGGATCTAATCCTCCAACTTTAGGATATATTCTTAGACCAACAACTGTCCCTCGAAATACCTACAAAAACATTAAAGAATCAGGTGTATTCACCATCAATCACATTCATAAAGGAATTATTGAAGATGCACATCACACCTCAGCAAAATACCCAGAAGAAATTTCTGAGTTCGATAAAACCAACTTGGAGGAAGAGTACAAAGGAAATTTTAAGGCACCATTTGTAAAGGGCTGCCCTGTTCAAATGTCAATGCGTTTCATTGAAGAAGTCTATATTCCTTCCAATGACGTGAAGATGATTGTAGGTCGAATTCAAGAGCTATACATAGATGATAAATTACTAAAAGAAGACGGATTTATCAATTTGAGCGAAGGTGAAGTTATGACTATCAATGGTTTAGACGCCTATGCATTACCAAAATTAGAGGAGAGATTTACATACCAAAGACCAAAGAAAGACTAATTTGAAAATTTTAATTACAGGAACAACGGGTTACATCGCCAAGCGACTTGCTCTTCATTTATTAGAAAATGAGGATTGTGAGTTGATTTGCTGTGTGCGTGATTTAAAACGGATTCCTGATGAAATTAAAAATAATTCAAATTGCAGCTTTATAAAAATCGATTTTTTAAAAGAAAAGAACCAAAAACTCCCGGAGGATATTGATGTAGCCTATTACCTTATTCACTCCATGTCGAGCAATGCAGATGACTTCAGTACCTTAGAAAAAAGATGTGCTCAAAACTTTAAAAATTTAATTTCGAAAACAAACTGTAAGCAATTAATTTATTTAAGCGGTATCGTAAATGATAATTCTTTATCCAAACATTTAAACTCAAGATTACAAGTTGAAGAAACCCTTCAATCTGAGCATTATTTTTTAACCACATTACGAGCAGGAATCATCGTAGGAAGCGGAAGCGCATCCTTCGAAATCATAAGAGACATTGTTGAAAAACTACCAGTGATGATCACGCCGAAGTGGCTAAACACCAAATCACAACCAATTGGTATTCGAGATGTGCTTCAATTTTTATCGGGTGTTCGGCTTTTAGAAAAAACTTATAACAAATCATTCGACATCTACGGTCCAGAGGTATTAACCTACAAAGAAATGCTGCTCCAATTTGGCGCGGTAAGGCGATTAAAACGATATATTTATACCCTTCCTGTATTAAGTCCGAAGCTATCATCTTATTGGCTCTATTTCGTAACTTCAACCTCCTTTCCATTAGCAACAGCTTTAGTTGAAAGTATGAAAGTAGAAGTGATCGCAAAAGAAAACGATTTGAGTAATTGGTTAGGAATTCAACCAATGCCCTACAAAAGAGCGGTAGAGTTAGCATTTCAAAAAATTGAGCAAAACTCTGTGATTTCTAGCTGGAAGGATGCCTTTAGTAGCGGAGTTTTTGATGATCAGTTATCAAAATATATTGAGATGCCTCAATTCGGTTGTTTTAAAGATGTACGATATCGAAAGATTAACAATGAAAAATATACCCTCAATAAAATCTGGTCTATCGGTGGAAAAAACGGATGGTATAGCTTCAATTTCTTATGGAAATTAAGAGGATACGTTGATAAGCTATTCGGCGGCGTGGGATTGCGTCGCGGAAGAACCCACGATACACATTTAGAGCCGGGTGACCCAGTCGATTTCTGGCGCGTCTTATTTGCTGATAAAAAAGAAAAACGATTGCTTCTGTTTGCAGAAATGAAATTACCAGGAGAGGCATGGCTGGAATTCAAAATTGTAAAAAAGAAATTGTATCAAAGAGCTGTTTTTCGACCAAAAGGAGTTATTGGAAGATTGTATTGGTATGCTGTTTTACCTTTTCATGCCTTTGTCTTTAAAGGAATGATTAATGCTTTAGTTGAAAAACAATGAGAAAGGTAAAAAAACAACACCTGCCCACCAAGATCTGTGTGGTTTGTGAACGACCCTTTACCTGGAGAAAAAAATGGGAAAAGAATTGGGAAACTGTAAAATATTGTAGTGAAAGATGCAGACGATCAAAAGCAAAGTAAATTTAGTTTGGTTCCGCAATGATTTGCGAGTTCGCGACAATGAAGTTTTATTTGAGGCTTGCGAAGACAACGCAAAAGTTATTGGAGTATATTGTATTGAACCTAGTTGGTTTCAGGAAGGAAAATTTGGCTTTAAAAAAATGGAGAAATTTCGTGCGAAATTCCTTCTAGAATCGCTAACCGATTTAAAGAAAAACCTAGATAAATTTAATATTGATTTATTAGTCTACTTTCAATCTGCTAAGGATACGATTCCATCAATCTGTTCCGAATATCAGGTGAACAATATTTACCTTCAGAAAGAATGGACACAGGAAGAAATAGACCAAGAAAATGTCGTAAAAGCAAATATTTCGGACTCATTTTCATGGAGATCTTTTTACAATCAATTTTTATATCATCCTGAAGATATTCCTTTTAAATTCTCAGAAACACCACAAGTGTTTACTGTTTTTAGAAAAAAACTTGAAAAGTACATTGATATTCGAGAAGAACATGATATTCCTAAATTATCCCGGGAGAATAGAATAGAAAATACGACCCAAATTCCGACGCTAAAAGATTTAGGCTTTGAAACATTCGAACAGCCATCAAAATCGGCTTTCCCTTTTTTTGGAGGAGAAACTGAGGGCTTAAAAAGATTAGATCACTATTTCTTCAAAACCAAAAAACTAGGTTTCTACAAGAAGACCAGAAACGGATTGGTGGGATTAGATTATAGTTCCAAATTTTCCCCTTGGTTGGCTAACGGAAGTATTTCTGCCAAAACCATTTACTGGAAAGTTAAAAAGTTTGAATCGCAACACTATAAAAATCAGTCGACCTACTGGTTAATCTTTGAATTGATTTGGCGCGATTATTTTAAATACATCTCACTAAAGCATAAGAACCAAATTTTTAAGCTTGACGGAATTCTAAATAAATCCTATGACTGGTCCAGAAATAAAAATCAAATCAATAAATGGATTAACGGTGAAACACGCTCTAATTTCGTGAATGCCAATATGATCGAATTGAAAGAAACCGGATGGATGAGTAATCGTGGAAGACAAAATGTGGCTTCATTTTTTGCAAAAGAACTGCATCTGGATTGGAGAATTGGCGCTGCTTATTTTGAAGCCCTCCTACTCGACTATGATGTTCATAGCAATTACGGAAATTGGATGTACGTTTCTGGAGTTGGTAACGATCCTAGAGATCGAAAATTCAATGTTGATCTTCAGGCGGAAAGATATGACACCGATGGTCGATACAGAAAATTATGGGTACAAAGGGAATTATTTTAACGTATGAATACTAAGGAAATACATATCATTTTTCCGCATCAGTTAATTCAAAAAACTGAAGTATTAGACCAATGTGAGACTGTCTATTTGGTTGAAGAATATCTGTTTTTCAACCAGTATGCATTTCATAAAACAAAATTGGCCTTTCATCGCGCCACTATGAAGGCTTATGAAGCATACCTCAAAGATTTAGGAAAGCAAGTAATTTACATTGAAGCCATTCAGAAAGAAAGCGATATTCGATTTTTAATTCCGAAACTTATAAAAGAAGGTGTTGAAAAAATCCATATCATAGATCCCACCGATAACTGGTTGGAAAAACATATTAAATCTGTTTCAGGTAATACAACAATCGCATGGTATGAGAATCCACTTTTCATCAATACCAAAAGTGAATTATCTGGATTTTTTAAACCTACAAAGAAGAAATTTTTCCAGACCTCTTTTTATAAAGATCAGCGAAAAAGCCGCAATATTCTCATGATTGGAGACCAGCCATTAGGCGGCAAATTGACTTATGATGCCGATAACCGCAAAAAATATCCTAAGAATAAAATACCGCCAGCAATTTATTTTCCGGAACTAACAGATTATCACAAAGAGGCGAAATCATACGTAGAAAATCACTTCGCTGATAATTATGGTGAAATTAATGATTTTGTTACCTATCCGATTACCTTCAAATCAGCTCAAGAATGGTTACATCAATTCTTCACTCAAAGATTTCATGAGTTTGGAATTTATGAAGATGCCATTGTAAAGGAAGAACATTTTTTAAATCATAGCCTACTCTCTCCTCTGATTAATATCGGGTTATTAGACCCCATGGATGTGATTCAAAAGGCTATTGATTTTGCCAACAAAGAGGTTGTTCCTTTAAATTCTACTGAAGGATTTGTGCGACAAATTTTAGGATGGCGCGAATTTATTAGGGGGGTTTACGAAGCGAAAGGAACTGAAGAGCGCACAAGAAATTTTTGGGGCTTTCATCGAAAAATACCGAAATCATTTTACGATGGTACTACGGGAATTATTCCAATTGATGATGTCATCAAAAAGGTATTAAAAACAGGATATGCACACCATATCGAACGATTGATGATTCTAGGTAACTTCATGGTGCTTTGCGAATTCGATCCGGATGAAGTCTACAAATGGTTTATGGAACTGTTTATCGATGCCTACGATTGGGTGATGGTTCCAAATGTTTACGGAATGAGTCTTTTTGCTGATGGTGGATTGATGTCGACAAAGCCTTATATCAGTAGTAGTAATTACATCATGAAAATGAGTAATTATTCAAAGGGTCAATGGCAAGAAACCTGGGACGGACTCTTTTGGGCATTTATGGACAAGCATCGTGATTTTTTCTTATCAAATCCAAGATTAGGGATGCTCATCCGAACCTTTGATAAAATGAATCAAGAAACCAAACAAAAACATTATACAAACGCAGAAAAATTTTATCGTCTATTAGACAATGACTGAGAGAGAAGACATAAGTATTGTTTGGTTTAAAAGAGATCTGAGATTACAGGATAATGAGGCAATTCAGAATGCCTTAGACAAAGGTCGTCGTATCCTATTGCTATATCCTTTCGAAACCATGCTTCTTGAAGATGCACACTATGATGAACGCCATTGGAACTTTATCAAACAATCGATTGCAGATATAAACGATGAATTAAAGCCATTGCAAACGAAGGTAATGGTTGTTCAGTCTGATATCATCAATATTTTCAATCAGATTCAGAATTCATTTAAAATTGGTAATGTATACTCTCACCAGGAAACTGGACTACTTGTTACCTATCAGCGTGATAAGGACTTTGCCAGATATTGTAGAAATAACTCCATCGAATGGAAGGAAAATATCAATAATGGCGTTCTACGTGGACTTTTGAATAGAGAGGATTGGTTTGAAATGTGGGAAGCGTATATGAACAAACCACTTATTGAAAACGAAATTGAAACCTCAAATTTCCTAACGATTGAAGAAATCGAAAAACTTGAGCAGTACTTCCAAACCGTTTCTGTAACAACCCAAAAAAGCCATAAATTTCAGTATGGTGGAACAACAACAGCTTGGAAATATGCCAATTCATTTTTCAATGAAAGGCACAAAAATTACATGTATCACATTTCAAAACCTGCTGAATCCAGGTTAAGCTGCAGCCGATTATCACCCTATATCGCTTGGGGAAATGTATCAATCCGACAGATTTACCAGAAGGCAAAATCAGTAAAATCAAGTTCGAACCGCAGACATATTGGCGCATTTATTTCGCGATTACGATGGCAAGCACATTTCATTCAAAAGTTTGAAATGGAACATACCATGGAAAATGCAAGTATCAACAAAGGCTATCACAAATTAAAAAAGAGTATTTCTGAAGAATACGCTAAAGCATGGGAAGATGGTCAGACTGGATTTCCATTAGTCGATGCGAGCATGCGTTGTTTGCGAGAAACTGGTTATGTCAATTTTAGAATGCGAGCATTACTTGTCTCATTTTTCACGCATATTCTTTGGCAACCCTGGCAAGCGGCTACACATCACCTATCCAAGATGTTTCTCGATTTTGAACCCGGAATTCATTTTCCGCAATTACAAATGCAAGCAGCAGAAACGGGGGTTAACAATATCCGAATTTACAATCCGATAAAAAATAGTTTGGAACATGATGAAGATGCGACATTTATTAAAAAATGGATTCCCGAACTTAAAAACTTACCCAAAGCGTTCATTCACGAACCTTATTTAATGACGCCTTTAGATCAGCAATTCAATAATGTGATACTTGGTAAAGATTATCCGAAACCAATAGTTGATGCGAAACAGGCTCGGAAATATGCTTCAGACATACTTTGGAAGTTGAAAAATGACCCTGAAGTTGTGAAGGAAAATTCACGTATCCTCAAGAAACACACGCTTTCCGATCGACAAAGAATGTTGAATTCCGATTAGCTATAAGGGAAATTAATAGAGCTATATTTAAAATTGTTTAACTCTTTTAACAAATAATTAAACATTTTTATACCTTAGTTGAAAATTATTATCATGATATTTGACACGACTCTTGAAAATAAGGATAACGAAATGTTAATCATTGACATCGTGGGTCATAGGTTTTCTTTCTTTGAATCAATTAAAATGAAAGGTGTTGGTTCAAAGCGTATGATGATAGAAAGCGTAAGTCCGAGTTTGGACAATTTGATGAACAAGGTTTCAGATATCAATTACGCGAATATCGAATTACGAAAGAATGGCATCATTGTTCACATCAATCAGGGTTTAAAAACCTATAGTTGGGTAATTCCATTTCATCAATTACACACCTATCAATCTGATGGATTTAGTATTCATTCAAACGGAAGGTATGTAAGGTTTGTGAACAATAAGCTTCTAAGAGAAAACAAAATGTTCTTATCCAAAATGATGAATTTAAAGGCAAAGAGTCAAGAACAATTCAATTTTCAACTTAACTAATGTTAAATCAGGTAGAAGTAGATAGAGTAATTGAAATGGCTTGGGAAGACCGCACTCCTTTTGACGCCATCCTGTTTCAGTTTAATTTAAAAGAGCAGGAAGTTATCGAATTAATGAGGAGAGAACTAAAACCGAGTAGTTTTAGGTTGTGGAGATCTAGAGTTCAAGGCAGAAGAACAAAACATACAAAACTGCGAAGTTTCGAAAAAGGACGTTTCAAATGTTCAAGACAAAAATCGATTTCGAACAACGCAATATCCAAACGTTAAACAAGTGCTTTGTTCCGGTAATGGAGACAGCACGTAAAAAAGACCACAAATGGCAACAGAAGTTCTAGAAAAATTAAAAGAGAAAAGAAAAAGAAACGGATCTACATTTAACGGATTAAATGCCCATGAAATTGGAGATGACCACTTATTTACTGGTTTAGAAACTCCTATGAGAGATGATGCCTTCGCGATTTCTGATGAAGAAAAAAAGTCAAAAATCGAGTACCACTTCACAGGAATTATGAACGCTTTAGGCTTAGATTTAACTGATGATTCATTACAAGGAACTCCAAAACGAGTTGCAAAAATGTACATCGAGGAAATTTTTTCTGGATTAAATCCAGCAAATAAACCAAAAGTTGCATTATTTGATAATAAGTATCAGTACAACCAAATGCTGGTTGAAAAGAATATAACTTTTTATTCAAACTGCGAACATCACTTTGTTCCAATTATTGGAAAAGCTCATGTAGCATACATCAGTTCTGGAAAAGTGATTGGATTATCGAAGTTAAACCGAATTGTGCAATACTATGCCAAAAGGCCTCAAGTACAAGAACGTTTAACCAATCAAATTGCAGAAGAATTAAAGAGCGTTTTACAAACTGATGACGTAGCCGTAATTATTGATGCAAAGCACTTGTGCGTTTCATCAAGAGGTGTTAAAGATGACACTTCGAGCACAGTTACTTCATTCTTTGGTGGGAAGTTTAACACACCAGAAAAAATAGCTGAATTACAAAACTCTTTAAATTACTAATTATGGAATTAATTGAAAAAGCCCTAGAATTTGAAAACAGAAAAATGAAATTCCCTACAACTAGCGACAGAATTCTAGCGTCACGAGAAGCTAAGTCCTTAATTTTAAGTCTTAACGAAGTTTATAAAGTAAACAAAGACAAAAAAATCATGGACATCATGAAGCGTTTAACCGTTATCAAACAACGTATAGAGAAACGTTTAAAGGGAAAACCATTAACTGCAGTTTAAGCAATATAATTAAACATATGCAAAAGCCCTTTTTGGGGCTTTTACTTTTATATACCAATTTCATATGAAAACAATTGTCATTATTGGTGCGAGTCGAGGCATCGGGAATGCCATCGCACAGCAATTATCTTCTGATAACAAAATCATTAACATCAGTAGAAATAATGCTGATAATCTTCACAATGTAACAAATTACAATCTGGATATCCTTACGGATGAGCTTCCAGATATTGAGCAAGTAGATGCTTTAATCTATTGCCCAGGTAGCATCAATTTAAAACCCATAAGTCGTTTGAAATTAGATGATTTTCGAAATGATTTCGAAATCAATGTGATGGGTGCCGTAAAGGCTATTCAACATTTTTTACCTAAATTGAAGAATGGAAACAATCCGTCAATTGTCCTATTTAGCACAGTAGCCGCAAAACTAGGGATGCCTTTTCATGCCAGCATCGCCGCAGCTAAAGGAGCTGTCGAAGGTATTACAAAATCATTAGGAGCCGAATTAGCTCCAACAATTCGTGTCAATGCAATTGCACCAACGGTTACAAACACTGATTTAGCTTCAAAGTTATTACGGAACGAACGAATGATTGAAAATATCAAAGAAAGACATCCGTTGAAAAAATTCTTAGAACCGAACGAAGTGGCTTCTATGGCTAAGTTTTTAATTTCAGAAGATGCGAAATCAATATCTGGACAAACCTTCGAACTGGATTGCGGAATTGTAAGTTTTAAAATTTAATTATGGGAAATTTATACGACATTGAAATCAATAGCCTTCAGGGAGGGCCAATCAATTTTAGTGATTTTAAAGGCAAGCATATTTTATTTGTAAATGTGGCTTCAAAATGTGGTTTTACTCCGCAATATAAGGATCTCGAAAAATTATATCAAGAATACCAAGATGATTTGATGGTCATTGGTGTTCCATGCAATCAGTTTGGCAATCAAGAACCTGGTAGTTCGGATGAAATTCAGGAATTCTGTCAAGTGAATTATGGTGTATCTTTCTTAATCACAGAAAAGGTAGATGTAAAAGGAAGCAACCAGCATCCTCTTTACGCATGGTTAACCAAGAAAGAAAACAATGGCAAGAAAAGCTCCACAGTTCGATGGAATTTTCAGAAATACTTGGTGGATTCTGAAGGAAAACTAATTGACTTCTACTATTCAATTACGAAACCAACAAGTTCAAAAATCACAAAACATATCCAATAATTATGTTCGGATTATTTAAAAAGAAAAGCGAAAAAGAGAAATTACAAGATCGCTACAAGAAGTTAATGGAAGAAGCCTACAAACTGCAATCGGTAAATCGCAGTCAAAGTGATGAAAAATATGCCGAAGCAGATGCTATTTTAAAACAAATCGACGCACTTGGCAATTAAAAAATCATATCAGTTATTAGGTTTATTCCTGTTGATCAATTTTGTCGGCCTGGCATTGGGTAGTTACTTAATGAATAGCGGTCCCACTTCCGATTGGTATATGGGATTAAGCAAAGCACCATGGACTCCTCCTGGATGGGTATTCGGTGCTGCCTGGACCACCATTATGATCTGTTTTTCGATTTATTTATCGAAACTTTTTGTTGTCGATGACACGACAAAGCAACCACTCATTTATGGTGTACAGGTCTTTTTAAATGTAATCTGGAATTACATTTTCTTTAATCAGCATCAAGTATTACTAGCATTGGTAGTCATAGTTTTATTGACATCGCTCATTTTTATCTACTTTTTTAAATTGAGCAATAAGGTTCCAAAAGCCAAGTATTTATTATTGCCATATATAATCTGGTTATGTATTGCGACGTCATTAAATCTTTATGTTTTAATTCATAATTAATGAAAATTTACACCCTACATAAGACTCAAAAATTACCCATAAGTGTTGATGAGGCATGGGAGTTTTTATCAGATCCTAAAAACTTAAAAGTTATCACTCCGGATAAAATGAGCTTTGATATCATTTCTGGTGCTGATCGCCCAATGTATTCTGGACAAATCATCCAATATAATGTAACTCCGATGATGGGGATTCGTACAAAATGGGTTTCCGAAATCAAATGCGTAGTACCTAAAAAGTATTTTGTAGATGTACAATTATACGGACCCTATTCATTGTGGCATCACAAACATTTTATTAATGAAATTGAAGGCGGTGTAGAAATGGAAGACATTATTGATTACAAAATCCCATTAGGTATTTTGGGTAAGATAATGCACCCTTTTTTGGTAAAACCAAGATTGGAAGAAATTTTTAATTATAGACAGAAAAAACTAGTTAAACTTTTTGGTGAATACAAATAGAAATGGAAAACGTTAGCATTTTTTGGTTTCGAAGAGATTTACGATTACATGATAATTGTGCCTTGTTTCATGCTTTAAAAGGAGAACATAAAGTAGTTCCGATATTCATTTTTGACTCGTCCATTTTAGACAAACTTCCTAAAAATGATGCGCGAGTGAATTTTATTCATGAAGAGCTCACCAAAATAAATGAGTCACTAAAAAAAGTTGGATCTAGTCTTTCCATTTATCATGGAAAACCATCCGAAGTATACCAAAAGTTATTAGAAGAATTCTCCATTGAAACTGTGTATACAAATCATGATTACGAACCTTATGCTAAACAAAGAGATGAGGAAATCAGAGTTTTGTTAGCAGGCAATGGGATTCCTTTCCACACCTTTAAAGACCAGGTTCTATTCGAAAAAGACGAAGTCGTAAAACAAGACGGAAAGCCATATGTTGTGTATACACCATATTCAAGAAAGTGGCTAGAGCGCTTTCATGAAGAGGGTGTTCCTGAGTTCCCATCAGAGGAATTACAACACAACTTTTCTACCCATCATACTGAGCGCTATCTATCTCTAACAGATATTGGTTTTGAACCATCAGACATCAAGATTGAGCCCTATGATGTTTCTTCGGATCTGATTGATGCTTACGAAGAAACGCGCAACTTTCCGGATAAAGATGGCACTTCAAAATTAGGACCTCATCTGCGATTCGGGACTGTGAGTGTACGTCAAATGATATCTAAAGCAAGTGAAAGCAATAATATCACTTTCTTAAAAGAACTGATCTGGCGTGAATTCTTCATGCAAATTTTACATCATTTTCAACATACAGTAAATGAAAGCTTTAAATCTAAATACGACCGAATTGAGTGGCGTAATAACGAAGCTGAATTTGAAAAGTGGTGTAAAGGTGAAACAGGTTATCCTTTGGTTGATGCAGGAATGCGCGAATTGAACACAACCGGTTTCATGCATAATCGAATCCGAATGCTGGTGGGAAGTTTCTTATGCAAACACTTACTCATCGATTGGAGATGGGGAGAAGCTTATTTTGCAGAAAAACTCAATGACTACGAACAATCGAGCAATATCGGAAACTGGCAATGGGTTGCGGGTTCTGGTGTTGATGCGGCTCCTTATTTCAGGATTTTTAATCCGACCACACAAATTCAGAAGTTCGATAAGAAGCATACTTACATCAAAAAATGGGTACCAAACTATCAAGATTTTGATTATCCTCAGCCAATTGTCGATCATAAATTTGCACGTGAACGCTGTCTAAAAACTTACAAAGAAGCCTTAGACTAAAGTTGTTTTTTCTTAGAAGTCGAACTATATTTGGGCTCTACTTTCGGGATGTAGCTTAGTCCGGTTAAAGTGCTGGTCTGGGGGACCAGAGATCGGAGGTTCGAATCCTCTCATCCCGACGAATAGATTCCTAACTTCGAAGAAGTTGGGTCTTTTTATTTGTTATGAGCCAAGTATTCTTGAGTGAATGAACAAATAAAAAATTCAATAATGCGCGAGCATTAGGAATCTGTTTGCAGCATATCTAATGGAGGATCATTGAAAAAATAATCCTCTCATCCCGACAAATACAAACCACAAAAAGAGTGGTTTTTTTTTTATAAGGTTTCGAATCAAGCTTGCTTGAAATTCGAAAATGAAGAAGACAAAATAAAGCTTCGTAGAAGGTTTTCATTTGCAGTTATTCCAACGGAGGTTCATTGAAAAAATAATCCTCTCATCCCGACTGTTTTTCTCTTTATTCTGCCCTAAATAATTGGCAAGTGCACTTCGTTTAATTATTAAAAATAGTTAAATTGCACAGATACGTATTTCTTAAAATTTTAAGTAAATATTTCGAATAATTTCAACATGATTCAAAGTCTCATAGATAGTCTTATTGATGTAAATGCTGAACAGATTTCTGGTCAGGATGCAACTTTTTTATATGCTGAATCGCCATCAAGTCCGATGCATATTGCAACGCTTACCGTGGTCGAAGGTTCATTAAAATACGAAGATTTTAAAGCGATCATCGCTTCAAAGCTTCATTTGATTCCGAAATTCAGAAAACGTTTGGTAAATGTTCCGTTTAACGTGGACTATCCGTTTTGGGTAGATGATCCTAATTTTGATTTGGATTTACATCTACATCGATACAAACTTCCGGATCCGGCAAACTGGAAAACTTTACGCGATATAACCTCATCTATTTTCAGTAATTCACTTGATTTAAGAAGACCGCTATGGTCGGTGAGTTTCATCGAAGGATTAGATAACGTTTCGCAGGTTCCGAAAGGATCTGTAGCGATTATCTCTAAGATTCACCATGTAATGATTGATGGTACTTCTGGAGTTGGAATCATGGCGAAATTATTTGATAAAAGCAAAGAAGATGCAACGAAAGATATCAAACCACCGCGTCCCTACGAACCGAATAGTTTACCAGATGACATTCAGCTATTAGCGAAGAGCGCACAAACTTTTATGAAGGATCCATTGAAACTTCCAAAGTTTGTAAGCGAATCTGCAATGGCTTTTGTCAAAGGAAAAGTGAATAAACAGGTCAAAGGAAATAAGGCTAAAGTTCAAAAATCATATAGCACTCCAAAAACCATTTTTAATGGAACTGTTTCACCGAAACGTACATGGGGAACCGCGATTTTATCTTTTGAACGCATCAATAACCTTAGAAAAATACAAGGGGTTACCGTAAACGATTTGATCGTTGCCATTTGTGCTGGTGCGCTGCGAAAATACTTACTAGAAAAAGATAAATTACCAAGTCAACCTTTGGTGGCTAACGTTCCAATTTCTATTCGAACAGAAGATTCGAAAAACAGAATGGATAATCAGATATCTAATATGCTGGTCAAAATTGGAACTCATATTGAAGATCCGATCAAACGATTGGAATACATTCAGTTTCAAACCACACAAGGAAAAGCCAAACACAAAACAGTAGGGGCAAAATCCTTAGCTCAAATGGCAGAAGCCGTTCCTTTTGGTGTGGCAAATATGGCATCAAGAATTTACAGTAAGTACAAACTTGGAGAGTTTATCACCCCGCCCTTTAATATAACTATTACCAACGTTCCTGGACCTCAGACCGCGTTGTACTTGCGCGGACATAAAATTCAGGGTATCTTCGGATTGACTCCGGTTCTGGATGGCTTCGGATTGATTATCGCGGCATTTAGTTACAACGGATTAGTAACCATTACAGCTACCTCTAACGCCAAGGCAATGCCAGATGCTGATTTGTTTGCACGATACATTCGTGAATCGGCAAATGAACTGGAAGAAATCATAACTACACAGGCAGCAAAAGCTTCTCCTAGGAAAGAAGAGTTATTGAAATCAAATGCATTTTTTACCGATTTCAAAAAGTTCTTAACCGATCAACCAAGTTTGAAACGTAAGACTACATCGCTAACTTATAATTTTGAAGTTGAGAAGGACGGTGAATCGATACATTACGGATTTAAAATTGAAGCTGGAAAAGTTACGTATCGTAAGCGTAAAATTTTACGACCATCAGTTCACATTAAAATTGATGATTTGAGCCTACACAAACTTCATAAAGGAGAAGTGTATGTTGATGAATTACGGGTACAAGAAAAAATGAAAGCGAAAGGAAAAGAAAAGGAATTATCAAAGTTTATCGAATTGATTAAAGCATTTTCTGCTTCCAAATAATGAGCTACACAACACATTCTTTTACCGCTAAAGACGGAACAGATATCCAATATTACAAATGGACACCTGCAACAACCAGCATCAAAGGAGTTATCCAAATTTCACATGGAATTGGAGAACATGCAGGCAGATATGATCATTTTGCAGAAATTTTACAAGAAGAAGGATTTGTAGTGTTTGCAAACGATCATAGAGCACACGGTCACTCGGTAAAATCGAAAAACCTACTTGGTGTTTATGATGGAGACGATTATTTTAATGATGCTGTAAAAGACATGCGTAAGCTTACTAAAATCATAAAAAAGGAATACCCATCAGAGAAAATAATTCTTTTCGGTCATAGTATGGGTTCTTTATTGAGTCGTCAATACGTTACCAAATATGGGAAAGATTTGCACGCCTTAATTCTTTCTGGAACCGCAAGTTTTATGCGTGGTTTGGGAGGCATCGGATTGATTGGAACCAAAATCATTCGAACCTTTTCTGGACGAAGAAAAAGCAATGCTGTTTTAAAAAATTTGTTCTTTTCTGAGTTCAATAAAAAATTCAAACCCAATCGAACGCAAGTCGATTGGATTAGTAGAGACAAACATCAGGTAGATATTTTTGAAGCTGATCCTTTACGAATTGAGAATTTTTCTCTGAGTGTTATTGAAGACGTGATTAAGGGAAGTAAAAAAATCAATAATTACGAAACCTTTAAAAACACTCCAAATGATGTTCCGGTGTATTTGTTTTCAGGAGACCAAGATCCTATAGGCGAAATGGGAAAAGGAGTAATTAAAGTTGCTAAGAAATTTAAAAAAGCTGGAAATGATGTGACCTTGAAATTGTATAAAGGTGGACGTCATGAAATGCTAAACGAGATTAATAAAGAGGAAGTCGAGCAAGATTTATTAAATTGGCTTGATTCCAAACTGGAAGTAGCAAGTTAATATGGAAAGTAACAAGTTGGTATACACGATTTTTACAAAGTTTGTCATCGCTCTAGTCGCAAAAGAAGAAAGCGATTTAAAAAAGACGAAAGACATTGTAAAAAAATGCTTTAAAGTACATCCGTTTTACCCGAGTATCGAAAAGGTTTTAAAACGCGAAAAACTTCCGAACCAATCTGCTGAACGATTATTTGATCGCTGTGTTTCCATATGTGAAGACTTTGGTCCCGATCGTGATTATATCACTTTGATTTATGTACTTAAGGAGATTGATGAAGTCACTAAAAACGAAGACATCGAAAAGTACATCAAGCGATTGCATAAGGTTGTAGATCAGATCAACGCGAGTATTCCAGCTCCTCCATTGTACAATGTTATGTTAGAATCTCGATCTGTTTTGGAATGGACTTCCATGCATTGGTTGTACTATTTCATTCCGAAGCGAAAAACCAAATTGAAAAAACCAGTTTTATTCATGCCTCCCTATTTGGGTAATGACTACACCACGAAATTTGTGCGTCGCTATCTGAAATCACTCGGATTCAAAACCTACAAATGGGAACTTGGAGTCAACATGATTAATTCGAAATATCTACCTAAACTAGAACAGAGACTGAATGAAATTTATGATATCCATCAGCAGAAAGTCAGTCTAGTTGGCTGGAGCGGTGGTGGAATTTTTGCAAAATTAATCGCCAATCGATTCCCAAATAAAGTGGAACAATTGGTAACCATTGGTTCTCCGGTCTGGGGAATAAAGCACATGAAAACACCGGTTATTAAAAGTTTGGAGTTCTTACGTGGCAAACAATTGCGAGAACGCAATCGTAAATTCATCAAAGAATTGGAAGAAATTCCAAATGTACCCATCACTTGTATTTATACAAAAACGGATGGATTAGTACCTTGGAAGCATTGTCTTGAGGCTGAGACTTATCGTGATGACATCAAAAATATTGAAGTCTTCGGAAGTCACTCCGGAATGGGTGCAAATGCAACCGTATTGTTAACCGTAGCTAATGCATTGAAGTACAATCTTCAGGAAAATCACCATAAAACCACTATTGAAAAAATTGAAAGTTTATTTTTTCCTAAATTTTGGCAAGAAAAAGGATTATCGAAATTCACAAAACTGTTTGTAAACTAATCAATGGAAGACTCTTTAAAATCCATATTAAACAATTCTGATTTTCAACAAGAGCTTGAAAAAATTACTAAGGAATCCAAATTGAAAATTGAAGATGTCAAAAAAGAAGCAAAAAAGTGTATTGCCGAATTGCATTCTCAACAACATCCCGTAGCCAATATCATCTCAACAAAAGGTTCTGAACTATTACTATCCAGAGCCTATAACAACAAAATAGATATCGATACGGATGAGATTAAGAAACTGATGGCTATTATGCGTCAGCATTCTGTAGCCTTTATCTTGACTCATAAAACATATTTAGATACACTGGTATTGCTGAGCACTTTGGCTCGATATGGAATGCCACTTCCCTATTCTTTTGGCGGAATTAATCTCGCGTTTCCAGGATTAAAGCAGCTCGGGAAAAATGCAGGATTGATCTTTTTACGTCGAAGCTTTAAGGATGATAAAATTTACAAAGCTTCATTACGCCACTACATCTCTCAATTGATTGATCGTGGAGATCATCTTACGTGGAACATCGAAGGAACTCGATCTCGTACGGGTAAAATCGTTTATCCGCAAATGGGAATCCTGAAATACATCATGGAAGCTGAACAGCAGAGTAATCGATCTGTAAAATACATTCCGGTTTCTATTGTTTACGATTTGATTCCAGATGTTAAGGAGATGACCGAGCAAGGGAAAGGAAAAGAAAAGAAGTCAGAGAATTTATTGGAATTCTTTAATTACCTCCAAAAATTAGGTAATCAATTCGGAAAGGCAGCCATTCGATTTGGCGATCCATTGGATGCATCGAAACACCATAATGCTGTAATTCCGGATATTGGAGAAGACAGTTATTCGAAGAAATATACCTTACCTCGATTTGCATTTGAATTGATTCATGAGGCGAACAGCATCACTCCTGTAACCACGGTATCGTTGGTTTGTAATGTGCTTTTGAACAATTTCGCACTAACCAAGAAAGAGATTGATTTTAGTGTTTTAAAATTGATGAACTACATCGAAAGTCGTAAGAAGAATATTCTAATCGACCGTGGTGATAAGATTGAAGCAACAGTTCAGAAATCCTTGAATTTATTGAAGAGTGCTGGTATCGTTCAGAAATTTAAAGCTGGTTATGAAGTTGAATATAGTTTGGCTTCGAACGAGTTTTTATCGGCGATGTATTATGCCAATATGGCTTCGGCTCACTTGTATCACAGAGCCTTTATCGAAATGGCGCTTACTAAGATTAAAGATAATACAAGTGAAGATCGCCTGATAACTTTCTGGAAAGAGATCATGAACTTACGTAACCTGTTTAAGTTCGAGTTTTTCTATACCAATAAACCGCAATTCAGTACAGAAATTGAAGATGAACTTGCCCTTTTTGATGAAGATTGGCGCAACATTATCAATAGCAAAAGACGAAGCATTAAATCCTTATTGTCAAAACAGAAATTATTTGTTTCAAAAGGGTTACTTCAGATATATATTGAGGCCAATAAAGTTGTTTGCCACACCCTCCAAACTTGGGATTTAGAGGATAACTTCAATGATGATGATTTCATTCAATTATGTCTATTCAAAGGAAAAGAATTGCATTGGAAATCGAAAATCAACCGATTAGACAGTGTTTCTAAACCATTCTTAATAAGCTCTTTACGATTTGCTAAGAATGCAAAATTGACGCCATTTAATGGAAAAATTAATATTGACGGATTAGAGAAATGGAAAAACACTTTGGATGATTTATCATCAAGATTGGAATTCCTACAGGATTTAGAAAATCAAATAGCCAAAAAGAGTGCTACTCCGAAAGTTGAGAAATTTGTTCCGGGGTCTGAAGATCATAAAACTCATACCAAAATTGATCGCAACGAAGAAGGTCCGCATATTGCAGCATTCTTTGATTTAGATCGAACCTTAATTAATGATTTTTCGGCGAAGAAATTTGTTCAAAGCCGATTGTTGAGTGGTAAATCGACTCCAGCTGAAATATTACTTCAGTTTGCTACTATACTGATGTATGCATCTGGAAATCGTGATTTTGAATCCTTAACAAAAGTATCCGCCTTTGGATTAAAAGGGATCAAAGAGAAAGATTTCAAGGAATTGGGTGAATTAGTGTTTAAGGATTACCTAGAACCAACTATTTATCCAGAATCACGTAAACTGATACAGTCACATTTAGACAAGGGACACAAAGTTGTTATCATATCTGCAGCAACGCGTTATCAAATTACGCCGATTGCTAATGAGCTCGGAATTTCGGATATCTATTGCACGGAATTGGAAGTTCAAAAAAAGAAATTCACTGGGGTGATTACCGAAATGTGCTGGGGTGAAGGCAAAGCCAGAGCGGGACGAAAATTTGCGAAGGAAAATGGAATAGACTTATCGAAAAGTTATTTCTATACCGATAGTTTTGATGACTATCCGTTACTTGAAATCGTTGGAAATCCGGTAGCTACAAATCCAGATAATCGCTTATCACAGGTAGCCTTCGAAAATGAATGGCCAATACTACGATTTGAAGACACGACTAAGAGGCCACTAGTCAATGGAGTACGGACTTTATTGGCCGGTGCAAGTATTTATCCGTCTGCTGTTCGAGGAATCGCACAGGGATTACTCACTATGAATAAGAAGGAAGCCGCAAACACTACCTTTTCGAGCGTAGGTGATTTAGGAACCAAGTTAGCAGGCCTTGACATAGTAGTTAAAGGAAAACAGAACTTGGAAGATTTTAGACCAGCAGTCTTTTGTTTTAACCATCAGAGTTCTGCGGATTTCTTTATTTTATTAAAAATATTGAGGCGCGACATTACAGGTGTTGCGAAAAAAGAATTAGAATACTCTCCTATCGGACCAATATTCAAGGCTTTAGGAGCCATATTCGTAGATCGATCGAATAAAGAAAAAGCAATCCAGGCTCTAAAACCAGCTGTTGATGCCTTGAAAGACGGAACATCCATTGTGATTGCTCCTGAAGGTACTCGAAGTGGCAGTAAGAAACTTGGAAAATTTAAAAAGGGAGCTTTCCATTTGGCAATGAAAGGTGGCGTACCCATCATTCCGATTGTGATAAAAAACGCATATCAAGCCATGCCAAAAGGCAGTAACTTTTTCAAACCGACACATATTGAAGTTGTGGTATTAGATCCGGTAGATACCTCTGGATGGAAACCAAAAAACATTGACCAATATGTGGAAGAGGTGCGCGATTTATTCGTTCGAGAATTAGAAAATTAATCAACTAAAACCATATTCATGATTCTAAATGTTGGATTACTGGGTGGTGGATCTTGGGGAACAACTGTAGCTTCACTTACCGCAAAAAACTCCCCTACCGTAATTTGGGCAAGAAATCCAAAAACGGTTGAGGAAATCAATACGAATCACACCAATGAGAAGTATTTACCAAATGCGAAATTAACGCCGAGTTTACATGCTTCAAATTCCATTAAAGAGACGGTGGAAAATGCTGATGTAGTTGTAATGGGTGTTCCAGCACAAAGTTTTAGAACGGTTTTAGAAGAAGCCAAACCACATATTCGCCCGTGGGTACCAATTATCAATCTTGCGAAGGGATTGGAATTAAGCACTAAAAAACGAATGACCGAAATTATCGAAGAGATTATGCCAGGTCATCCCGTCGGCGTATTGACGGGACCCAACTTAGCCAAAGAAATTCATTTCGGAAATGCGGCAGCTGCGGTAATTGCCATGGTTGATGATACCATCGCCATGAAATTGCAAACCGTTTTCAGTTCTGGATTATTTAGAGTATATACCAATACTGATGTCATCGGATGTGAATTGGGTGGTGCTTTAAAGAATATCATCGCGATCGCCTCTGGTATGGGAGACGGCGCCAATGCAGGTGATAACACTCGAGCAGCAATAATCACTCGGGGATTAGCAGAACTTACACGTCTGGGAATTGCGATGGGAGGAAAGAAAAGTACCTTCGCAGGATTAGCCGGAATGGGAGATTTAGTAGCCACTTGTTCGAGTTCGAAAAGTAGAAATCACCATGTCGGATTCCAATTGGGTCGCGGTAAAAGTTTAGAGCAGATTATTAGCGAAATGAATGAGGTTGCCGAAGGTGTAAAAACGGCAAAGGTTGTAATGGAATTGGCAAAGGAATACAACATTGACATGCCAATTTCGAAAGAGATTTATAAAGTACTGTACGAAGGCAATACCGTCAATGATGCCTTTAGAGGATTACTAAAACACGAAGTTGGATCTGAGAAAGAACCAGGATAAAAATTTCAGTTATGGATAAAAAACAAAATCAGAATGCCTCTTTTATGGTTCGTTTTAATCAGCGAATCTATCAGGAGGATGGCGAGTCTAAAGTCCAATGGCGTGGAAAAATTAGCCATATACAAGACGGAGATGAAAAACGTTTTTCAGATTTCAAAGACGCTTTGGATTTCATGCAAGAAAAACTAAGTGAACTTACCGAAAAAGCTACTGAACACAAATCATCCGAAGAGCAAGAAAACATCATTCAGAAGAGCTTTGCGATGTGGAAAACCATTAAGGATGTGGGGCCGAAAGTGATTAAGGAAACACTAAAAGATCCAAAGAAACAATTCACCAATTTACAAGGTGAAATTCAGGATAAGTTTACCACACTGAGTGACGAGATTAGTGAGAAAGTTCAGATTGATCAATGGCGAAATGCTACGCGGTCAGACTTTCATGAGATTCAAAGTCAGATTGACGGATTGTCATCAGAAATAAAAAAGCTTTCCAAAAAAATTGACGGACTCAAAAAGTAAGCCTTCTAATGTCTGAATTTAAACAGCAAATTCTTGATCTGAAGCACTTTAAAGAAAACGCCGAGGTTCGAATTGAAACCTTAGGTAACTTTAGAGTATGGAGAGATCATGAAAAAATTGAAGCGAAAGAATTCGGACGCGATAAAACCATTCAACTCTTACAATACCTCATCGCTAATAGGCAACGAAATGCGCTCCACAAAGAAAAAATAATGGATGATTTGTGGGAAGATTGGAATGACAGAGATTTCAAGGTTGCAATGCACGGAATCAATAAGGCATTAGAACCGAATCGACAATCGAGAACGGAACCTAAATTCATCATTCGTCAAGGAGTGAGTTATCAAATTGACTTGGAAAAAGTCTGGGTTGATGCCGAAGCATTGGAAAACTTTATCATTATCGGAAATAAAACCTATGGATCCGATCCTGAAGTGTCAAAACTGGCCTTTCAACATGCTATTGATTTGTATAAAGGATCATTCTTACCCAATCGAATTTATGAAGATTGGACATCCGAAGAAAGAGAAAAAGCCCAACTACTTATTCTAGGGGCTTACATTTCTTTTGCTGAATTACTTTTGAATGAGAATCCGTCAGAAAGCATCCGTCTGTGTCAGAATGCTATTAGCATTGATGCTACATGGGAAGATGCATATCGTATTCAAATGAAAGCCTATATTGCGAAAGGCAATCGTCCGCAGGCCATTAAAACCTACATGAAATGCGAAGTGATTCTAGAAGAGGAGTACGGCATTTCTCCACTACCCGAAACAAAACAACTTCTCAAAGAAATCGAGGCTATCAATTAGTGATTATCGACTTGTAACTCATCTGTAACTGCCACATTGTATGTTTGGGTCATAATTTGATTATAAATTCATTTTGATATGAAAACTTTAACGAACAAAATCACAAAAAAAGCAACGGAAGTAAACGATGCTTTATTGAATACTACAGAAAAATCTGTATTAAAAGGAATCGATACAATAAGTCGTGCACAGCAATTTACAGATTCGAAAATCAAGAAGGGATTTGAAAAATCTGAACAAGTACAGGATACTGTTTTTAATTATTTAGAAAACTCTAAAGGATTTGTTTGGAAGAAACTAAACAAAGCCTTGGATTTATTTGGAGTAAAGTAAGTTGTAACTCATTTGCAACTTTTGGCATTTACATTTGTTCAAAAAAATTTTAGAAAAAAACATAAACGATATAAAATGGCAACTAAGAAAACAAAAACTGATGCAAAATTAGGAAAGGCAAAAGCCATCGTTAAAAAAATCAATAATGATTTAATCGATGCTTCTTTCAACGCTATTGAAACTACAGTGAAAACTGGTGAGAAATGGCAAAAGTTAACTACGAAGTTAATCAAGAAAGCTGAGCCTTTAACACAACAACAAATCAATATGGTTGTTGAAACTGCAGAGTCTATTAAAGGACAATTAGAAACTGGTACTGAGCGCTTAAAGCATTTAGTGGGTTATGATCCAAAAATGGTTGATAATGCTAAAAAAATGGTTTCTGAGCATCCGATTGTAGAAAAGGCAGAAGAAGTAAAGGACAAAATTGAAAAGGAAATCGCGAATAACAAATTGGTTCAAAAGGCCGAAAAAATGAGCGATAAAATCAAAAAGAACATAACTGAAACTATTGAAGAGGTAAAGGGAAAAATTGATGCTTACACTGATGGTGCCGTAGAAGAAAAGAAAACGAAAAAGATAAAAACAACAAAGACCAAGAAGACAACTAAAAAAGCAGCAGCTCCAAAAGCTGTAAAAGAAGAAACTAAAGTTGTTATTGAGAAAACAGATGTTCAAGATGATTTAAAAGTGATTAAAGGAATTGGACCTGTTTTAGAGAAGTCTTTAAATGAATTGAACATCACCTCTTACGCTCAGATTGCAAAAATCACAATCAAAGATTTAACTAAAGTGTTAAATGACGCTGGGATCAACGCTAAGATTTACGATTTATCTGGATGGAAAGCTCAAGCAAAATTGGCTTTAAAAGGTGATATGGAAGCAGTGAAAAACTGGACAAAAAAATAATTTCAGATTTTAAAAAATTAGGAAATGGCAACTAAGAAATTGAATAAAATAGAGTTCACAAAGCAGTTTGAAGAAGCAGTTAAATCTGCAAAAGAAAATGCGACTAAAGCGAACGACTTTGCCCTAAACACTGCAGAAGAAGCAGTAACAGGAGCTATCAATGTGGCAGCGCAATGGCAAAACGTTACAAACAAGGCATTAAAAGGCGGAATCAAATTGATGGACAATCAGCAAAAGATTGTATTCGACGCCCTTGAAACTTACAAAGCACATTTGTTGAACGGAAGAAAAAGATTACGCAAAATTTTTGCATAATTGATTAGTGTTAGATAAAGAGAAAAAACCAAGTTAAATTTAACTTGGTTTTTTTGTTTTTATACGTCACCATATCCCCATTCAATAAAAGGTTTCGTACCTTTGTATTCGATTCAGATCTATGAGAAAAAAGAAGACAATTTCGAAATTAGATTTACTAACCCTTTACATGGATTTCGTTTCAGATCATGAAGCAAAACCTGATTCTGTCGAAGACTTTTGCGAAAAGGTAAACTTACACGAAGAAGCTTATGAAAAACACTTTTCCTCATTTAATAAAATGGACAAGGCGATTTTCTTGGAGCTTTTTAAAAATTCCATTGAAGTCCTCGAAGAAAGTGAAGAGTTTTTAAGTTTCGATAGTAAGAACAAACTCATTAGTTTTTACTTCACCTTTTTCGAAAACTTGTCGTTGAATCGTCAGTATGTAAAAACTGTTTTGGCGGGTTGTACAAATCAGTTAAAATCGTTTAAAACATTATCATTACTGAAAACCGAATTTCTAAATTTCATTGAATCCTTATCACTTGCAGAAAGTATCATTCCGGTTCAAGGACTAGAAACCATTCAACAGCGGTTTATATCAGAGACGATGTGGTTCCAATTGATTGCAACTATCCGTTTTTGGCTTGATGATCATTCTGAGACCTTTGAAAAGACCGATATTTTCATTGAGAAATCAATCAATACTAGCTTCGAACTTTTGGAAAACAAATTTTTAAAAAACGCATTTGACCTCGGAAAGTTTATCCTAAAGGAGAAATTTTCTAAGGAAAATTAAAACCCCATGAAGAAAGCCAGTAAATTACCCATTTCAAAAATCCAGAGAGCTTCCAAAATTGTGAAGACCGGCGCCAAAGTTGGTGTGAACTACGTAAAATACTACGGAGACAAGATCACAAAAAATGAAGAAGAAGCACGTGAAAAATTGAATCAGTCGAATGCTGAGGATATTTATGACAGTTTGAAAGATTTGAAAGGAAGTCCGTTAAAAGTGGCGCAGATGTTAAGTATGGAAAAGAGCATCTTACCACGCGCCTATGTTGAGAAATTCTCGTTAGCTCAATTCTCTGTTCCGCCATTATCAGAAGCTTTGGTATTGCGCACATTTAAAAAGAATTTGGGCAAGAATCCGACGGATATTTTCGATGAATTTGATGTAAAAGCAGCTCATGCAGCGAGTATTGGGCAGGTGCATAAAGCAAAGAAAGACGGAAAGACCTATGCGGTTAAGATCCAATATCCGGGGGTATCAGAAAGTATCAAATCAGATTTAGCCTTATTGAAACCATTCGTTATTCGAATGTTCAATATGAAAGGAAAAATGTCTGATAAATACTTTTTTGAAGTTCAGGATAAGTTATTGGAAGAGACCGATTACAATTTAGAGGTAGTACAAAGTGAAGAAATATCGAAAGCTTGCGGGAGTATCCCGAATATTACCTTCCCAAAATATTACAAAGATCAGTCTTCGAAGCAAATCATTACAATGGATTGGATGGAAGGAATTCACCTTTCCGAATTTACTGAAGCGAATACCGATCAGGAAAAAGCCAATAAATTAGGTCAGGCCCTTTGGGATTTCTACATGTTCCAGATTCACAAACTGAAAAAGGTACATGCTGATCCGCATCCAGGAAATTTCTTAGTTTCGAAAGACACCAAGCTAATTGCCTTGGACTTCGGGTGTATGAAAAGCATTCCAGAAGATTTTTACACACCATATTTTGAATTAGCGGATGCAGATACCTTGAAGGACAAAAAATTGTTCGAAAAGAAAATGTACGAGCTTGAAATTTTATTGGATACAGATACCGAAGAAGAATTAGCTTTCTTTAGTGATATGTTCCATGAAATGCTAAGTATTTTCACCAAACCAATGCATGCAGAAACATTTGATTTTTCAGACGCTGAGTTCTTTGGAGAAATTAGTGAGTTCGGGGAGCGCTATTCGAAAAACACAGAATTAAGACAATACAATGCGAGTCGAGGATCGAAACATTTCATCTATATGAACCGAACATTCTTCGGATTATATAACCTAATGTTTGACCTTAAAGCAAAGGATATAAAAATTAACAACTTCCTAAATTTGTAATATATTTATAGGAAGTAATCAACCAAATTTAATTTATGTATATCATCGGAATTGCAGGAGGTACCGGTAGTGGAAAAACCACTGTGGTAAATACCATCCTGAAGGGCTTGCCTGTTGATGAAGTATGCGTGATTTCTCAAGATTCCTATTACAAAGCGACAGACGAACTATCATTCGAAGAACGAAATAAAATCAATTTCGATCATCCGAATTCTATCGATTTTGAATTACTGATTGAACATTTGAAATTACTCAAAGCCGGTCGAATTATCGATCAGCCTGTGTATTCATTTGTGACCCACAACCGAACGAAGGATGTGATCAAGATCTATCCTAGAAAGGTGATCATTATTGAAGGAATTCTAATTTTCAACCATAAAGAACTTCTTGATTTATTTGATATTAAAATCTTCGTACACGCACAGAGTGATGAGCGATTGATTCGAAGAATCCGACGTGATATTTCCGAAAGAGGAAGAGATATTGATGAAGTATTGAATCGTTATCAGTCGACGCTGAAACCTATGCATCAGCAGTTTATCGAACCTACTAAAAACTTTGCAGATATTATTATTCCGAATGATCGTTACAATACAGTGGCTATTGAAATCATTCGCTCTGTAATTAACGAACGGCTGAAATGAGTTTCAAAGAGCTGAAGGAAAATAAAATCTTTAAATTCTTCACCAACATATTTGTTTTAATTGTGTTGGTTTTCGCTGTTTGGATGACCTTTTTTGATGAAAACTCTTACCTCGTTCATCGAGAATTCAATAAGGAAATTGATGAATTGGAAAAGACGATTAAATTCTATGAAGATCAAATCAAGGAGGATAAGACTACGATAAAAAAACTGCAAGACTCGCTCGAATTAGAGCGTTTTGCACGTGAAAAATACCTCATGAAAAAGAAAAACGAAGACATTTATTTAATCGAATTTGATACGGTAAAGTAATGGCAGAAAATTTATTCAAATCATTCGAACCGGTTCCGGCTAAGGCATGGAAACAAAAAATTCAGGTGGATTTAAAGGGCGCTGATTACAATGATACTTTAATCTGGAAAACCAATGAGGGCATTGATGTAAAGCCTTTTTACACCAAAGAAGATCGAACGCATCAAGACGTCTCTACCTCTTTTGAAAATTATAAGGTTTGTCAATCTGTGTTTATTCATGATGTATCTATTGCAAATCAAATTGCTTGCAAAGCACTAGAAAAAGGAGCAGAAGCCATTCAGTTCAAAGCCGAAAAAAAATTCAATATTGATGCCGTACTAAAGAATATTCCTACAGAAACGACCTTGTATTTTGCATTGGATTTCTTGGCTGTAAATTTTGTTTCTGAATTGGCAAACAAAACGCAAGACTATACGGTGTATTTCCAGATTGATCCTGTAGGACATTTGGCAGAAAATGGAAACTGGTATACGAATTTGGCAAGTGATTTTGATGCTATGTTGAATATAGCAGATCAAGTTTCCAATTCAATTTTTGTTGGTTCTGATTTGTACCAAAACGCTGGTGCTACGATTCCGCAACAATTAGCCTACACATTATCTCATGCTTATGAATATCTACATCATTTAGGTTCGGAAAACGCCAATAATATTCACTTTAACGTATCCGTGAGTGGAAATTATTTCTTTGAAATTGCCAAACTACGTGCTCTTCGATTATTATGGAATACCCTTTTATATGATCGAAATATTGAAGAATTCGAGACACATATTTTCACACAACCAAGTGTTAGAAACAAAGGGATTTACGACTATAATGTAAACATGCTGCGCACAACATCGGAATGTATGAGTGCTATTTTAGGTGGATCAAATACCGTTGCAAATATTCCTTATGATGTCATGTATCACAAATCAAACGAGTTTGGGGAACGTATTTCAAGAAATCAATTGTTGGTATTAAACGAGGAGAGCGGATTTAAAAATGCAAAGAATATTGTTGACGGAACTTATTATATCGAATCACTGACAGAGCAATTAGCAACTAAAGCCTTAGAGATATTCAAGCAAATTGAATCAGCAGGCGGATTTATTTCACAATTGCATTCTGGAACCATACAACGAAAAATAAGTGAAAATCATTCGGCAGAGGTTGCCGCTTTCAATGAAGGAAAATTGAAATTATTGGGCACCAATTATCAGCCAAATCCGGATGATCGAATGAAAGCAAATTTGGAACTATATCCATTTGCTAAAAAACGAAATACCAAAACCTTGGTAGAACCTATCATCCGCAGAAGAATTGCCGAAGAATTTGAAAAAGAACGCTTAGACCAAGAAAATGAGTAGAAAATCAGTTGCACATTTAGAAATCAAAAAATCGGATTTGAAAGCAAAATCTGATTTTTATCACGAGGATTTTGTGGCAGGAATTGCACCAAACCTTAGAGGTCCATATTCTACTATGTATGTGAGACGACCATGGACGATTCGTCAATACGCCGGATTTTCAACAGCAGAAGAAAGTAATGCGTTCTACAGAAGAAATTTAGCGGCAGGCCAAAAGGGACTATCCGTAGCCTTTGATTTGGCTACCCATAGAGGTTATGATTCAGATCATGAACGTGTTCAAGGCGATGTTGGAAAAGCAGGAGTAGCCATCGATTCTGTCGAAGATATGAAGGTTTTGTTCGACGGAATTCCATTAGATAAAATGTCCGTTTCAATGACCATGAATGGTGCTGTCTTACCCATCATGGCCTTTTATATTGTAGCCGCAGAAGAGCAAGGTGTTGATCCGAATTTATTGTCCGGAACCATTCAAAACGATATTTTAAAGGAGTTCATGGTACGAAATACCTACATCTACCCTCCCACGCCTTCCATGAAAATTATTGCTGATATTTTCGAATATACTAGCAAGAACATGCCGAAATTCAATTCGATTTCCATTTCTGGATATCATATGCAAGAAGCAGGTGCAACTCCAGAAATTGAATTGGCCTATACTTTGGCAGACGGATTGGAATACATCCGTACCGGATTAAAAGCGGGAATGGATATTGATACTTTTGCACCTCGATTATCATTTTTCTGGGCCATCGGAATGGATCACTTTAAAGAAATTGCCAAAATGAGAGCTGCCCGAATGTTATGGGCGAAGATTGTTAGTCAATTCAATCCGAAGAATCCGAAGTCATTGGCATTACGAACGCATTCACAAACGAGTGGATGGAGTTTAACAGAACAGGATCCGTTCAATAATGTGGCGCGGACTACGATTGAAGCCATGGCAGCAGCCTTTGGTGGGACACAGAGTTTGCATACCAACGCCTTAGATGAGGCCATTGCTTTACCAACCGATTTCTCTGCTCGAATTGCTCGTAATACACAAATCTACTTACAGGAAGAAACCCATATTACAAAAACGGTAGATCCATGGGCAGGAAGTTATTATGTGGAACAACTAACCCAAGAAATCGCTCATAAAGCTTGGGAATTATTACAAGAGGTTGAGGAGTTGGGCGGTATGACCAAAGCCATCGAAAAGGGTATTCCGAAAATGCGAATTGAAGAAGCAGCAGCTATAAAACAAGCGAATATCGATAGTAATCAGGATGTGATTGTAGGTGTCAACAAATACGCCTTAGATCAGGAAGATCCTTTACACATTCTTGAAGTCGATAACGATGCCGTTCGCAATTCTCAAATCGAACGACTGGAAGCCTTAAAAAAGAATAGAAATAATTCAGAAGTAGCTGAGGCCTTAAAGAATTTGACGGCTTGCGCGAAAACAGGTGACAGAAATTTATTAGCTTTAGCAGTAGATGCAGCTCGTAAACGAGCGACTCTCGGTGAAATTTCAGATGCTTTAGAAGAAATTTTTGGAAGACACAAAGCAACACACAAAACAATTGCAGGCGTGTATAGTAAAGAAATAAAAGACGATAACTTATTTAAAAAAGCAACAGAACTATCTAACCAATTTGCAGAAATGGAAGGTCGACGACCTCGAATTATGATTGCAAAATTGGGACAGGATGGTCACGATCGTGGTGCAAAAGTAGTGGCGACCGGATATGCGGATTTAGGATTTGATGTAGATATCGGACCTTTATTCCAAACACCAAAAGAAGCGGCAAAACAAGCAGTTGAAAATGATGTTCATATTCTAGGGATTTCATCCTTAGCAGCCGGTCATAAAACTTTGGTTCCGCAAGTAATTGCCGAACTTAAAAAGTACGACCGAGAAGATATCATGGTGATTGTAGGAGGTGTAATTCCGGCACAAGATTATCAATTCCTATTTGATGCAGGAGCGGTCGGAATTTATGGACCAGGAACTAAAATCGCTCAGGCTGCCATCGAATTGTTAGAAATTTTGATCGAATCAACAGAAGAATAACAACTAACTCAACAATTATGAAACGAATAGGAATCCTTCTCCTGTGCTTACTTGTTTTTCAAGTGAATACAGCCCAGAAAAAAATGTCTAAAAACAAAAAGGCTTTATTGGCCTCCATTCAAAAACATGAAAAGGAACTTATTCGAATTAGTGATGAAATTTGGGCCAATGCAGAAACAGCATTTGAAGAAACCAAATCAGCAAAAATTTTAGCCGATTATGCCGAAGCTCAAGGCTTCAAAGTTGAAAGAGGCGTTGCTAAAATTCCAACCGCCTTTGTCGCTACCTACGGATCTGGAAAACCGGTAATTTCTGTACTAGGCGAATTTGATGCGCTTCCAGGCTTATCACAAAATTCAACACCGACTAAAAATCCGATTAAAGAAGGAGCACCAGGACACGGCTGTGGCCACAATTTGTTTGGCGCCGGAAGTTTGGGTGCTGCCATCGCTGTAAAAGAGCTAATTGAGGCAGGAAAAATCAAAGGAACGGTAAAGTTTTTTGGAACGCCATCAGAAGAGAAGTTCTTTGGAAAATTATGGATGGTCGAAGCCGGACTTTGGGATGATGTGGATGTAAACATAAGCTGGCATCCTGGAGCGTCGACCAAATCGGATGTACAAAGTTCACAAGCTTTGGTTGACTTTAAAATCGAATTTTTCGGTCAGGCGGCGCATGCGGCAGCAGATCCATGGAATGGACGCTCTGCATCGGATGCTTTAGAATTGTACACTGCCGGAATCAATTATTACAGAGAACACGTAAAACCAACAGTTCGTATGCACTATCATATTCAGGATGGTGGCCAGGTAGTGAACGTAGTACCAGATTATGCTCGTTTATGGATGCGAATCAGAGATCGCGATCGAAAAGGAATGATGCCTGTTTACGAACGCGCCATGGAAATGGTAAAAGGTGCCGCAATTTTGGCAAATGTTGATTACAAAGTGTCTTTGATTTCAGGGGTTTATGAGGTATTGGTCAACCGTGAAGGAGGAAAAATCATGCAAAAGAATCTAGAACTTTTAGGTGATATCAAGTATACGGATGAAGAAATTACCTTCGGAAAGAAAATTCAGGAAGCGACCAAAAAACCATTACTAGGCTTAGATGCAAAGATTAGACCTTTGGAAAACACCCGAAAGGATCCTCCAGGAGGTAGTACTGATGTGGGAGACGTGAGCTGGGTTGTGCCCAATATCAATTTAGTAGTAACGACAGCGCCGAAAGATACCCCATGGCATTCATGGGCTGTTGTGGCTTGTGGTGGAATGAGTATTGGTCACAAAGGAATGTTGTATGCTGCCAAAGCCATGAGCATGACCATGCTGGATTTGTTTGAAAATAAAGACCTCGTTGAGAAGGTAAAAGCAGAATATAAAGAACGTAAAGGAGATGCTGTTTATAAAGCCATTATTCCCGAAGGACCACCACCAATTCCGAATAAGAATTAGTTCTATTCTCATTTTATTTTTATCGATTATTAAAAGCCAAAAACATGTTAATTTAGGAGATATTTAGGTCTCTGTTCCGTATTTTTGCATGAGTTTTTACAGAACACATATTCATGAAAAAGTACGTTGATTTTCTCTTTTCTACACGCCTGATGGCTGTGCTGTTTATTGTTTTTGCAGCAGCGATGGGGGTGGCCACTTTTATCGAAAATGATTTTGGTACACAAACCGCAAAAGCACTCGTATACAACTCTTGGTGGTTCGAGGGAATCATGGGACTTTTTATCATCAACTTTACAGGAAATATTTTCCGATATAAATTACTCCGAAAAGAAAAATGGCCAGTTTTAATGTTCCATTTGGCCTTCATTTTCATCATTTTAGGCGCCGCCATTACAAGATATGTCGGTTATGAAGGCATCATGTTGATCAATGAAGGTGAAACCACCAATCAATTTTTGTCTGAAACCACTTATGTGAATACCATTGTAGATGATGGGCAAGTTCAGAAAACTAAAAATGAACCAATTTTATTATCAGCATGGGGGAAAAACAGTTGGTCCTTCAACGATGATTTCAAAGGGAAAGACTACAAGATTGAATTGGTAAATTACATTCCGTGGGCTGAAAAGAAATTTATAGCTGATGAAAACGGAGAAGAGCATTTGTTCTTAGTAGAATCCTCAAGTGGGAGTCGTCACGAGCATTACATCAAGAAAGGTACGATGCAAAACATCCACAATATTTTGGTGGGTTATGATACGCCAGAGAAAAATGCAACTATCAATATTTTTAAACGAAACGATTCCTTAAAAATTATAGCTAAAAACGACGGAAACTTCCAAGTGATGGCTACCATGGAACAAGGGACCATTATAAAAGATAGTGTTCAGGATTTTAAATTAAGAGCATTACATAACATTGCCGGACTTCCATTCGTGGTACCTCAATATCCGCAGAAAGGAAACATGGAAACGGTAAGCGGACCAAAAAATGACAAGGCCCTTGATGTAATCGTATTAGATGTATCTACTGCCAACGGAACCGAACGTGTGGAATTGACAGGGGGGCAATATGTGAGTGATAATGCAAAGAGTTTCTCCTTAGACGGATTGAATTTCAGAATGTGGTATGGCGCCAAAATTTTGGAAACTCCTTTTAATATCAAACTAAATGATTTCCAATTGGAGAAATATCCGGGTTCTGAGAGCGCCGCTTCATATGCCAGTGAAATTACGGTTATTGATCCGGAAGAAACTTTTGATTACCGAATTTACATGAATCATATTTTGGATTATCGAGGATACAAGTTCTTCCAGTCAAGCTACGATTTATCGGGACCAACGGAAGAAACGCATTTATCGGTAAATCACGATGCCTTAGGATCTTTCGTAACCTATTTGGGATATTCACTTTTATACATCGGAATGATTTGTATTCTATTCGCAAAAAATACCCGCTTTGATGATTTGAAAAAAGGATTACGTAAAATCAGGAAGAAAAAAGCAAAATTAACTACAATAGCTTTCTTGTTATTTGCCGGTTTAGGGTATGCACAACATGAAGACCACGATCTAAATCGTATTACTCATGCTCAGATAGATTCGATTCTACAGGCGAACATGATTTCTTTAGATCATGCTAAGGAATTTAGTCGATTGGTGATTCAGGATGTTGGTGGTCGAATGAAACCTGCGCATACCTTTGCTTCGGAAGTGGTTCGAAAAGTAGCACAGACCGAGGACTTCAAAGGGATGAAACCAAGTCAGGTGTTATTATCAATCATTGAGAATCCGAGATTATGGTTTGAAGTTCCGATCATTTACTTAGAGGAAGGGAATACTAAGATCAGAGAACAATTAGGACTACCCATAGAGGCAGAGTATGCCCGTCTTTCGGACTTTATAACTCCGCGAGGAGAATACAAAATCAAAGAGCAAGTTGCCGAAGCCCAAAAGAAAAAGATTCAGAATAAATTCGAAAAAGACCTCATCAAGATTGATAGACGTATCGGTTTATTATACGGAGCTATTGGTGGCGGCATCTTAAAAATTTATCCGATTCCGGGGGATGAAAACAATACCTGGGTTTCGCAACCCGAAACATTCAATGCGAAGTTCAATGCTCAGGATTCATTGTTTGTAAGAAAATCACTTCCCTTGTATGTGCAGTTATTACAAACCGCTAAGCGAACCAATGACTATTCGAAAGCCAATCAGATTTTAGACGGAATTAAAAAATATCAGAAGCAAAACGGAGCTGCAGTATATCCCTCAGATTCAAAGATAGAAACAGAAATCGCCTACAACGAATTTAATATCTTTTCTAGGCTTTTCCGTTACTACAGTATGATTAGTGTACTGTTAATTGCCTTTGTGATCTTTCAAATATTCTATTCCAAAAAGTGGATCAACTTCGTTGTGAAGTTTTTAATTGGGGTTGTATTATTGTTGTTTTTAATGCACACCATAGGATTGATTTCACGTTGGTACATTAGCGGAAACGCACCTTGGTCGAATGCTTATGAAAGTATTATTTACGTAGCTTGGGCTACCCTTCTCTTCGGATTATATCTCGGAAGAAAATCAGCATTAACGATTAGTGCCGCTTCCTTTGTTACTGCAATCATTTTGATGATTGCTATGGGGAACTGGCTCGATCCAGAAATTGCTAACCTACAACCTGTATTGAATTCATGGTGGTTATTGGTACACGTTTCCATTATTGTGGCTAGTTATGGACCATTGTCTTTAGGTATGATCCTAGGTGTGGTTGCCTTATTCTTAATCATCTTCACTAACAAGAAGAATAAGAAGAAAATGGACGTCAACATTAAGGAGATTACAATTGTTAATGAGATGGCAGTAACAGTCGGATTGGTGATGTTAACCATCGGAAACTTCTTGGGCGGAATGTGGGCGAATGAGAGCTGGGGTCGTTACTGGGGATGGGATCCTAAAGAAACTTGGGCACTCATTTCAATTATGATTTATGCTTTTGTGTTACACATGCGTTTGATTCCAGGACTTCGAGGGAAATATACCTACAACTTATGGTCGGTAATTGCCTACGCATCTATAATGATGACGTATTTCGGCGTAAACTTTTACTTAGCTGGATTGCATTCCTACGCGAGTGGAGATCGTGTGATTACACCAAACTCTGTGTATTACTCCGTAGCCTTTGTTGCCATTATAGGAACGCTGGCATGGTTTCAAAACCGAAAGTATTATAAAAAGTAAATCGCTAAACGATTAAAAAACTTATTTTTGTTGGTCAAATTAAGCAACTATGTTTCATAAAAATATAAAACTTGTTATCGCTATTGCCATTATTGGTTGGGCTGGATATGAATTTAGCCAAGGCCATATTGGAAATGGTATTTCATTAGTATTATTCTCAGGTATTTTCATTTTCTTATACTTCAAGAATGAATTTATTCTAATGGCTTTCTTACAATTGCGTCGTCAGAACTTTGAAGGTGCCAAAAAATGGTTGGATTATATCAAGAATCCAGAAGCAGCATTGATAAAAAAACAACAAGGATACTACAACTACCTTCACGGTATTATGTTGAGTCAAACCAATATAACTCAGGCTGAGAAGTTTTTCAAAAAAGCTATCAAATTAGGTCTATCTATGGATACTGATTTGGCAATGGCAAAATTACAATTGGCCGGAATCGCAATGACGAAACGTAGAAAGCGTGAGGCGACTACATTGTTAAATGAAGCAAAAAAGTTGGATAAACATGGCATGCTTAAAGAGCAAATGCAGATGTTGAAACAACAAATGAAGCGAATCTAGTTAGCGATTCTTACTTAATCTTTGTAAGGGATAAATCCTCATTAAATTCAACCACAAATAAACCTTTGTTCTCAGAAACGAGACCATTGGTATATTTGAATTTGGTTTCCACCCTATAAGATGGTCCTTCGGTAAACGTTGCATTTAATGATTTTCCGGATGCCAATCGAATGATGATATCATAGGTAATATCAAATCCTTTTGTTGCATAGAAAGATGGCATGGTTTTGTTCTTTTTACGGAACATGGCATCGAAAGATTGTACACCAATCGCTTCTTCGTCCACAAACTCATCCGTTACATACACGAATTTTAATTTGGCTAATTTTTTATTGTCTAAGTTATCATAAACAGCGGTACGATTGTAAGCTAACAACTTCGCTGTTGTTTCCTCCGGAAGGCTAATCATACTATTGATGGTACTTGCAATTGTTACGTTATCATCCGTAGCTAAAACAATCCAGTTTTCGGTGTTTGGTTGCATGATGTTCGTAAACTTCTCTTTATCGATAAACCCTTCTTCTGGATATAATATGTTAATCGATGAAATACTATCTGAAACAGATAATGCCGATTTAATCAGATTTGCATCTTGCATACTTGCTCCTTTTCCGTCACTAACAATGATAACGTTTCCGCTCGTGAACGTGCTCAAAATGTATTGCTCTAATTCCTCTCTAAAAACATTCTTCTCCGTCGCTGTTTTAATGATATTGGAATAGGCAAAATTAGATTGACTTCGTGAATAAACAGGGTACACCACTGGTTTCGTCACACTTGCTGCGACAGTCTGTGCCTGACTTGAAAACAACGGACCAATAATCGCATCGTTATCATTCAATGCATTACTAGCAGTCACAGAACCAACTTTATTATTTCTTGGATCACCTGTATCGTACACATTCACATTTACATTCACGCCTTGTTTACGAAGTGAATCGATGGCGATTTCGGCACCTAAGTAGAAATCAGTGGCAATGTTCAATAAACGTGCGTTTCCTGTAAAAATCTCTTTTGGAGTGAAGGTATCCGCTTGATAGTCCTCCGCATTAAATGGAAGTAATAAAGCAACTTTTAAATCTACGGATGGATCGATATAATCATTATAATAGAAGACATCTTCCAAATTATCGGTTAAGGTCAATCGCTTGATACGGATAGTTGATCCTAATTTTAATCCTTTCTTTAACCCCGGATTTAAGGCAAATAATGAATCCGTAGCGACATTATATTTCTGAGAAAGACTAAAGAAGGTATCACCATTTTTGATTTCATGAGTGATAAACTGATTATTCACCGCCGCGATACTATCCTTTATAATTTGCTCCGCTAGTTCTTTTTTCGCTAGGCTATCGGTCTCTTTTTCTATCTGTTTGGACTTGTCGCTATTCTGATAACGAACTAAGTTATTTTCTGGAACAACAATAAATGAATTGGCTTTAGGTTCGTTTGACACATCCGGATTCAAACGCTTCAAAGCCTGCTTTTTCATTTTTAATTTCTTGGCAATAATGCTCATGGTCTCCCCTTCTTTCACTTTGTATTGGATATAGCGTTTTTGCTGACCACAGGACACTGTGAACGACAGGACACATAAAAAAACTAAAAACTTTAATTGCTTCATATTTGTTATTCCCATTCGATTGTTGCTGGCGGTTTAGAGCTGATATCGTAAACAACTCGATTAACCCCTTTCACATTATTGATGATTGAATTTGATGTTTTTTGTAAAAATTTGTGTGGTAAATCTACCCAATCTGCCGTCATACCATCTGTACTTTCTACGGCTCTAAGAGCAACCACTTTTTCGTAGGTTCTTTCATCACCCATCACACCTACTGAGTTTACTGGCAACAACATCGCACCTGCTTGCCAAATTTGATCGTATAAGCCATACTCTTTTAATCCGTTGATGAAAATCGCATCAACTTCCTGAAGGATTCGAACTTTTTCAGCTGTTATATCCCCTAAAATACGAATTCCTAATCCAGGACCTGGATACGGATGACGACCTAGAATATCTTGTGAGATTCCAAGAGTTCGACCTACTCGTCTCACCTCATCCTTGAATATTGATTTTAATGGCTCTATCACTTTCAATTTCATAAAGTCTGGCAATCCACCTACATTATGATGACTTTTAATAGTTGCTGATGGTCCTCCGTTTACAGATACTGATTCGATCACATCCGGATAAATAGTTCCTTGGGCTAACCATTTCACATCTTGAATCTGATGCGCTTCATCATCAAACACATCAATAAAGGTGTTACCGATTACTTTTCGTTTTGCTTCTGGTTCTGAAATTCCAGCAAGATTTTTCAAAAATAATTCAGAGGCATCTACACCTTTAACGTTCAATCCCATTCCTTCGTATTGGGCAAGAACACTTTCAAATTCGTTTTTACGAAGTAATCCGTTGTTCACGAATATGCAATACAAGTTCTTTCCAATCGCTTTATGCAATAATACGGCTGCAACCGAAGAATCTACTCCTCCAGATAATCCTAAGACCACCTTATCATCTCCAACTTCTTCTTTGATTTCCTGAACTGTCGTTTCTACGAAAGAATCTGGTGTCCAGTTTTGCTCAATCTGTGCAATAGAAACCAAAAAGTTTGCCAATAATTTCTTACCGTCGGTTGAATGATATACCTCTGGATGAAATTGAATTCCGTAAGTGGTTTCATTTTCAATTTTATAGGCTGCGTTTTCAACGTCTTTTGTGCTCGCTAATAGGACGGCATCCGTCGGTAATTTCTTAATCGTATCCGAATGACTCATCCACACCTGACTCCCTTCTTCAATTCCTTCAAAGAACAGCTCATCATATTTGATATATGATAAATTCGCGCGTCCGTATTCACGGGTATTGGATTCATCCACCCTTCCGTCAAAGAAATGTGCCAAATACTGAGCACCATAACAAACCGCTAGTAATGGTAATTTTCCTTTGATATTCGATAAATCTGGATGTAATACTTGTTCTCCTCGAACTGAATTCGGGCTACCCGATAAAATCACAGCTTTAACCCTATCTAAGGATGCTGGAATCTTATTATACGGATGAATTTCACAGTAAATATTTAGTTCTCTAACTCGTCTGGCAATAAGTTGTGTATACTGAGAACCGAAATCTAATATTAATACGTAGTCTTGTTGCATGTGCAAAAATAACAGATTGAGTTAATAGTTAACCCAAATTATTTTACTTTTTTACAAATAAGTATGATCGAAATTAAATGGTAATAAACTAGTAATCGATTCTACCTCAACCACAGCTCCTTTTTCGCCCATAAATAGCATTTTCACAGGTTCTTTCTGATTGATTTCATATTCCAATAAGGTTTGTCTGCAAGCGCCGCATGGTCCTACAGGTCGGTCAACAATCTTAGTTGCAGAACTAGCAGCAATTGCAATGGCCATCATTCGCATTTTCGGATGCATTGTTGCCGCTTTCCATACGGCCACTCGCTCTGCGCACATCCCTGATGGATAGGCAGCATTCTCCTGATTATTACCCGTTATGATTTCTCCGTTTTCCATCAGAATGGCGGCGCCTACGGAGAAGTTAGAATAGGGTGAATAGGCTTCAGTTTTTGCAGCTATCGCAGATTGCATTAACCGCTGATCATCCGAGGGTAATTCAGAAAATGAATCGTATTTCGTCGCCTGAGTACTGAATTCAATTTTTTTCATCTTCTTAAAGGTAAAAAAAAGCAGTCGGTTAGGACTGCTTCAATTTCTTTTTTTGACTACTAATAGTCATCATAAATCTCACCTAAATCAAACGATAGTGAGAAACGTAATGAGTTTTCTAACGGATTGTTCACATCCGAAGAGTTGATTAAATACGACAAATCTACATTTAAAGCATTGGTTCTAAATCCAGTACCAATGGTAAAATATTGTCTATTTCCTTTATTTTGACTTTCGTGGAAGTACCCCGCACGTAACGCAAAAGCATTGTTATACAGGTACTCTGCACCTAAGGCATAGGTGAATTCTTGCAGTTCTTCACTGAATCCACCCGGTGCATCACCAAAGGATTGGAAAATACCGCTAATCCATCCTACGTTATCGTCTTTACCTTCTATAATGTTTCCGTTGGCATCACGTAATGGTGGTGTTGGCACTAACAATTTGGTAAATTCAATATTCGTAGAAATAATGTTGTAATCGTCTAAGATGAAATCAAATCCACCACCAAACTTCAAGTTGGTCGGTATGAAATCTTCTTCACCAGGAACATAAGATACTTTCGGACCAATATTGGTAATGTTGAATCCGATTCTATATCGACCGTTAAAGCTTCCGTAGTTTTCTTCGAAGGATTGATAATACCCTGATACGTCCACTGCAAAGGAATTGATGGGTTGTAAGGCATTACCTACTGTTCCGTTAAACGCTAAGTTCGAACGTAAATATTTCAGACCAACCCCCATCGAGAAAGTCTCACTTAATTTTAAAGCATACGCTCCAGATAATACAAATTCGTTCGGATTGATTGAGCCATTTGGGTTTCCTTGGTTGTCGGTGAGGTTGATTTCACCTAAAGAAAAATATTTGAAATCTGCACCCCAAGCGGAATTCTCACTAAATCTATTAATATAAGATGCACTACCAATAAAGATATCATCTGTTAAATTTCGTAACCAAGGTGAATAGGTTAATCCGGCATACACCTGACGGCTACCGAATGCCATTTTCGCTGGATTGTGGAATAATGAGAACGCATCCGCAGAAGTCGCTACACCCATATCTCCCATACCTCCAGAGCGTGCATCTGACGGAATTAATAAGAATGGAGCTGCTGTGGTGATACCTCCTGTTTGTTGTGAATTTGTTTGTGCTGAAATTTTATTTGTTGTGCATAAGGAAAGCACAATGAGGAGCATAAATTTTTTCATTGACTGTTTGGCTTTGTAACAAATATCTAATTTTTATTGAAGAATTACTAACTTTTCATATTTCTCCGACACAATATTGCTAATCGTTGATTTTACTTTTAATTTATAGATGTATACACCTTTTCCTATTTTTTGTCCGAAGTCGTCCAATCCATTCCATGTAATCTCTCTCGATAAATTTCCGGTGGTTTGCACTTGCTGATTAATGGTTTTTACCAATTTACCAGATACCGTAAATATTTGAACCTGAACTTCTAAGGGCTCGTTGGGCTTGTTATGATTGAACCAGAATTCTGTATAATTAACAAACGGATTCGGATAGTTTAATACGTTCTCTAAATTCAGGTTAGCATCACTAACCACAACAAAATTTAACGTAGCTTCAGATGAATTATTGTACGTATCCCATGCTTTTAATGTAAGCGTATGTGGTCCCTCCTCCAAATTACGCAATAAATAATTCACTTTTCCGCTGGTAAAGTCATTCAATTCGGTTTGATAGAAATCATTAAGAATAATCGGATTATTGGTATCTCCATCCAGAATTGCAACAATATCATGGTCTACCGCTGTGATGGATGTATTGATTCCACTTGGATCTTTTAAAACCGCTATCAAGTTGGGCGACGAATTTGTATTTCCACCATCCAGAAAGGATTCATCATTCATAAATAATGAAATTTCTGGACCAATATTATCTTCTGGAGCATTTTCGTTTATTCCTCCTACGGTGATATCAAAATTGAATCCGCCTTTATCCTCGGATCCATTTTCAGCATAAAAACTCATCTTCCCTTTTCCGTAAGCGATTTTAATATCCTTCGGTACGATAAAATCAAAACTAAAGGCACCATTTTCTACGGATGATTTTCCGCGGAAGATCTTACTATTCTGCGTATCAAAAGTCATGGTTACACCAAAACCATCATTATCTAATGTCGTTTTATCGATTGGCTTGTCAAAAATGGTAGTCGATAAGGTTCCGTTAAAGTTCGTCAACGGATTGTTATTCTGATCGACAATGATTCCGTCAAACTTAATACGCGATAAGGCTTTAATGGTATCTAAAGTCTGAGTAACATCCTTATCATTCATTCGAGTGATTCTCACATTCGGTTTCGGAATGGCTAATTTCATGGCCGGGTCTCCAAAATGATAAATGAAGAATTTCTGAGAACTCGAAAACTGATTTTTAGTTTCTTTCAAACTTTCGGCAATCGTGTGATCTTCTCCGTTAAATCCGAGAAGAATTCGCATCATCTGCTCATTAAAGTTCTGACCGGTCGAAATAAATACCTCTCGCGTGGTGGTGATCATACTCGCCGCTCCCCCATTTCGACTCCAGAACGTTAATTCACCTGCGGTAATTCGGGCTGGATTGTCAAATCGGGAAAAATCACAGGTAATGGTAATTAATAACGGAAGTGTTTTTAAGTTGTTGAACTCCTGAATCTGAGGTTTATCTAAAATTCGCTCCTGTGCAAATCCGTCTTCTCCTCCGTGACCAAAATAATCTAATATTAAAGTTCCTTTTTCGACCGCTTCGGTAATGGCTTTGTTCACATCCGGATACCGTTCCCCGCCTGCCGAGTTTTGCTGCACGAAGGCATCCATATAAATTTTAGACAGATTGAAAACAGGTTTGTTCACTTTGATATCATCAGCAATTTTCTCAACACCCTCTTGGATAAACTCTTCCCCGGCGACATCGATATCATCGGCTAATAAGGTGATGGTATTTCTCCAATCGCCTAATGATTCTTGGTTGTAGTAGGATAAGATTTTATCCACCACATCCTTTGCCTGAGCAATGGTCGATACCGGAATACGGCTACTAGCTACATCAATGGTATGGGATAACTGCATGGTTCCTTCATTCGAATCGAACATTACATAGTAATCATCAGTCACATAGGAACTCGCCAAGTTAAAACTATTGTTAGACAGCTTCACCGGAATGATATTATTGTTAGACGGAATCCGATCTTTATAATCGTAAGAGGAATCGCCAAAAAAGCAGACATATTGTAATTTTCCGTCTGCGGATGTATTATTATCGTATAAAAACTTTAGGAAATCTCGAATACCCGTAATGTCTTCGGAACCTGAAGCAAACTCATTGTAAATCTGATCAATCAATACCACTTGTCCTGTTAGATTGGAATTTGTCTGATGGTATTCGACCAATCGCTGTGCTTGTTGTGATAATTCCTGATTGGTGATCACTACGTAATTAATGTCTCGAAGACTATGCAAGTTCTGATTGGCAACTCTCGAATTATCTTCTAGAGTGGGTCTATAAAAATCTTCATCGCTCAACACCACGTATTCCTTTAAAGATCCGCCGAAATCCTCAAAGCTAAAATCGGCCACAAAAGTCTGATTGGTAATAATCTGAGGTGTGATCGGATTGGTCACATCCCATACATCAAAAGCATCGACTCCATTGGTGATGGTAAATTCGACATTATCAGGAGAAGTGGCCTGTTGAAAATTTCGAAATGAAAATTGTTTTCCGGTGAATATCAAACTCTTTTTGCCTTGCACCTCAATATAATCCAGATGTGCTTCCGCAGAAGGATTCCCGCTATTATTATAAGTAAGCGTTACATTAATCGCGTTTGAGGTTGTTTGTATATTTCCCGATCGCTCAATGGGAAAAGCCTTGGTTAAGGAATTCGGATTGACCTGCGGAAAGTTTAGGGTAAATAGATCCGTAGCATTCGCATTTACATTTAACGAGGTCGGGACTACAGAGTTACTTACCCCTCGAACTTTGATTCGAACATCAGAATTGGGAACCAGATTATCAAAAGGGATGGTATAGGAAACCGAAGAAACCGTATTCAGGTCTTCATTAAAAAACCATTGTGTTCCGGCACCTAATAAACTGATTTCATCACGCTCAAAGAAAGTGTAATCATTATATTCGGTGATCGGATTACTAGAGACTACCAGTGGTGGAATACGAGTTCCAATACGCTTACCATCGGAAGCATTGATGGTTAAAAAGTAATAGGATTTTTCAGAAAAAATATTGAAACGGTGAATAGCAGAACCCGTATTCGGCTCTACGCGCCAATCGTGCGGACCTTTGGCATAAAACAATATGAAATCATCAGCATCAAAAGATCCATCCGATTCGCCCTCGACATAAATTCCGTTTTCCTGCAAGTCGTCATATCGTGATTCACTATTCAACTCAGGAAGCATTGTTCCGCCATTTCCGTAGATATGAATTTTACGCGGATCGACGGAATTCACATTGATTCCCAACTGACTTAAAAAATTACGATCCAGTTTAAAAACACCGGTAGTATCCACAGAAAATTTATACCAAGTTCCTTCCAACAAGACCGAATTTTGAACTTGGGAATACTGCGTCAAAGAAAATAGAATGGTAAATATTAGGAAAAATCGCTTCATACCGCCATTCAAATAACGCAATAAATGTTCAGATATTTTGGCCTTTTCCACAGAAAATATACTAAATAATAAAAGTAATCGTTTAGTTAACAAATGTATAAAACAAGTGGGTACAAAATTATTGATTCGCTTGTTGTGAAGTACAATTTTATCGTAAATTGCACACTAAATTTCAAATTAAGAATGAAACACGTTTTAAGAGCCCTAATTTTAGTTGTTTTCTCCCTTTACTTCGTTTCATGTAGTAAAACAAATAAAAGCAAGTCTTCCCTAACCGGTTTAAGTTTCAATGACCCTAGATACGGGAATTACATCAAAGGTAGTTTTGAAGGACAAACACCTCCTCCAGGGATGGTGGCAGTTGAAGGAGGAACCTTTACCATGGGAGCCGTTCAAGATGACGTAATGTTCGATTGGAATACCACCCCTCGAAAAATGCATGTACGTTCGTTTTACATGGATGAAGCCGAAGTAACAAATTCAGAATACTTCTTATTTGTGCAATACATCAAAGATGTGTTTCCTCCATCAGAAGAAAAATACAAAAACATCTACAGCTCTGTTTTACCAGACTCTTTAGTTTGGCGTAAGAGTTTAGGAAATACGGATATCTTAACCGACAACTACTTTAGACATCCGGCCTATGCAGATTATCCTGTTGTCGGAGTAAGCTGGTTACAAGCGAATGAGTATTGTAAGTGGCGTACCAATGCGGTGAATTTAAAAACCTTAATCGATAAAGGTCACATCAAAAATATTTTTGAAGCAGATACCATCAATAACTTTTTCGATACAGAAGTTTTCCTAACGGATGACTCTCGCTTGTTCGATGGAGATACTACGGTGTACAAAAGAGGTGTAAAAACAGCTCGAAGACGTGGTGATGTTCGTCCTGCAAAGGATGCCTTCCAAGGAAGAAAGATCACGCGTGCAGACGGAATCTTAACACAGAAGTTCAGATTACCAACGGAAGCGGAATGGGAATTTGCTGCAAAAGCAAATATTGAAAACAGAGAATACAATAATATTAGAGGTCGCAAGAAATATGCGTGGGATGGAAAATACACTCGTGCGAAATCGAAGCGATATAGAGGTGATCAGTTAGCCAACTTCAAACAAGGAAGAGGGCAATATAGCGGATTATCTGGATGGAGTACCGATGGTTCTGATATTCCAATCAAAATTAAATCCTATCCACCAAACGGATTCGGATTGTATGATATGTCTGGAAACGTTGCTGAGTGGGTAGCTGATGTTTATCGTCCAATTATTGATAACGAAGCAAACGACTTCAATTATTTTAGAGGAAACTTATTTACCAAAAAGATGATCGACAAAGATGGAAATGTGGTGTATGCTGAAGCTGGTGCGAATAGCAATATTCAATACGACACCTTGCCAAACGGAAAAGTAATTCCGAAACAATTACCGGGTACTATCAAGTCTGTGCCAATAACTAAAGAC
>JBMHDU010000004.1:0-101558 GCA_049889235.1 Polaribacter sp.
TTTAAACGGCGAAAATAAATACGCTTTAGCTGCATAATCTGAATTATAGTAGGGTTAGCCTAGTTCCACAAGGTGGAAAAGCTAAATGTTTCTTGAAAGCCTTTGTTAACGGCGTTCTGTTAGAAACATCGTAAATGTTAACATAGAAAATATGAGTTTCGACATATTTTTGAAATAAAGAAACTAAGTGATATATAGATTGTTTTTAGTCAGTATATCATCGAAAATTAATTATAAACTAAACATGTAGAAATTTATTAGTTTTCTTGTTTGGACCCGAGTTCGATTCTCGGCGTCTCCACATTAGACCAAAATTGTTAAAATGATTCTTACAATGATTTGCGAAGTTTACTTCAACAAATCTGGTGAAGAATCATGAAATCAAAAATATTTTGATTTGCAATTTTGGTAAGTCGAGAACAACGTAAGTTAGCCTCGACGTCTCAAATAATCCCCGATAAAATTGAAGATTTTATCGGGGATTTCTTTTTAAGAATACTAAATTGTAATTCTAATGTTACATAATAAACACAACTTATGCTTAAAAAAATTGGTATTACTTTCGGAATCTTAATCTTTGTCGCATTCATTCTTATCTTTAGACCAGTACCAATTGTAGAAGAACAATATGCAATTGAAACGAAAGGAATTGTAACGGATGTCTACGAAGGGGGACGGTTCGATGTTGTTTTCAAATTAAAAGACAGAAAGCAACGCTATTACATCAACCGAGGACTAGAAAATGGACTCGATCTTAAAGATCTTCAAAAGCGATTAATGGGACAAGAAGTGACAATTAAATATCCTAAATACTGGACTCCTTTAGACTGGAACAACACCATTAGACACCTTTCTAAACTGGAATTTCAAAACGAAGTTATTTTCAACGAATTAAAATAATTGATAATGAAATACAAAATTCAATTCTATAGTTCATTAATCATTTTTATTGGGGTTTTGTATTTATTTCTGACGGGATCTTCATGGTTAACCTTATCATTACATGACACAAAATATGTTCCTGCAGGTACTTTTATTACATGGTTGGGAATGATTGCTTTTCCTACTTCAATTTATTTTGGAGTTTTTATTCGTGTTCATAATGGATTTAGAAATATTCTAAAAAAGATACTAATTGGTTGTCTAATTATGGCTATTCTATGGATCCCTGTTTGTTATTTATTAGCTGGAAATATATCATTTTCATTCTCTGGAAAACCAGAATTTCAAGGTGGTCAAACCGCTATGAAACTATTCTGGATTTTTACTTATGGTATTCCTGCAATCACACTTGTAACACTAATTTTAGACTTGATGTATCAATTGACAGTGTACTTAAAAAGTACCATTAAACAAAAAGAATAGTGCGTTCTTCTATTATTTCCTACCTTAGAATAAAATTCAACTTTTGAAAACAGTTTTGGTTTCCGTTAGCAACGATTTGACCTTTGATCAAAGGGTGCAAAAAGTTTGTAATACGCTTCACAAAAATGGATTTTCAATTCATGTTATCGGACGGAAACAGAAAAACTCAAACCCATCTCAATTCAACTATAAAGTTGAACTGATTCAACTGGTTTTCAACAAAGGGTTTCTATTTTATCTTGAATTCAACATTAGATTATTTTTTAAAATACTATTCACGAAAAAAGACATCCTTCTGGCAAATGACCTTGATACCTTGCTCCCAAATCAAATGGTGAGTCGGCTACAAAGCAAGAAGCTTGTTTTTGATAGTCATGAATTGTTTAGTGAAATTCCTGAATTGGTTCATCGACCATTCGTAAAATCCATTTGGAAATGGCTGGAAAATAGTTTAATTCCGAGGCAACAACATGGCATTACGGTATCATCAAAGATTACTGATTTTTATAAGGAAAAGTACAAGGTAAATTTCATTACCATTAAAAATCTCCCAAATGCAAGTGTGAATTTGGATTCAAAAATGGCTAATCCTTTTGACAAGGAATCAAAACCTATTATTTTGTACCAAGGAGCCTTGAATGTGGGACGCGGATTGGAACTTATGATCGATACAATGGAGTATTTATCCAATTGTAAACTAGTACTGATCGGAGATGGAGATATCAGAAATGATTTGGAAAGAAGAGTTATTGAAAAAAATCTTCAAAATCAGATTGAATTCATAGGAAAAGTTCATCCGAAGGAATTGAAAAAAGTTACTCCCTTTGCTTCAATCGGTATCAGTTTAGAAGAAGATTTAGGATTAAATTATCGATTTGCAATGCCCAATAAAATCTTTGATTATATCCAAGCCGGAATTCCAATTTTAATTTCTGATTTACCAGAAATGAAAATCATCGTCGAAAACTTTGAAGTTGGTGAGGTAGTTAAAAGTAGAAATCCTCAAGAATTAGCATCTCAAATTAAATCAATATTACAAAAGGATTTTTCTGCAGGACTAAAAAAGGCAGGAAAAGAATTAATTTGGGAAAATCAGGAGAAAGAATTATTGAGAATTTTTCAATAATCTAGATAGATAAGATAGCCGATACAAATTGAAATAAAATAAAGATCCTTGAATCGCCTTGTTTCTAAAATGAGTTAAAAAAACTCGAAGGAACCACAAAAGACCTAATGATTTAAATCGTTGGTAAACCTTATAGATGTTTGTATCACCAGCATTTAACATCCCTTTTTTTATCAATGTATGCATATTTCGAATGGCATGTTCGCTCTTTTCAACAAACACCTCATTTTCATCAATTCCCAAATGATATACAGGATTATCAATATGTTGAATGGAAATATTCTTTGATTCTAAATCTTTAGAAAACAACAAATCTTCATATCCATATTGCCAAATTTCTTCATTGAATTTAATGGATTCAAACAACTTTTTTAATATCAATAAATTAGAAGCCAAAAAGAATTTATATGGATTTTGACTACGTGTTTTCGCATCGATTTGTTCATGTTTAATTCCGTATTTGTAACGTAAATGCCCCTTTTGAGGCGAATCATCTTCATATCGAAGTCCGCCAGAAACCACCTCATTATTTGAATTCATTGCTGATTTATAAGTTGATATAAAATCAGAATTCGTCGGCATCACGTCATCATCTAAAAACAATAACCAATCTCCTTTAGCTTCGGATGCTAATTGATTTCGAATCGCACTTCTCCCTACATCCGTTTGATTTTCAAGATAGCGACAATTCACCATGTTATTCACCTTTTGATTCTTGATACATTTTTCTGATCTGGAAGCATTATCAATACAGATAATCTCAAAATCTAATTCTGAATCCATTAACTGATGATGTAATTCTTCAAAAAGTGGAATTATATTCGTGTCGTAAGAAGGAATTAAGACAGATAGCATTAGGCTGGAATATTTTGGGCAACTTCGAACAGTTTACCACCCTCACATTTAATTGCCTTATGCTTGTATTTGATGATTAATTGATAGTCGTGAGTAGCCATCAGAATGGTTTTCCCACTTTTATGAATGTCATTCAGTAATTCCATGACTTCCAGAGAGGTTTTCGGATCTAAATTTCCTGTAGGCTCATCAGCCAAAATCAATTCAGGATCATTCAATAAAGCCCTAGCGATAGCAACTCTCTGTTGTTCACCACCAGATAATTCAAAGGCTTTTTTGTAGTATTTCTCCTTCATCCCCACCTTTTCTAGAACCTCATTAATTTTATCCTTTATTTCACTCTTGTTCTTTAGCCCAGTGGCTTTCAATACGAATTCAAGATTTTGAAATACCGTTTGTTCACTTAATAATTTAAAATCCTGAAAAACGATTCCGAGTTTTCTCCGTAGAAACGGAATTTGGCTCTCTTTCAGTTTTTTAAGATCAAAACCAACAATATTACCCATACCCATTTTCAACTGTAGATCACCATATAAGGTTTTCATCAAGCTACTTTTTCCAGAGCCCGTCTTTCCAATTAAATAGTAAAACTCACCTTGATTAATGGTTAGGTTCACTTTAGACAACACCAAACTATCTCGTTGATAAATATCTGCGTTTGAAAGTTGTAAAACCGGATTACTCATGAAAGTTAAATATGATGTGAATTCCTTTAGAGAGTTAGTGAAAGTATGAAAAATATTTTTTTAAATCTTCTATTCAACAAAATTAAAAAATGTTCGTTATTTATGTGAAGCAAATCTAAAATTGATGAAAGGTATCACCCAAATTGTTTTTCTTTTTCTATTGTTTTCAATCGGATTTAATTCCGTTTCGGCTCAACAATCAACAGCAATTGGAAATTTAAATTATCAATTTGACAAAGCCCTAAAGTTATACAACAATAAGGCCTACGCAGCTGCGCAATTGAGTTTTGTCACCATTGCTGAAAATGCTTCCCAAAAAAGTAACCTTAAGGCTGATGCATCGTATTATGACGCGATGTGTTCAATAAAACTAAATCAGGATAAAGCCGATTCAAAAGTTTTAGAATTTGTTGCTGAATATCCGAATAGTAATAAAAAAAACAAGGCATATTTCAATATCGGGAATTATTATTTCGCCAATAAGAAAGCAGCCCATGCTTTAAAGTGGTTTCAAAAGGTAAATACTGATTATTTATCGAAAGAAAATCGGAATGAATTGTTCTTTAAAATGGGTTACGGATTACTTGTAGCTAATCAACTTAAGTTAGCAAAGGATAAGTTTTTACCTCTTTTAAATGATGGTAAGTATGGAAATGACGCTCGCTATTATTACGGATTTATTGCGTATAAATTAGAAGATTACGGTGTGGCAGAATCGACCTTGAAAGAAATCGCTGACAATGATTCTTACAAAGCAGAGATCTCTTACTATTTGCTCGATATTAGTTTTAAAGCAGGGAAGTTCGAGCGCTGTATTGAAGTCGGGACAAAGCTTCTAGAAAACGCAAAGCGAAAAGACATTTCTGAAATTTCTAAGATTGTTGGAGAAAGTTATTTCAATACACAAAAATATGCAGAAGCTATTCCGTATTTATTGGGTTACAAAGGAAAACGAGGGAAATGGAACAATACCGATTATTACATTTTAGGTTATGCCTACTACAAACAAAATGATTTCGAAAACGCGATTAGATATTTCAATAAAATCATTGACGAAAAGAATTCTGTTGCACAAAACGCATATTATCATCTTGGAGAGTGTTATCTGAATACGGGTAAAAAGTCCGAAGCACTTAATGCTTTCAAATCGGCAAGCGAACTTAATTTCGAAGTAAAAATTAAAGAAGACGCTGCTTTAAATTATGCGAAGTTGAGCTATGAAGAAGGAAATCCTTTCGAACCAGTATCTCAGGTACTTCAAGATTTCTTGAAAAATTATCCAAATTCACCGCAATTTGAAGAAATCAATAATCTTGTAGTTAGTTCTTTCGTTCATCAGCAAGACTACCAAGGAGCCTTAGATTATTTGAACAAACGAAAATCCGTCAACAACAGAAAGCTCATTCAAGAAGTTTCATTGTATCGAGGAATCCAACTTTTTAATGATAATAAAACTACTGAGGCTTTACCATATTTAAGAGAAGCCACGCGAAGTGAAAATTCGAAAGTATATGCATCCGGTAAATATTGGCTCGCCGAATCTTATTTCGCACTAAGTGATTTTGAAGAAGCTATTTCATTGTTTGAAGAACTAAAAAAATCAGCATCAAAAGAATCTTTAGAAGAACACCCTTTTCTGGATTATCAAATCGGATATGCATTTTTCAAACAGAAAAATTACAAAAATGCGCTCCCCTATTTCTCTTCATTCTTAGCTAATGAAAATGATGATTTTAATTATTTGGCAGATGCTCGATTACGAGAAGGTGACTGTAATTATGCCCTTACGAATTACAATCAGGCCATAGCATCGTATAACAAAATTATTCAAAACGATTATCCAGGCGTGGATTATGCTACCTATCAAATCGCAATGAGTTATGGTTTTTTAAATGAAAACGAACAAAAGATCAGAAGGCTTAAAATACTAGTAAATGAAATTGCCGTTTCTAATCTAAAAGACGACGCTTTATTTCAGCTCGCAAGCACCTATACCAAAATAAAAAATCACCAATTAGCGCATCAAGCATACGATCGCTTATTATCGAAATACCCGAGAAGCCCTTTTATCTCGAGGTCACTTATACGACAAGGATTATTGTATTATAACGATGATTTAAATACAAAGGCACTTGAAAAATATAAAGCTGTAGCCTCTAAATTTCCAAATACGAAAGAAGCAATCCAGGCAGTTACCAATGCAAAAAATATATATATCGACGAAAATCGATTGGATGAATATGTACAATGGGTAAACACCTTGTCTTTTGTAAAAGTGTCTGAAGATGAGTTAGATAACTCAACATTTCAAATTGCTGAAAAGAATTATTTACAAGGTATAAACAAAGGTATTATCATTCGAAATTTAGAACGGTACTTATCTAAATATCCGAAGGGCAATCATTTTATTAAGGCAAACTTTTATCTCGGAAATGTATTATTTGAACAAAAAGATTATCCGAAAGCCAAACCGTATTTCTTAGCCGTCATCAAAGAAGGAATAACTGAATATAGGGAAACATCCTTAGCTAAAATTTCACAAATTTATTTAGAGTTAGATGATATTTATGAAGCCATTCCAAATTTGGAAAAACTGGAATTAGAAGCCTACGAAACTTCGAATGTTTTATTCGCTCAAAGCAATTTAATGAAGGCTTATTATCGCACAAAATCATACAAGGAAGCGCTAGATTATGCCAAAAAAGTGACGGCAAAAGATCCGACAGATGAAACCTTATTGTTGGATGCTAAAGTAATTATTGCAAGAACATCCTATAAAACGGAGGACTTTGATACCTCTCGAGAATATTTCGAAAATATAGAGAAAGAAGCGAAAGGGGAATTAAAGGCAGAAGCCATGTACTACAATGCATTATTTGCTTTTGAAGACGAAGATTACACAGGTTCGAATACGATCATTCAGAATCTAATTTCAAATTATGCTAATTACAAATACTGGGGTGTGAAGAGCTATATCATTATGGCCAAGAATTATTACCAATTAAAAGATGCCTACCAAGCCACATTCATCCTGGAGAACATCATCAAGAATTTTACACAGTATGAGGATTTGGTGAAAGAAGCGGAAACTGAATTGAAAATCATAAAAGAAAACGAAGCCAAGACCAACACTTCTATAACATCCCCAAATAAAAATTAATGAAAAAAATACTCCCATTTATTTGTTTTTGTTCTGTTGTTGGAATTGTAGCTCAAGATAATTCCAAAAAGAAAGACACTGTCAAAACAGAGGTTGTTGAAATTGAAACCCGATACAATCCGAAGATTGCTGATGCCAATAAAATCGTAAAAAAACCTACGATTAAAATTCTTGAAAAATCGAAGAGAAAGAAATTGGAGTACAGTATTTTTTCGGCTCCTGTAGCATCGACTTTTGTTCCAAAAACGGGAGTAGTAAAAGGCATTGATATTGGGGTCAAAGAACGAATATTCAACAATTTTGTGGCTTTAGGGTATGGTAATTACGCTTCTCCTTACGCCGAAATGTATTTCCATTACAACTCCAAATTTGAAAATGCTTTTAGATTGCATTTAAAGTATTCAGGGTCGCAAGAAAACCTTAGAAACTCTGTTTTAAATAGCACCTTTTCGAATATCGAATCGACTTTATTTTATAGTCAGAATGAACGATTCTACAAATGGAAAACGTATCTGTCAGCCAAGCGAAATTCATACAATTGGTATGGGTTGCCAGACCTAAATTTTAGTCCGTTTGCAATTGGTCAAATTGAAGAACAGCAAAATTACAATCAGTTTAATTTAGGAGGTGAAATCAGTTTTGACGATTCCAAAATTGAAATTGTCAAATTGAATTTGCAATATTTTAATGATGCTTGGAACAGTTCTGAACTATATGCTGATGGATCGGCTATTTTTAAATTCCCTGTTGATTTTTTGTTTCGTAATTCAAATGAAATCTCCATTTCAACCCGAATGGAATATTTAAGAGGAAGGTTTCAGCAGAGTTATAGTTCAAACTCCCCATTAGACCATCATTTTTTAACCCTGAATGCGAGTCCGAAATACCAATTGAAATGGGGAGCAATAGATATTGATTTAGGAACGAAACTTTTCCTTTCTTTTGATATGGAAAATGATCTACAACACTTTTTGGTGTATCCGGATCTAAAAATTCAATTTCCAATTGTCAAAGATTTTGTAAGCATGTATGGTGGAATATCTGGCGGATTAACAACTAACAATTTTGCATCCTTAACAGAACAGAATCCGTTTGTATCTCCTACACTTTTTATGACCCAAACCAACATGAAGTATCATGCCTTCAGTGGGTTGAATGCTCTAGCTACTAATGATTTAAGCATACACCTCGGCATCAGTAGAAAAAATGAAGAAGACAAACCTTTATTTATTCGAAATAATTCAAAATCGGATGGAGCGACAACTTCGCAGAACGGAATTGATTTAAAAGGATTTGAATATGGAAACTCGTTTTCTGTAATTTATGACGATGTGATTACCATGACATTTTTTGGAGAATTAGAGTATGAAGCATCAAAATATTTATCTGTTTCTACAAGTCTTAAATATCATGTTTTCGACACCCGAAACTCAGCCGAAGCATCGAATTTACCGAATACCGAAGCTTCAATCTTAGCTAAGTTTAAAAAGAAAAACTGGTATGGTTCAGCCTCGATTAATTACTTTGGTGATCGTAAAGATGCGTTGTATAGTGGTATTTACCCTTCAAATACTAGTAACATTCAAACCATTGCTGGCTTTATGGATGCTAATTTAAATGGTGGGTATCACTTCAATGATAAATTCACTGTTTTCGTAAAGATGAATAATTTCATCAACGGGCAATATCAGCAATTTGCCAATTTTGATGTACAAGGATTTCAAGCGATCCTTGGGTTAAGCTACAAATTTGATTTTTAAATAAATCTCTCTGTTTCGCAAATAAGAAATGTCAAATCGAGGTGTATTTTATTTCGAGCGAAGTTCATTAACTTTGTTAGCAAATCACACTAACATGAAAAGACTTATTTCTTTGATGATACTTATCTCTATAGTATCCTGCCAAAAATCAAACACAAACCTTCCAATTTCAAACACGCTTTCAGAAAACGAAAAGATTGACTCGACAAACATCAAGCAATTTTTTAATACAGCTCTTACTCAAGGTCAATCGTACGAATGGCTTAGAGACTTAACCCAAAATATTGGAGGCCGATTATCTGGTTCTCTAGAAGCACAAAAGGCAGTAGAATGGGGAGAACAATTGATGAAAAATGTTGGAATGGATTCTGTTTGGCTTCAACCCGTAATGGTTCCACATTGGGTACGAGGCGATAAAGAGGTAGCCTACTATACCCTTAATGGAAAACGAAAAAATGTACCTGTATGTGCCTTAGGGTTTTCTGTAGCCACACCCAAAAATGGGGTTACTGCCGAGGTAATTGAAGTAAAAAATTTAGCAGAAGCGAGAGCTTTAGGCGACAAAGCAAAAGGAAAAATCGTTTTCTTTAATGGTACCTTCGATAATACCTTAATCAATACGTTTAGTGCCTACGGAGGTTGTGTTGGACAACGAGTTCGAGGGGCTTCAGTAGTAGGTCCTTTTGGAGCTGTAGGTGTTATTGTTAGATCTATGACAAACAGCCTGGATGATTATCCGCATACGGGAACTATGGGATACGGAGATATTCCAAAAGATCAATATATCCCAGCGGCAGCAATTAGTTCTAGAGCTGCAGAAAAATTGAGTGCGGATCTAAAAACAAATCCAAATTTAAAATTCTTCTTCAAACAGAATTGTCAAACATTGCCAGATGTACCATCATTTAATGTAGTTGGTGAAATCAAAGGATCTGAAACTCCAGAAAATATAATTGTCGTTGGTGGTCATTTGGATTCTTGGGATCTAGGTGAAGGTGCACATGATGACGGAACCGGAGTAGTACAATCATTAGAAGTGGCCTATTTATTTTTGAAAAACGGAATCCGTCCGAAGAATACCCTTCGCGTTGTTTTCTTTATGAATGAAGAAAATGGAACAAGAGGGGCAAAAGAGTATGCTCGTTTAGCAAAGGTGAATAAAGAAAACCATATTGCTGGACTAGAATCTGACGCTGGAGGACATACGCCACGCGGATTCTCAATTGACGCCAATGAAAAAAATACGGGTCTATTAAAAAGCTGGAAAAAGCTTTTAGCGCCGTATGGACTTCATGATATCTTAAAAGGTGGATCTGGTGCAGATATTTCTCCATTGCGTGACGATGGAGTGACTCTTGTCGGATACAGACCCGATAGTCAGCGGTACTTCGATTATCATCATACAAGTCGTGACACCTTTGATAAAGTAAACAAACGTGAACTAGAATTAGGTAGCGCATCAATGACTAGTATCATCTATCTAATGGATAAGTATCTGTATCAAAATCAAACTGTTAAACCATAACTTACGATTTGATTTTTGCCTTAAAAATAGTGTATGGGATATTTTTCTGCTTTGCCGGAATAATGCACTTTGTGAAACCAAAATTCTTCAATAAGTTTATTCCAAAACCCTTTCCTAAACTCCTATCCAACTATTTGGTCGGTATTATTGAATTTGCCTTAGGAGCAGCATTATTTTCAGATGAATCTGCAAAAATCGCATCGTTATCAATCATCATATTATTATTCTTTTTATTGTTTATCCATATTTGGGATTATAAAAAGGAGAAACCAGCCATTGGCTCAAAAAAACTAGCACTTATTCGAATTCCGATTCAATTTGTTTTAATGATCGGAGCTTTATTAATCTATTTAAACTCATGAAAAAACTAATCATTCTTTGCCTTTCTATATTTACTTTAAGTCAATGCACAAGTGAATCTGTTGATTTAATTGTCATCAATTCCAACACATATACAGTCAATGAAAATTTTGATACTGCTCAAGCATTTGCGGTAAAAGACGGAAAGTTTGTTGCTGTAGGATCAAATGAAGAAATCCAAAGCAAATTTACAGCTACAAAAACTGTAGATGCCGAAAATAAAACCATTGTTCCCGGACTTATTGACGCGCATTGTCACTTCTTTCGTTTTGGACTTCAATTGCAAAAAGTAGATTTGGAAGGGACAAAAAGTTATGATGAAGTATTACAGCGCCTGTCAGATTTCAAGGATGAGAAAAAGGTAAATTACATTACAGGTCGTGGATGGGATCAAAACGATTGGCCTGTGAAAGAATTTCCAACTAAAGAAAAATTAGACAAACTTTTCCCAAATACACCTGTGGCTGTTCGTAGAGTTGACGGACACGCCCTATTGGTAAATGAAGCCGCTTTACAATATTCTGGATTATCTGAAACAAAGTTCCCAAAGCAAGTAACAGGAGGAGAATTTATTACTAAGAATGGCAAATTAACTGGAGTTTTAATTGATCGTGCCATGGACTTTATTAAAATTCCTGAAGCTACAAAAGCGGAAGCCATCAACGGATTAATTGAGGCCGAAAAAATCAATTTTAGTTACGGATTAACAACAGTAGACGATGCTGGATTAGGTCAATTACCAATTAACTTAATTGATTCGTTGCAAAAAGCTGGTGATCTTAAAATCAGAGTGTATGCAATGGTTTCGGCAACTCAAGAAAATTTGGATCATTACATCAAAAAAGGAATTTATAAAACAGATCGTTTAAATGTTCGATCGTTTAAAGTGTATGGCGATGGTGCGTTGGGTTCACGAGGAGCAGCAATGAAGCAGCCTTATTCAGATAGAGATAATCATTTCGGTGCATTGATTTATCCGCCAGAACGCTATTCAGAAATTGCAAAACAAATTGCTGCTTCAGATTTTCAAATGAATACCCATGCCATTGGAGATTCAGCGAATTATTGGGTTCTAAAAGTATATGAAGAAGCCTTAAAATCAGTAAATGCAAAAGATAGAAGATGGAGAAATGAGCATTCGCAAATTGTGGGTATGAATGATTTTGAATTATTCGAAAATGTGATTCCGTCTATTCAACCGACACATGCCACTTCAGATATGTACTGGGCAGAAGATCGTGTAGGCGCCGAAAGAATCAAAGGTGGTTATGCCTTTAAAAAACTACTTGACACTTATGGAATGGTTGCTTTAGGAACAGATTACCCTGTAGAAAAAGTAAGTCCGTTTTTAACTTTTTATGCTGCGGTTGCGAGAAAAGATTTGGAAGGTTATCCAGAAGGAGGTTATCAAATGGAGAATGCATTAAGTCGTGAAGAAACGCTTCGCGGAATGACCATTTGGGCAGCATATTCAAATTTCGAAGAAAATGAGAAAGGTAGTATTGAGATTGGTAAGTTTGCTGACTTCGCCATTTTAAGCCATGACATCATGAAAATTGAAGAAAGCAAAATACCAACAACCAAAGCTGTAGCGACTTACGTTAACGGTGAGAAGGTATTTTAATTCGATGAACTTTAACAGTTTTTTGTGGACGAAACATTTACTGTATTGTAAATTTGTGTAGCTAAAAAAACATCGATATGAAAACGATAAAATTATTACTTCTCGCTATACTATTCAGTTATTCCGGAATATCATTCGCTCAGACCGAGGGCGACGTGAAATTAATGGTATACGTGCAAGATGAGACGAAAAGTCCGGTTCCAGGTGCAGTTATTTTGATTAATGGTGTAAAGCAGAAAATGCTGACTAATAAAAATGGATATTTTAGAATAAAATTGAACGAAGTTCCAAAAACGATATCAGCTTTTTCACCAACTATAGGTATCAAAAAAGTAGCTTACAAAGGAGAACAAAAAGTTGTGATTAATTTGCGTAAAAACAAAGAATTTCAAGTTTTTAATGACGTAAATAAAAAGACTTTAGACCCTGTTCAATTTCGTAACATCTACGATTATTTAAGAGGTCGTGTTCCTGGTGTTGATGTTTCAACAAGTAACGAAATCACAATCCGTGGATTCAATACTGTAAACGGAAGCACTACTCCTTTATTCATTGTTAACGGAGTTCAGGTAAGCCAAGATTTCTTCGGAAATATTGTTCCAATGCAGATTCGTAAAGTGACTATCTTAAAAGGTCCAGATGCTGCTGCTTATGGTTCCAGAGGAGCGAATGGCGTAATTGTTGTCGATACCAACTAGACGAAAAATATAATATCAAAAAAGCCCAAAGTCATTCTTTGGGCTTTTTTATTTTATCTAATTCAGATTCTTAAGAACCTAATATTTGTGAAGTAAATACTGATATTCTGTCCACACCTTCTCGCTCTAGATGTCTTATAAACGCCGAACCAATAATAGCTCCGTTTGCATATCCACAGGCCTTTGAAAAAGTATCATGATTGGAGATACCAAATCCTATGATTAATGGACTTTTTAAATTCATGGCTTGGATTCGCTCAAAGTATTGAATTTGTCCATCAGAAATTTCTCCTTTAGCACCCGTAATCGAACTCGAGGCTACCATATAAATAAAGCTATTGGTATACGAATCAATTTTGCGAATTCTTTCTTCGGATGTTTGAGGTGTAATTAAAAAGACATTGTTGATTCCATAGTTATCAAACAACTCTTTATAGTGATTTTCATATTCTACCATAGGTAAATCCGGAAGAATCACAGTGTCAATTCCACAAGCAACCACTTTCTCACAGAACTTGTGCTCTCCGTACTTGATCACCTGATTTAAATATCCCATAATCACTAATGGAGTCGTGTTTTGAGCTTTAATCTCCATCAATTGATTAAAAACGATATCCAAATTGATTCCATTTTTTAATGCAACTGTGGAACTATCCTGAATGGTTGGACCATCCGCTAAAGGATCTGAATATGGTAAGCCCACTTCGACAAAATCAACCCCAGATTTACTTAGGTTTTCGATAACTCGGGTGGTATCATTTAGTTCTGGATATCCCGAAGTAAAATATATGGATAAAACCTTTGATGGTTTCTCCTTTAAAAGTTTTGCTATTGAATTCATTAGTCTTTCAAATGTTTCATGTAGGTTTCTAAATCCTTGTCTCCTCTACCCGATAAGTTGATGACAACAACCTGATCTGATTTTAATTCTATTTTACCTAGGACAGCTAAGGCATGTGCCGTTTCAAGTGCAGGAATAATTCCTTCTATTTCGGTCAATTCAAAAGCAGCATCAATCGCTTCCTGATCTGTAGCATTCATAAATTTTGCTCGTTTGGTGTCAAAAAGAAATGCGTGTAAAGGACCAACACCCGGATAATCCAATCCCGCAGAAATAGAATACGGTTCTACAATTTGACCATATTCATCCTGCATTAAAATCGTTTTACTTCCGTGGATAATTCCGACTTCTCCCAATTGAGAAGTAGCTGCACTTTCTCCAGAATGAACTCCCAAACCTGCTGCTTCAACCGCAATTAGTTCTACCTCTTCATCCTCTAAGTAATGATAAAACGCTCCAGCTGCATTACTTCCTCCACCCACGCAGGCAATTATTGTATCCGGATTCTCACTACCCGTTTTTTCTTTCAACTGCCATTTCATCTCTTCAGAAATAATGGCTTGTAATCTTGCTACCATATCTGGATGTGGATGAGGACCTACAACCGAACCAATCAAATAAAAGGTATGCGGATTCTGAATCCAATGTCGTATCGCCTCATTGGTAGCATCTTTCAAGGTTTTACTTCCGCTGGTTGCAGGAACCACCTTTGCTCCCAACATTTTCATTCGAGCAACATTGGGTGCCTGGCGGACGATGTCTTTTTCGCCCATAAAAACGGTACAATCCATTCCCATCAATGCGCAAACTGTAGCGGTAGCCACACCGTGCTGACCTGCACCTGTCTCGGCAATAATCTGAGTTTTACCGAGTTTTTTGGCAATCAAAATCTGACCAATAGTATTGTTTACTTTATGTGCTCCGGTGTGATTTAAATCCTCGCGTTTCAAATAAATATGTGCTCCATATTTTTCTGATAATCGCGTCGCATAGTACAATGGGGAAGGTCTACCTACATAATCCTTCAACAAGCTTTTGTACTCCTTTTGAAACTCTTGCGATTCAATAATCTGGATGTAATTATCTTCAATCTCTTTTACATTTGGATACAACAGTTCTGGAATATAAGCTCCTCCAAACTGCCCAAAGTATCCGTTTTCATCCGGTTGAAACTTTGTTCTCATAATTTGTTCAAATTGTTTTTGAAGCGTCTCACTGCTTCTATATTTTTTAATCCGGGTTCGATTTCAAATTTACTATTGATATCTAATCCATAAATCGGTAATCCCGAATTTGTTATTTCATTAATTGCATCGATATCATCAGGAGAAATTCCGCCACTCAAAAAAAATGGAGTTTCCAAATGATACTTTTTTAACACAGACCAATCAAATTTTTCACCGTTACCTCCTCGTTCTTTTCCTTTGGTATCAAACAGAAAATAATCAACCTCATCTTCATAATCTTCAAGAGTTGAAAAATCAAATTCATCTTTTATCCCAAATACTTTTAAAATTTCAATATTCGGTTTTTCCGATTTTAATTCTTTGATCTCTGCTACGGATTCGTCTCCGTGTAACTGAACAGCCTGAAGATCATGTTGCTCGATTTTCTCTATGATTTCAGCAACAGGCATATTTACAAAAACACCTGTTTTCTTCATCTCTTTTGAAAGCTTAGGAATGTAATTTTCAAAATTCCGTTTGGATTTCGCATAGAAAATAAACCCCATGTAATCGGGTTGTAATTCAGCAATAGACTGAATATTATCTTCATGTTTCATTCCGCAAACTTTCAATTTCATGTCTTATCGAATTTGATTGATAAACTCCTGACAAGCCTCACCTGGATTCTCAGCTTTCATAAAATTCTCACCGATTAAGAATCCTTGGAAACCATACTCTTTTAGCCCTGTAATGATTCTTGGATCGGATATACCACTTTCAGAAACCTTGATACTTGAATCTGGAATTTGATTTGCCAGCTGAATAGAATGGTCTAAATCCACTTCAAAGGTTTTTAAATTTCTGTTATTGATTCCGATGATTTTATTATCCAAATCTGAAATCTTATCTAAATCTTCTTGTGAATGCACTTCATACAAAACATCCATTCCAAGATCACTCGCTAAGTTGCCGTAATTCTTCAATTCCTGAGCAGTTAGACAAGTGGCGATTAACAAAATCACATCAGCACCAATGGCTTTCGCTTCCACAATCTGGAAACCATCGATTACAAAATCCTTTCTAAGAATAGGTTTATATTGATTAATCGTTTTTGCTTCTAACAAATCAGCAATACTTCCACCAAAAAATGAGGTGTCGGTCAAAATACTTTGAGCAGCGACATTCGAATCCAAATAGCCTTTCGTCACTTCAGTAACAGATACTTTATCATTAATAATCCCTTTGGATGGCGATTGCCTTTTGAATTCAGCAATTATTCCGGTCGATCCTACTTCTAACAATGACTTTTTTAAAGAAATAGGTGTTCGCTTAAACTTCGGACTTTCGACCAACTTTTTTACTGGTACTTCCTTCTTAATTTTAGCAACCTCTTTTTTCTTGAAGGCAATAATTTTATCTAAAATCGTCATTTTATTTCTCTACTAATTTTTCTAAACATTGTTTTGCTTTTCCTCCAAATAATGAATCCTTCGCAGTGTCAAAAGCATCTTCAAACGATAAATTCGAATCCACAATTTGAAGTGCGAATGCCGCGTTGGTTAGTACTACATTATTCTGAGCTTCGGTTCCATCACCACTCAAAATCGATTTGAAAATCTGAGCGGCTTCTGCCACATTATTACCTCCAAATATCGCTGATGGATCAACATATCTCATCCCTAAATCCGCAGGTGTAACTAACTTCTCTCCCAATCTCGTATACACTTTAAATGAACCCGTCAACGAAATTTCATCATACCCATCTAAAGCATGGATAATCGCGTAATTATCACCTTCTTCCTGAAGGATATAATTGTATAATCGTGCTACTTCTAAATTAAAGGTTCCTAACATGTGATTCTTTGGCGAACTAGGATTCACCAATGGACCCAACATATTAAAGAATGTTTTGAGAGCAAGCGCCCGTCGAGTTGGAGCTACCGCTTTCATCGCCGGATGAAATTTGGGTGCGTGCAAGAAACAAATATTCGCCTTTTCTAACTGCTTTTTTAACACAGATTCACCATTCGTGAATTCATAACCAAAGCTCTCCAACATATCTGATGATCCTGATTGAGACGAGACCGAATAATTTCCGTGTTTGGTTACTTTCTGACCAGTTCCAGCCACTATAAAAGACGTTAATGTTGAAATGTTGAAGGTATCCTTTCCATCTCCTCCTGTTCCAACAATATCAATGGCATTGAATTCAGATAAATCGACTTTTATTGCTAATTCTTTCAACGCCTCTCGAAATCCGGCCAACTCATCCACAGTAATAGGGCGCATCATAAACACCGTCATAAATGAAGCCAAATGTGCATCATTATATTTCTCGGCAGCGATATCAATTAAAATCTGCTTTGCCTCGGCTTTGGATAAGCGCTTCTGTTGATATAATTCGTTTAAGATTTGTTTCATTTGGAATGCGCTTCAATAAAATTGGTTACAATTTGCTCCCCAACATCTGTCAATATTGATTCAGGATGAAACTGAACCCCATAAACTGGATATGAAACATGTTCTAATGCCTGAATATTATTTTCATCATCAATAGCAGTTACTTTTAATTCATTCGGGAAATCCGTACGAGAAGCAATCCATGAATGATACCTTGCAGCCTGAAATTTCTCAGGTACATCCTTAAATATAGTAGATGATTCTGTTAGCGTCATTTCGGTCGCAACACCATGATATACATCGTCTAAGTTTTCAATTTTTCCTCCGAACACTTCGGTAATTGCTTGCAATCCTAAACACACTCCAAAAATTGGCTTTTTACCCGCATAGGTTTTAATGACCTTTTTTAAAATTCCTGCTTCCTCTGGAATTCCCGGGCCTGGCGATAACACAATTAAGTCATAGTTTTCAATATCACAAACTTCAATTTCATCATTTCTAAAAACCGACGGAAAAGTTCCGGTGATTTTCTCAATCATGTGCACCAAATTATAGGTGAACGAATCGTAATTGTCTAAAACTAATATTTCCATATCAAATTTTTTCTGCTAACACCAACGCCTTTTTGAGAGCCGCTAATTTATTATTTACTTCCTGTAATTCTTTTTCCTCATCGGAATGAATAACGATTCCTGCACCAGCTTGCGAATACAACACATTGTTTTTACTCACGAACGATCGAATCGCAATGGCCAAATTCACATCCCCAAACAGTCCAATAATTCCGACCGCACCACCATAGAATCCTCTCGATTGATTTTCATATCGATCAATTAATTGCATGGCTTTGTATTTCGGCGCACCACTTAGGGTTCCTGCCGGAAAAGTATCACTTACAATTTCTACTGGATTTCCTTTCAACTCACCCGAAACTGTGGATACTAGATGGATGACATGACTGAAGTATTGTACCTCTTTAAAGACATCAACATTTACATTATGTGAGTGTTTACTCAAATCATTCCGAGCCAAATCGACCAGCATCACATGTTCTGCGGTTTCCTTTCTATCTTGGGATAATTTCTTACCCAATTGAATATCCTGAGACATATCTCCAGTTCGGCGGAACGTTCCCGCAATGGGATTGATAATGGCTTTATTATTATGAATTTTGATTTGCGCTTCTGGTGAAGAACCCATCAGTTTAAATGAACCGTAATCGAAATAGAATAAGTAAGGCGACGGATTGATAGATCGCAAGGCGCGATACACATTAAATTCATCTCCTTTGTATTCTTGTTGAAATTGGCGAGACAATACCAATTGGAATACATCTCCCCTTTTACAATGTGCTTTTGCTCGAGTCACATTTTCTCTAAAATCAGCATCTGTAATGTTCGATGCTTCTTCCCCAACCAATTCGAAATGTTGCGTATTGAATACCTGAGCATCAATAATATTTTCGATTTCTGATATTCTGGATTCATCATGAGATTGACGATTCTCCAAAATAATCAATTCGTCATTGAAATGATTAATCGCAATGATAAATCGGTAAAATGAATAACGCATCAACGGAATCGAAGATGGGCTATTCTGATTTTCTAGTTTGATGTTTTCGAAATACTGAACCGCATCATAGGTAGTATAGCCGTACAATCCGTTAAAAGGCTTAAACTCATCTTCGCAATCAACCTGAATGTATTTACTATACTGTTCGAATAAGGAATTAAAATTTCTCCCAATGGGTTGATTTTCAATTTGCTGCTGACCTTGCTCCAAAATTAAATTGTGGTCTTGAGCATAAATGGAAACCAACGGCTGAATACAAAGGAAAGAGAAGCTCTCCTCCTTACTGTGATAATCCGAACTCTCTAATAATAATAGATTCGGATACCTATCGCGAAGTCTTAAATACAATCCTACCGGAGTAATAGTATCTGATAATCGTTTTTTATAATGGGTCTTAAAAGAAACACTCATAATCTAAATTCACAAAAAAAGGCTTATCGTGAGATAAGCCCTATATTATAACAATGGTATCCTCACTTAACGCAGGTTAAGAAAAGTCCACCACCAAGAATTATTTCTACTTTTCATTCGTAAGCAAATTTATAAAGTGTAATTAATTATACCAAGTTTACTTTCTAATTTTTCCAATTTAAATAATCATTTATTACACTTTTTCTATTTTATAGCATTTAAAATTACAATAAAGTATTTTATTATATATTCTAGTTGAATTTTATAATCAATTTTCATTTTTGTGTTTCTAATTATTACTATAGTTCTGTTTTTTGAACCATAAATTAAATTTAGAATTATGTGCGGAATTGTTTGTGCGTTTGATGTAAAGCAAAAAACTGAAGAATTAAGACCTCAAATCTTAGAAATGTCGAAAAAAATCAGACATAGAGGTCCAGACTGGAGCGGAATATTTTCTAACGAAAAAGCCATATTAGCTCACGAGCGTTTGGCTATTGTTGATCCTGCTTCAGGAAAACAACCATTATTTAGTGAAGATAAAAGATATGTGCTTGCCGCTAATGGTGAGATCTATAATCATAAAGAAATTAGAAGTCAATTTGAAGAATCCTATACATTTCTTACGCAATCGGATTGTGAGGTGATCATCTCATTGTATCAAGAAAAAGGCGATACATTTTTAGATGATTTAAATGGAATTTTCGGATTCGCGATTTACGATACCGAGAAAGATGAGTATTTAGTGGCTCGCGATCACATGGGAATTATTCCTTTATATATGGGATGGGATAAACAAGGTACTTTTTATGTGGCCTCTGAACTTAAAGCGCTAGAGGGCTATTGTAACAAAATTGAAGTTTTTCCTCCAGGTCATTATTACACTCGTGAGAAAGGTTTACAAAAATGGTACACCAGAGACTGGATGGAATATGAGGCTGTCAAAGAAAATGAGACTTCCATTAAGGAATTACAAATTGCCTTAGAAGATGCAGTTCATAGACAATTAATGTCTGATGTGCCTTACGGAGTTTTACTTTCTGGTGGATTGGATAGTTCAATTACTTCAGCCATTGCTAAAAAATATGCGTCTAAACGTATCGAAAGTGGTGACCGAGAAGATGCCTGGTACCCACAATTGCACTCCTTCTCTATAGGTTTAGAAGGATCGCCTGATTTGGCAGCCGCAAAGAAAGTATCAGATCATATCGGAACAATTCATCATGAAATTACATTTACAATTCAGGAAGGATTAGACGCTATTAAGGATGTAATTTACAACTTGGAGACCTATGATATTACGACGGTTCGCGCATCAACTCCAATGTACTTAATGGCGAGAGTGATCAAATCCATGGGAATTAAAATGGTGTTATCTGGTGAAGGTGCTGATGAAATATTTGGAGGGTATTTATATTTCCATAAAGCTCCGAATGCAGAGGAATTCCACAAAGAAACAGTGAGAAAGCTAGATAAACTTTATCAGTACGACTGTTTACGCGCTAACAAAAGTTTGATGGCTTGGGGAATTGAAGGTCGTGTACCATTCTTAGACAAAGAATTTATGGATATCGCAATGCGATTGAATCCCCAAGACAAAATGATCAACGGAGAACGTATGGAAAAATGGGTATTGCGAAAAGCTTTTGAAGAATACCTGCCAAAAGAAGTGGCCTGGAGACAAAAGGAGCAGTTTTCTGACGGTGTAGGTTACAACTGGATTGATACTTTGAAAGAAGTTGTTGAAGAAGCTGTAACAGATGAAATGCTAGCAAACGCACATCATAGATTCCCGATACAAACACCAAGAACAAAAGAAGAATATCACTACAGATCGATCTTCGAAGAACACTTCTCAAGTGATGCAGCAGCTTTGACAGTGCCATCTGTGCCATCAATTGCCTGCAGCACCCCAACAGCGTTAGCCTGGGATGAAAGTTTTAGAAATCAGAATGAACCAAGCGGAAGAGCAATTAAAATGGTTCACGAAGACGCCTATTAATTATATATTTAAGTGCAAATAAGCGAGTCCAAAAGCAGAATTGTTCCGTTTTTGGGCTTTCTTTTTTGATAGAAATCTAAGCTATAAGCGCTTATCTCTATTTTTATTTTGGCTAATTCGTTCAAAAAACATCAAATCAATTCTAAGGCTATTTTTAGCCGTTTTAAGACACTTTCTCTTTTCAACAAATGTTAATAAAAATCGTTCAAATTATCCTTAAATCGTTTGAAATGCGTTAAAAAATCGTAAATTTGAGTATATAGAAACCGTCTTTTTACAAGACGTTTTTTTATGATTATAAAACGAATTCAAAACTAAAATATGAGCGAACAGAATAAACCACAATATTCCGCCGATAGTATCCAGGCCCTGGAGGGTATGGAACACGTAAGAATGCGTCCTTCAATGTATATTGGAGACGTTGGAGTAAGAGGGTTGCACCATCTTGTTTATGAGGTTGTAGATAACTCTATTGATGAGGCTTTAGCGGGGCATTGTGATACCATATCCGTTAGTATTAATGAAGACAATTCTATCACCGTAAAAGATAACGGTCGTGGGATTCCGGTTGGCCTTCACAAAAAAGAAGGTGTTTCTGCCCTTGAGGTAGTAATGACCAAAATTGGTGCAGGGGGTAAATTCGATAAAGATTCCTATAAAGTATCTGGTGGTTTACACGGTGTAGGTGTGAGTTGTGTGAACGCATTATCTGAGCACTTAAAAGCTACAGTTCACAGAGAAGGAAAAGTTTGGCAACAAGAATACTCTAGAGGTAAAACCCAATACCCTGTTAAAACTGTAGGTGAAATTGACACTACAGGAACAGAGGTAACTTTCTTACCAGATAAAACCATCTTCCAGCAAACAACAGAATACAACTATGATACGCTTGCAACTCGTATGCGTGAATTGGCGTATTTGAATAAGGGAATTACCATCACCTTGACTGATAAGCGAAGAAAAGATGATGAAGGTGAGTTCATTCATGAAAAATTCTATTCTACAGAAGGTCTTTCTGAATTTGTTCGCTATCTAGACAGCACACGTAATCCAATTATTGGTCATGTAATTGCAATGGAGGGCGAAAAGAACGGAACTCCGGTAGAAGTTGCCATGATCTATAATGATTCGTATGCTGAGAATTTACACTCTTATGTAAACAACATCAACACCCATGAAGGTGGAACGCATTTATCCGGATTTAGACGTGGATTAACCCATACCTTAAAAAAGTATGCTGATGACTCTGGTTTACTTAAAAATGTAAAATTCGAAATTTCTGGAGATGACTTTAGAGAAGGTCTAACTGCCATCGTTTCGGTAAAAGTTGGAGAACCACAATTTGAGGGTCAGACAAAAACGAAATTAGGAAACCGAGAAGTGAGTTCTGCTGTTTCTCAAGCGGTTTCTGAAATGCTTACAGATTACTTAGAAGAAAATCCAAATGATGCGAAAACCATTGTTCAAAAGGTAATTCTAGCGGCACAGGCAAGACATGCAGCGCGTAAGGCGAGAGAAATGGTGCAGCGCAAGACTGTAATGAGCATTGGCGGTTTACCTGGTAAATTATCTGATTGTTCAGAAACAGATCCTGCATTATGTGAAATCTTCTTAGTTGAGGGTGATTCTGCAGGTGGAACCGCGAAGCAAGGACGTGATCGTAATTTCCAAGCGATTTTACCATTAAGAGGTAAGATCTTGAACGTTGAAAAAGCAATGCAGCACAAAGTTTTTGAAAACGAAGAAATCAAAAACATGTTTACCGCATTAGGAGTATCAATTGGTACAGAAGAAGATCCTCGAGCGCTGAACCTATCAAAGGTGCGTTATCATAAAGTGGTGATTATGTGTGATGCTGATGTCGACGGTTCGCACATCGCAACCCTAATTCTAACCTTCTTCTTTAGATATATGCGAGAAATGATTGAGCAAGGTTACGTATACATTGCAACTCCTCCATTATATCTTGTAAAGAAAGGTCAAAAGAGAGAATATGCATGGGATGATAATCAACGTGATATGATTGCTCAAAAAATGGGTGGTGGAGTTACCATTCAACGATATAAAGGTCTTGGAGAGATGAATGCTGAGCAATTATGGGATACTACGATGAATCCTGAGTTCAGAACATTACGTCAAGTGACGATCGATAATATGACAGAGGCTGATAGAGTGTTCTCTATGTTAATGGGTGATGAAGTACCTCCTCGTCGTGATTTTATCGAGAGAAATGCAAAATATGCGAATATAGACGCATAGAAAAACTGCGAATTTAATATGGATACACACTTCGGTTCAGACTGAAGTGTGTATTTTTTTTTACCTTAGTATAATCAACTTATAATTCAAAAAAAATGAAAAAGTCAATTTTAGGGTTATCCCTAGTATTATCATCAATCTTTTCGATGAACGCTCAGGACGGATTTGAAAACATACTTCTTGCAGAAGTCACCGATGCTCAAAAACTATTACAAGCCTATTTTGCTCCTGGAATGGAAGGGTTTATCAATAGTATGAATAACGGATGGGCGCACACAGCAAAAGTTCATAAACCGTTTGGTTTTGATCTAACTATTGGTGTAAGTGGGTCAATGATTCCATCAGAAAGAGAAACATTTAATATTGCCGCTTTAGGGCTTGTTTCTGTTACATCAACTTCAACTACAGCTCCAACATTTGGGGGTGCAGATATTAAAACACCAATGACTGTTAACACTACAATCAATGGTCAAAATGTTACAGCTAATTTCACAACACCGGGTGGAGTTAAAAACGATTTACCAATGAATGCTGTTCCAGCACCAGTAGTTCAATTCACCTTAGGTTTACCTTGGAAAATGGATGCCATGGTGCGTATGGTACCTAAAATTAATATTGGTGAAGACGATGGATCGGTAAATATGTTAGGTCTTGGATTGAAAAAAGAAATCACAAGTTGGTTTGGTCCAATGGAAAAAACACCATTGCACGTTGCTTTATTAGCGGCTTATACAACAATGGATGTTGATTATGCTGTTGCCGATTCAAATGATCCAAACTTTACGGTTCAAAATGCTGCAACTTCATTTGATTTAAGAGCATTTACTATGCAGGCCATTGCGTCATTGAACTTCCCGATAATCAATCTATATGGTGGATTTGGATATAATTCAGGAACTGCATCTTACGGAATGTCTGGTACATTTACTGGTCAATATGACACCGGTTTACCAGCTCCAAATGATACCGTGACTCAAGCATTAGCTATTCCGCCAAGCTTAGATTTTTCATCAAACGGTTTCAGAACAACAGTTGGAGCGAGATTGAGCTTAGGATTCTTTAAAATATTCGCTGATTATACCGTACAGGAATTTAATTCCTTAACAGCAGGTGTTGCATTCAGCTTTAGATAAAATCAATTAAATCTTTACGATTTGAAAGGCTTCCTTACGGAAGTCTTTTTTTTATGATAAAACTCATATTTTAATCCTGTTTATATCGTACTTTTGTAGTCGATTTTATTAACCTAAAAAATTAAATTTATGAAAGTTACAGTTGTTGGTGCTGGTGCGGTTGGAGCAAGTTGTGCAGAATACATTGCTATTAAAAATTTCGCTTCAGAAGTTGTATTGTTAGACATTAAAGAAGGATATGCCGAAGGTAAGGCTATGGATTTAATGCAGACAGCATCATTAAACGGTTTTGATACAAAGATTACAGGAACTACAAACGATTACTCAAAAACTGCAAATTCTAATATTTGTGTGATCACTTCTGGTATTCCAAGAAAACCAGGAATGACAAGAGAAGAGTTAATTGGTATTAATGCAGGAATCGTAAAAACTGTTTCTTCAAATTTAATTGAGCATTCTCCAAACACAATCATCATCGTTGTTTCTAATCCGATGGATACTATGACCTATTTGGTACACAAAACAACCGGATTACTAAAAAACAGAATTATCGGTATGGGTGGAGCATTGGATTCAGCGCGTTTCAAGTATAGATTAGCGGAAGCTTTAGGAGCGCCAATTTCTGATGTTGACGGAATGGTGATTGGCGGTCACTCTGATAAAGGGATGGTGCCTTTGACTCGTTTAGCGACTCGTAACTCTGTACCTGTTTCTGAATTTATTTCAGAAGAAAGATTAACTCAGGTTAAAGAAGATACTAAAGTTGGTGGAGCTGCTCTAACGAAATTATTAGGTACTTCTGCATGGTATGCACCAGGGGCTGCGGTATCTGGATTAGTACAAGCGATTGCCTGCGACTTACAGAAAATCTATCCATGTTCTGCTTTATTAGAAGGTGAATTCGAATTATCTGATTTATGTATCGGCGTACCTGTTGTATTAGGTAAAAACGGAATCGAAAGAATTGTGGAGATTGACTTAAATGATGCTGAAAAAGCACACTTAGAAGAATCTGCCGCAGGCGTTCAAAAAACAAACGGATTACTAGAATTATAATCCTCAAGAAATACTAATAAAAAAGCCCTCGATTGAGGGCTTTTTTTTATTTTTAGGATAATCCTTTTATTTTTCCGTTGTTATCTATGATCATGTTTTCTGATGCTGGTTTGGATGGTAATCCAGGCATTCGCATCATTTTACCTAAAATCGGAATCACGAACTGGGCGCCAGCCGCAATTTCAATTTCACGAACCGTTACAATAAAGTCTTCTGGTCTTCCGATTAACTTTTCATTATCAGAAAATGATTTTTGTGTTTTCGCCATACAGACTGCAAAATCATTAAATCCTAATCGGTCGATTCGCTTTAAATTTAATTTTGCCTTGTTATCATATTCTACACCCGTCGCTCCATAAATTTCTTTTGCGACTTTTGCAATTTTATCTTTAATAGGCATATCCCATGTGTAAATAGGTTTGTACTGAGTCGCTTTATTTTCAACTACATCTACCACTGCAGACGCCAAATTTCGGGTACCTTCTCCACCTTTGGCCCATCCTTCAGAAACAACCGCATGAACGCCTAATTCTGAACATCGCTTTTCAACAAATTTAATTTCCTCATAGGTGTCCGAAGTAAAATTATTGATTGCCACAACAGGTTCGATATTGAACTTTCGTATGTTTTCAATGTGCTTTTCTAAATTCTTAAATCCTTCTTTTACATAATTCAAGTTGGAGGTATTGTATTCCTCTGGAGGCGATCCTCCATGATGACGAAGTGCCCGAATAGTTGCCACTAAGACCACACATTTCGGATTCAATTTCGCGTATTGCGATTTGATATTTAAGAATTTCTCAGCACCTAAATCAGCTCCAAACCCGGCTTCGGTAACCACATAATCAGACATTGACAATCCCATTTTCGTTGCGATAATTGAATTAGTTCCCTGGGCGATATTTGCAAAAGGACCTCCGTGAATAATTGCCGGATTCTCCTCTAAGGTCTGCACTAAATTCGGCTTGATAGCATCCTTCAAAAGAATTGCCATTGCATTTTCGGCCTTCAAATCTCTGGCGAAAACAGGTTGTTTATCGAATGTGAATCCGATAAAAATATTACCTAATCGCTCTTTTAGGTTATCAAAATCGGTAGCCATACATAAAATGGCCATCACCTCGGACGCTGGCGTAATATTGAAACCGTCTTCTCTTGGAATCCCGTTACCAGTACCACCCAATCCGATGGTAATATTTCGCAATGAACGATCATTCATATCAATCACTCGCTTCCATAAAATGGTTCTCGGATCGATATTCAAATTGTTTAGTCGACTTTGAAGATTATTATCAATTAGTGCCGATAATAAATTGTTTGCCTTTTCGATAGCATTAAAATCACCCGTAAAATGAAGATTAATGTCTTCCATCGGTACCACCTGACTGTATCCGCCACCGGCAGCACCACCTTTAATTCCGAAAACCGGTCCGAGCGATGGTTCACGCAGTACTACTGTTGCTTGCTTTCCGATTTTATTCAGTCCTTCGGTTAATCCGATAGAAACTGTGGTTTTACCCTCACCAGCTGGAGTCGGTGTTAGGGCGGTAACCAGGACAAGATTATTTTGTTTTACTTTTTCTTCGTCAATTAAGCGTAATGGAAGCTTTGCTTTGTACTTTCCATACATCTCTAAATCATCTTCTGGAATATTCAATTTCGCTGCAATATCCCGAATATGAACCAATTGCTTTTGCTGGGCAATTTCAATATCACTCAAATAAGCCATTTCTAAAATTAAAGGTTTAAACTCATCAAATATAGCTAATTAGCATCCATATTTACTTGGAAATCTTAGTACTTTAAAATCAAATTATTAGGGGAACTATTCATTCAAAAAAATTGGTTACTCTGCTTTGAAATACTATATTTGCACGTTTTAATTTTAGAGAAGCAGATAAAACAATAGAAGATGCAAAACAAAGGTCTTATTAAGTTATTTGCAATCCTTTTCGGATTGGTGAGTTTATATCAGTTATCATTTACTTTTTTAGCCAACAAAGTTGAAGACGAAGCCAAAGTTTATGCGGTTTCAAAAGCAGGTGATAATGATGTTCGTAAGAAAGCAATGTTAGAAGATAAATATCTTGACAGTGTTGCTAACAAAGAAATCATCGATTTAGGATTTGCACAATACAGCTACAATGACGTAAAAGACAAAGAAATGAACCTCGGTCTTGACTTAAAAGGTGGTATCAACGCTATCTTACAAGTTTCTGTAAAAGAGGTTCTTATCGGATTGTCAAACGAGTCTAAAAATGAAGTTTTCAACCAGGCTTTAGCAGCAGCAGATGCTAGATTGAAAAATAGTAATGCTATCTACTTAGACTTATTTTATGAGGAATTTGAAAAAATCGCTGGCGACACGAAATTAAGTGATCCTACTATTTTCGGTACAAAAGCCTTAAGTGATAAAATCGAATTCAACGAAGACAACGAAACTGTTAAAGCAACTTTACAAGAAGAAATCAATAGTTCTATTGGAACTGCTTTTGAAGTATTACGAAGTAGAATTGATAAGTTCGGTGTAACGCAACCAAACATCCAAAGAATTGGAAACTCTGGAAGAATTCAAATCGAATTACCTGGAGCAAAAGATATTGAGCGTGTAACTAAACTGATTACAAGTAAGGCCGAATTACAGTTCTGGGAAGTATATACAAATGCTGATGTTCAGAGCTTTTTCTTTGAAGCAAACACAAAAGTTGCTGAGTTATTAAAAGACGAAACGGAAGTTGAAACTAAAAAAGATTCAATCAAAAAAGATGATATCGACGACCTATTAGGTGAAACCGCGGATTCAACTAAAGTTCAGAAAAATCTTTTTACCTATCTATTCCCAAATGTTGCTCAGAATCAGCAGCAATTAAGTTCTTTAGTTGCACAAGCTAAAGTTTCTGATACTGCAACCGTAAACGCTTTATTGAAGAGAAAAGAAATCAAAGCGTTACTTCCAAACAATATTAAGTATGTTAAATTCCTTTGGGATTATAAGTCCACTAAAGCGCCAAATAGCGACGATGAATTCATCTCGTTATATGCTATCAAAGGAAACAGAAACGACAAACCAGAAATTGAAGGAGACGTTATTTTAGATGCTGCTCAAGTGTTTGATCAATTGAACAAGCCAGAAGTAAGTATGACGATGAATAGCGTAGGAACAAAACAATGGGCGAAACTTACTGCAGAAAACGTAGGTAATTTCGTAGCTGTTGTTTTAGATGATTATGTATATACGGCACCATCTGTAAATCAAGCAATCACCGGAGGAAGAACTTCGATCTCTGGGGGTGCAATGACGATTGAAGAAGCAAAAGATATTGCGACAGTATTAAAAGCGGGTAAGTTACCTGCTGCGGCTAGAATTATCGAGGCAGAAGTTGTTGGACCATCATTAGGTCAGGAAGCAATTGATGCGAGTTTCTTATCATTCGGATTAGCGATTGTATTGGTATTATTATGGATGTTATTATACTACGGGAAAGCGGGTATCTATGCTGATATCGCCTTGGCAGTAAACATCTTATTTATCTTCGGAATTTTAGCGTCATTTAACGCTGTTCTTACCTTACCTGGTATTGCCGGTATCATTTTAACCATCGGTATGTCGGTAGATGCGAACGTAATTATCTTCGAGCGTATCAAAGAAGGATTATTCAAGAAGAAAGGATTAAAACAATCAATCGAAGAAGGATTTAGTATCAAAGGAGCCTTGTCGGCTATTATTGATGCCAACATTACTACATTATTAACAGGTATTATCCTTTATATATTCGGAACTGGTCCAATTAAAGGTTTCGCATTAACATTAATGATTGGTATTGCAACTTCGTTATTTACTGCAGTATTTATCACAAGAATTGTAATTGACAGCTTCGTAAATAAGGGATCTGTTTTAACCTTTAATACTAAAATCTCTGAAGGTTGGTTCCAAAATATCAGCGTTGAATTTTTAAAGAAAAGAAAGATTGCTTATGTAATCTCTGGTGCGATTATCATATTTGGAATTATCTCTATCGGAACTTTAGGATTAAAACAAGGTGTAGACTTTAAAGGAGGTCGTTCATACACGGTTCGTTTCGATAAAACAATGAATGCGACGGAAGTTGCTGCTACTTTAAAAGATGTTTTCGAAACAGCTCCAGAAGTAAAAACTTATGGTACAGATAATCAATTAAAGATTACAACTGTTTATAAAATTGAAGAAACAGGTCAAGAAGTTGATGAAGAAGTACAAGCTACTTTATACAAAGGTTTAAAACCATATATCGGCGACACTTCTTATGAAGACTTTAAACCAGGATTCGAAAAAGCTCCTAATTCGAATGGAATTATGAGTTACCGTAAGGTAGACCCAACTATTGCCGATGATATCAAAACATCAGCGTTATATGCCGTATTTGGATCATTATTAATTGTATTCTTATATATCTTATTACGATTTAGAAAAGTATCATTTAGTATCGGTGCGGTGGTAGCGGTATTCCACGATGTACTAATCGTATTAGGTGTGTTCTCAATTTTCTATAAAGTAATGCCATTCGATATGGAAATTGGACAATCATTCATTGCAGCAATCCTAACGGTAGTTGGTTACTCCTTGAATGATACGGTGGTAATCTTCGATAGAATTAGAGAATTTGCTGGTATCCATACTGGTTGGAAATACAAAGACGTTGTAGATAGCGCCTTAAGTTCAACATTAGGTAGAACCATCAACACATCATTAACTACATTATTAGTAATGTTAGCGATCTTCTTATTCGGAGGTGATTCGATTAAAGGATTTATGTTCGCATTAATCGTTGGTGTAGCAGTAGGTACTTATTCATCGTTATTCGTAGCTACTCCTATCATGTACGATACCACTAAAAAATCAGAAAAAGGCAAAAAATAAATTTTGCGAAAAACTATATGAACCGTTTTTAACAGTACAGAAATATCGTTAAAAACGGTTTTTTAATTTTACATATGAGCATTATTAAACTTCATGATTTGTATTTCAAACCTTATGTCACAGATAAGGAAATACAATCTATTGTGAAGTTTTTGGCGAAAAAAGTAAAGCAGGATTTACCAGAAAATGAAATTCCGATTTTCGTCGGAATCTTAAATGGATGCTTCTTATTTGCTGCGGATTTTATCCGTGAATACAATGGTGATTGTGAAGTTTCATTTGTAAAATTAGCTTCTTACCAAGGAACAGAGTCCACAGAGAAGGTAAAGCAACTCGTTGGAATTAATGAAGACCTTACTGGCCGAACAGTCATCATTTTAGAAGACATTATTGATACCGGAAATACCCTTCAGGAAATCTATTCCATTTTTAGAACCAAAAAACTAAAAGATTTAAAAGTAGTTTCATTATTCTTTAAACCAGACGTTTATAAAAAAGAACTTCCAATTGCTTATATTGGGAAGAACATTGAAGACAAATTCGTTGTCGGATATGGACTTGATTATGACGGATTGGGAAGAAACTACGCTTCAGTATATCAAATAACAGAAAAACCGAAAATGAAAAACATCGTATTATTTGGCCCTCCAGGTGCAGGAAAAGGAACACAAGCAGCATTCTTAAAAGATATGTACAATTTAGTGCATATCTCAACTGGTGATGTGTTTCGTTTTAACATCAAAAACGGTACAGAATTAGGAAAATTAGCAAAGTCATTCATTGACGCTGGTGATTTAGTTCCTGATGAAGTGACCATCAATATGTTAAAAGCAGAAGTGGAGAAAAACCAAGATGCGAAAGGATTTATTTTTGACGGATTCCCAAGAACGGAATCTCAGGCTATTGCTTTGGATGAATTCTTAGCTGAAAAAGGTGAACAAATCAACGGAATGATTGCCTTAGAAGTTCCTGAAGATATCCTAGTAGAACGTTTATTAGAGCGTGGAAAAACAAGTGGTCGTTCCGATGATACTGATGAATCTAAAATCAGAAATCGATTCAACGAATACAATACAAAAACGGCTGTTTTACAAGCCTATTTCGAAGCTCAGGACAAATACTACGGAATTAACGGAGTTGGTTCTATTGAAGAAATTACAAATCGTATTGCTAAGGTATTCGATACTTTATAATTCGATCTTTAAGTACCTAAATTACAAACCATGACCGAAGGAAATTTCGTCGACTATATTAAAATATTTGCCTCCTCCGGAAAAGGTGGTCGTGGTTCTGCACACCTACATCGTGAGAAATTCGTTGAAAAAGGCGGACCTGACGGCGGAGATGGTGGTCGTGGTGGTCATGTGATTATAAGAGGTAATAAAAACATGTGGACCTTATTCCACATGAAATTTCAACGACATTTTAAAGCCGGACATGGAGGTGACGGTAGTAAAAGCAGGAGCACTGGTGCAGATGGTCAAGACATGTACATTGATGTACCATTAGGAACCATTATTCGAGATGCTGAAACGGATGAAATCCTCATAGAAATCACAGAACACGCCAAAGAAGTTATTCTGCTTGAAGGCGGAAAAGGCGGTCGTGGAAACTGGCATTTTAAATCGCCTACCAATCAAACTCCGAAATATGCGCAACCCGGAATTCCTGGTCAAGAAGGATGGTTTCGAGTTGAATTAAAAGTTCTTGCTGATGTAGGACTTGTCGGATTTCCTAATGCAGGAAAATCAACTTTGTTGTCTGTTGTTACAGCCGCTAAACCTAACATTGCAGATTACGCCTTTACAACACTGAAACCGAATCTCGGAATCGTTAATATCCGTGATCAGAATACCTTTGTGATGGCTGATATCCCTGGAATTATAGAAGGTGCGGCAGAAGGAAAAGGATTAGGTCATTACTTCTTGCGTCATATTGAACGTAATTCATTATTACTTTTTTTGATTCCAGCCGATAGTATGGATATTCAAAATGAGTACAATATTCTTTTGAATGAACTTCGAAAACACAATCCAGAATTATTGGATAAAGATCGCGTTTTAACCATTTCAAAATCAGACTTATTAGATGATGAATTAAAAGCTGAAATTCGTCAGGAATTACCTTCGGACGTCGATTGCCTTTTTATTTCATCAGTTGCTCAACAAGGTTTACAAGAGCTGAAAGACAAGCTTTGGAAGGTTCTTAACAGCTAATTATTGCAAAGAAATTTTAATGGGTAATTGATACTGGGTAGTAACCGGAATTCCACGTTTGGTAGCCGGAATCACCTTCGGAAGTTTTTCGATACACAACTCCAAAATACTATCTAAAGACGGCAAGTTCTCCTGAAGTTCTTCGGATGCAATCATGTTTTTAAAAACGAATTCTCCTTTATCCGTTACATGCATAATCACCTGAACCTCTTCATCAATTTCAAAAACGCTTTCCAATTGATGATTCTGTAACTCCTGTCCTATTTTCTGATGGATTTGCAATCGAAAACAATCTGATTTTTTGAACTTATCGATGATGGAATCACATTCTTGAAAAGAAGGAGATAAATCGACCGAAGAGAAATTGACAACCGTATCAATTTGTTGCAGTTTGGATTTTTTTACCAGCGGAATTTTATCGCACTGTATAAAAATCAGTAATCCAAGTATCAAAAAGAGGTAAGTGATTCTCATGGTTTGATTTACCTCGTGAAATTAATCAATTTTTAAGAATAATAAATCGATAGAAAGGTCAAACCTGTAACATTTGAATGGTCTGGGCGTCAAATACTTTGAATATGGATATCTTTTTCCTAATCCTCGGATTCATTCTTGGTCTAGTCGGACTGATCGGAGCATTTCTACCCGTACTACCTGGCCCGTTTACGAGCTGGGCAGGACTCCTATTGCTATATATGACAAGTGTCATTCCTATGGATTATACCTTTTTGGGTATCACCTTATTTATCGCCATTTTGATTTGGGTTTTGGATTATTTCATACCCGCTATGGGAACCAAACGTTTTGGCGGTAGCCGATATGGAATATACGGTACTACAATTGGACTAATTGTAGGGCTGTTGTCTCCTACCCCATTCGGAATGTTAATTGGGGCTTTTTTAGGGGCATTGGTTGGCGAATTATTATACGATAGCAAAGACACAAATCGAGCGCTTAGAGCTTCTTTTGGAGCATTTATTGGTTTTCTTGCCTCAGCTACATTGAAGTTCTCTGTAGCTTTAATCTATGTAGTCCTATTTCTGATTAAATTTTGGGAATATAAAGGAGACATCTTTTAATCACTTTACTTCCAAAGAGGTAAACTGAAACTTCGATCCATCAAACAGTCCTTTGTCACTTAATTTCAACGAAGGAATTACCAATAATCCCATAAACGACAAAGTCATGAATGGTGCGCCCAATATACTGCCTAATTCTTTCGCAAGTTGATCTAATCTCGCATACTCCTGACCAATAATTTCGGCAGGTTGATCACTCATAATTCCCGCTACTGGAAGTGGAACCACCTCATTTAATTCTTCTGATACGACACAAATTCCGCCTTTATTTTCAATCAAAACATTGACGGCTTTGCAGATCATTTCATCACTTACTCCAACCGCAATGATATTATGGGAATCATGACCGACCGAACTGGCAATAGCTCCTTTTTTTAATCCGAAATTTTTAATGAATGCAACAGAAGGATCCTCATTCTGATAGCGATTTACCATGGCCATTTTTAAAACATCATTTTCGATGTTTGAAACCAAGTTTCCATCCACAATCAAAGATTCACATTCAATTTCATTGGTTACCAATTCACCATCCAAGGCCTCAATTACACGAATATGATCGGCAGCTGAATGAAACTCGAAATCACTTATTCGTTTCTTTTCTGTATTAAAATTATTTAGGATTTCAAAATCGACATTAGCTATAAAACTACTTCCGTTCTGCGCAACCAGTTCCCCATTGACATAGGTTTGAAGTACATTAAAATCCTTTAGATCTTCAACAACGATAAAATCAGCCACATCTCCTTGTTTTAAAGTTCCTACATCCAATTTATAGTGATGTACCGCATTGATACATGCCGCTTGTAAAACTTTAAAAACATCGATTCCTTTTGCAATTGCACGAGCACACAATTGATTAATGTGACCTTCTAATAGATCATCAGGATGTTTATCGTCAGAACAGAACATCATATTTTCATAATGCTCCGGAAGCAAATCAATCAATGCACTAAAATTCTTGGCTGCACTTCCCTCCCGAATAATGACCTTCATTCCTTTTTGCAATTTTTCCAAACCTTCGTCATAGCTAAAGCATTCATGATCTGTAGATATTCCAGCACTTATATATTTAGTTAGATCATCGCCTCGTAAACCAGGGGCGTGCCCATCGATTGGCTTTTTAAAATATTTCGCCCATTCAATTTTTTTAAGCACCTCATCATCGTTATAAATGACCCCAGGATAATTCATCATTTCTGCCAGATACTTGATATTCGGATTCTCTAATAATCTTTTGATGTCATTACTATCGATAATGGCCCCAGCAGTTTCAAATGAAGTCGCTGGAACACAGGATGGGGCTCCAAAATTAAATTTCAACGGAACTTTTAATCCGTTCTCAATCATAAATTCTACGCCTTTTACTCCTAATACATTCGCAATCTCATGCGGATCAGAAACGGTGGCAACCGTTCCATGAGTCAAGGCTATTTTGGCGAATTCGGAAGGAACCAACATAGAGCTCTCAATATGAATGTGGGCATCTATAAATCCCGGAAGAATATAGTTTTCAAATTCACCATCAACTGGTTTTATGGATGAAATTCGCCCATTTTTAACCACTACTTCTCCCGAAAAAATCTTTCGGTTTTCAATGTCTACGATATTGCCCTTAATAATCATGGCAACAAGATACGAAGCTTTGTGCTATTTGTATTTTTTGGTTAATTATTCTATTTTTAAGCAAATTATTGAACATGAAATTTCCATATAAAAAAGGGTATCAAAGACTAAATTTATTTTTGGGTTTGCTTTGGGGTATTCAATTTATTTGGAATCTTTATGAAGATCAAGAATTTCGATTTTCAAATTTGATTTGGCTTCTGTTATCTGTAACTTATTTGGGTATTTTTCTGTACAATCGAAAAGAGCAATACCTTACCATTGAAAACGGAATCATCAAACAAAACTGGCCTTTTGGAAAACAGATGAAGATAGAAGAGATTGTCAAAGTAAGATATTTTGCTGGAGATTATACGCTCATTACTAAAAATCAAGAATTAAAAATCAACAAGCAAATTCTAAATCCGGATTATTTTGAACTCCTAAAGACGGAAATTGATAAGATTGAAGCCGCCTAAAATCTTCGATCTGGGTGAAATGAATCAATGTTCATAGAAGTATTTCTCTCTGAAATAATCTCCGAAACCAATTTTCCTGTTGCAGGACCAAGGCTCCAACCCATCATGGCATGACCTGTTGCAAAAACAGCATTTTTACATTTGGAAGATCTTCCGATATACGGCAATCCATCTGGAGAAACAGGTCGTAAACCACATTGGGCTTCATCTTTTTCTTCTTTTCTGACGATTAGACCCTTATAAAAGGACTGAGCTGCATTGGCTATGGCCTCTACTCGAACTTTACTAATATCATGATTGATACCACTAAACTCCATTGTTCCAGCAAAACGTGTAAATCCGTCCATCGGAGTCACAGCACATTTAGCTTCGCATAATATAGTTGGAATGGTAATTCCGGTATCACGATGTACATTAATCCGATACCCCTTTCCACCTTGCAAATGCATTTTAAGTCCTAACTGCTTAGCCAATTTTGAAGTCCAGCTTCCAGCTGCCAAAACGTATTCATCGGCAACCAATTCTCGTTTATCAGTCACTACTTTTTTGATTTCTCCATTTTGATTCTGGATCTCTAATACTTGTTCTTCGGCCAATATTTCAACTCCACTTTGTTTTAAGAAACTCAGCATATCTTTCATAAAATCAGTTGGGGTCATATGCGCGTCACAATGAAAATAAACTGCTCCTTTAATATCTAAATTAGCATTAGGTTCTATGGCCTCAACTTGTTTTTTAGAAAGTAATTGAACTTTCAATCCCTCATCCATAGCTCTTTTTCCAACATTCCATTCGGCTTCACCCATTTTATCGGTTTTATAGGCCATAAACAAACCTTTATGATCGTAATGAAATTTGAAATCACCAGAAGATTTCATGGCCACATATAGGTCCTGACTAAGTAAATTGATGTCTTTAATTACTGGGATTGCTGCTTCGACCTTTTTCTGAGTGGCCGATTTTTTGAAGGCCCATCCCCATTTGATAAAATCCCAATCCAAACGAGGTTTCATATAAAAAGGGCTTGCCGGATTGAACATCCATTTGATTCCTTTGGTAATCATTCCGGGAGCTGCCAACGAAATAATATGACTCGGAGTTATATAGCCTGCATTTACATAGGAAGCACCGGTTGTAAAATTTGATTTATCAATGACTGTCACTTGATGACCTTCTTTATGTAAGAAGTAAGCCGTACTTAGACCAACTATTCCACCGCCGATAATTAAAACTTTTTTTTCCATTTTATATCACTGAAAATCCATGGGCATATGGATCATCTTCTTTATCGATTATAATTGAGTTATAGCCATATACTTTAGCCCAACCTTTTACGCTAGGAACAATTGCCGAATATTCTCCAACCTTCGTTTCTTCTTCAATGTTACCAATAAAAGTGCTTCCGATGAAACTTTCATGAATATATTCTTCATTTTTTCTAAGTTTTCCTTTCGCATAAAGCTGTGCTAACCTTGCCGATGTACCCGTACCACAAGGTGATCTATCAATTGCTTTTTCTCCGTAAAAAACAGCATTTCTCCCATCTGATTTTGGATTAATAACATCACCTGTCCACAATAAATGGGTGACATTTTTGATGGTTGAGTCTTCTGGATGAATGAATCTATCGGGATATCGATTTTTAATTTCTTTTCGGACGTACTGTGAAAACTGAACAATTTGGGAAGCCGTGTAATCTTGAATGCCTGTAAAATTTTTCTGTGGATCGAATATGGAATAAAAGTTACCGCCATAAGCTACATCAAAAGTTAGCTCCCCAAGTCCAGGACATTCTATTGTCAAATCACTAGCGATTAAGAAGCTCTTCACATTGGTCAATTTGACCCATTCGACTCTATCTCCTTTTTGAGAATATTCAATTTCTACCAATCCCGCAGGTGCTTCCATTCGAATTTTACCTGGTGTTTTTGGTTTGATTAACCCTTCCTGAATTCCGATGGTAATGGTTCCAATTGTTCCATGGCCACACATGGGTAATGCTCCAGAAGTTTCAATAAATAGAATGGCAAAATCATTTTCTGAATTGTGTGGCGGATACAAAAATGAGCCGCTCATCATGTCGTGACCGCGAGGTTCAAACATTAATCCGGTTCGAATCCAATCGTATTCTTTAATAAAATGCTGGCGTTTTTCACTCATATTGGCACCCTGTAATTCAGGATGTCCAGTTTTTACTACGCGCACCGGATTGCCACAAGTGTGCCCATCGATACAGTCAAATATGAATTTAGCCATTTAGCACTTTTTGGATGTAGTTATTCACTCGTTTTTCAAGAATAGCAAGAGTAACCGTTCCTTGTCCTAAAATCACTTCATGAAATTCTCGAATATCAAACTTATCTCCCAGTTGCTTCTCTGCTTTTTTTCGCAATTCTCGAATTTTAATCTCTCCAATTTTATAGGACAACGCTTGTCCGGGCCATGATATATATCGGTCCGTTTCAGTATTAATTTCGTGAAGTGATAAAGCGGTATTCGAACTCATAAACTCTACCACCTGATCTCTTGTCCATCCCTTTGCATGAATTCCTGTATCAACTACCAATCGGCAGGCACGCCACATTTCATAAGTGTATTTTCCAAAGTGCTCATAAGGCGTAGTATACATTCCCATTTCCTCAGCTAGAAATTCAGAATACAATCCCCATCCTTCACCATAGGCAGATAAATACAATCGTTTTCTAAACTGCGGAATGCTATCTCCCAACTCTTGATTTAAAGAGCCCTGTAAATGATGCCCAGGTACTGCCTCATGTACGGTTAATGAAGGTAACGTATACAATGTTCTACTCGGCAAATCGTAAGTATTTACCCAGTAAAACCCAGGATTTGTGCTTCCTATTCTAGATGGAATGTATCGTCCACCTGTGTATTTTGGAGCAATAGCATTTGGCACTGGAGCTACACCATATGGCTTCCTTGGTAAGGTTTTAAAGAATCTTGGCAATTGTGCATCGGCACGTTTAGCCATATCTCTCGCAATCATCAGTAATTCCTTCGGTGAGGTTGCATAAAACTGCTTATCTGTTCGTAGAAATTTTAAAAAATCAGCAAAGCTACCTTTGAATTCCAATTCATCAATAATCTTTTGCATTTCTGCTTTGATTCGGGCCACTTCTTTTAACCCAATTTGATGAATATCAGTTGCATTATATTGCGTACTTGTCGTGTAGTAATTGATTCTATTCTGGTAATATTCTTTTCCGTTTGGAGTTTCCGATACGCCAATCGATGTTCTTGTTTTCGGTAAATATTCCGTTTCAAAAAAGGTTTTGATTCGTTTAAACTGCGGAATCACATTTTGTTCAATGGCTTGTTTCGCAACCGTAAGCAAAGAATCCTTTTGCTTTTTAGAAATTGAATTTGGCAAATTTTTAAATGGTGAATAGAAGAAACTATCCTCATAATTATCAACGATATGATCATCGTAGGTAGATTCGTACCCCTTGAAAATAACCCTAGGTTGAGAAACTCCTTTTTCCAATCCCTCTCTGAGGTTTTTAAAATGCTGATCTACATATTGTGGAATGGCATTTAATCGATTTAAGTAACTTTTTGCCTGATTTAAATTGGTAATTGGCCTTACGTTATACGGTAAGCTCAAATGAAATCCCGAATCGGATAGCAACGGATTTAAAAAACGCTCAAAGTCATAATAATCAATAATATCTTGACATTGAAACTTTAAAAGTGCCAAAGATATCTGATCAGTTTCTGATAATGAATTTGAACCAATCGCTTTCAATCGATCCAGAATTCCATTGGCGAAAGCCGCTTCTGCCTTGTAGTAATCTCTTGTAAAAAGACCCAACGGATATTCGCTTCGTTCGTATCCTTTATGGTTTTGATATTCATTGATTAAATCTTCTAATGCTGATGTCTTTGTCGATTCACATGAAAAAGAAATCAATAAAACTGCAAGAACCCCTATTATTCGTAACTGTTTCATCTATTGTAATTTACCATTAATTGTTCGTTGGATTTGCAGCGGATTTTCATCCTTTAATTCATCTGGCAGTAATTCATTGGGCCAGTTTTGATAGCTAAATGGACGCACCCATCTTTTGATGGAATTGACACCCACGGCTGTATATCGGCTATCGGTTGATGCCGGATACGGACCTCCATGAACCATGGATGGACACACCTCTACTCCCGTTGGTACTCCATTGAAAATAATTCGTCCTACTCGATTTTGAAGCGCGTTCACTACTTTGGAATATTTTTTTAATTCCGAATCACCAGCGATAATCGTTCCAGTCAATTGCCCTCCTAAACTGGCAATTATTTCTTCTAGTTGCACGGCATCTTTGCATTGTACCACCATAGAAAAAGGCCCGAATACTTCCTGATGCAACTTCGGATTATTTAAAAAACTTTCTCCTTCAACCGTGACAACCATTTGACGAGCGTGATTCGTTTTAACTTCATCCTCATAACTAGAAACAACCTCAACGGCTTCTTGCTCATATGCTTTATTTTTATTCGTTTCGTAAGCATTATGAATATTTGGATGTAACATCACCGAAGGTTGTATCTTCGAAATTTCAACTCCTAATTGATTTGTAAAACTCGAAAGTTCATCACTTTTTATTCCTAACAACAATCCCGGATTGGTACAAAATTGTCCTGTCCCTAGAGTAATAGATCCTGCGTAAGTTCTAGCTAATTCACCTCCTTTTTGAGCAACAGCATTAGGTAATAAAACCACAGGATTGATACTTCCCATTTCTGCAAAAACAGGGATAGGTTCTGGTCGCTGAGCTGCTAAATCGAGTAATGCGCGACCGCCTCGAATACTACCTGTAAATCCGACGGCCTTAATCACTGGGTGTTTGACTAATTGCACCCCAACTTCGATTCCGCTTGAATTCAAATTCGAAAACACCCCTTCTGGCATTCCCGTTTTCTGAGCTGCTTTTTGTATTGCTGATGCTACCAATTCCCCTGTACCAGCATGCATAGGATGTGATTTGACGATTACAGGACAACCTGCTGCTAAGGCGGCGGCGGTATCTCCTCCTGCAGTAGAATAGGCCAGCGGAAAATTACTAGCTCCAAATACAACAACTGGACCCAATGGAATATTCATCTTACGTAAATCAGGCTTTGGAGCAGGTTCACGATCTGGTATGCCGTGATCGATGGTAGCCTCTACCCAGGAGCCATCAGCTACTAAACCTGCAAAAGATCGCAACTGAAAAACGGTTCGTCCTCGCTCTCCCTTGGCACGCCCTTCTGGCAAACCGGTTTCCGAACAATAGGTTTGAACCAATTCGTCATCTAAGGCCATAATCTCATCGGCAATAGTATTTAAAAACGCTGCTTTTCGTTGTCCCGAAACAAATCTAAATTCTTCAAAGGCTTTTGAAGCCAATACCACGGCAGCATCAATTTCTGAAGCAGTCGCTTCATAAAAGATATTTTCATTTTCCGCATTGGTAACTGGGTTAAAGGTCTTGTAAGTAACTTTGCCTTCTGCTGATAATCTATTTCCGATGTAATTTTTTCCAGTAATCATATGTATTAATCTTATTCGATTTTAATTATTAGTATACTCCATTTCTAGATCATTTTAAAATATCAATCTAATAAACCTAAAACTTCAAGTCTTTCTTTTGCCAGAATATATCTTGCTTGAACATCATTAATTTGGGCCTGAGTTAATTTCTTACCAAATGTCCGTAGGCCTCCAGCAACATCATTATGATGTATTCCCATGGCGAGTTTAAGATACTCTAAAAGTAGTGGTTGAGCATCCAAATACGACAAGGAATTTAAAGCCTGGGAAATTTTGTTGGCCTTATCCCACTCACCGTTTAAAACATACTCTTGCATGGTAACACTTGCTTTTGGAAAAATACAACCTACGCCTGTAATTCCGCCGCATGCTCCAGCAAGTCCTGCGTGTACGGTAACGGTATCTACTCCGGCCAAAATTTTTAAATCTTTATTCTCTAACATCAGGGTTTCAATAATGGAAACATCTATCGTAGATATTTTAAGAGCCGTTACTTTAGGAAACTTAGAAAGTCTTAATAGAAGTTCAGATGATAACGCATGGTAACCCGCTGCATCCGGATTGTTATAAGGCATAATGGTAACACCAACATCTCTCGCCGTTGTTTCGGCAAGTGCATAATAGGCATACATTTCTTCTTCTGTGGGTGCTGTCTTGGTTTTTGGTGGCATAACCATAACCGTATCAACGCCAACTTTTGTAAGTCCTTCAATTATGTTAGAAAGTTCTTCTTTCGTTTCTGCGGATGCTCCACTGATCAACGGAACATTAAATTCTTGAGCAACATCAGAAAGAGATTCCAGTAAAGAAAGACGTTGGTTGGCACTCAAATAGCCATTCTCACCCAAAGTTCCAGAACCAACAAGTCCGATCATTCTAGATCCTCCAAGACCTTTAGCTTCTAAAATACCAGCCGCTTGTTTTTGTGTTTCATCAAAATCAATTTCAAAAGTACCTGATTTCGATTCTTTCAACCAGGTAAACACAGCAGGCATTACGCCGTTCCAATCAATTGCCATAATTCAATTTTTAATCACTCAAAATTACGATGGGTTGAATTAGTTTTTTAATTCAGATGTATCCATAACTAATACTATTTTATCTTATTTTAGTATTTAATATTACAATTTGAATATTTTTGTATTGTGAAGGTATTTCCCTTTCAAATTCCGAAACCTACAAATGACGCCTTGATTTATCAGGAAGATCATGAATTTGAATTCTACAATCAGCTACATCAGCATGAAGAAATTCAATTGAGTTTTATTGTGAAAGGAGAAGGAACATTGTTAGTCGGAGATTCCCTGCATTCGTATCAGTCTGGAGATGTATTTGCTATTGGCGGAAACTTACCTCACGTCTTTTTAAGCGCAACGGGAAGAACCGAAAAAGCGATAATGTATAGTTTGTTTTTTACCAAAGAAAGTTTCGGAAAAAGCTTCTTTGACTTGGAAGAATTAAAATCAACCAGAGGTTTTTTCAGAACTATTGAAAACGGATTCCAAGCACTTTCTAAAACCAAAGATTTGGCAAATCATTTTCTGAGTTTACAATCGAAGTCAAAACTACAACGATTTGTAAGTCTACTTGAAATCATTGAAGTCCTTTCGAAAGGACGAAAGCGAAATTTATCAAATCAACTGTTTAAAAAACGATTTTCTACCCATGAAGGTCAACGCATGCGAAATATAATGGATTATACATTTTCGAATTATCAAAATGAAATTCGAATTGATACCATTTCAGATATCGCTCACATGACGACCAATGCATTTTGCAAATATTTTAAAAAGCGAACCAACAAAACCTATAATCAATTCTTAAACGAATTACGCATTGAGAAAGCGTGTCAATTATTGCTCATCAAAGACAAATTAGTATCTGAAGTTGCTTTTGAAACTGGATTTCCGAATCTATCCAATTTTAATCGCAAGTTTAAAAATATCAAGGGAGTAACTCCTTCTAAATTCAGAAATTCGAATTAAAGATTCTTCCAGACTTCTTGTACTTTTTTAGGAAGGTTATCTACAATTAAATCATACGAATGATCGATTAACTGAAAAGCCAACTTATCTGGAACATCAGCATTCAAGGTAATGGTATTCCAATGAACTTTATTCATATGCCAACCCGGATTCACACCATCGTATTCTCCTCGAAGTTCTTGAGACCATTCGGGATCACATTTCACATTCATCTTTGTCTCTCCTTGTTCCCAAGCATCAAGCCCAGTAATCAAAAACATTTTATTCATCACTTTGAAAACTAAGGTGACATCATCAAAGGGAAAATGCTCTGTCACTCCTTTTTTAGACATACAATATTCGTGAAGTTGGTCGATTTGCAAAATAAAGTGTATTGTGTATTAAAAGACCTCTAGTATTTCGTGTTAAGATCAGTAGTTAATCTACTAAGAAATCGGTAACAATAGCCAATGACTCCAATGGATTCTCTTCCATGGGTACATGGCCTGAATTTTCCAAAACGGTTAAAGTAGAATTCGGAAGAATTTTATGCATTCGATATCCATTATCCAAAGGAATCCATTTGTCTTGTTTACCCCAAAGCAGAAGCGTTTTGTTTTGAACACTCTTAAGTTTCTCCAAATTGTCTTTTGAACCCAATTTAAAATCAAGATTGGCACGGTCTATAAATGCCTGACGATTCCCTTCTCGCAGTGCCATTTTATGATAACGAGTAATTAAGGCATCTGTAATTTTTGAATCATCAGCATAGACCTCTTCTATGTTTTTTCGAATAAACATTTTGGGTGTTATAAAGAGAAATAGGGAATTCACAGCAGGTGTTTTTGCCATTTTAAATACCAAAGGTTGTGGTTTATTAGTGGGTAATCCACTTGCATCTACTAAGATTAATTTTGATACTTTCTTCGGATGTTCGGCTGCATAATTCCAAGCAATATTTCCGCCCAAAGAATTGCCGGCCAAATGAAATGAATCAATCTTTATTTCATTTAGAAACGAATTTAAAAAGTTGGTATATGCTTTAATCGAATAATCTCCTTGTGCATTCGGCCCCGTTAATCCGAAGGCTGGCAAATCCATTCGGATAACACGATAATTTTCTTTCAATTTTTTAGTCCAAGCATCCCAAGTGTGCAATGATGCAGCCGTTCCGTGAACCAGAACTACTGGAAAACCTAATCCTTCATCACGATAATGGACCTGCAATCCATCCACATCAATAAATTTTGAATGCTCGTTGGCATACTCTTTTTTGAGATCCTCTAATGAAATATCAGCATAATATCCATTGTAAATTCCAATGAATAAAATTACCAGAATCAAATACAGAATCTTTCTTCGAACGGACATAAGACTAATTTAAAATCTCGTATAAAATAGGTTTGCTAGGTGTGGCATCATTCTCAAACGGAGCTATCATCAGGTTTAATAGATACTTGCCGTCTTTGACAGAATTCGGAACAAAAATGAACTCAGTTATGGTGGCATCCATTCGAATTTCACCATCTGTATTCCAGAACGCGTTGTGTGATAAGAGCATACCGTCGTCCTTTTCTTTATCAACTGATGGTAAGTCGACAAGCAAATGTTTAATGCCTTTTTCTCTCAAATAAATCGCAGCCTTTTGTGATAAATAGGTCGGATTGGTATTTGAATAATCGGCAGTTTTTTTGTCCTCTAAATTGGGTAATGTTCGGATAACCACAGCATCACGTTTTTTATTCCCCAATGCTTTCTGCAATTGTTTTACGCCAATCAGGAAATCACCCTTGTGATATAGAGGAGCAATCGTGACCAACTCTGCCAGAAAAAAATAATGCTTCAAGTGTTGATTCACCGAATACACTTCTTCTGTGATGTGACCAACACATTCAGTATGAGTGATATGCGAGTGCGGATTAAATTGAATCGAATTAAAATTAACTACCGCTCCTTCGGATACTTTAATGATACTATCATCATAAGTTTCTGGATAAATCTTTGCACTGTCTATATACCATGCATTGACTCCATTTCGATCGGGACTTATGGGAATTGATATATCGATAGGTTTCGAAATATCAATATTCATTTTTCGGGAATTGTATTCAATAGTAGCTTTCAACATAATATTATTTTAAGTTCAGCATGAATAAATCAGAGGCGATTCCGTCGGATAAAAACTTTCCTTTTTCGGTCGTTTTCAGGTTTCCGTTATGAATATACAATAATTCTTCTTTAATATATTTCTCACTTTGATTTTCTAAATAAACTCGATACTTTTTTCCGTAATCTTCTTCTACTCGGTCCATTGAAACCCCCCAAATGGTTCTCAATCCGGTCATGATATATTCGTTGTAAGAATCTTTTTTGGTAAGCGTTTCGCGCTCTATTGGCAATTCACCATTCTGAATCCCCTTCACATATTTGGCATTATTACGAATATTCCAACTTCGCTCTCGACCATTGTAAGAATGGGCAGATGGACCAATGCCTAAGTAATTTTTTCCTTGCCAATAGGCTGAATTATTTCGACTCAGATAACCTTCTTTTCCAAAGTTTGAGGTTTCATAATGAATAAATCCAGCATTATCCAATTTATCTATCAGCATAAAAAACTGAATTTCTGCTTGTTCATCGTCAACATCAGGAATAATTTCCTTTTCTACAAAATTGGCAAGTGCAGTTTTAGGCTCTACAGTAAGGGCGTAACTCGAAATATGAGGAACATTAAATCCTAATGCAATATCAATGTTTTCTTCCCATTGCTCATTACTCGCCCCCGGAATTCCATAGATCAAATCGAGTGATATATTATCAAAGTATTGGGTAGCGATTTCAAGGCATTTTTTGGCTTCTTCAGAATTATGAGCTCGATTCATCAATTTGAGATCATGCTCAAAAAAGGATTGTATTCCGATGCTTAATCGATTCACTTTTGATTTGGCCAGTTCTTTGATTTTTTCTTCAGATAAATCATCAGGATTTGCTTCTAACGTAATTTCTGGTCGATCTACTTCATGATAATTGTATACTGCGGAAATAATACTATCAATCTCGTTTTGAGTTAATAAACTTGGGGTTCCACCCCCAAAATAGATAGTTTCGATGGTTTCGTTATTCAATTCGTTTTTGCGCATTTCGATTTCGCGAATGATACAATTAACGATATCATCTTTTCGCTTCATAGAAGTCGAAAAATGAAAATCGCAATAATAACATGCCTGCTTACAAAATGGTATATGAATGTAAATACCAGCCATACTTCAATTGTCTGTAATCAACGATTATTTATCGGTAACACGATCGCTGTTCTGCTTAATAAAGCTCGACCATCCCGTGTAACTTTTTCCTTTGGTAACTTTAGAGGAGTTGTAAAAATGACATACTGCAGCTGCTAATCCATCTGTAGCATCGAGGTTTTTTGGCAATGTTTTTAACTGCAAGGTACTTTGAAGCATTTTTGCGACCTGTTCTTTACTTGCATTCCCATTACCGGTGATTGCCATTTTTATCTTTTTCGGAAGGTATTCTGTTATTGGTATTTGTCTCGATAGTCCTGCTGCCATAGCAGTCCCTTGAGCCCTTCCTAATTTTAACATGGATTGAACGTTTTTCCCATAAAAAGGAGCTTCAATGGCGATCTCATCTGGATGATGGGTATCGATTAATTCGATGGTTCGTTCAAAAATCAATCGCAGTTTCACATAGTGATCATCGTACTTTTTTAGTTGAAGTTCATTCATCTGAATGAATTCCATTTTCTTACCGATCACTCGAATTAATCCAAATCCCATGATAGTGGTTCCTGGATCAATTCCTAATATAATTCGCTCAGTATTCAATGCGTCAACTCCTTTTCACAAATTTAACGATTTCAAATTTGCATTTCGGATTAATGGAAAGTTATTTGAAACTACGGTTATAATAATCCGCTTAATAAATCTTCGGCTTTAAACCATAAAAAAAGAACAATAGCAAGAAGTAATATCAAAAATAATCCACGTTTTGGATTGGATTTTTTTCGTCTGCCGAATCGTCTTTCGAATTTCATGTTTCTCATACTAAGACGAAGTTAAAACTTTTTTTGCTCTTAGCATCTCTCTTTTTCCGGGAGGGCCAGGCAAACGTTCCACTTCAAATCCGACAGCAATCATTGCTCGCCGTACACTTCCCTTGGCGGCATAAGTAGTTAAGATTCCGTCCTCTTTAAGTGCCTCGTACATTTTTTGAAATATGGGTTCGGTCCACAGTTCTGGTTGATTACGAGCTCCAAAGGCATCAAAATAGATCAAATCAAATGCATCCTGATCTTCGATATCTTCGAAAAACTGTTTTCGTTTTGTCAAATGAAATCTATCCGAAATCTGTTCCTTCTCTTCCCATGGGGTATTGTGCATTTTTTGAAATGTATCAGAGAATGACTCGGCTTTTAATTCTGTGACATAATTTAATTTTTCAACCTCATCTGAAGCTACCGGATAAGCTTCTACCCCAACATAATCAATCTTTAGATTTCGATTTTGAGATTCTAAAAAGGTGATAAAAGCATTTAATCCTGTTCCGAATCCGATTTCTAAAATTGAAATTTCATCAGTATCTAATTGATCCAATCCGGATTTGATAAATACATGATATGCCTCTTGAATAGCCCCATGTTTAGAATGGTATTGTTCATTCCAATCAGGCAGATGGATGGTGGTTGAACCATCCGAAGTGATGATGATTTCTCGTTTCAATTATTTAATTAATTATTTCTTTATTCTGGGAATTGGCCCTACACACTTTACTTGGTGACAGGAGATACAACTGTTCACAACGTTATTGTGTTGTTCAATCAAAAAATCTTTTTGACTTAATTCGTACAATTCTTTTTGTTGTAATAGGTAAAAATCGGCAAACCCTTTAAAAGCAACATCTCGATCTGAAGGGTCGGTTAAAACTGCAGAATGAATTTTGGTAAAGTTTTCTGGATAGTTTTTAGGAAACTTTCCCTTCAAGACTAATTGCTTATTCTGAGCTCCTACCTCAAACATCTCTAACATTAAAGCAGCCATTTCTGACTGCTTTACGATCATATTTTGATTATCGTTCGTTTTTTCAACTTCTTTCTCCTTGCAAGAAATCAGCAAAAAAAGAACACTAATAACGAGTGTAAAACGCATTATTTCTTCATTAAAACGCCATGAGCTTCAAAAGCATATTCTACTTTCGGATCGGTAATTTTAGCGATTTCTTCTTTGCTTTTCCCCGCATCTTCAGCATAATGTCTTAATTCAGAAACAGGGGTCGTTTTCACAAATGCCTTTCCTTCAACAATAACCTCTTTTCCTTTACTATCTAATGGCATAAAAAATTCGTAATCTTTAAAGCGCACCATAGTCTGGACTGAATCGTTTAAAGGTAATTTCATCCAACATCCTTTTTTGGAGCAAACTTCAGCAATTTTTGAACTGAACTTTACCGTAACCGTATCCCCTTCTTTTATTCCCTTAAATTGATCCAACATTTTAGCGGCAGTGAGTGAATTTTCATCTGTGATTTGCGCTCCGAAGGAATTATAATCAGATTTTTGTTCCACCTCAGTAGGCTTTTCCGATTTACAGGCAGATAAAAATAATAGGGTGATAAACAATACATTAAAAGCTTTTTTCATGATTTTGATTTTATCTTACAAAGGTAAGAAATACCATCATTTTTACCATGAATTTAACAAACAGAAAGCCAAATAAATTGTGTAATTTTACAGCATCAAACAACTTTCAATTCATGACTACTACTTTACGAATAGAACGCATTCAAGAATCAAAAATTAGTTCAGTCGATTTCAGTAATTTACCTTTTGGTAGTGTGTATTCTGATCACATGTTTATAACTGAATTTATTGATGGCGAATGGAGAGATCCGCGTATTGTTCCATTTGGTCAAATCAGCTTAGATCCATCGGCAAAGATTTTTCATTACGGTCAATCTATTTTCGAAGGAATGAAGGCGTACAAAGATGAAGCTGGAGATAAATTCTTGTTCAGACCTTTAGAAAATGCGCGTCGATTGAATAAATCTGCGGTTCGATTAATGATGCCTGAAGTTCCAGAAGAGTTATTCATGTCAGGTTTAAAAACCTTACTTGAAATTGATAGTGACTGGATTCCTACTTCTGACGGAAGTTCATTATACATCAGACCATTTATGTTTGCTTCTGGAAACGGATTCCATGCCTCTCCTGCAAATGCTTATACTTTCGTAATTGCAACAGCTCCTTCTGGACCGTATTTCGGAGGTGAAGTTCGCGTATTAATTGAAGAAAAATATGCGCGTGCCGCGAATGGAGGAGTTGGTTATGCTAAGGCTGGTGGTAACTACGCTGCACAGTTTTATCCTACACAATTGGCTAGCGAACGAGGGTTCAATCAGGTAATCTGGACGGATGATAATACACATGAATATATTGAAGAAGCTGGCGCAATGAACGTATTTGTTCGAATCAATGATACTTTGCTAACAAGCCCTACAAGTGATCGAATCTTAGATGGCGTGACTCGTAAAAGTATTATTCAGCTAGCAACAGATTTAGGAATTCCTACCGAGGTTCGAAAGATTACTGTAAAAGAGGTAGTCGCTGCTGCAAAAGATGGTTCTTTGAAGGAAATATTCGGAGCAGGAACAGCTGCTGTTATTTCTCCAATTGCCGGATTTGGTTATAAGGATGAATCTTTCACCTTACCAGAAGTTGAAAAACCATATGCAGCATTTTTAAAGAAAAAAATTACGGACATTCAAACCAATAAGACTGAAGATCCTTATGGTTGGAGAATTCAGGTCTAAAAAAATACTTAATTCAATTCAAAGCATCGATTTCACAATCGGTGCTTTTTTATGGAATTGATTTATCTTTATCTCACTAATGAGACTTCTTATACTTCTTTTTGTTTTAATTATTGGTTGCACCAAAACTTCTAATGAAAAAGCAACCTCTTTAAAACAGTACATCACAATTTTGGGAATCGCCCAAGATGGCGGATATCCTCATATTGGATGTCAAAAAAATTGTTGCCAATCCATTTATAAAGGATTTTCGACTCGTAAAAGTGTGGTGAGTCTCGGCTTAATCGATAAAGAATTAAATGGTAAATGGATTTTTGAAGCGACTCCAGATTTATCGACTCAATTGGCCAATTTGGAACAAAATCACCTTAAAAAGGACAACCTAATCGATGGTGTTTTCCTAACTCATGCTCATATCGGGCACTACACTGGATTGATGTATTTAGGACGAGAAGCCTTAGGAAAAAAAGGAAATACAGTTTATGTCATGCCAAAAATGAAGCGTTATCTCGAATCGAATGGGCCTTGGAGTCAATTGGTGGAATTGAAGAATATTCAATTAAAAAAATTGCAACATGATTCGATTGTGCATTTGAATTCAAATGTAAAAGTCGTTCCTTTTCTGGTGCCGCATCGGGATGAATATTCAGAGACCGTGGGCTATAAAATTATTGGTCCGAAGAAAACCGCATTATTCATTCCTGATATAGACAAATGGCAAAAATGGAATCGAAACATTGTCGACGAAGTAAAGAAAGTTGATTATGCTTTTGTGGACGCCACATTTTTTGATGCAAATGAAGTAAAACGTCCTATTTCTGAAATTCCACATCCATTCATTATTGAAACCGTATCACTGTTCGAAAGTGAAGCTATAGCTACTAAAAATAAAGTCATCTTTATTCATTTCAATCATACGAATCCGGCCATTGAGTCTAATTCGGTGGTTCAAAAAAAAATAGAAAAAATCGGATTCCGATTTGCTTCAGAGGGAGATAATTACGAACTATAATTTTAAAATATGCACAAAAAACTCACCCTCATTTTAATGATTCTTTTTACTCAATTGGGATATGCTCAGGATTCAAAAGAGGATATTGACGGAGTTAAATCGGCTATTCAAAATTATTATGATGGTTACATCTACAGATATATTACCAAATTAAACATGGCTTTTGATACCATTCATGGAACAATGAAAGTCCCCATTGAAGAAAATGGAAAAGTTATTGGATTCCAAAATCGGTATTTTAAAGAAGTAGTTCCCAAATGGGGGAATCGCAAACCAATGGCCAAAGAAATGTTAGACAATTGCGCTTTAGAAGTCCTATCTATTGACCTCACCGATAATCAGATTGCAATTGCCAAAATTCGAATGAAAGTAGACACCATTACATATATTGATATTTTATCGCTTCATAAAATAAAGGGGCAATGGAAAATCACGAATAAAATGTATGTAGTGCGAGAAAATTAACGATAACAACTTTACCTCTCTAGAATCTCCTTTATATTCGGTTTAAAGTAATTGGGGCCTTTTAACACTTTACCATCTTCGCGATATATCGGTTTTCCATCTTCTCCCAATTTGCTCATATTAGAGCGCTGAATCTCATTGAATACTTCTTCAATTTTATACTGCATTCCATGTTCTATAATAGTTCCACAAAGGATGTATAACATATCACCTAAAGCATCTGCCACTTCGACTAAATCATTATTATTGGCAGCCTCTAAATATTCCTCATTTTCTTCACGCATTAATTTATAGCGCAATAAATTTCTATCCTCTCCAATATGAGCTGTTGGCGTGTTTTTGATTCCCAATTTAAATGCCGTATGGAATTCGTGAACTGCTGCTATTTTATCCTTCATATTCGTTTAATTTATAGTTTTAGATTACGTAATTGATTTTAAAATTCGTTTTGGCATTGCTTTCAAAGCCCATGCAATGATTCGCCATCTTTTGGTAATGTACGCCACTTTTTTCTTCTTTTTAATCGCTCGGTAAATTTGTTTGGTAGCCTTATCCAAAGGAGCCATCCAAAACAATTGATCTCCCAAAGCCATAGGTGTATCAACAAATCCGGGACGAATATCTGTGACATATACTTTATTCGATTTAATACTTTTCGTTTTGATGTACAATCCTTCCAAATAGGACTTTTGATAGGCCTTAGAGGCAAAATAAACCGGAGCAGCCCTGCTTCCTCGAAGCGAAGCAATGGATGTGATTCCGACCAAATGACCAAATTGTTGTTCTTTGAATAAGTTATAAGCTAACGTGTATAATTTGGTTACTCCTAGCACATTAGTCAATACACTTTGCTCTTCTTTGTCCCATTTTAACTTCGGATTGATAAATCCGACTCCAGAGGATTGAACTACTAAATCAATAGTGATAAATTCATCGACGATTTCATCAAACACCTTCTCAACCTCATCAACTTTTTGAATATCATTCTGCTTCACTAAAATCTGATCATGGAATTCATCTTTTATCTCTTGAAGTTTCTCCAAACGTCTCCCTGTAATGGCAACTTTATATCCGTCTTTCACAAGAAGTTTCGTCAATTCTTTTCCAATTCCAGAAGTTGCTCCAAAAACAATGGCATGTTTCATTTTATTCGTAATTTTGCGTTTGAAAAATCGCAGTATTCTGCTGTTAGGAAGATAGTTAAAACAGCAGGGAATCGATTTAAAAAACAAAACATTTTATTCAAAAGTTTTACCCATGTTTTTAAGTGCATTTTTTACTCCTGGCCGAATTGTATTCATGATTTTCTTCATCATTGCTTTTGTTAGTTTAATGATTTGGAGTTACAGAAAGGATAGCGATAATCACAATCGCTATTACAAGAATGCGGGTAAAAATGTATTGATTTACGGTGGATTAATTCTCATTGTATTCGTAATTGTGCGGTTACTGGCGGGTCATTAATGCATCCTCTTATATCGTTGCCAAACCTTCGGATGGAAAAAAATGTAAGTTATAAAACAACTGATATCCAATAAAAAGTAAACGATACTAATTCCGCTTGGTGGATTATTACTAGGCAAAAACTCGAAGCTTCCAAAAGCAATTGATGGCCATTTCCAACAGCCAAAGGCTGTACCCCCAATTTCTAATAAAACAACCACGATATACATGGTGTAAAAATAGAGTCTATCTTTTGGTCTGAACCACATAAAAAGAAACACCAAGAATGTCATTAAAAAGCCAAAAATATCATCAAAAAACGAGACGTAGATTACCGCAATTCCAATAATGATTAGGACTAGGAATTCCTCGATTTCTTTATGATATGTTCTTGCCAAGAGGTCTTTACTAAAAACAAACACGCGGCCATATAATGCTGCATGCCCCAAAGGAACATACAAAGGTATCATTCCTAATCTGTAGGTATACATACCCAAATAAATTGAAAACAAATACTCTCCTGCGAACCCTATGAAAACGGCATAAATCATTAACTTTCTAGTCCTTGGTATTGCTCTTTCATACATCCATAGGAAGCCCACAAGCATTAGGATATTAATAGGTATTTGAGAATTTACATAGTGTTCTGTGAAATAAGTTCCATCGAAAAAAAGAACAAAAATAAAGCCAACAAAAATCCCTATCTTCCTTAAAAAGATTTTGGATAGCTGAAGTAAATCTGACTTTGGGATGGAAAAAATACCTAACATTGTGGAGACTTAAAACAATCTACAGTATGATCATTTACCATTCCGGTTGCCTGCATAAAAGCATAAATGATGGTCGATCCTACAAATTTAAATCCTCGTTTTTTTAGGTCCTTAGAAATTCGATCGGACAACTCTGTTGTTGCTGGAACATCATCTCTACCTTTGAATCGATTGATAATAGGTTTCCCTCCTACATAATCCCAAATAAATTTGGAAAAAGACCCAAACTCCTTTTGAATTTCCATAAATAATTTTGCGTTGGTGGTTGCAGCTCGAATCTTTAACAGGTTGCGAACTATTCCTTCATTTTGAAGTAGTTCTAAGTATTTATCTTCTCCATAATTGGCAATTAATTTATAATCAAAATTATCAAATGCCTTGCGAAAATTTTCTCTCTTATTAAGGATGGTTATCCAACTCAAGCCCGCCTGAAATGTTTCTAAAAACAAAAACTCAAACAAGGTTTGATCATCATAAACAGGTTTACCCCATTCATTATCGTGATAATCCTGATACAACTTACTTTCAGTAGCCCAAAAACACCGTTTCTTCATTATTTGGTATCAATTGCTTTGATTGCTGTTTGTCTTTCGTTTACATACTCGAAAACGCCATCACCAAAGTATCCTGCTTCTTCAAGCATGATTCGAACATCTTTGTTCCATTCTTTAATTTCCACAGTTGTATTCAATTCTATAGCATAAGCGGTGTTCTTATGAAGCGTATAATCACCATTAAATGGAACACCTCCCTGTGAATCCCACATTCCAATTGTTGTTCCAGCACTATGTCCATATTTCCCTAAAGGATGGGTATAAATTGAAGGTCGCAACCCTTCTTCTTTTCCCTGTTTTAAAGAAGTGAGTAAAATTTCATTTCCGGTTAATCCGGTCTTCATATTTGAAGTTAAAATATCCTGCACCCGATTTCCAAGTTTGAATGCATCCTGCAAAAATGAAGGCACCTCTGTTTCATCATCTTTTAATACATAAGCATGCTGCTGACAATCCGTATTTAAACCAAGGTAAGTAATTCCGAAATCGCAATGTAATAAATCACCCTTCTGAATCACATCAATGTCCTTGCTTTTCGAGAAAGACTCAATATGTGATTTTAAAGCTTCTTTATTTCGTTGGATGTCAATTGTTGGATGAAACCAAGTTTCTAAGCCTAATTCGGTCACTTTTTGGCGCATGAACCACACCACATCATCCGTAGAGGTTTTACCCGGTATAATCACATTTGACGAAAATGCCTCATCAATTATATCGTGGGTAATTTGAACCAAATCGCGAAAGTATTTCATTTCCTTTTCGGTTCTTGTTTCAATCCATCCTACTCCTAATTTTTCTGCCGATACAAATTTATCAGTAATCTCTTTTGGCATATTAGCTTTTAGCTCATCAAAATCTGTTTTTACCAATCCATCTGCCAGAGCAAAATGAGTAGATATGTTCAATCCTATTTTCTTCGGATTTCTTTCAGATATTATTTTTTCCAGGGCTTTCCATTGATTTGGTTCTTGCTCCTTATTCCAAGCAGAAATAATACTTTTCCCGATATCATAGCGTGCAACCGCCAATCGGTCTAAGGTGTTTTTCTCTTTATCTCTATAAAAAACAATGATGGTTCTGCGACGTGCATTTAACCAGGTAGCAGGCAACATGGTTTTTAAAATGGGATCTTCATTGTATTCTCTGGAAATGAGCAACCACATATCAATTTCGGTATCGTCCATTAGCTGCGGTAACAAATTCTGAAACCTGTCTTCCAATAATTCGTCTTTTACAACAGCTCTATCTTTTTCGGCTAAAATGGGTAATGTTTGATACTCTTTCTCTTTTTTGTCGCAACTTATTACGGTTAACAAAAGAAAGAAAATAATAGAAAATCTCATGTTTTATTGGCTTAATTAAGAATTGAAATTTACTGTTAAAACCGTTAAAAAGCAATGGTATCTGAAATTATTTTCGCAATTTTATAAGGCATAAATATTTGAAATGCGAACACTTAAGTATATCCTTAGCATTTTAATTCTTGGAGCAATCCTTTGGTCTTGTGGATCTTCTCCTGTAAAAAAATCAACTGACAAAGAAGAGCCTGTTGTGATTTCTAATGATAGTTTAGAATATGAAATTATCATTATTGATGTAGGCTTTAATTACTTTTTAAATGCCGTGGCGCAACCACGAGGGTATTACTCGCAAAAGTATCTTGAAAATCAGAACCGAATCATGGTGGCCAACTGGAATTTCAGAGTTGGTAATCCGCAACAATACAATCCAAATTTATACTGGAACTCCATAGAATATTTTCCAAATATTGACTACGGATATGAGGTAAATTATAAACTATTCAATTACTTTATTTTTGCTCAACAGAAGTATAAAATCAATCTTCGAGGTAATCGACCCAATCGGATTAATTGACCTTTTTAAATTGTAGAAAACTGTAATTGTGAGGATTCTTTTCATCCTTATCAAAATCTTCTCTGGAAATCAATTCCCATTCCATTTTATCGAATTCAGGGAAGTAAACATCAGCTTCGAAAGATTCTTGCACTAACGTTATATCCAAACGATCTGCCAATCCTTGTTCTATGGCTTGATTATAGATTTGAGCACCGCCAATAATAAATGCATGTTCTTCATTCGCTACCGATTCTACAGCTTCTTCCAAACTGCTTTTTACAATACATCCATCTTGATGATAGTCTGCATTACGTGTCACAATAATATTGGTACGGTTAGGTAATGGGCGACCAATAGATTCGTAGGTTTTGCGGCCCATAATGATAGGAAAACCGGTTGTTGTTTTCTTAAATCGTTTTAAATCAGCAGGAAGATGCCAAATTAAATCATTGTCCTTTCCCAAAGCATTATTTAATCCGATTGCAGCAATTATGGTCACCATAAAATTAAATTTCTGGCAAAAATAATTGAAAAGAAATTCAGATTTGACGTTTTGGAGCTGTTTTTATGTTTTTGGCCAGAAATACGACAACGTTTTCGATTGAAAATCAGAATTTTTTGGATGAAAAAAAGTTCCTAAAATTTTAAAATAATCTCAAAAAAGTGTTCAGTTTTTTGCTAAAAATAGAGAATCGTTTATGTATTTTATCAAACTCATAAATCTTTTAAAATAGTTTCATTATCGTTTGCTAATTTTAGAGGCTTCAATACATTTACTCAGTGTTTGTAATAAAAAAGTTATGGCAATTAAAAAGCAATTTTTGAAAAGTAAGCCTGTATGCAAAGTAACATTTACTGTTGCTGCAGAAGAAGCTAAAAACGTTGAGGTAGTTGGTTCTTTCAACGAATGGAATGCAGAAGCTACTCCATTAAAGAAACTAAAGAACGGTACCTTCAAAGGAACTGTTGATTTAGAAGCTAACAACTCCTACGAGTTTAGATACATTATTGATGGTACTTATGTGAACGACGAACAAGCAGATAGCTATGCATGGAATGACTATGCAGGAGCAGAAAATGCAGTTTTAAACGTTTAGTAAGTTTTTTTTGAGTAAAAAGGAAAAGGCCTCCATTCTGGAGGCCTTTTTTATTTTCTAATTATACCGCTACAGCACCTTTGATATGCGGGTGCGGGTCATAATTTAATAATTCAAAATCTTCAAATTTGAAATCATCTATATTTTTAATATTCGGATTCATCTTCATGGTTGGTAATGGACGAATATCTCTTGATAATTGCAATTCCAATTGCTCTACATGATTGTTATAAATATGAGCATCTCCGAAAGTATGTACAAAATCTCCCGGCTCATAACCACATACCTTAGCTACCATCATAGTTAACAACGCATAAGAAGCAATATTAAAGGGCACACCTAAAAACACATCAGCACTTCTCTGATACAATTGACATGATAACTTTCCGTCAGCTACATAAAATTGAAAAAATGCATGACACGGAGGTAATGCTGCTTTTCCGTTAGCCACATTTTCTGAAAATGAAACCGAAGTATCTGGTAAAACTGATGGGTTCCATGCCGAAACCAACATTCTTCGCGAATTCGGATTTGATTTTAAATGCTCAATAACAATTTTTAACTGATCAATTTCTTCACTATTCCAGTTTCTCCACTGATGTCCATATACCGGACCTAAATCGCCATTTTCGTCGGCCCATTCATTCCAAATACGCACTCCATTTTCTTGTAAGTACTTAATATTCGTATCACCTTTAATGAACCAAAGTAATTCGTAAATAATAGATTTTAAATGCAGTTTTTTGGTGGTAACCATTGGGAATCCTTCAGATAAATCAAATCGCATCTGATAACCGAAAACACTTTTTGTCCCAGTTCCTGTTCGATCTCCTTTTTCATTCCCGTGCTCAAGAATATGTTTTACCAAATCGTGATATTGCTGCATCTTCAATAAAATTTAAGTGTGGTTAAAAATATAAAAAGTGAACCTCACTTTTCTCGAATCCTGAGGAGTGAAGTAAAGAAGTTATCAACTTTTTTTGATAAGTCTAAGATAATCTTACCCGATAATCATTCCCGCAATAGTAGCCGACATTAAGGAAGCTATAGTACCTCCAATTAGGGCTTTCATTCCGAATTCAGAAAGGGTTTTACGCTGACCAGGAGCCAAAGATCCAATTCCTCCAATTTGAATGCCGATAGAGGCAAAATTTGCAAATCCACAAAGCATATAGGTTGCCATGATTACCGATTTGTTGTAATTCAAATGAATAGCACTTGTCACCGATTTCAATTCAGCCAATTGAATATAGCCGACAAATTCTGATGCGGCTAATTTGATTCCGAGTAACTGTCCCATCAAAGCCATATCTTCACTAGCAACACCAATCAACCACATCAGCGGCGCAAACATATAGCCTAGAATAAACTCTAAAGAGAACCCTTGATACACTGTATTATTGGCAATTATAGTATCTAAAGAAGTGAAAGTCCATCCGAAGTATTCGATTCCGTCGAATCCACCAACGAATCCTAAGATTCCATTAATCATTGCAATGATCGCAACGAAAACTAAAAGCATTCCACCTACATTAACTGCTAATCGTAAACCTTCTGTAGTACCATTCGCTATTGCGTCTAATAGATTCGTACCAATACGTTCCTGAGAAACACGAACATCAGTATTTACCTCTTCGGTTTGCGGATATAATATTTTAGAAATCACAATAGCCCCTGGCGCTGCCATTACAGATGCAGCCAACAAGTGCTTTGCAAAAACCAATTCCAATTCTTTATCTCCTCCTCCTAAAAATCCGATGTAAGCTGCAAGAACTGCACCTGCCACAGTGGCCATTCCACCAATCATTACAAGCAGAATTTCTGAACGGTTCATTTTTTCTAAATAGGCCTTAATTAAAAGTGGCGCTTCCGTTTGCCCCAGAAAAATATTACCTGCAACAGATAAACTTTCCATTCCGGAAATTCCTAAGAAACTAGTTAAAATTTTAGCTAATACCTTTACAACCCATTGAATAATCCCTAGATAGAATAATAAAGAAGTCAATGCTGAAAAGAATATAATCGTTGGTAATACCTGGAATGCGAAAATGTATCCGAAGGTATTCATATCGGCCACCAATCCTTCAAATAAAAACTTACTTCCGGCTTTAGTATATTCCAAAATCTCAATGAAAATACCACCAACAAATTCAAAAATTGCTTTCACGAAATTCACTTTCAAAACCCCAATAGCAATAAGTAATTGTAAAGCCAAACCAATTCCGACTTTCTTCCACTGAATCGCTAATCGATTGGCGCTGAATAGAAATGCAATGATGATAAGCACAATCATTCCTAATATTCCGCGCCATAAACTTTGAACTGAAAATCCTTGACTTGGAATGATTGTATTTTCTTTTGGTTTTTCAATATTGGTAACCGCAACAATTTCTTTTGGCGACGATACACTTGATGAAAAAGCATAATGAATTCCTACTTCTGATATGATTAAACTATCATCGGAAAGGGATACAATGTTATAATAACGAACAGTATCTTTTGGTTGCTGATAATTAAAAATCAATAAATTGTTTTGACGGATATACGTTCCGCTAGCCTTTAAATCTTTGGCCTTTAACTGATATTCAAAAGCACCATTGTCAAGCGTAAAGGTATCTGTAGAATCAATTTCAAAAAGTGATTCTTTATGCTGATTTTTAATGGAAGAAAAACTCCAAGATTTATCGATTTCTTGAGCTGATGTGAAAGTGCTCAAAAACAAAAACAGGAAAGCAATACTTAAATTTCTCATGGGTATATTAAGCCCTGCGGCTTATTTCATCTCTTATTTTAGCGGCCGTTTCGTAATCTTCGTTTACGACGGCTTTTTCAAGCTCAGCTTGTAATTCGGACATTGTTAATCCTGAGAGTCGATCTTCTTCGACATCCGTTTGAGTTAATTCTACCAAAGTCTCTTCGAGCTCTTGATCTTCGCCCATTGTTTCCAGCCCCATTTCTTCTTCCACTTTCAAATACACCCCAGCTTTATCCAAAATATTTTCATAGGTATAAATTGGGGCATCAAAACGAACAGCCAAAGCGATGGCATCAGAAGTTCTTGCGTCGATAGTTTCTTCTTCACCGTCTCTCACACAAATCAAGCTAGAGAAAAAAACTCCGTCCACTAATTTGTGAATAACAACTTCCTTTATTACGATATTAAAGGTATCTGAAAAGGTTTTAAAAAGGTCGTGAGTTAAGGGTCTTGGAGGTCGAATTTCTTTTTCTAACGCAATCGCAATGGATTGTGCTTCAAAAGCTCCAATAATAATAGGTAAGGTTCTTTTTCCATTCACTTCACTCAGCACCAAGGCATAAGCTCCGGTTTGAGTTTGACTGTATGAAATCCCCTTTATATTTAACTGAATTAAACTCATAAAATCAAGCTACTTCTTTCATAACAAGTTACAGTGGCACAATTTAATAAATTATAATTCAAACCTTCCATAAAATGAAAAAACCTATCAAAAATTTGATAGGCTCTTTCGCATCGATTTATCAGACTAAGCTTGTTTAAAAGCTTTTAATTTATCTATCAATTTTGGTACTACTTCAAAGGCATCACCTACGATACCATAATCGGCAGCTTTAAAGAATGGAGCTTCCGGATCAGTGTTGATCACTACTTTCACTTTAGAAGCATTTACTCCTGCTAAATGTTGAATTGCTCCAGAAATTCCGATAGCAATGTAAAGGTTAGACGCAACAGGTTTTCCAGTTTGCCCAACGTGTTCACTATGCGGACGCCATCCTAAATCTGAAACTGGTTTTGAACAAGCAGTTGCAGCGCCTAAAACATCGGCCAACTCTTCTACCATTCCCCAGTTCTCAGGACCTTTTAATCCTCTACCTGCAGAAACTACAACATCAGCATCGGCAATGGTAACTTGACCCGTCGCTTTTTCAACTTTTTCTGTAGCAACACCTAATCCGCTATCTATAGAAAAGCTAAATGATTCAACCGAACCATCGACAGGATTCTCAACAGTTCCAAATGAATTTTTCGCTAGACCAATCACTTTAATATCCGTCTTCACTTCTGTATTTGAAAACGCTTTGTTTGAAAACGCTTTACGTTTTACAGTAAACGGTGCAGTGCTGATTAGGTCAGAAACTACGTTCGATGCATATGCAGCATTTAATTCAACCGCTACTAATGGTGCTAAATACAAACCATCAGCGCTTGAATCGATTACTACTACATTCACACCAATTTTATTCACTACGGCAGCTAAAGCAGATGCATATCCTTTGGCATTGAAACCATTCAAATCACCAGATTCTACATTTACCACCTTACTTGCTCCGTAAGTATATAATTCGGCTGCATCTCCATTATTAATGGTTGCAACTGTTAATGAACTTCCTAATTGTTCCGCAATCCTATTTCCATAAGATACAAGTTCGAAAGCAGATTTTTTAAATTTTCCATCTGAAGAATCAGCAAAAACTAAAACAGACATATTTATATATTTTTAGAAATAAGATTAATTAAATTACTTTGGCTTCTGTGTGCAATAAATTGATTAATTCATCAATATTTTCTGCATCTACCAATTTCACATCACCTTTTGGCGCTGGTTTTTCGAAAGAACTTACCGCAGCAGATTCTCCAGCATCAATTGGTTCAATTACTTGCAATGGCTTTTTTCTTGCCATCATAATTCCGCGCATATTAGGGATTCGAAGATCTTTTTCTTCAACAATTCCTTTTTGCCCACCAACTACCATTGGTAATTTTGATGTCAAATATTCATTCCCACCATCAATCTCACGTACCAATTTCGCATCAGAACCTTCAACTTCAATTCCTGTGCAAGCATTCACAAAGTTGTAGTCTACCAACGAAGCAAGCATTCCTGGAACCATCTGACCGTTATAATCTGCAGATTCCTTTCCGGCTAACACTAAATCATATCCTCCGTTCTTCACAACTTCGGCCAATTGCTTTGCAACCAACAAACCATCAGTTGGCTCAGCATTAATACGAATCGCATCATCTGCTCCAATCGCTAGCGCTTTTCTTAATGTTGGTTCTGTATTCGGTAATCCAACATTAACCACAGTTACCGACGCACCTTGTTTTTCTTTGAACCACATGGCTCTTGTTAAACAAAATTCATCGTAAGGATTGATCACAAACTGCACGCCATTCGTATCGAATTTTGTGTTATTGTCAACGAAATTGATTTTGGAAGTCGTGTCTGGAACGTGACTTATACAAACTAAAATCTTCATCTATTTTCATTTTTTAATTGCAACAAAATTAAGTCTTTTTTTTAAAAAATACTATGCATGCATAATATTTTTTTCGAATTAATTCGCAATCGAAATCGATTGCGCAAATGTATATTAGAAATGCTGACTTTCTCTTTTTTTGATGAAAAAATTTGACAAATAATTCCTTATTTTTGCTGAGTTCAATAAATAGATTGTAAATGAAAACCGTACAGTTTAGAGAAGCGATTGCCGAAGCAATGAGCGAAGAAATGCGCAGAGACGAAAGCGTGTACTTAATGGGTGAAGAAGTAGCGGAATACAACGGAGCCTACAAAGCAAGTAAAGGAATGCTTGACGAATTTGGTCCGAAGCGAGTAATTGATACTCCAATTGCCGAACTTGGATTCGCTGGTGTTGCGATTGGTTCTGCCATGAATGGGAATCGACCAATTGTGGAATACATGACCTTCAATTTCTCATTGGTAGGAATTGACCAAATCATAAATAACGCTGCAAAGATTAGACAAATGTCTGGCGGTCAATTTAACTGCCCGATTGTATTCAGAGGTCCAACGGCTTCTGCAGGACAATTAGGAGCAACTCACTCTCAGGCTTTTGAGAATTGGTTTGCAAACACACCTGGATTAAAGGTGGTAGTTCCTTCAAATCCGTATGATGCAAAAGGTTTATTAAAAGCTGCCATTCGTGATGACGATCCGGTAATCTTTATGGAATCTGAACAGATGTATGGTGATAAGATGGAAATTCCAGAAGGTGAATACATTTTACCAATTGGAGTTGCAGATATCAAAAGAGAAGGATCTGATGTGACTATCGTTTCATTCGGAAAGATTATAAAGGAAGCTTATAAAGCCGCGGATAAATTAGCCAAAGAAAACATCTCTGTAGAAATTATCGACTTAAGAACGGTAAGACCTATGGATCATAAAGCCATTATCGAATCGGTAAAAAAGACCAATAGATTAGTTGTTTTAGAGGAGGCATGGCCATTCGGAAGTGTAGCTTCAGAAATCACCTTTAGAATTCAAAATGAAGCATTTGACTATTTAGATGCCCCAATTAAGAGAATTACAACTGCGGATACACCTGCACCATATTCTCCAACTTTATTGGAAAAATGGATTCCAAATTCAAATGATGTAATCAAAGCGGTAAAGGAAGTACTATATAGGTAATCCCTTTACATCAATAATAATTAAAACTCTTTCTGTTTTGGAAGGAGTTTTTTTTGCGTAAAAGTGGCCACATTACTGTATTAAAGTTTCATTATCTAGTATAATTTACTACTTTTGGCCCTCAATTAAAAACGAACAAATTAATATGGAATTAATAGTAAATTTTTTACCTGCATTTGGTGTCTTAGCACTATTGTTTGTATTTGTTAAAAGTGCATGGGTAGGTAAACAAGACCAAGGTGATGATAAGATGAAGAACATCGCCAAGAATATTGCTGATGGAGCAATGTCTTTCTTGAAAGCAGAATACAAAATCTTATCAGTTTTTGTAGTTGCTGTAGCCATCTTATTATATTTCAAAGGAAATGCTGAAGAAGGTTCGAACGGTGTAGTTGCAATTTCATTTATTGTTGGTGCAATCTGTTCTGCTTTAGCTGGTTTCATCGGAATGAAAGTGGCAACAAAAGCTAACGTAAGAACTACTCACGCTGCAAGAACTTCATTAGGAAAAGCATTAGAAGTTGCTTTTGCTGGTGGTGCAGTAATGGGATTAGGTGTTGTTGGATTAGGAGTTTTAGGTTTAAGTGGTTTATTCATGATCTACAGCGAAATGGGCTGGGGAATCAATGAAGTATTAAACGTTCTATCTGGATTCTCTCTTGGTGCATCTTCAATCGCATTATTTGCTCGTGTTGGAGGTGGAATTTACACGAAAGCTGCAGACGTTGGAGCAGACTTAGTAGGTAAGGTTGAAGCGGGTATCCCAGAAGATCACCCTTTAAACCCTGCTACTATTGCAGATAACGTAGGTGATAACGTAGGTGACGTTGCCGGAATGGGAGCAGACTTATTTGAGTCTTACGTAGGTTCTATCATTGGTACAATGGTATTAGGAGCTGCTTTTGCAACTGTACCTGCATTTGCTGATTCTTTCAACGGATTAGGTGCGGTATACTTACCATTAGTATTAGCTTCTATCGGAATTATCATGTCTATCATCGGTACTTTCTTTGTTAAAGTGAAAGATGGTGGTAATCCACAAACGGCATTAAACATTGGAGAATTCGGTTCGGCGGCTTTAATGTTAGTGGCCTCATATTTCATTATCGATATGATGTTACCTGCATCATGGACATTCGACGGAACAATTTACTCTTCAATCGGAGTTTTCTGGGCAGTATTAGCTGGTTTAGTTGCTGGTTTAGCTGTAGGAAAAGTTACTGAATATTATACTGGAACAGGTACTAAGCCTGTATCTTCAATTGTAGCCCAATCTGAAACTGGAAGTGCTACAAATATTATCGCTGGTTTAGGTGTAGGAATGATGTCTACTGCTATTCCAATTATCTTAATCGCTGCTGCGATTTTAGTATCTCACTATTTTGCTGGATTATATGGTATTGCAATTGCTGCTGTAGGTATGTTAGCAAACACTGGTATCCAGTTAGCTGTTGATGCTTACGGACCAATTTCTGATAACGCAGGTGGTATTGCTGAGATGGCAGAATTACCAAGCGAAGTACGAGAGCGTACTGATAAATTAGATGCTGTTGGTAACACAACTGCCGCAATTGGTAAAGGTTTCGCTATTGCTTCTGCTGCTTTAACTGCATTAGCATTATTCGCTGCCTTCATGCAAACTGCTAAAGTAACTGCAATTGACGTTTCTAGACCAGATATTATGGCTGGTTTATTAGTTGGTGGTATGTTACCTTTTGTATTCTCTGCACTTTCAATGAATGCTGTAGGTCGTGCTGCAATGGCAATGATCGAAGAAGTTCGTCGTCAGTTTAGAGATATTCCTGCATTAAAAGCTGCATTAGAAGTAATGAGAGCTGTTGATTCAGATATGAGCAAAGCAACTAAAGAGCAAAGAGCTACTTTCGATGCTGCGGATGGTGTTGCAGAATATGACAAGTGTGTTGAGATTTCTACACAAGCTTCTATTAAAGAAATGGTAATGCCAGGTTTATTAGCGATCGCTGTTCCTGTTGCTGTTGGTTTCTTAGGTGGAGCTGAAATGTTAGGTGGATTATTAGCCGGTGTAACTACTTGTGGTGTGTTAATGGCAATCTTCCAATCGAATGCTGGCGGTGCTTGGGATAACGCTAAGAAAATGATTGAAAGTGAAGGAAGAAAAGGAACAGATGCTCACAAAGCTGCTGTTGTTGGTGATACTGTTGGTGATCCATTTAAAGATACTTCAGGTCCTTCATTAAACATCTTATTAAAATTAATGTCTGTTGTAGCCTTAGTAATTGCTCCAAGTATTGCATTAACTTCTAGCTCTGTTGTAGCAAAAGAAGAAATCAAGAAAGAAGTAAGAGTTGAAGTAAAAGGTGATAGTACAGAAATGGCTGTTGCTACAATCACAACTACTAAAGTAGTAGATGGTAAAGAAGTTACTGAAACAAAGACTTTCGAAGGTACAATCGAAGAGATTGAGAAAAAAGCAGTGGAATCTGGAGATTTGGTTGAAGTAAAAATCAAGAAAACTGCAGATGATGCGAAAGAAATAAAAAAGGAAGTTAAGGCTGTTGTTGAGAAAAAAGAATAGCAAAACCATCCTTTTATAAAATTAAAAAAGCCCGAAATATTTCGGGCTTTTTTAATTAATAACTTCTGCGTTTCACTATAGCTGGAGTTCTTCGCTCGACATAAGATTTAAATAACTTGGTTACGAAAGAAAACAGCTTTCGGTTTCTAGAAAACACAAGGGAAAGTTTACTAAATCTTAATACTTTTCCAAATTCTTCTTTTAAACGTTCGTCGTAGTCTTTTAAAAATTGATGAGAATAGTTTTCTTCTTTTAGGCATTCGCGAATCTTTTTCGCACAAATAATCCCCGACATCATTCCTGTACCTACACCTTCCTTATAAAAAGGGTTTGCCAATCCTGCTGCATCTCCAACCAACATGTAACGCTCTCCGGATAATGGTTTTTTATAAAAATCGTAAGGAATTCCCCATCCTCGCCAATTACCCTCTCTTTTGGCATTAATAAAGCGATTTTTAACCTTGGGATGGCTGGTTAAGATTTCTTGTAGCACTTCTTTTAAATTGATATTATGTTTTTGAATCCCGGCTGTATTGCCCCCTAGACTTACATTAACCTGACCGTCGACCAATGGGAAAATATAGAAAAATAGTGGTATCTTTTTGTAGTGAAGTCTAATTTCTGCATCAAATCTGTTAGAAGAACTAGTGACACCAGAATAATAGGCATTAATAAAGGTGGACATTTCTTCTTTAGGTACTTTATGATTTGCTAACTTTCTTGAAACCATTGATTGAATTCCATCAGCACCAACTGCCATTTTCGCTTTGATCTGCATTTTATTTTTAAGTCCGATCAAAACACCCTCATTTTCTATATAGATTTTACGAACTTCAACTCCAAAGATTTTTGTTGCGTAAATTTCGTCGAGTTGTTCTACTAAAAAGTTATCAAAATCAATTCTTCTAGCATAGGTAATCAATGAACCTCTATCCTCCGCTTCTCGAAAATGAATGTAGTGATCATTACTTATATGCAACTTCATGGAATCACTATGTAATACCTTTGGATGTCTAAGAAACTTTTGAAATAATTCCTCATCCAATTCCTTAAGTGCTTTATAGGCATATAAAATCAATCCATCACCACATGTTTTGTCCCTAGGAAATTCAGCCTTATCAATAATGATATGGTGTATTCCAAGTTTCGACAATTTAATCGAAGTTGCAGCCCCAGAAGGACCCGCCCCTACAATACAAACATCCGTTTCTAAAATATTTTCGTGACTCACTAGATATTCTGTTTCATTAAGGAAAAACGAATATAATCATCTGTGAATTTTTGACTCAACTTATTGACCGAAAATCCATCTAATTGTAAAATTCGAGGGTAGCCTCCTGTCGTTTGACAATCACGCATCAATACAATCAACTTTCCTGAAGGCGTCAATTGTACTGTTCCTGGCAAAACCCCTGAAGATAATAGCTGCGGAAAATCGTTCGAAATTTCTTCCTCCAAAACAACTCCTATACGATTGCAGTTCTTTGATAATTTGAACTGCCGAGTAAGTTGTCTTTTTTGGTCATCATTCAATAAGTGAAATTCTGGACCCGGAAAACAATCAATTCGATTTCCCTGAAAAACATCAACGTTATCAATTTGAACACTTGCTTCAACTGATTCATCATAATCACAATCAAAAGGAATATGATCTCCTTTTTCTAATCGGAATTTAGATGTAATGTGTTTAAATTGACTTCGACTATTCAATACTTCTTCCGATTGGATTCCGCCTTTAATTCCGATATAAGTATATACACCATTTTTACGCTTCCCAAAACTCAATATATCTCCTTTTTGGATTAGAATCGGCGCGTCCATTTGGATTGCTATTGCATTAATCATCGGATTGAAATCCGCTCCCGTTAAACAAATTTGAATGTTCTCATCAAAGAGAAACTTTCCACCTCCAAATGTGACTTCCAAACAAGCGGCATTTTGATTATTCCCTACTATCGAATTGGCTAATGAGAAAGAATGGAAATCCATCGCTCCACCACTCGAAATCCCGAAATTAGACATCGCTTTCCGTCCTAAATCTTGAATGGATATATAAATTCCTGAATGTAAAACTTCAATCATAATGGTATTGATTTTAGTTCCACTCCTTTTGAAATATTTTCAAATTCGGATTTTGTTATCGGGACAAACTTTACAAAATCCCCAGATTTCATTTTACAAGGTACTTCTTGATTTGGATCAAATAATTGAACTGGACTTTGACCGATAACATTCCATCCTCCAATGGATTCGAACGGATAAACCCCAGTTTGACTTCCGCCAATAGCAACCGAACCTTTGGGCACAACTTTCGGATTACCTCTCCTTGGATGATGTAAATCTTGATTTAATCCTCCCAAATACATGAATCCTGGTTGAAACCCTAAAAAGTAAACTAGATATTTTGAAGCGCTATGCTTATCAATTATAGATTCTACAGACAACCCTTTTTCCTCCGACAACTCTTTTAGATCCGTATTCTCAATTCCGTAATACACCGGAATTTCCCAAATTTTTCGATCAGAAAATTCTACAGCTTTTCTATTCTTATATAAACTTTGAAGTTGCGTTTTAAGATTTTTAAAGTTAGCAATTGAAGCAGGAAAAAGAAGCGTTAATGAGCTAAATCCAACAATAGCATCCTCCAATTCCATTTCACATAGGTGATCTTTAAATGCTAGAATATCAAGAATAATGTCCTCACTTATTTGAGATGGCCACTCCACCAGAATTGCAGAACTACCAAAAAGTTTGTATGTGAGTTTATAGTTTTTCAACTTTAAAATTGGAGTTTAGCATCTCTAAAATGACAATCGCATTCTGTGTATCGCCATGGACACAAAATGTATCCGACTGTATCGGTAAGAGTTTTCCATTACGAGTTAATAGTTCGCCTGTATACAATCGTTTAACATGGCCTAAAACATCGGCTGGATTATAAAAAACAGCATTTGCTTCTTTTCGATTCACTAAAGAGTAGTCATCATTGTAGTTACGATCACAAAACACCTCAAAGGAAATTTTAAATCCTTCTTGTATGGCCAGCTCAGAAATGACTGATTTTGGCGGAACAAAAATTACGGCATTTGGAGAGGTACGTTTGATGGCTTCAATTACAATTTCGGCAGTTCTATGATCTTTTGCGGCCAAATTATACAATGCACCATGTGCTTTCACATGATGTAATTCTGTATTCTTTTTTTTGGCAATTTCTAAGACAATTGAGATTTGATTCACAAGTGAATCCAATAACTCGTTGTCATCCATTTGCAATACTTTTCTTCCGAAGTTTTCCCGATCTGGAAAAGAAGGATGAGCGCCAATTTGAACTTGATGATCTATGGCTAAATCAATTGTGTTTTCAATAATATTTGTATTTCCTACATGTCCACCACAAGCGATATTACAGGCAGATATAAAAGGCATTAATAAGCCTTCGTTATAAAGTTCTTCTCCTAAATCGCAATTGATGTGGATTGTTTTCATATGAATTTTAAAACACTAAGAATTCCCTTTATTCCTAAAAATAAGGCGAACAAAACGATAATAAATCCGATTACATTCTGAAGTTTAGAATTGACATGGTCTTTCAAAATTGATTTCTGATTGACCATCCAAAGTAGAATACCTGCAATAACGGGCAGTAGCAATCCGTTAGCGATTTGAGCAAATTTAATGATTTCAATAGGTTTGAATCCGACCGTTGAAAAAATCACTCCTAATAAAAGAACAATTCCCCAGACCCATTTGAATCTTATGTCATTTCGATCTGTTTTCCAACCCAAACATCCACGAACAACGTAAGCTGCTGCCAAAGGTGCTGTAATTGCTGATGTGATTCCAGCTGCAAATAATCCGATGGACAATAAATACTTAGCTAAATTTCCATAAAAGGGTTTTAAACTTTCAGCCAAATCAACCGCATTTAATACCTCAATAGATTGATTCGCAGCAGCAGAAATAATGATACTTATCGACACCAGTCCACCGATTAGAATAGCCACTACCGTATCCGATTTCGCTAAAGACAATTCGGATGTAGACTTCCATTTTTCCTTTACCAATGAGGAATGAAGAAATAAATTATAGGGTACGACTGTGGTACCAACTAATGCAATAATCGTCAGAATATTTTCTGAAGTAACTGTCGGAATAATCATTCCTTTTAGCATCTGAATAATATCAGGTTTTGTCAAAATAGCTGTGATTAAAAAGGATATACTCATCAACAGCACTAGTGTTACAAAGAATCTTTCGAGAAACTTATAATCTCCAATTCGTAAAATGATAAAAGCAATGAAACCGATTAACAAACTGTAACCATTCAAGGTAAAATTACCCATAACCCATTCCAGCTTCCCGAATAAGGTTTCCAGACCTAATATTCCACCACTTATATTTCCCGCTTCATAAGCCGCATTGCCCATAAAAATGGCAATCAAAACCAATCCAATGAGAATCACATTGAATAACGGATTTTTAATTTCACTTTTAATGACTTCAGAAACGTCCTTTTGTGCAACAACACCAATTCTGACCACCATCAACTGTAGAATAATCGTTACAAAAACAGACACCAACATAGCCCACAAAAGCGCATAACCAAATTTTACACCTGCCAAGGTGCAAACCGTCACTGTCCCAGGCCCGATAAAGGCGGCAGCAATGATAGGTCCCGGACCTATATTATTAATCCATTTTTTCAAATGATTCAGAGTTTTAGTCAAAAAAAACACCCAATTAAGGGTGTTATAAATGTAACTATTAATTTTTAATAGGCGTATCGTTGCGGACCTCCTCGACGGATTTCTTCATTCGCGTATTCCTCAAATTTCTTGAAGTTTTCACGGAATGCATTCGACAATTTAAAAGCCATATCATAATAAGCTTTATCATTATTCCAAGTAGTTCTCGGACTTAACAACTCTGTTGGAACACCTGGACAAGTTCTAGGTTGCGCTACTCCGAATACCGAATGAATATGGTAATCTTCATAGGTGTAATTACCAAGTTTTCCTTCGAGAACAGCGGTGATCATAGCACGCGTATATTTTAATGGCATTCGTCTACCAACTCCGTACTTACCACCAGTCCATCCTGTATTTACCAACCAAACATGAACTCCAGCCTCCTTCATTTTATTGCTCAACATTTCAGCATATTTTGTTGGGTGTAATGGCATAAATGGCGCACCAAAACAAGCAGAAAAACTTGGTAATGGTTCATCAATTCCAGCTTCTGTACCTGCCACTTTTGCCGTATATCCTGATATAAAGTGATACGCAGCCTGTGCTGGCGTTAACTTTGAAATTGGAGGTAACACTCCGAAGGCATCCGCAGTTAAGAAGAAAATATGCTTCGGATTTTCACCAATTGATGGTTGCTTAATATTTTCAATATGATAAATGGGATAACTTACTCTTGTATTTTGAGTGATAGTTGTATCTGCAAAATCTACATTTCCTTCATCATCTAAAATGACGTTCTCTAAAATGGCACCTTTTTTAATTGCACCATAAATTTCTGGTTCCTTTTCTTTCGAAAGGTCTATTACCTTAGCATAACAACCACCTTCAAAGTTGAAAATAGTGTTTTCTGCAGTCCATCCGTGTTCGTCGTCTCCAATTAATTGTCTATTTGGATCGGTCGAAAGTGTGGTCTTTCCTGTTCCAGATAATCCGAAGAAAATTGCCGTATCTCCATCTTTACCAACATTTGCAGAACAGTGCATTGGTAATGTATTCTTGTAAACAGGAAGAATAAAGTTTAATGCAGAGAAAATACCTTTTTTTATTTCTCCCGTATATCCTGTTCCACCTACCAAAGCTACCTTCCGAGTGAAGTTTAAAATAGCAAAGTTGTGCTGACGTGTTCCATCAACTTCTGGATTGGCCATAAAGCCAGGCGCATTAATCACAAGCCACTCTGGATCAAATCCTACTAACTCTTCTTCCGTTGGACGCAAAAACATGTTATGAACAAACATGTTACTCCATGGATACTCGTTTACTGCACGAACACTCATTTTATAATTTTCATCCGAACAGATGAAACTGTCACGCACAAAAACCTCTTTCTCAGATAGGTAATCAACCACTTTATCATAAAGTGCGTCGAATTTATCTGAATCAAAAGCAACATTAATATCACTCCACCACACTTTATCTTCTGTGATGTCATCTTTAACGATAAAACGATCTTTTGGTGAACGTCCTGTAAACTCTCCAGTTTCAACAGTTATTGCTCCTAATGAAGTTTCCCTTCCTTGATTTTTCTGCAACGTTTCTTCATGTAATTCATCCGAAGAAAGTTGGTATCGAATCGTAGCATTTTTAATTCCTAAACTATCTAACGAAATCGATTTCGTGCTGGGGTTGAATACAGCCATAGATTTGATTAAAATGATTTATGATACAAAATTACACATTATTTCAATAGAAGCTATTTTTATTGAAATAAATTCTATTTTTTCTGATTTAGAGTCATTTTTTTGAGAAAAATGTAAAACATATACCCCCAACCCATCATAAATAAGAGTCCACCTATCGGAGTTACAAACCATATCTTTTTTACATCAATTTCGGTCAAATGAATAAGGTAAATGGATCCCGAAAAGAAAAATATACCCATTAGAAACAAATACGAAAGTTGTTTGGCCTGCTTTTCAGTAAACCAGCTTCCGGCCCATATTATAAATATCATAATGACATGAATAAACTGATAAAATACGCCCGTTTGGAAACTTTCCAATTCTGCAATTGATAGAATTTCTTTTAAGGCATGAGCACCAAATGCCCCCAATCCGATGGCCAACAACCCTAAAAGAGCGGTTGTTATTAAAATTTTAAACATTTTATTAAGTTTTTGTTATATTTTAAACAAAAGAGTATCTTCGTGATAACACAAAATTAGTTGATTTTTTTATGAAATCTATTCTCATTGTAGGTTCTGGGAAATCGAGTATTTATCTAATTGAATACTTATCCGAAAAAAGTAAATCCGAAGATTTTAGCATTGTAATTGCCGATCAAAATTTGAATCCGAATATTGAAAATCTTCTGCATTCGAATTCCAATATTTCCTTTCAGCAACTAGATATTACAAATGAAGAAGCCACTCGACAATGTATTGAAAAAGCATCCGTGGTGGTATCGATGCTTCCAGCTAGATTTCATATAATTATCGCCAAATTATGTTTGGAAGCTTCTAAGCATATGGTGACAGCTTCTTACATTACCCCAGAAATGCTAGCCCTTGATAAGGAGGTAAAATCAAAACGTTTGGTATTCATGAACGAAATTGGCGTTGATCCTGGCATCGATCATATGAGCGCCATGCAGGTGATTGATCGAATTCGAGATAATGGCGGTAAAATGTTACTTTTTGAATCTTTCTGCGGTGGTCTTGTTGCTCCAGAAAGCGATGATAACTTGTGGAATTACAAATTCACTTGGAATCCACGAAATGTAGTTTTAGCCGGACAAGGAGGGGCTGCAAAATTCATTCAGGAAGGGACCTATAAATATATCCCTTACCATAGATTATTTCGAAGAACAGAATTTTTAGATCTTCATAAATACGGAAAATTTGAAGCCTATGCGAATCGTGATTCCTTGCGATATCGACGAATTTACGGCTTGGAAGATATTGCTACCATGTATCGCGGTACGATTAGAAAAGTCGGCTTTTCAAGAGCATGGAACATTTTTGTACAGTTAGGTATGACCGATGACTCTTACACCGTCGAAAACTCTGAAACCATGAGTTATCGTGATTTTACCAATTTATTCCTAGCGTACTTACCGAATGATTCAGTGGAATTAAAATTACGGTCCTATCTAAAAATTGATCAGGATGATATAATGTGGGATAAACTGATCGAACTCGATATTTTTAATCCGAACAAAAAAGTAGGTTTAAAAAATGCTACTCCGGCACAAATCCTTCAAAAAATTCTAATGGATTCATGGACTATGAAACCTGAAGATAAAGATATGATTGTGATGCAGCATATGTTCGGATATGAATACCAAGGCAAGAAAAAACAAATTGAAAGTAGCTTGGTGGTCATTGGAGAAAACCAAACCTATACTGCCATGGCAAAAACCGTCGGCCTGCCCGTTGCAATTGCTACACTAAAGATTTTAAAGGGAGAAATTACTAACCCTGGTGTACAATTGCCGATTACTAAAGAAGTGTACGAACCTATTCTTGCGGAATTAAAAACCCACGGAATAGAATTCTTCGAATACGAAGTTCCGTATTTAGGATACAATCCGAATAACATCTTGGGATAGTAATTAGAAATTGAGGTAAAAATCTCTTGTTAATTGAATAAATTCTTCTGTATAGTGATGACGACTTTGTTCGACGACTATTGTATCCGAATGAATTACAGAATGATGAAATGAAAAACACAAGAGACTTCTTTTAAATACAGACTCTGCAGTACCCTTTACCAAACATCTTTTATTCAAATGTAGTCCAGCAGCTTTGTTAACCTCAACAAATTCCTCTTCATTTTGAAACGGGATAATTGTAGCAAACAACCCGTCATGATGTAGAAGTTTAATCACAGAATCTATCAATTCTTTATAAGATAGCGATTGAGTGTTTCTAGCTAATTTTCGCTCTTCGGATAAGGGTCGGATGGTTTCCACAAAAAACGGCGGATTCGAAATAATGGAATCAAATTTATCATTGGGATTACCAACCTTAAAATCCTGAATCGAACAATGAGAAACTTGTAATCGTTCTGCCCATTTTGAATTTTGAAAGTTCATTAGACATTCCTCAGCTGCAAATTCTTCAATCTCGATAGCTTGCATGGTGGCATTCGAAAACCGTTGTGCCATCATTAAAGACAATACTCCCGTCCCTGCACCAATATCAAGAATACTTCTTGATTCCTGTAAAAATGGAGCCCACGACCCTAGTAAAATGGAATCGGTCCCCACTTTCATGGCAGATTTCTCCTGTAGAATTGAAAACTCTTTAAATCGGAACATTGTTCACTCCTAATTTGTAGCAATTATACTTTATATTTGTTGGAATTTCAGATTCTAATGAGAACGATTTTTTTATTTGTGATTATCACTTCATTCCTTTTTTCTTGCACTCCTTCGGCGACGTAAGAGCAAGAAGAGTAAAGTCCATTAGCAGAAACCGACCTACGATTTGAGTTTATGACCACCGAGGCTACCTACGATGAAATCAAACTCGCATACTACAATCATAAAATTGATACGTTTAGTGATTCTACAATGGTTTTCGAATACGATAATGCAAATAACCCATTGCCTATCATTTTGGAGTGGGAGAATCACGGATTCAAACATTTACGTGGTGAAGTGTATCGTAATAACTTCAGTCCATCCGAATTGACTGCACGGATTTTAGTAAATGACGTAGAAGTCTTTATAGAAACCCAGTCTGGAAATGCCAATCAATTTGCTCGTGTAACCTGGGATTACACAATCGATTAATATCTCACATACTTATCGAAAACCTCAATAACCGGCTTTACTTCTCCGTCATTCGTAAAGAAGGTTCTTCTCGTAAATGATTTAAAAGGAGCGGCAGGTTCCCACCAGAATATTCCTTTACCTAAATTATTTGGAATTTGTAAAATGATGTTATTCACATCCTCTAAAAATTCTTTTTGTCCTTTTTCAGTCTCAGGGAAAGGTGGTTTCTTTTCTTTATACTCGGCCACATCATAATTGTAGGCAGTTTCTACAAGGATGATGTCCTTCTTATATTCCAATGCTGTGAAATTCAAACACTCCCGTAAATTCAATAAATTTCCATGCCACCACGGATAATAAGACTGTCCGATAACATCATATTTGATATTATAGGTATGTAACTTATCAAACCAATATTTAGTAAAGTTCTTATCTCCTCCTTTATCAATATGAATCATGATTTTAGGTGGTCTACGATTTCCACAACTTGCCATCACTCCATTAATTCCGGCTTGTAGTAAACCTGCTAAATTATCCCAATTTTCAGGTAATTTTCCATTAGGCCAGCACATCCCATTACTGATTTCATTTCCAATTTGCACCATATCGGGAAACACGCCTGCATCTTTAAATGCAATCATGGTTTGTTTGGTATACTCGTACAGTTTCTGCTCCAAATCTTTCTGAGGCAAACTATCCCAGGCCTTTGGTAAATATTGTTTCTGCGGATCGGCCCAAGTATCCGAATAGTGATAATTCAACAAAAACTTATATCCTTTTTCCTTAGCTTCTTTCGCCATGGCAATTGTATACTCCAAGCCATTTGGCAATCGAGTGGGCGTATGGAATAAGCGTAATCGAATCCAGTTGTATCCATGTTCACGAAAGATATCAAGACCCTTTTTTACAACTCCGTTTTCTTTGAATTGAAATCCTTTGTCCTCAGCCTCTTTCACAAAAGATAAATCAGCTCCAATCGCATATTCTTGAGCCTTAATCTGTGTTGAAAATCCGAATAATAATCCTAAGAGAAGGATAACAATAGTGTTGTTTAGCTTATTTCTTTTCATCAGTAAATGTTTTTGAAACTTCCATTTTTAAATCTTCAGATTGCACTTTAATTGTCCATTCTTTGGTCCCTTTTTGAACCTTAACAAGTGTAGATGCAATTCCTGCTTCACATCTTACAATCGGATCTCCAATCACTTCTACCCCTTCCGAAACAACGAATTTCACCTCCTCTGCATAATTTGGAATACGATTAATTTTGGTATCGGTAACCTTGGCTTCGACAAAAATCAAATCATACAATTCATCTTTGTAGTATTGAGTTCTATCATCGGCTTTAATAACAATTGTTTTGGCTTCTTTTGGTGTATTGCGGTACATTTCGGTCACCTTTTTCCCATCGATAAACCCAACAGCTTTGAGCTCACCTTCTTCAAATTCATTGAGCTTAAATGTAAACGGAGGATGTTTTAAGTTGTTTGATATTCTATTGGTATCTGGTTTTTGAGTTCCTAAACTACGTCCGTTTAAAAACAATTCGACTTGATCGCAATTGCTAAAAATGCGCACATCTGTAGTACTTTCTGGGGTCCAATAATTGGCAATATATACCATTGGTGCTCCCTGCGGATGATTGGCATCTCGCTGGCTTTGATAGAAGAAATATGAAAACTTGGGGACTCGGAATAAATCCATAATCCCAGATGCTTCGACATCATCAGCATAACCTCGATTGTAATCAAACATCACCCAGTATCCATCAGCAAAAGCAGGCGTATTAAAATTATCATTGTGCGCCTCTTGAATATTCAGTGCTTGTTGCAATAATCCTTTTTCTCCAGCACTTCGAAGCTGACGACTTGATCGTTCTTCTTGCAATAAATTTCCCCAGGAATCCTGATTCAACCCTGCATTCATGGCATAGTATTCCCAATCACCATACTCCGAAACGTTGTAAGGTTTCTTTAATTTATCGTCGTAATGTTTTAATCGATGCTGACGAGCTTGCAAGTAAATATCATACCCATAAGATTGCCATCCTGCGGTAAAACACTGATCACCCGGATATTCTTTATGTGCAATTGTTGTTAGCGAATCAATAAAAGGTTCTGGCATCCAGCTTTCATTTAAAGAAACTTCCCAAGCAATTACGGATGCTCGATTTCGGTCTCTGCGGATTAAATCTCGTGCCGTTTGAAAGACATGTTTTTGAAATGTCTCATCCTTACTGAAATATTGCCAACCTAAAATGGCATTAATGGTTACAATTCCTAATTCGTCACAGGCGTCCATAAATGACGGACTTTGGGGATAATGAGACAAACGCACATAATCGAAACCGGCATCTTTAATTTTCTTCGCATCACGATAATTTGCATTGTCTCCGATGGCATATCCAACTAAAGGATACTCCTGATGACGATTTACACCGCGCAAAAAAGTCTTCTTTCCGTTAAGGTAAAAATCCTGCCCAACAAATTTCATTGTTTTAATCCCAATTCGATTCACCTCTTCGTCAACCACATCGCCATCAACTAAAACCTGAGTTTTCAATTCATACAAATTCGGATAATCTGGCGACCATAATGACGGATTGTCAACAGTTAAACTGGAAATAATTTCTTTATCAGAACCTGTCGAAAATTGTTTTGTTTCACTGCTCGTTGACACGACTTCAACTCCGTCCTTTATTAGAATATTTCGAACCGAAACAGAAGCATCTCTCACATCAGCATTTCGAACGTGTGTTTGAATTTTTATTTCGGCACTTACGTCGCTCACCTTCGGATAGGTCACGAAAACCCCTCCACTTGCCACTTTATTTTCTAAAATCGGATTGGTAATATGAACTTTATTTTTTGAGATTAACCAGACATTTCGGTAAATCCCTCCGTAGGTATTAAAATCTAAAATCTCTAAAGGTTTCGGACCTGTAACTGGATTATCCAGATTGTTCAATTTAACCGTTAATACATTGTCTTTTGTGTATTCAACATCATCAGAAATATCAATAACGAAAGGTAAATAACCACCGTGATGGGTGATTTTCTTCTTTCCATTGATCCACACCTCAGCGATATTCATTGCCCCTTCAAACTTGATAAACAACTTCTTATCCTTGAAGGTATTATTAAGAGCAAACGCCTTTTTGTACCAAGAAATTCCTTGCCATTGGTCATTTACAACTCTCGGTTCAATCTTCGGAGTATGCGGCAATTGAATACTTTCCCATGTGGATTTGTCAAAATCTTCGAGATAATTCACTTTTTGATTCAGACTGTCTTGCTTAACGTAGTACCAGTTATTGTTGAATTTAATTTGCTCTCCTTTAAAATCAGAATCTGATCCGCATTGGTATAAAAACAGGACAAAACACAATCTAAAAATCCATTTCATGGGTGTAAAAAATTTGTTCTAATTTACAAAAATTGACCCTAAACAAGAAGTTAAAAAATTAGCTGATAACTACCTGAAATGAAATAAAATGCAGTAATTTGTGTAAAAATTTCTAAATAGAATGAGTGAAGCAAATCAATTGTATCCTTTAAAATTTCAACCTCTTTACAAATACAGAATGTGGGGCGGAAATAAATTAAGGACTGCTCTTAACAAAGAGTATGAAGGTGAAAATATTGGAGAATCCTGGGAGATTTCAGATGTGCAAGGTGATGAAACAAAGGTGATGAATGGAGCACTTTCTGGTCATACCTTACGATCATTGGCCGATGAATTCAAAGGCGATTTTCTAGGCAATGCAGTTTATGAAAAATTCGGAAATGAATTCCCTTTACTTATCAAGTTTATCGATGCCAAAACACCATTATCTATACAAGTACATCCGCATGATCATATTGCAAAAGAACGTCACAATTCCTTCGGGAAAAATGAAATGTGGTACGTTATGGCTGCAGATGAAGGCGCCGAAATCATTGTAGGTTTCGATCAAAAAGTAGACAAGGAAACCTATACCCAAAAACTCGAAGAAGGCAATATTTTAGAAGTTATGAATGCAGAGAAAACATCTGCAGGAGATGTATTTAATATTCCGACTGGTCGTGTTCATGCCATAGGTGCCGGGGTACTTTTAGCTGAAATTCAGCAGACATCCGATATTACCTACCGTATTTACGATTATAATCGCGTTGATAAAGCCACTGGAAAAACGCGTGAATTACATAATGATTTAGCCATTGATGTGATTGATTTCGAAGTTCATGATTCCTATAAAACCAATTACGAAAAGAAGGTAAATGCCAGAAGTAAAATGGTGCACACGCCCTATTTTAAATCGAATATTTTGCCGATTTCAGAGCCACAAAATGTAGATTATTCTAAAATGGATTCTTTTGTAATTCATATATGTACAGAAGGGGCTTACAATATCTATTTCAAAGATGAAGCTTATCATGTAAAGAAAGGTGAATCGATTTTATTGCCTGCACAAATTGACGGAATAGAAATTCAGCCCGTTGGTTTTTCTGAAATTTTAGAGGTTCATATGTAACCAAAGGTTAAAAAAATTGTAAAAGGGATTGCGATGCGCAATCCCTTTTCTTTTTTGGTGTTGTTATTATAAATATCATTGTATGACTAGATGCCTCAACACCAACAGAATCACAATTATTAGTTTCGTTTTACTTTTATTCTTCGGAATTCAATTTCACATCAATCAGACCGAATCACTCACCAACAAATACGAAATTGAATTAAAATTACGGGAAGCCTTTCGCGATAGTATTCGTTCATATCAGTTAAAAAATGAAGTGATAATTCTGGAAAAAAGAAGCCTTCAAGGCAGACTTAAGGACTTACAATCTAGAGAAGAAGATTTAAACAATCAGCAACGATCATTATTACGAACTATTAAGCGACTTCAGAAAGAACGAAAAAAGCAACAATCAATCTTTGCTGCAGCTCAAATTCGGTATAAAAAACTCATCGATTCTATAACTGTTCAAATTGGAGTTTTACAACAACAGGATTCAAAAAATCATCGAATGATTTTTACAAATACAGATACTGATGGCCACATCGAATTTGAAATTGAAACCGAACATCTGATATCCAACGGAAACAATCCGAAGCTACACATCAAATCACTTGACTTTCCCAATACCCAAACCGTAACCTTTAATTTTGATACCAATCAACGCAAAGATTATCCGGTTTCCTTTTCGGTCATCAATAGTAATCCACACTTCAAAGCACAAAGCATTGAAAGCTATGTGATTCCGAATATCCAAAAGAAAATTGTGGATCCGAATGCCAGTCAGAAAATCAAAAACTGGTTCAAACGAAACAGAAATCAATTATTAGTTGGCGCACTAAGTTTTGCGACTGGAGTTGCCATTTCAAATTTCTAGACTAGCTTTTTTAAGCTTTCCAACTCAATTTTTAGTTCATTGAACATTTGCAAAATACTACTAATCTTAAGGTCTTGTTCATCGTATTCTTGCGTGTTGATAGCACAGGTGAATCTCCATAATTCCAATATTTCAGAAGCAGGCACTTCATACGGTGCATAGGACGAATTATCTGGCTTTAACAATAGTGTACCTCTAGTCTCAATTTGATTGTAAACCCGTTTATAGGTTAATCCGTCATTTCGGGTAACGACTACATAAGAAGTTCCGTCACGAACATCTCTAATATCCTCTACAAACTCACCAATTACGTACGAACCATCTTTCATCGGTAGCATAGAATCTCCTTTTATCGGAAAAGCTCTGTGTTTACCTGTTGGCAAAAACGGTAATTTAATTTTTTGCAATTGCTCAATATACTCCGGATCATTATAGCCCAATAAATATCCGGCCGAAGCTTTTGTAGGCACCACTTCTATTAAATTCTCATTCTCAGCATCAACCATAATCGGAAAGAGCACACGCTGATTTCCAATTTCAATAAAGGAATTGTCTTCTGTCTTTGTCAAATCCTTTTTCACCAAAATATCAATGGGTAATTTGAAATAATCCGACAACTCAATTAAGGTTTCAATAGGCGGTTCACTACGCGCCTCTTCATAAGAACCAATTCGCGATCTATTGATTTGTAATTCCTCTGCCAGTTGCTCTTGGGTAAGCTTATTGAGTTTTCGTAAATGCCGAATATTTTTTGATATCAATTTCATAATACTACAAATGTAAGCAAGAAAAACTACATTATGTAGATATTTTTGTATCATGTTTTTGAACACGCATTCTTATTACAGTTTACGCTACGGCACAATAGATCCTAAAGAGCTGATTAACAGATTAAAAGAGCTGAATATATCGTGTTTTGCTATTACAGATATTAATGCAACAACCATGGCTTTAGACATCTATCGGTTGGGTAAAAAAGCCGGAATAAAAGTGGTTTTGGGTGTTGATTTTAGAAACAATGCACAGCAGCAATTTGTGATGCTCGCCAAAAACAATAATGGCTTTAGATCTATTAATAAATACCTCTCTGGATTTTTACATCAGCGGGATTTTGTGATTCCGAAACGCGCCAAAAAACTTGAAGATGTAATCGTAATTTATCCTTTTCATTCCTTTCAAAATGACTCTTTGGAAGACAATGAATTTTTAGGAGTTCGATTAACCGATTTAAAAAAATTACCCTTTTCTCCATGGAAAAACAGATTGGAAAAACTAGTAATACTCCATACGATTTCCTTTCCAAACAAACGCGGATTTAACACGCATCGTTTATTACGTGCCATTGATAATAATACGTTACTTAGTAAACTTCCGAAAAGCGAACAAGGGAGTGAATCCGATGTATTGATACCTCCTTACAAACTGAAACGACTATTCGAAAACCACCCTAAAATTATCGAAAATACCGAGCGAATTTTAGCTGAATGCACTGTCAATTTTGATTTTTCAGATGGTATTCCTAATAATCAGAAGTGCTATACAAATAATGAAGAACTGGATTTTAAACTTCTTAAAAAACTCACATTTCAAGGACTTGCTTATCGGTATGAAAAACCTACGCCGAAGATTTTAGCACGTATTGATAAAGAATTATCGATTATCAAAGAAAAAAACTTTGTCTCCTATTTTTTGATCAATTGGAAGATTCTAAAATACGCCCGAAAGAAAAATTACTACTATGTAGGTCGTGGTAGTGGCGCCAATAGCATTATCGCCTACCTCCTTCGCATTACAGATGTGGATCCAGTAGAGCTGGATTTATACTTTGAACGATTCATCAATTTGTATCGCAAGAATCCACCCGATTTCGATATTGATTTCTCATGGAAAGATCGCGACGATGTTACCGATTATATTTTTAAACGCTTTAAACACACCGCACTCATATCGGTTTACAATACTTTTAAATTCAGAGCTTCGGTACGTGAATTAGGAAAAGTTTTTGGACTCCCGAAACACGAAATCGACAAGTTAACTACACAGCAATTTCAGTTTGATACGCTCGATCGATTATCACAATTGGTACTCACCTATGCGAAATACATTCAGGGATTTCCAAATTACCTGGGCATTCATGCGGGCGGAATCTTGATTTCGGAAAAACCGATTCATAGTTATGTTGCTACGTTTATGCCTCCTAAAGGATTTACAACCACGCAATTTGATATGGTAATTGCCGAAGACATCGGATTGTACAAATTTGATATTCTATCGCAACGTGGTCTTGGAAAAATCAAAGATGCTGTGGGCGTGATTCAATACAATCAGCCCGAAAAAAGCAAAAGTTTAGACATTCACGATATCAAGAGTTTTAAAAAGGATGAACGAATTAACGAATTACTGCGCACTGCAAAAGCGATTGGTTGTTTCTATGTAGAGTCGCCGGCTATGCGTATGCTGATGACCAAACTGAGAGTAGATACTTACCTCGGACTCGTAGCTGCAAGTTCTGTAATTCGACCTGGTGTATCACAATCGGGAATGATGCGTGCTTATATTCAACGGCATCGGTTTCCGGAAAAACGAAAAGAAGCCCATCCGATTCTACTCGATATTATGCCCGAAACCTATGGTGTAATGGTCTACCAGGAGGATGTGATTAAAGTGGCTCATTATTTTGGTGGATTGACCTTGGGCGAAGCTGATATGTTGCGTCGCGGAATGTCTGGCAAATATCGAAGTCGGGATGAGTTTCTAAAGGTGAAACAGAAATTTTTTGACAATTGTATTGCCTCCGGAAAAACAATGAAACTCACCTCAGATATCTGGCGTCAAATTGAAAGTTTTGCAGGCTATGCTTTTGCAAAAGGACATTCGGCATCCTATGCTGTAGAAAGCTATCAAAGTTTGTTTTTGAAAGCCTATTATCCGTTAGAATATATGGTAGCAACCATCAATAATTACGGTGGATTTTACAAAACAGAAGTTTATGTTCACGAAGCCAGGATGCATGGCGGAACAATTCATGCACCCTGCGTAAATAAGAGTTATACCCAAACCGTGATTTACGGAACAGACATCTTTATCGGATTCATGTTTTTGCAATCTTTTGAATCGAAAAACTGTAAACGTATTGTCGAAGAACGTCGAAAAAACGGAGTGTTTACCTCCTTAGATAATTTCATCAATAGGGTTCCGATTTCTATTGAGCAAATTAGCATTCTGATTAAAATTGACGCTTTTCGATTCACGGGTAGAAACAAGCGAGAATTGTTATGGGAAGCTCATATGAAAATCAATAAAGTCAGTTTAGAGGAAGAACGAATTACGCTATTCGAAGCCAAAAAAGTCGATTATAAAGCACCTAAATTGTCCAACAACACATTAGAGGATGCTTTCGATCAAATTGAATTATTAGGGTATTCTCTTAATAGTCCTTTCGATTTATTGGAGGATACTTTTATCCATCCGCTTCGCGCAAAACACTTAAAAAAACTCATTGGTAAAATGGTAACTATTGACGGCTACCTCATCACCTGCCGAAAGGTAAAAACTTCCAAAGGTGACCTCATGTGGTTTGGCAATTTTATCGATTATGATGGCTTTTTTATTGATACCGTCAATTTTCCACCAGTAGCTAAACAATATCCGTTTCGAGGCGGTGGAATTTATCGCGTATTCGGAAAAGTAGTAGAAGAATTTGATTGTATCACGATTGAAACAGTGAGTATGGAAAAATTAGCGGTGATTGAAGATCCGCGGTATTCAGATAGTCAGAAAGGAAGAATGTTGAAGAAGAAAAAAACAGCTTGATGGAACGTTCCATTGTACATATGGATTTAGATACGTTTTTCGTGTCTTGCGAACGATTGTTAGATAGCAGATTGGTAGGAAAACCGATTCTTATTGGCGGAACCTCAGACCGGGGTGTAGTAGCTTCTTGTAGTTATGAAGCTCGAAAATTTGGGATTCATTCTGCCATGCCTATGCGAATGGCCAAACAATTGTGTCCCGAAGCCATTGTACTTCGAGGTAACTCTGGTATCTATTCAAAATATTCAAATCTGGTGACCGATGTGATTAAAGATAGTGTTCCGCTGTACGAGAAAACTTCGGTCGATGAATTCTATATTGATCTCACCGGGATGGATAAATTTTTCGGTTGTCACAAGCTTGCTACAGAACTGCGGCAACGTATTATTAAAGAGACAGGATTACCGATTTCTTTTGGATTATCCATCAATAAAACCGTTTCAAAAATTGCCACTGGCGAAGCCAAACCCAACAATCAGATTCAAGTGATAAAGGGCACCGAAAAACCGTTTTTATCACCATTGTCGGTACGAAAAATCCCGATGGTGGGTGAAGTTACTTATCGGAACTTATGTGATTTAGGTATTCGACGAATTAAAACCATTCAAGAGATGCCCATGGAAATGATGGCGAAGGTGTTTAAAAAAAACGGAATTTCAATCTGGAAAAAAGCTAATGGCATTGATAATTCTCCTGTAATCAAATATCAGGAACGAAAATCAATTTCGACAGAACGCACCTTTGATCGAGACACTATTGATATTCAAAAACTAGACAGCATCATTATGGCTATTACCGAAAATTTAGTCTTTCAATTGCGAAGAGGAAATAAATTGACTGGTTGCGTCGGATTTAAAATTCGCTATTCTGATTTTCAAACCTATACAGTTCAGAAACGAATTCCGTATACTTCTGCCGATCATAAAATCATTCCGGTTGTCAAAGAATTATTCAAAAAACTATACCAGCGACGATTGTTGGTACGATTGATTGGAATCAAGTTTTCACACTTGGTCGAAGGCGGATTTCAAATTGATTTGTTCGATGATGAAGAACGGGTATTGAGTTTATATCAGGCCATGGATAAAATGCGAGAACGCTTTGGCGATCGATCTGTAATTCGCGCTTCGGGCATGGAAGCAAAAAGCATCTCACGATGGAATCCGTTTAATGGGGAACCGCCACCTTTATTGGCAAATCGCAGGCAATAATTTATCCGGCAAAATAGATATAAATCCCAAGTACAATCAAGCAGATTGCTATTCCAGAAACCCGTAAATATTTCCATGGAGTAATGTCCACTTTTTCCGTGTATTTCTGAACATAGGCTTCCGGTCTCGGCCTTAAATTACCAATCACCAACATGATGAGTGTATTTAATACAAATAAGATTGCCATCACATGAAGGAAATGAGGATAATTCTCTGAACCCACATAAGGTTTTACAACAAACTGACTGATGATGTATAACACAGAACCCGAAATCAATCCGATTTTAGCAGCACTCGCAGGTACGTATTTCGTCAAATATCCCACAACGATAATCGTAAGGATTGGAATACTATAAATTCCATTCGCTTCTTGAAGATAACCAAACAATCCGTCAGACGCATAGACCAATAAAGGTGCAATACACATCGAGATAATTGCTAGTCCGATTCCGAATTTTTTACCTGCCCAAACCACTTCCTTTTCGGTAGCATCTTTTTTGAAATAGGTTTGATAAATATCAATCCCAAATAAGGTAACTGAACTGTTTAATGCTGAATTGAAGGAACTCAAAATCGCTCCGAATAATACAGCTGCAAAGAAACCAACAAAGTAACCTGGAAGTACTCGTGTTACTAGCATTGGATAAGCTTCATCCGGATTATCAAGGGTCCCATTAAACAAATGAAAAGCAATAATTCCGGGTAAAACAACAATGATTGGACCTAGAATTTTAATAAAAGAAGCAAGTAATAATCCTTTTTGCCCTTCTTTCAAATCTTTTGCACCTAAAGCACGTTGGATAATCGCCTGGTTTGTTCCCCAGTAGAACAATTGTACCAACATCATTCCTGTAAAAATGGTAGCAAAGGGAATCGAAGAATCGGGCCCTCCAATCGAATTAAACTTCTCTGGATTATCGGCCATTAATGTGCTCAATCCTTTCGTGATACTATTATCACCAATCTCCATCAATCCGAAAATCGGAATTAACAGACCTCCAATTAACAATCCGATAGCATTAATTAAATCAGAAACAGCTACTGCTTTTAATCCACCAAAAATGGCATAAATCGATCCAATAATACCAATTCCCCACACCGTAATCCACAGGGCAGTATTCTTCGAAACACCCAACATTTCTGGAACTTCAAACATGGAATTAATGGCAAGCGCACCAGAGTACAAAACGATCGGTAGTAATATCACTGCGTAACCTGTAAGGAACAATCCAGAGGTCAATGTTTTGGTCATGGTATCATACCGTCGTTCTAGAAATTGTGGTAGCGTAGCAATCCCTCCTTTTAAATATCGCGGAAGTAAAAATACTGCAGTCACCACCATCGCCACTGCAGCAAGGGTTTCCCAGGCCATAACAAGAATTCCCTCTTTAAATGCAGCACCATTCAATCCAACAATCTGCTCCGTAGATAGATTCGTGAGTAACAAAGAACCTGCGATGACAACTCCAGTTAAACTTCGACCGCCAAGAAAATATCCATCCGAAGAACTCTCATCTGTTGAACGGGTTTTCCAATACGAAATAATGGCTACCAAAGAAGTAAAGGCCAGAAAAGCTGCAATTTGCATAGTGATTGATTTAGTTAGTGGTTATAAATATATAAATTGAAATTGAGATGAATTACTCGATAAGGTCTCGAATTCGTTGCGCTGCAATTTCGGCGGTGATATCGCGCTGAGGCGAACCGAACATTTCATAACCTACCATGAATTTTTTAACCGTAGCACTGCGGAGTAAAGGCGGATAAAAACTCATATGCCAATGCCAATGAGTATTGTTTTTTCCATTTGTTGGCGACTGATGAATTCCGCTGGAATAGGGAAATGATATTTCAAAAACTCGATCATAGGCTTTTGTGATTTTTGAAATCGCATCAGCAAAATCAAAAGTTTCGATGTCATTCATTTGATTGATATTACCTTGATGTTTCTTAGGGACAATCATTGTTTCAAAAGGCCAAACTGCCCAAAACGGAACCAATACCACAAAGTTTGAATTCTGATAAATAATACGTTCATTGACATCTAGTTCTTGTTTTAAATAATCGGAAAGCAGGCTTCGTTGGTTGGTATCAAAATAGCTTTTCTGAGTTCTATTCTTCTTCTCAATTTCATTAGGAAGTGTAGATTGACTCCATATCTGTCCATGTGGATGAGGATTGCTACATCCCATCACAGCCCCTTTATTTTCAAATATTTGAACGTACTTGACGTTTTCCAAACCTCCTAGTTCCTTATATTGATTTTGCCAAGCTAAAACCACTTTCTGAATCTCTTCCGAAGCCATATCAGCCAAGCTTTTAGAGTGATCTGAACTAAAACAAATGACGCGACAAATTCCCGTTTCACTAGTCGCTCTCAACAATCCATTATTCACTTCGAAGGATGGAGAATCTTTTTGCAGTGCTGCGAAATCATTATCAAAAATGAATACATCTTTATAATTCGGGTTTACTGAACCATTAGCACGTGTGTTTCCAGCACAGAGATAACATGACGGATCATGGGAAGGTCTTTTTTCGTTCGACACTTTTTCATTTTGCCCTTGCCATGGTCGTTTTGCACGGTGAGGAGAAACCAATACCCACTCACCTGTTAACGGGTTAAATCGTTTATGCGAAAATTCCTGAGTTTTTTGTTCCATTGTTTATTAAATTCGATGCGTTCCTTGTGAAAGTTTTACCCGATATATGCTGCATTCTTTTTCAAATTCCTTTCGATATAAATCGCAGATTAATTCTGAAAATGATTCAATTTCGTTTTTGTGAATCAGATTGATGGTACAACCTCCAAATCCGCCCCCCATCATTCGAGCACCTAGAATATTCTGATTGCTTTTGGTAGCATCCACCAAAAAATCAAGTTCTTCACAACTGACCTGATATTTTTGACTCAGTCCTTCGTGAGATGCATAGATCAATGAGCCAATTTTAGTTAAATCGTTTGTTCCAATCGCTCCTTTAAATTGGTGTACTCGATCAATTTCTTCAACCACATAACTCACTTTTCGATAATCGGAAGTTGTTATATCATTCTTCGATTTCTCCAGGGCTTCGATTGAAATATCTCGCAAGGCAGAAATATCTAAAAAAGCAGAAATTTTCTCACAAATGGCTCTTCGATCGTTATAAGCGCTATCGGTAAGGGCATGTTTCACGTTGGAATTGATCAACATCAGTTCGTAGTCTTTAAAATCAATTTCGAAAGCATCCGAAGTAACCGACCTACAATCTAATAATAACGCACTGTTTTCTTGTCCGAACATCGAGGCATATTGATCCATAATTCCGCATTTCACTCCGGCATAATTATGCTCTGCTCTCTGTGAAATGTAGATCATTTGATTTTTGGACAACCCCAATTCAAACAATTCATTTAAGGCAAAAACTACGCTGTTTTCAAGTGCTGCCGAAGATGACATACCTGATCCTACCGGAATATCACCAGAAAAAGCACAGTTAAAATTCGGAATGATAATTCCTTCTTTCTGAATTTCGGCAACCACACCAATAATGTAATTCCGCCATCCGCCATTTTGAATGGGCTCGATGTTATTTAGGGTAAACTCAAAATCTTCAGAAACATCCAACGCAATAGCTTTGGAATGCGAATTATAACTTTTTCCAACCGCCATATAAATTCCTTTATCTACTGCTGCCGGAAATGCAAATCCGTCGTTATAGTCTGTATGTTCTCCAATCAAATTGATTCGACCCGGAGAAAAAACTAATATCGGTTCTGTTGAGAATTCCTGTTGAAAATATTGGCGGACAGTTGTGGCTCTAGAGTTATCCATTTGAATTAAAAGTTACATCAATATTCCATGTGATTTGATAAGATTCTTGAGGAGCCAATTGCATTAATCCGAATTTATTATTAAAGCTATCAGACATACCTACCATAGGTTCTACGGCCATCATTGGTAAATTAGGCGGCGTATAGATTTGAAGGAAAAAATCGTCACTATCCACTTTGATATTCGCATCATAAACATTGGTATGTAGTGTCGCCTGACTGTCATTAACAATAAAACAATCATCAAACGAATTACCCCCTAATTGCAATGGGGTTGCAAACGGATTCGGTTTTGTTCCGGTAGCAATTAAATTTTCATCGAATACCACCTGTTCATCAGCATCAAACTGAAGCGTTGCATTTTCAAAATTCGAAATAGAAAAATAAGGATGCCATCCTATGGTAAACGGTAAAACCGCATCGCTGGTATTGGTTACCTTAACAGAAAGTGACATTCCAGAAGTGGAAAAAGTATAAGTTAATAGCAATTCAAATGTATAGGGAAATCCTTTTTGTTCTTGATTTTGATCCAACTTCAAAATCACCTCACATTCATTATCATTTGCATTAGACGAGACAAGCTCAAAGATTTTATTGTAAACCAAACCGTGCAGTGCATTTTGACCATCTGATGTGTTACAATGCAATTGAAATTGCTTTCCATTAAATTCATAGGAACCGTGAGATACCCGACTCACAAAAGGAAATAAAACTGAAGCAGCATAAGAGTCAGAATATGGAAAAGATGGATCTTCCACAATGATGGGTTGATTACCAATTCGCAATTGTTCTAATCTTCCGCCTTGATGTAAATTTAGTGTAGCATAATACTGTAAATCGTTATGTATTATTTCAATAGAATACTCTTTTTGACGAATCGTAAACATGGATTTTTCTATTACTAATTATAAATTTTAGTTACTTTAAAGATAATAGAATCCATCCAAAGTAAATCCTATATCAGTAAAAGATATTCGACCGGTTGGCATGGTTTATAAAGGAACTTGCGTTCCTAATGAAGGACAGGAAGCAATAAAAAAATGAGCAGAAAAAAGTACAATCATTACGAAAAAATTTTAATATTCTTTCAAAAAAATATACATAAATATCTATTATTCAATTATTTACAAATTTACAACGGAATTTCTTATTTTTGTAATTACATAAAATAAACCCCATATGAGAAAAATATTATTTGTAATTATTAGCTCGTTTTTATTAGTATCATGCGGAAATACAGAGTATTTTGAAGGAATTGCTATTCCAGCTCGACAGTCAAGCAGAGGAGATTACGGTTTAGTAAATTTAAAAGGAGAATTAGTTGTTGATTTTTTTATCGATCAGAAACCTTCCCTTATGGTAGATGGAGTTGCCCATTATAAAAAAAATGGAGAAATAATATTCATTACTACTGATGGTAAAGAAACCAAAACCAAGTTTAAAGAAACACTTCATTTTAATGAAGAAAAAGCATTAGTGAGACGGGAGGATGGAAAATTAGCTTTCATTGATAAAAATTTTAACGAACTTATTCGACTCGACGAAGTAGAATCGGCAGGTAATTTTTCAGAAGGACTTTTTAAATTCAAAGATAAGACTACTGGCTTGTGGGGATTCAAAGATATCAATGGTAATACGGTAATCAAACCTAATTATAATGGTGTTCGCTCCTTTAGTGAAGGATTGGCATTGGTTCATCAAATTATAAATAAGGAAAAACTCTATGGTTTTGTTGACCAAACCGGAAAGATAGTTTTCCCTTTAACATTAAAATATCAAAATATTGGGAGTTTCAACAATGGCTATGCGACTTTTGAAAGAAACGATTTTAAAGGTGCGCTAAACAAAAATTTTGAAGAGGTGTTCAAAAGTGATGAATGGAGAGAAATTTATCCTTTCTCTGAATCGTATACAACAGTAAAAGGAAATGACAGAGAGTATGGACTAATTGATACTGAGGGAAAATATATAATTAAGACCAGAGAGAAAATTCCACTTCGATTCTACAACGGCTTATCCTTATTTTATGACATCTCAAATCGAAGGGGGGGCTTTATGGATATTGAAAGGACAGTAGAAATTCGTCCTGAGTTTATAGAAGGATTACCTTTTTTATCAAATGGTGCTTGGGTAAAAGATGGACGCCAATGGGCATATATAAATAAAGATGGTGATGATATAAAATCAGCCACTAATCTAAATATTAGAAATCTTTTTCATGAAGGGTTTTCGGAATCCCTATTTACCAGAAATTCTGCTATTAATTTAGACGAAACAATTTCTTCTACTTTTTATGATTTTGAAAGTATGTTTGACTTCTTTATAGATCCTGATTCAGGAATTATGTTTGACTTTATCAATACTTTGAAACCGGAATATTTTGATGAACTCTATAAAAAATTTGTTGATCAAGACACCTACAAATCTATTGCTTTAGACGAAAATTTAATTTCTGCATTACCAGCATGGGAAAAGCGTATGGATTCCTATCGCTTATTTGAATCCAATTTAAACTTTGACAAAGACTTTCAATTTAGATTACGTCATACGTTTAAAAATCCAATTAAATCAAAAAAGAGCCAAGAATTAAGTGATTCAAATGAATTACGGAGTGTAAGACTAAACTTAAGCTTAAAAAATAAAGCAAGAAATAAAGGGTCAGAAATTATAGATAGAATTTCCGAAGCACTGCAGAAGAACAACTTCGATTTAATAAAAAATTCTCGAAAGTATAAAACTCTTGCTAATAAGGACAAAACTAAGACTTTCAAGATTAGTAGGAATGGCAATTATTTAACTATAGAGCTTAACCTCGTTAGCCATGCAAAGGAAAATTAATGAGGTAATCATTGGATTGTTCGCATGGAAATGGCATACAATTATTAATCCTAAGTGTTTCTATTGACATCATTATGAAATATTTTAAATTTTTAGCTTTGTTTTTCTTCATTTTGGCTTGTTCCAATAATACTACGTTTATAGACTATGGTGATGATATTACTTTAGAGTTTCTAGAAGGTTTGAATGATGATCAGAATTTTACATTATCTAAAGATGTAAACGGTTTTTACAGATTAAAATTAGATCGATATAGAAATCAAACAGTACAGCGAATTTCGGGGAGATTAATTCGAAATAATGGTAAACCTGTTGAAACCTTAAGGGGTGGCTTAAGGCAAAAAATAGAATTTTCATCGAATCTGTATTGGTGGTTATTAGATGGAGATACTGTGGCTAATATTACCTATACATTTATAAATCCACTTACTGGTGAACTTGTTTACACCAATCTACCTCCTCTCATAAACTGGAAAGATGAATTAGTCCCAACCATTAACCAAAGTAGTTATACAGACGATAATACAGGTGTGTTTAATACCGTAATAGCCCCAATAAGAAATATGGAGGGAGATACCATGAAAATCACCGCTGAATATACACACAGTATCACAGCTCAAGAAGAAGATTCAAAATTTTTTTCAACAATTGGCCAGAAAATAATAAAAGATTCGGTCTACGTCATTTTGGAATAAAAATTAAAGAATTTCTTATCCCTATTTATATATAAGGCATTCCTATTGTTCAATTAATTTAAATAAAAATACAGGATTGCTTACGACCGTATCCTCAGCAAGATTTTTATTTTTTTTACGGATTAAAAACATCATCTCATTAGAGAAATAGTGATTACTTGAGATTAATAACTTATAACTACGGCTCTTGTAATTATAACTATTTTTTAATCTTACTCTGTCATTAAAATTAAATTTTACTTCCCCCACCATACGCTGAAATTCATTAGCAGAAAGGGCAAGAAATATCTCATTGTTAATTCTAACTAATTCCCAAGAAATGACAGCTTTATTCTTAGTATTTTCTGGAGTTAATTCAATACCCAAATGGTCACCATATGAATTGTTTTTGCTTATTAAGCTGAAGAGAAGATTTTCAACACCCCCATTCTTCTTTCTTAGCGTCAAAAATTTATTTTTTAATATTCCAAATTCAGGCATTAATGCATTTAAAAAAGATATCGGTTTTTTATTCACTAATTTGTTTCTACCTCCAGGTCTAAAATGACCTATATAAAACTGATTGGCGCTAGTGATACTCAAATATTGAAAATGATTATCATAGTAATATCTTCTCGCATTTGACATCACTTTTACTAACTTAAAAGCAAATTTATGATTATCTAGAGATTGGCGATTTAAGAAATAATTGTTAAGAAAATCAGTGCTTGAATTAATCGTATCCATTTCTCCCATCACCAAACTATCCATCTGACCCAAAAGTTTAGCAATTGAATCCTGCTTTACTTCTATTTCTTGTTCCAAATCACCTAGTTTGTCTTTGAGAGATTGCACTTTTTTCTCAATAAATTTAATATTTTTCTCAAAAGAATCTTTCTCAGAAGTTAAAATTGAAATCTTAGTTTCCAAGTTCGATTTGTCATAACTAAGCCTAACGTTTTTGCCTTTCTCATAACTAAGTCCATTTTCAATATAACTTTTATCAATTTTACATTTATCGAGCTCAGATTTTAATTGGATTATTTGTTTTTTCTTGGATTGCCCGAGTACCGCAAGGGTACTCATGAAAAATATAATATAATGAATTTTTTTCATGCAATAAAGATAGTAACTTTTGATATGACCTTCAAATGGTGCTTTTCTATAATCTATATGCTTACATCAAATACATGATCTATAGTTTCCATTTTACGTTTATTTCTATTTTACAATTAGTTATGATTTTTTACTCATAATAGGAATAAAATCGACACTTCGACATAGAGATTCCGACACAGAAAATCTATTTAGATACATAAAGCAATTGGGCTAGATATAGATATTATAATCAATCACCAAAAAGAAACCAATTTCAGCTTACTTTACCAGGAAGGAATTTGGTTAATTTTAAATAATTAACGTATGCAAAAAAAAACTATATTTATAGGATTTGAAATTAGGGACACCTCTATTCTCAGAATCGAATTGTTTTTTAACTGCATCAACTAAATCTCTTAGAAAAATGAAAAAAAATTACTTATTCTTTTTATTTTTATTTTCTTTTTACATGCTAAATGCTCAACTTACAGTTAAAGTTGATGGCATAAAAGAGAATGATTCCATAACCGTAATTGTTCAAAAAGGAGCTGAACAACTTCATAAAAAATATGCTAAATATAACAATGGAAATACATCTTCCGTAGACTTCACATTAGATAGTGGAGAATGGGCGGTTAAACTAGACGCCACAGGATACACCTACCCATCCCAAAAAGTAATTGAAATTCCAACGGTTACATCAGTCTTATTTACACTGACCGAAGCTAGCCAAGGTAATTATTCTTACAATTGGGTGGATGATGGTTCGGCTGCTGGGCACTCAACACAATCTTATATTGCAGAACCGACAGAAATTGTAGTATTGAACGATACTGTAAATGTACCAACAGATTTTTCTTCTATTAAGTTAAGGACTGAATATGGTGTAGTTTTGTCTGACTCCATAAAACCTTGGTCGAAAGAAGATAGTTACCGACTATATAAAATGTTTTCTAATTTACCCTATGACCCCTATGGCGAAGGAAATAGTATAGATTTTAGTTCAGGAGAAAATGTGAGAGGTATTTTTATGTTAACAGACCAGGAGTTAAGTGAGGACATAACCATTAATAACTCTGGAGAGGTACCTTACGCTACTATTAGTCAAAGTGCGTTTACCTATGCTGAACCACAAATTGTTAAACTAGATGGCATTAGAGGGAAATTTTTCTCCAAAAGATTATATCATGCAGTGGTCAACTTCATCACAGACTTTGCCAATAATGAAGAAATTTTAAATTGGTTGGCTAGAGAGCGTTTTGGTATTCAATTTGTAAAACCCAGTGAATTTGCCCAAGTTTTTAGCGAAGAAAATGAGACATTTATGGGAGATGACAATTCTAACTTTCAAGATTTTTACAAAACTGAAAAATTAGAAATACTAAGTATGTTTGAAGAGTTGCCAGAAGGATTTCACAAGCAAGAAGGTTTGCAATATTTAGTTCGTAGAATAGATGGTCAAGACCATCCAGACCCTGCTTATAAACCTGCAGCAGCTATTGCTTGGACGGGACTAAAGACCATAGAATTTATGTCAAAAGCTTTCAGCAGTGGTAATTTAAGCGATACAAGACGTTTAATTTTACATGAAAAAGCGCACTTTTTATGGGAATACACCTTTGATGATACCACAAAAGAAGATTGGACAGAACTAGGAGGCTGGTTTGAAGACCCAACAACATCTTCAGGTTGGTCTACCTATAATACTACAGAGTATGTTTCTGCATATGCACATGCGAAAAACCCTAATGAGGATATGGCAGAATCTATTGCCATCTATCTAACCAACCCAGACCGGTTAATTAATGTATCTCAAAAAAAATATGAATTTATTAGAGATCGTATAATGCATGGTACACGATATGTATCCATTATTCGAGAAGATTTAACGTTTACCGTGTATAATTTATACCCAGACTATACTTTTCCAGGAAAAATTGTAGAACTAAACCTAGAGGTAGAAGGAGCTCCTGAAGAAGACAAAAAAGTGACCATGAAAATACGTTTAGCTTCTGAAGACCCTTCTATTGATGGTGCAACGGGAGCCTATGTTCGTTTTGCTTCTTCTGTTGGAACTATTTTTGATATTGGATTGAATCCAGTAAATGGAAGTATAGATTCTGTTTTAGTAGGCTCTGCAACACTAAACAAATCAGCTAAATCTGGCTATTGGACCTTAGCTAGTCTACGAACGTGGGATCAAGTAGGTAATCAGCGGTATGAAAATACCTCTACAGTTGGGGCAAAATTATTTATCGAAAACCCTAAAGAAGATCTTATTCCTCCAAAATTTTTGGACTACAATCTATCAGTTATAGATAGTACTTTTAATGAAAAAGGAGAAATAGACCCAAATGGTGAGCCAGGACAAGCTATTAAAATTGTTTCGAAATGGGAGGAAATAAATACCCCTCTTCGTTATAATGGAGATATCTCTAGAATTGATTTTCCAAACCCACCTCAAGTCGATATTTATTATAAAGAGGCATATGCAACAAACATTAACCCACAGGATACTCTTAAAGTGAATGTGGGGTATATGTATATTCCAGATTATTACCCCTCTGGTTATTATGCTACAACTTATTTGTACACTGCAGACCCTGCTGTAAACTTTAGTTATGTTAATTTTTCAAAAGACACTACAAATTATAACCCTAATTTTATAAACAATATATCACAATTCATTGCGCTAAGAGATTCGGTTTACATAGAAACTAAGTATCCTGATATTGTAAAGCCAGAAATAGACTTAAATAATATTAATATTGTAGCTGAGCCTACTAATCCACAGGCACCAAACGGAGAGACAAGAGTAGATATTAATTTCAATGCAAGAGATTTATCTGATTTTCCAGGATATGAGGCGGGTGTATATAAAGTAAGTTTAACTCTTAGAGACCCACAAGGCAAGAAATTTGGTTATCAAACAGGAAATGGCACTATGAATCATCCAGATCTTGACCATTGGGACTTTGATCCTGTATTAGATTCTGAGTGGAGAAATTACCGGTTTGACTTAACCTTACCAGTTGGCTCTGCCCCTGGTATTTGGGGTATTTCTGATATTCTTATAATGGATAAGGTTGGTAACATGAAAAGTTATAATTTTGAAGAATATGTTCGTTTTGATGTTATTGATTCTGACATTAAATTAGAAGAACCCTTAGAAGTAGAAATTGTAGACAAAGTTATTAATGCTGGAAATGTAACATCAGTAAAAGCAAAAATGTCTTGTAAACCTTGTTCAGGTTTAAATTATGTAGCAACTATCTATTCAAGATTCGGCGGGGGTGCAGTTGTGAGAAATGAGGGCGTATTATCTGCAGATGAAGTTATCGTAGAAGATTTGAATACCTCTGGTATTTTGGATGGAGAAGTTAATTTAACTGTACAACTTACAGATTCAGAAGATAAGTTAGTAGCAACTAAAACAACAGCGTACACAAAAGATGTTGTATACCCTAAATCCTATTATTCTAGAACAAATTTAGAAAATGAGGGAACTAGCTCTCTAGATGAATTTATAATTGAGGTCGTAATAGAAACACAAGATGTTGGAGGTTCTTATAATTTAGATATTGATAATGACGGCACTTCCTCTAAGAGTAATACTTATTCCACTTTAACTTTCAGTGGGGAACTTACCTCAGAAGTTACTGCGTTAAGTAATATCGATATAACATCACTAGAAAATGGTGTTTATAAATTTGATTTAACTGTGACTGACCCTAATGGAAATATTGGAGAAACGGAAACCCTGTATTATTTAATTGAAGAGAATAAGATTACATTGTTGGGAAGTACGAATACATTAAGTGTAATGAACCATACATTAGGAAATTTACTTATGTATCCAAATCCAGTTAATGATGTTTATTATATAGAAACAGATCAAGAGCTTCTGTTAGAAATTATTGATATACACGGTAAACTAATCAAGAAAAAGAAAGTATATCCAGGTAAAAATAGTTTAGACATAAATATAATCTCTAAAGGTTACTACATTTTTAAACTAAGCAACGGTAAGGAACAAATTAGTAAGAAGGTTTTAAAAAGGTAAAATCTTTTACCTAGAACCAATCCTAAACTTAAAATAATTTTAATTAAAACATCGGTTGTCATGCTTGCGAAAAATAATATAAAATGGCTAGTTCCGTTTTTGGTTACTATATTTTTAGCTAGCCAACAATTTAAATTATCGAATGGATTGACTGTCGCTGGTACATTAACAGCTGCATGTGCAAAAAAAATAAGAGTTTCTATTGGTGAATCCGTAGGTAATGTGACTTTTTACTGGGAAATCAATAAGGGAAGCGAGCAGAATCCTGATTGGCAAAGATTCTCAAGAACCGATCTGAATGGAAATGAAGATTTTTTTGAAGATGATAATGAACTAATAGGGATTGACCCAGGAGATTACAGAGTTTCCATAACAGATGAGGCAGGAAATGAAGTTCGTGACATTCGGCTTACACTTCCAGAGCCATATGATTTAAGAGCTGACATTGATTTTGCAGGCTTAATTTGTCAAGGTGATCCAAATTCTGGTTTGGCCTTAATTAATTTTTTAAATGGTCCTCCGCCTATGGATTGGGTGCTCACAGGACCAAATACAAGTTTGACTGGCCAAGAGTCAGGCTCTAAATTAGCCATACAAGATTTAGAATTAGGTACTTATACTTTGGATTGGATTTCTGGAGATGAATGTACTGGTCAGACTACATTCACGATTGCAACTCCTTCAGCCGTTACTGGCACAATTAATATTTTGAATAATGTTTCTTGTCCTGGGGGGAATGATGGACAAGTGGAGTTCACTTTTACTGGGGGGTGGGAAGGTAATAAAGATCCCAAAATCTATTTCACGGAAATCGTACGTGATGGTGTTTTAGTGCAAAACTGGGCACCTCAAGTAACTTCAAATGGAGTTGTTAATAAATCCAACTTACAAGCAGGTGATTACACTGTTTATTTCACCGATCGCGTAAATGAAGAGCTTTTTATCCAGAATTTAGTCTTAGCACCTTTCACCAATTATGTTTTTGATACAAAGCGCTTTGATTGTATTAATCAACTGAACTTCACCATTACCGAGCCCGAACCATTTGAGTTGAACCTTACTTCTAGTGTCGCGGTCTGTCAAGGGGCAACCAATGGAGAAATCTCCATTACCCCTTCAGGGGGCACCCCCAATTATGACATTAGCTTCTACACAGGTCATTTTGATGATGCTGAAAACCCTGTGGTTGACAATAATGATATGACCTTATTGGCAGGCTCTCCTGTAGGCAATATTAGTGCTGGCCAAGAAGTGAATAAAACAGATCTAGGGGCAGGAGATTATGCAATCTTATTAGAAGATGCCAATGGCTGTTTGAAGGCAGAAAACTTAACGATTATAGCAAATCCGTTAGGTCAGGTTGATTCTGTCAATGACATAACAGCATGTAGCGGGGATGTAATTACACAAGCATTTACCACTTCAGAAGCGACTGGTATTACACGTTATGAATGGGTAAACTCAGATCCTGCCATTGGTTTGGCGACAAATGGAGAAGGCGATATTAGCTTTACGGGGACTAACACCACAAATGCACCCATAACGGCAACCATCACTGTAACTCCTTTTTACAGCAATTATGGAGTAGAATGTGAGGGACCAAAAGAGAGTTTTGAAATTATTGTGAACCCTGAACCGGTAGGAATAGCTTCATTTGTTAATGTTTGTTCAGATGAAAGTTTTGAAGTTAACCCACAAGACAACATCGATGATACTGCAAATGGCGGTAATGGTACATCAAGTTCTTTTAGTTGGGTGGTAACTAATATCAACGGTACTTTATCTGGAGTACAATTAAATGACGTCGGCACTGGAAATATTATAGGAACAGCGACTAATACAAGTAATACGTTGGCAGTAATAGAATATACTGTTACCCCTACGGCTAACACAACAGGTTGTCAAGGAGATGAGTTTACAGTTACAGTTACGGTAGATCCAGAGCCTGTGGTTTCAGATCAATCCCTAACAGTTTGTAGTGAAGGAGCATCTGGAATAGATTTCAATGGCAGTAGTACAGTAGCAGCAGCGACTTATAATATCACAAATATTGAGTTAAATGGGCTAACTGTGTTTGCTGGTAGTCCTGCAGTAGGTAATGGGCTAACAGCAGCAGATTTAGCAGATGATGCTTTCACCAATACAACCAACGGAGCAGTGGATGTAGTTTACACGGTAGTACCTGTAAGTGCAGGTGGTTGCCAAGGCGACTCCTTTTTTGTTACAATAACTGTAGAACCCGAACCTGTGGTATCAAATCAGACTGTAGGGCCGGTTTGTAGCGATCAGCCTTTGGGAGCTAACTTCAATTCCAGTACATCAGTAGCTGCGGCAACTTATAATATCACAAATATTGAGTTTAATGGTCTGACAGTCTCTGCCGGTGGTGCTGCGGTGGCCAATGGTTTAACCGCCGCTGATTTAGCAGATGATG
>JBMHDU010000005.1:0-22710 GCA_049889235.1 Polaribacter sp.
GCGTATCGTTTAGAAACTTGTTCACTCATAACTTAAAAATACCTCACAAAGGTACATTTTTGAGGCTAAGAATTATAGCTTATTTGGTAAAGAAAATTTCTCTGTACTTAGTCAATGGCCACAAGTTATCATCAATCATGGTTTCGAGTTTATCACAATGATTTCTGATCTCATCAAAATATGGCTTCACCTTAGCATTGTAATGAGCGGCCTTTTTCTCTAATGATAAATTATTAGCCACTTTACGCTCCTCAATCATGGCAATTGTCAATTGACTAATCTGATTGATATGAGAAGAAATCACCTTAATCAATTCCAATTGTTCCTTTGCCATTGTTTTATAGTCATCTGAGAAAATCTCCTTTAGATTTTTCGTGTTTTCTAGTAAGGTATTTTGATATAAAATAGCAATCGGAATTATGTGGTTTTTAGCGATATCACCCAATACGCGCCCCTCAATTTGCAGGCGTTTAATAAAATCACTCATATAAACTTCGTATCGAGCGTTCAATTCAACAGCATTGAATACATTCATTTCTTCGAACAACTCAATTACCGATTTGGACTTTAATACTTTCAATGCATCATTAGTAGAAACATTATGACTTAAGCCACGTTTTTTTGCTTCTTTTATCCAAGAATCAGAATAGCCATCACCTTCAAATCGAATCTTCTTAGACTCTTTAATATACTCTCGTAATACATTAAAAATCGCCTCATCTTTCTTTAGGTTTTTATCCTTTATAAGTTTATCGACCTCAATTTTAAATTCCTTTAGCTGTTTAGCAACAATCGTATTTAAAACGGTCATTGGCACCGCACAGTTTGCTGATGAGCCCACTGCTCTGAATTCAAATTTGTTTCCTGTAAAGGCAAATGGTGATGTACGATTTCTATCGGTGTTGTCTAAAAGGATTTCCGGAATCTTACCAATAATATTTAATTTCAAATCGGTTTTTTCTTCTGGAGATAATTTTCCTTTAGTTACATTTTCCAACTCTTCAAGAACCTCAGATAATTGTGATCCAATGAACACAGAAATAATTGGAGGAGGAGCTTCATTCGCACCAAGTCTATGATCGTTTCCTACTGTTGCTACGGATGCTCGTAGTAACTCTTCATGATCTTTTACGGCTTTAATCGTATTGATGAAGAATGTCAAAAACTGTAGGTTCTTCATCGGGGTTTTTCCTGGCGACAATAAATTCGTGCCACTCTCATTCATAAGTGACCAGTTATTGTGTTTTCCAGAACCGTTTACTCCATCAAATGGCTTTTCATGGAACAATACTTTAAAATGATGTCTTTTAGCCACCTTATCCATCACATCCATTAATAAGGAATTATGATCTACCGCTAAATTTGCCTCTTCAAAAATTGGGGCTACTTCAAATTGATTGGGAGCTACTTCATTATGACGAGTCTTTAATGGAACACCTAACAGTAAACACTCCTGTTCAAGGTCACGCATAAATTTCATGGATCGTCTTGGAATACTTCCGAAATAATGATCTTCCAACTGTTGTCCCTTTGCTGATGACTTACCTAATAATGTCCTGCCTGTCAACACTAAATCGGGTCTTGAATTAAACAGCGCTTCATCAATTAAGAAATATTCTTGCTCCCAACCTAAGGTTGCATTTACTTTGCTAGCATTCTTATCGAAATACTTACAAACTTCCGTTGCATAAAAATCGACAGCTTGCAAAGCACGAAGTAATGGAGTTTTATTATCTAGAGCTTCTCCTGTATAAGAAACAAATATGGTTGGGATACACAAGGTTGTTTCATAAACAAATGCTGGGGATGTTGGGTCCCAAGCTGTATATCCACGAGCTTCAAAGGTATTTCGAATTCCACCACTCGGAAAACTAGAAGCATCTGGCTCTTGTTGCACTAATTGTTTTCCGTCGAATTTCTCCAATGCCAATCCACCATTTATTGATTCGAAAAAGGCATCGTGTTTTTCTGCGGTAGCTCCCGTTAGTGGCTGAAACCAATGCGTGTAATGAGTGGCCCCTTTAGACATGGCCCAGTCTTTCATACTTACAGCAACTTGATCGGCGATTTTACGATCGATTCGCGTTCCTTTTTCAATAGCGTCCATTACACTATTGTACGCAGTTTCAGTCAAATACTGCTGCATAGCGAACTTATTAAAAACATTCTTTCCAAATAATGTTGATCTTTTTTCAACATCCGAAATTTCAACCTCTTCTCTGTTGAAAACTTGTTGCAAAGCATTGAACCGAACTATTGACATAAAAACAGAATTCTTAAATATTATTACATTTTTTACAAATATACCCTTAAAAAATTAGGGATAAAATTATTCTTAACAACTTTTGAGAATTACACCCCCCTTTTTTTTGATATGTAAATTAAATCAATGATTTTTGTCCCGTTAAATTTAATTTTTACAATTATGAGTAAGTCTAAGTTAGAGTACATTTGGTTAGATGGTTACTTCCCAACTCAAAACATGAGAAGTAAAACTAAAATTGAGGATAATTTTAGTGGTAAGTTAGAGGATTGTCCAATTTGGTCTTTTGATGGTTCATCAACAAAGCAAGCTGAAGGAGGATCTTCAGATTGTTTATTAAAACCTGTGGCAATTTTCCCAGATCCAGCTAGAAAAGATGGATATTTAGTAATGACAGAGGTATTAAATGCTGATGGAACTCCGCACCCAACAAATGCGAGAGCGAAAATTGATGATGATGATAACGATTTCTGGTTTGGTTTCGAGCAAGAGTACTTTATCATGGATACAGCAACTGAGTTACCTTTAGGTTTCCCTGTTGGTGGTTTCCCTGGTCCTCAAGGATTATACTACTGTTCTGTGGGTGGAAGAAACACTCACGGTAGAGAATTAGTAGAGCAACATGCAGATTTATGTATCGCTGCCGGAATCAACTTTGAAGGTATTAACCAGGAGGTTGCATGTGGTCAGTGGGAATTTCAAATCTTTGCAAAAGGAGCGAAAGCCGCTGGTGATCAAATTTGGGTTGCACGTTATTTATTAGACAGATTAACAGAGGACTACGGATACTTTATCGAGTACCACCCAAAACCAATCAAAGGAGACTGGAACGGTTCTGGTATGCACGCTAACTTCTCTAACACATTATTAAGAACTTGTGGTTCTAAAGAGATTTACGAAAAGGTATGTGAGGCATTTAGACCTGTAACAAAAGAGCACATCGAAGTATATGGTGAGTTCAACGATCAGCGTTTAACTGGTTTGCATGAAACAGCTTCAATTAAAGACTTTAGCTACGGTGTATCTGATAGAGGTGCTTCTATTCGTATCCCTATCATTACAGTAGAAAAAGGATGGAAAGGTTGGTTAGAAGACAGAAGACCTGCTTCTAATGCGGATCCATACAAAGTAGCTGGACGAATTGTTGAAACAGTGAAAAGTGCTGATGTTTAAAAATAGATTTTAGAATTAATTCAAATTCAAAAAAACTCCGGAAAAATGTTCCGGAGTTTTTTTATGCTTATAACTTTTCTAATTCTTCTTGGGTGGGAATTTAGAAACTATTTCTTTCACAAAAAGATTGATTCGTTTCTCTTTCTTCTCACGATTCTGAATTCGTAATGCTCCGGACCCAACGCCTTGCCAGATCAATTCCTTTTTTTCTTTATTAATGAAATCAATAAATAATGTTCCTTCTGTAAATTGAGAAACATTCACTTGATTCATTCCACCTCCCATCATCCAAGGATTCCAACCCCAGCCCCAGCCCCAGCCAAGACCTAAATTACTTTGATTCACATTTACACGTTCTCTAGATTTCGCAAAAATGCTAACCAAAAAATCTGGGTTATCTGATTTGGTAAACCCTTGAGCTTTCAATTCACGCTCAATTGCTCTTAATACTCGCTTCTTATCTAAGTCTGAGATATCTGCCTTATCGATTCCCGTTTTGAAAAAGGCAAATGTTTTATACTTACTAAACTCTACACCAGAATCATAATCTGTCGTTACTTTAATGCTGCTACATGAGGAGAGCACCAATACCAATCCAATAATTGCATACTTCATTGCCTTCATAATTTCTTAGTTTTAATCTGTTAATAATTGTTCATCAACAAAATTTGGAACGGTCACTTTGAGGTTTTTGTTTTCTTTCATAGCTCTTTTAATCGCAAAGATCGCCTCTTGATTTCGAGCCCAATTTCTTCGAGCAATTCCGTTGTTCACATCCCAGAATAACATTGATTTTAAGCGCTTTGACGCTGCTTTAGAACCATCAAGAAGCATGCCAAATCCCCCATTTATCACCTCTCCCCAACCTACTCCTCCGCCGTTATGAATAGATACCCAGGTTGCCCCTCTAAAACTATCGCCAATCACATTGTGAATTGCCATATCTGCTGTAAATCGAGAGCCATCATAAATATTTGAGGTTTCGCGATATGGTGAGTCTGTTCCAGACACATCATGATGATCTCTTCCTAAAACAACAGGTCCAATCTGACCTTTTTTAATGGCTTTGTTAAAAGCTTTTGCAATTTCTATTCGCCCCATAGCATCAGCATATAGAATTCTCGCTTGAGAACCCACTACCAATTTATTCTTTTGTGCTTCTTTGATCCATTTGATATTATCAGCCATTTGCTGCGTAATTTCATCTGGAGCATCTGTCATTAATTTTTCTAAGACATCACAGGCAATTTCATCAGTCTTTTGTAAGTCTTCCGGATTTCCAGAAGCACACACCCAACGGAACGGACCGAAACCATAATCAAAATACATTGGTCCCATTATGTCTTGAACATAACTTGGATACTTAAAATCAATTCCGTTCGCTGCAAAAACATCAGCTCCTGCCCTCCCTGATTCTAGCAAGAATGCATTTCCGTAATCAAAAAAGTACGCACCCTTAGCGGTATGTCTATTTACTGCTGCAGCATGTCTGCGTAAACTCTCCTGTACTTTTTCTTTAAACAGTTCAGGCTGTTCGGCCATCATAGTATTTGATTCTTCAAAAGTTAAACCGACCGGATAATACCCTCCAGCCCATGGATTGTGCAAAGACGTCTGATCTGAACCCAATTCAATCTCAATATTTTCCTCATCAAATTTTTCCCAGACATCAACGATATTTCCATGATAAGCAATAGAGACTACTTCATGGTTATTTTTTGCCTCATTTACTCGTTTACACAAGTCATTTACATCAGAAATAACCTCATCTACCCATCCTTGTGAATGTCGTGTATGTACTGCTTTTTCATTAACCTCAGCACAAACAGTAATACATCCCGCAATGTTTCCGGCTTTTGGCTGCGCTCCGCTCATTCCGCCAAGACCAGCTGTGACAAACAATCTACCGGATGGACTTTTACCAATTTTTCGGAATCCGTTTAAAACAGTAATCGTCGTACCATGGACAATTCCTTGCGGACCGATATACATGTAACTTCCCGCGGTCATTTGACCATATTGAGTAACACCTAATGCATTGAATTTTTCCCAATCATCCGGCTTGGAATAATTCGGAATCATCATTCCGTTAGTCACCACAACCCTTGGAGCATTTTTATTTGACGGGAACAATCCTAAAGGGTGACCAGAATACATTACCAAAGTTTGCTTATCTGTCATTTCTGATAAATACTTCATGGTCAAAAGATATTGAGCCCAATTTTGGAACACTGCTCCATTTCCTCCGTAGGTAATCAATTCATGTGGATGTTGAGCTACATTGGGATCCAAATTATTTTGAATCATCAACATTATCGACTTCGCTTGCTCGGATTTACCTGGATACTCCTCAATCTTTCTAGCAAACATCTCATAATCTGGCCTGAATCGATACATATAAATTCGACCATAGGTTTCTAATTCCTCCTTGAATTCAGGTAATAATTCATTATGGTGCGCCGGATCAAAATAGCGCAACGCATTCTGAAGCGCCAATCGCTTTTCATCATCCGTTAAAATCTCTTTACGTTTAGGTGCATGATTGACTGAAAAATCATATTCCTTTTTTGACGGAAGATGATCTGGAATCCCTTGTTTGATGAGTTCTTTAAAAGTCATTGGATGATTGATTATTCTGAGTCGTTAAAGGTAATTAATTTTCCAATGAACAAATTTTTGTGACTTCAAAAAAATCGAGTTTTTTTTGAAAATTCCGTAAATTGCGAGTCCAAAAACAGACTTTTTTTACGAATGGAACAAATTGCACCTTACAAACCAAAACACAAAGTTAGAATTGTTACGGCGGCATCTTTATTCGATGGTCATGATGCGGCCATTAATATTATGCGTAGAATTATTCAATCTACCGGAGTTGAAGTGATCCATTTAGGACATGATCGAAGTGTGGAAGAAGTAGTGAATTGTGCGATTCAGGAAGATGCAAATGCAATTGCCATGACTTCTTATCAAGGAGGTCATAACGAGTACTTTAAATATATGTACGATTTGTTGCAGGAAAAAGGTGCTGGCCATATCAAAATTTTTGGCGGCGGTGGCGGAGTGATATTGCCAGAAGAAATCAAAGAATTGATGGATTATGGAATTACCCGAATCTATTCCCCAGATGATGGTCGTGAAATGGGATTGCAAGGAATGATTAATGATTTGGTAGAAAAATCTGATTTTGCTGTTGGTGATCAATTAAATGGAGAGGTTAACCAACTATCTAAAAAAGAAATTAGAAGTATTGCCAGGGTAATTTCATCAGCAGAAAACTTCCCAGAGGTTGCGAAAGAAACCATGGAGGTAATTCACAGCAAAAACAAAGATTCGAAGACACCTGTTTTAGGAATTACAGGAACAGGAGGAGCTGGAAAATCTAGTTTGGTGGATGAATTGGTTCGAAGATTTTTAATTGATTTTCCTGAAAAGACTATTGGTCTGATTTCTGTTGACCCATCAAAACGAAAGACAGGTGGTGCGTTACTTGGAGATCGAATCCGTATGAATGCGATTAATAATCCGAGAGTTTACATGCGTTCACTAGCTACAAGACAATCCAATTTAGCTCTTTCAAAATATGTGAATGAGGCAGTTGAAGTACTAAAAGCTGCTGAGTTTGATTTAATCATTTTAGAGACATCAGGAATTGGTCAATCGGATACAGAAATTATAGAACATTCAGATACCTCCTTATATGTAATGACCCCCGAATTTGGAGCGGCGACGCAATTAGAGAAGATTGATATGCTCGATTTTGCTGATTTGGTGGCGATTAACAAATTTGACAAACGTGGAGCTTTAGATGCATTGCGTGATGTAAAAAAACAATACATGCGAAATAATAATCTGTGGGATGTCCACATGGATGATATGCCTGTATTCGGAACGATTGCGTCTCAGTTTAACGACCCAGGAATGAATTCGCTGTATAAGGCAGTAATGGACAAATTAGTTGAGAAAACTGGCGCAGACTTAACATCGACATTTGAAATCACAAAAGAAATGTCTGAGAAAATCTATGTAATTCCGCCAGCACGAGTTCGTTACTTATCAGAAATTGCCGAAAACAATAGAGCTTACGACAAAAAAGCCAGTGAGCAGGTAATTGTTGCACAAAAGTTATATGGTATTTACAAGACTATCGAATCGGTTTGCGGTAAAGCTTTAGGTTTATCCAAATACGGATTAGACCAAGAAGAACTGAATAGCGTTCAGACTGAAGAGAATAAAGATTTCTTACGATTATTACTTGCCGAATTTGATCGTGTAAAAATGAATTTAGATCCATACAATTGGGAAATCATTGCGAATTGGCAAGAGAAAGTTCAGAAATACAAAGATCCTATTTATTCATTTAAGGTTCGAGACAAAGAAATTAAGATTGAAACACATACCAAATCCTTATCGCATTCGGATATTCCTAAAATCGCTTTACCTAAATACGAGGCCTGGGGTGATTTATTAAAATGGAATTTACAAGAGAATGTACCAGGTGAGTTTCCATATACCTCAGGATTATATCCATTTAAACGTACGGGAGAAGATCCAACGAGGATGTTCGCCGGTGAAGGTGGGCCAGAAAGAACCAATAGACGATTCCATTATGTGAGTTTGGGAATGCCTGCGAAAAGATTATCAACAGCTTTTGATAGTGTGACTCTATACGGAAATGACCCAGGTCATCGTCCAGATATTTACGGAAAGATTGGTAATGCTGGAGTTTCTATTTGCTGCCTAGATGATGCAAAGAAATTGTACTCTGGATTTGATTTAAGTCATCCTATGACTTCAGTTTCTATGACGATTAACGGACCTGCTCCAGTGTTATTAGGGTTCTTTATGAATGCGGCCATCGATCAGAATTGTGAGAAATACATCAAAGAACATAAGCTTGAAGAAAAAGTTGAAGCCAAACTAAAAGAACTATACGACGACAAAGGGATCGCTAGACCAAAATACCAAGGGAACTTACCTGAAGGAAATGACGGATTAGGTCTTATTCTTTTAGGAATGACTGGAGACCAAGTTTTACCCTCGGCCGTTTATAATAAAATTAAAGCAGAAACTTTAGCACAAGTTAGAGGAACGGTTCAAGCTGATATCTTGAAAGAAGACCAAGCGCAAAACACGTGTATTTTCTCCACTGAATTTGCTTTGCGATTGATGGGTGATGTTCAAGAGTATTTTATTGAGCATCAAGTTCGAAATTTCTATTCCGTTTCCATCTCTGGATATCACATTGCCGAGGCTGGCGCGAATCCAATTACACAATTGGCTTTAACACTGGCTAACGGATTTACTTATGTAGAGTACTACTTATCTAGAGGAATGGATATTAACAAATTCGGACCGAATTTATCATTCTTCTTCTCCAACGGAATTGATCCCGAATACGCGGTGATTGGACGTGTTGCAAGAAAGATTTGGTCGAAAGCTTTAAAATATAAATACGGAGCCAATCCAAGAGCTCAAATGTTAAAATATCATATCCAGACTTCTGGTAGATCCTTACATGCTCAGGAAATTGACTTTAACGATATTCGAACTACATTACAGGCTTTATATGCCATTTACGATAACTGTAATTCATTGCATACAAATGCCTACGACGAGGCCATTACGACTCCTACTGAAGAATCGGTAAGACGAGCAATGGCGATTCAGTTGATTATCAATAAAGAATTAGGATTAGCGAAAAATGAAAATCCGATTCAAGGTTCATTTATTATTGAAGAATTAACAGACTTGGTTGAAGAAGCTGTGTTACAAGAGTTCGACAGAATCACAGAACGAGGTGGGGTTTTAGGAGCGATGGAAACAATGTATCAACGTTCCAAAATTCAGGAGGAAAGTTTGTATTACGAAACCTTAAAACACACCGGAGAATTTCCAATTATTGGTGTAAATACATTCTTAAGTTCAAAAGGATCCCCAACAGTTCTTCCTGCTGAAGTTATTCGTGCCACTGAAGAAGAAAAGCAATATCAGATTCAGACGAAGGAAAACTTAAATGCCTCGAGAGCCAAAGAATCAAAAGAGCAACTTAGCCAATTACAAGAGGCCGCGATTCAAAATGAAAATATCTTCGAAAAACTGATGGAAGCAACAAAGGTGTGTTCATTAGGACAAATAACCTCTTCCCTATTCGAAGTAGGTGGACAGTACCGACGAAATATGTAATTTGAAATAACTACAAATAAAAAAGCCGGACTTCTCAGTCCGGCTTTTTATCAACCAAAACATTAAAATATATTAAATTACTCCGCCGCCTCTGGTGAATTAATACCAAAGCGAAGCAAACTAATACCCATTGCTAATAACCAAACCACTTTTACGTGGAATAAAGGTTTGTAAACTTCAAAATTATCCGGAATCCCTAAAATTACCGCTACAGCAGCCACTCCAAATAATAAAGTGAACCATGCCAAAATTTTACTTACAAGATTCCATTTGATGAATGCAAAACCTAACAACACAAAACCTACTCCAGAAAAAATTCTACCGAATCGGATGAAACAGGTTACATAATTATTCGTTGCTAAAATGCTTTTCATAAACTCATCTACAGTTTTGAATTCATTTATAATACTTACAGGATAATTTGAATCTGGATTTGAAATAGCATCAACAACTCCAACTCCCCATGCACCAAAATTATAGTAAAATGCATTTGCAATAGCCAAGGAAAACGTACCGACAATGATCATTCCTAACCCAGGGAAAGCAACTACTCTGAGCGGTCTTTGTGTTAAAATTGTAATTAAAGCAAAACTGGCAATAGCCATGGTAACCCATCCAAAAATATGGAAACGGTACATCCAGATCCAGTACCAAATATTTTTACCTACTTCTTCAAAGTCCGAAGCTTGAATCCACTCGCCAATGTGATGCGAAGAGAGCGCCCATCCGCCCCACAATAAAATAGCGGCTAAAATAAAGGCCCAACCTGTGAAATTTGTTTCGAATCCTTTTGTAACTTTACTCATACTCAATTGAAATTTAAAATTTTGTAATATTAAAATTATTCCCTCACCTGGTTGGTAACTTTTGTTACACTTCGTGATTACGGGTAATTGTAACTTGCTGAAATTTTAGATTTTACTTAAAAATTTAACCCATTGAAAAGAAGATCATTTGTTAAGAATTCGGTACTTGGTTCGTTCGCTGCATTGCTCGGCACTGAAATTGTTTATGGTGCCAAAATGCTTGAAGGATATACGCCATTAGCACTTCAAGATCCAGATCCTTTTAAGCTTTTTAAAAAGCACAAAGAAATGATTGTTTTAAATGATAAGCCTTGGAACATTGAATCTGCGGCTCATTTATTAGATGATAAAATCACTCCGAACTCTGCAATGTTTATCAGAAATAATGGTAGACTACCAGAAAACATTGATGCTTCGAAATGGACACTTACAATTGATGGCGAATCTGCTAAGCAGAAAAAATCGTATTCATTAAATGATTTAAAAACTAAATTCAAGCAACACACCTACCAATTAACTTTGGAGTGTGGCGGAAATGGTCGAAGTGAGTTTGACCCACCTGCAAAAGGAAATCAATGGTCTGTTGGAGCAGTACATTGTGCATCATGGACAGGCGTTCGACTAAAAGATATATTAGATGATGTTGGGATTAAAGACAATGCGGTTTACATTGCCTATCATTCTGCTGACACTCACCTAAGTGGTGACCCGAGTAAAGAACCTATTTCTAGAGGATGCCCCGTAAGCAAAGCGATGGAAGATGAAACTTTACTTGCTTTTCAAATGAATGGAAAAGATATTCCGTTAGCACATGGATATCCATTACGTTTGGTTGCTGGCGGATGGCCAGCGTCAGTCTCTGGCAAATGGGTGAATAGAATAAGTGTTCGTGATATTGTTCACGATGGGCCAAAAATGACAGGAACAGCTTACAGAGTTCCTTGTAAATCGGTTGCCCCTGGGGAGAAGGTGAAAGATGAAGATATGTGCATTATTGAATCAATGCCCGTAAAATCTCTAATTACCTACCCAAAAACGGGTGCCATCATCAAAAAAGAAAAAACCTTATCGATTAGGGGTCACGCTTGGGCTGGAGATTTTGAAGTTTCGAAAATGGAATATTCCATTGACTTTGGTGCGACTTGGAAATCGTGTGCACTCGATAAGCCAACTAATCGCTTAGCTTGGCAACATTTTAGTGCGGATATAAAATTCCCAAAAACAGGATATTACGAAGTTTGGGCGAGAGCTACAGATAGTAATGGAGTTTCCCAACCAATGGTCGTACCTGGTTGGAACCCGAAAGGATATTTAAACAATGCATGTCACCGAATTGCTGTAAAAGTTTCGTAACACATGATTGAGGATAAGGATTTTCAGGAAAGAATTAAAAAAGCCGAGCGCACGGCTTACAGGGCTGCTTATGTTACCGCCCTAGCTTCAATTCTTTTATTGATTACCATTTATTATCCGAGCTTTTCTTTTGGAGAATCAAATACTGAAGTAATTGCTGAAGTTGAAGTTGATGAAGACCGAATCGAAAATGGGATTCATGTTCGCACGGGATTAAAGGAGGCGACGGGCTTGATGACGGTCGTAAATAATTGCACCAATTGTCATTCGGCAAAATTGGTAACTCAGAATCGAATGACGGAAGAGCGATGGAATGAAACCATCAAATGGATGCAGAAAAAGCAAGGTTTGTGGGAGTTGGGAGAAGATCAAAAGATTATTGTTGACTACTTAGCAAAAAATTATCCGCCTCAGAAGAAAGGAAGAAGAATGGCATTAACAAATATTGATTGGTATGAATTGGAGGATTAGCATATTGATTCTTTATTTTTCTGCATTATCGTGTCAAAAAGAGACAGGATTGTCTTTAGTATCGCACGAAGGATATCTGATATCTGCCTCCGAAGTAATGTCTATCGGTAAAAATGATGGCTTCAAGATTTTAGACTTCAGAAAAGAAGCGAATTATGAAAAAGAGCATATTTCAGGAGCCATTCAGATATGGAGAACCGATATTGAAAATCCGAATTTTGAATATGGAGGAATGATGCCTTCCAAAGAACAAGTGGAATCCTTGTTTAGCAAACTTGGAATTTCAACTACTGATTACATCATCATTTATGATGATAATGGTTTGTGTGAAGCGGCGCGTTTATGGTGGATTTTGCAGAATTATGATTTTGATAGGGTAAAATTACTTCAAGGAGGACTTTCTGATTGGAAATCGGCAGGTGGAAAAGTAGATACTTCTATTCCAACCTATTCCAAATCAGAATTTACATTGACTGATCAACCTTCTATGAAATATTTCACTCCGAAAGAAGATGTGAAAAAAGCTATTGAAAACGAGGATACTATTATTGACACGAGAAGCACAGATGAGTATTTAGGAATTTATCAGAAAAAAGGAGCTGCTAAAGCGGGAAGAATTCCGAATAGTATTCATATTGATTGGGCAGAAGCCATCAATTTCCATGGTGATAAATCACTAAAATCAATAGTTGAATTAGAAAAAACATACAATAAACGAATAACAAAAAAGTCAGATCCAATAATTTTGTATTGTCATAGTGGTGTGAGATCTGCGCACACAACTTTTGTACTTACACAACTATTGGGTTACGAAAATGTAAAAAATTACGATGGCTCTTGGACCGAATGGAGTCATTTCGACGAATTACCAATAGAAAAAAGTTTAACTCTTAACTAGAATAAAAATGAATAAATATTTAGATGCATTCGCAAATGCTTTTATGGGTACATTAGATTGGACGTGGAAATCTATACTATTTGAAGTTCCGTGGTATACCAATTACTTTTGGGGATTAATTGCAATTTCCCTATTTGTTTGGGGATTAGAAATTGCATTCCCATGGAGAAAAAATCAATCAATCTTTCGAAAAGATTTTTGGTTAGATGCCTTCTATATGTTCTTTAACTTTTTCGCATTCTCAATTGTGATTAGTGGAGTTTATGAAATGTTAGGAATCCTTTTTGGAGAATTTGATATTACAGCAAAAAGTTTAGCATTAATCGATATGTCTAGCTGGCCAGCATGGGCTCAATTATTAGTATTCTTCGTAATATTAGACTTCGTACAATGGTTTACGCATGTTTTATTGCACCGATACGAATTCTTATGGCAATTCCACAAGGTTCACCATAGTGTGAAAGAAATGGGATTTGCAGCGCATTTACGTTACCACTGGATGGAGAACGTATTGTACAAGCCACTCAAGACTTTTGGAGTGATGATCATTGGAGGATTTGAACCAGAGCAAGCCTACATTGTACACTTCATAACTATAGCGATTGGGCACTTGAACCACGCAAACGTTAAAATAAGCTGGGGTGTATTTAAATACATCTTCAACAATCCGGTAATGCACTTATATCACCATGCTTACAACTTACCAGAAGGTCGTTACGGAATGAATTACGGAATCAGTCTAAGTTTATGGGATTACATCTTTAAAACGGATTATGTACCTGAAGATAGTGGTACGATTGAAATCGGATTTAAAGGAGACGATAAATTTCCACAAGATTTTGTCGGCCAAAACCTCTATGGATTCGTTAAAAAATCAAAATAAATATTTAAGTTAAACGTCAATATTTAATCACGCTGATCTCATATTTAGGTCAGCGTGATTTATTATACATTATATTTTTTTTCGTTCCAAATGCATCTTTTTCGTAACTTTTTAGTCTACTAGGTGAATCTAAATTAAAAACTCATGAAAAATTATAAATCAGATTGTAACTGTACATGCGTTGAGTGTATCAATGGGGATTGCACAAATTGTAGTTGTGAAAACTGTACTTGCAATAATTGTACTTGTTAACCATGACCACTCAAGAACTCTGGAATTTATACTCAGATGATCTTAAAAGATTTATCATCAGCAAGGTGAAAAACGAATCCGTTGCTGATGATATTTTGCAGGATTCATTCTTAAAAGTTCATCTGAAATTACATTCATTAAGAGATTTTTCTAAAGCGAAGTCTTGGTTATTCAGCGTTGCTCGAAATGCCATTATGGATTATTTCAAAGCCCATAAAATTGAATCCAATGAACCCATAGAATTGAGCGAAAATTCCTTTGAAAAAAATGAGCACACTGAACAGGATTGCCTCATCGGAATTTTACAAACATTACCTAAAAAGTATCGGAATCCGATTTTCCTGTCAGATATAAAAAGAATCAAAAAAACAGAGGTCGCCAAACAACTCAAGTTGCCATTACCTACTGTGAAATCACAAATCCAACGTGGACGAAAACTTATTGCCCAAGGATTTATGGATTGCTGCGGATTTGTAATGAATGACCAAGGTGTTCTCGTTGGGGAAATTCAAGACAAAGAAGATTGCAAAATTTGCAGTTAATTTTTAACTCCAGGTTGCTTTAATTTCCATCCTGTTTTTGCTTTTTCTGCATCAACCATTGCCTTTACATCGGCCAATAATTTTTTGGCGTCATAAACAATTCCGTCTTTAATGGTGTATTTTACTCCTCCCGCTCGAACCACTTTATTATCCTTTGTCAATCGAACTGCTCCTGTCCCATAAAGGACTTTTAAGTTCTTTAACGGATTCTCTTCTACAATAACGAAATCGGCTAATTTTCCAATTTGTATGGATCCGATTTTATCATCCCATCCCAAAGCCTCGGCGCCATTCAAAGTTGCAGAACGAATCACTTCTAATGGATGAAATCCTGCCTCACGTAACAATTCCAATTCACGGATGTACGCAAAACCATACAACTGATAAATAAATCCAGAATCTGATCCCGTTGTTACCCTTCCTCCTCGGTTTTTGTATTCGTTGACAAAGGTCATCCATAGTTGATAATTTCGTTTCCAAGCCACTTCTTGTTCTGTACCCCAATCATGCCAATAGGAACCGTGAGATATTTTACTTGGTTCGTAAAATTTCCATAGTGAAGGGAGTGTATAGTCCTCATGCCATTCTGCTCTCCGAGCTCTTTGCAAATCTCTACTGGCTTCGTAAATATTGAATGTAGGATCTAGCGTGAAATCTAAATCTAAAAGTTCCTTCATAACTTTATTCCAATGTTCTGAATACGGTTTTGCAGCCTGCTCCCACAATTTTCCAGCCTCTTCAAAACGATGCTGTTCATTCTGATAATTATAATCTAATGGATAATTCTGAACGGTTCTATCATCGAAAAGGGCCTCTGGTAATCCATACCAATGCTCCATAGTAGTCAATCCTGCTCTAGCAGAATGCAATACATTCCAGCGAGCCACACTAATTTGAGCATGATGACAAGCCGAGCCTAATCCTAACTTCTTATTTTCATCCAAGGCTGCAGCCATTATTTCTGGTTCTGCCCCAAAAAACTTGATTCCGTCAGCACCATTTTTAGCATTCGCCTGAACCCATTTACGAGCATCATCTGGAGTTGAAATCGGACTATCATTTAACGGATTGAAATCCTTTGTCGTTTGACCAAAACCAGTGTAAGCAAAAATACGTGGTGCTACTATTGAGTTCTTTGCACTTTTACGTTTTAAATCAAGGGTCCAATCGATACTACGTCCACTCGGTTCTCGTACCGTTGTGATGCCGTGTGCCATCCAAAGTTTGAACACATAATCCCAATCTGCACCTTGTGCAACTCCACCAATATGACCATGCATATCAATAAATCCAGGTAACAAAAACATTCCATTTGCATCTAATTCCTTCCCTCCTTTTTTTAGTTTGGGTCTACTCTTCGGATTAATTTTGACTCCGGGGTAACCCACAACTTTTATTTGAGTGATTTTATTTCCTTCCACAACAATATCCACCGGACCTCTAGGAGGTGAACCATCACCATTAATCAAAGTGACACCTCGAATGATTAATTGGTTATACGGACCATCACCTTTATGACCCTCTTGAGCCATTGTGATTGTTGATACCAAAAACAGTGCGGCAATTATGAAATTTTTCATATCGTTTAGTTTAGTTTCTCGGAACTGAAATTCGGTTTCCGAAGAATAATGCATTTAAAAATAATTTATTTGTCCCGTACCAAGCTCCCCTGAAATTAGGATTATCAGCAAATAATACTGCTCTACCTCTTCCTATCGGACTCACCAAAAGAGAAGCAGACGGCTTTAAATATACTTCCAAATTCTGATTTGAAATGAATCCATCCAAATGCGGGTCTTTGGTATACTTGGCAACCGTTGCATATGGATTTGAGCTTGGAGCTAAAAATACAGTGTTGTTCTTATACACCGGGATGTTCGATTGTCGGTAACCAAAACCTAATGGATGAGTAAGATCCAAATTCACTTCGAAAATAGCTCCCCCTAGTCGTTCCCTTCCGATATGTTCAGAAGCTTCAACATAGGGAAGACGCTTTGTTTTTTCTCCTTTCTTTTTCGGTTTCTGAGTTAGCTTCTCCTTGACAATTTTATTTCGAATCGCCCATTCAGAAGCCCTACCAATTGTGATTAAGGTATTTCCCTTTGACACCCAATTTTTGATTTTTAGTTTCTGAACGGAATCAATTTGACTGTAACTTCCTGAAACCATAACAAGGGTATTGTACTTATCCAATGATGCATTTCGGAATCGATTCATTTGAATCTTGGTAATTGGTAAATGAACACGATTATCTAACAAATGCCAAACTTCACCTGCTTCATATGATGAAACTTCATCTCCAATTAACATGGCAATTTTAGGATCTATAATTTTTCTGAAATTGTTACTTCCTAAATCAATTCCCTTTAGACTAAATCCTGTAGACGTGGAATATATTGGAACCTCAAATTTCTTCTGAACTTCAGACACAATTTGAAATACTTTATCCGCATCCATAGTTTGCTTACTCACAGGAATCATGACAGTTCCATAGTTGAAATCCTTGCTACCTGAATTCGTTTTTGCCGAAAATGGCTTAAAAGCAACTGAAGCCTTAATTCCCTTTTTTTGAAGATGCGCTAAAGCGGCCGGAGCATTGTAGTCGTCCCAGTCTAAAAGGTAGGCATACGATGTTTTTGATGCCGAATTTGGATTTAACATCCCTTCGGTAGTAGTTATTTCATTACCCAAACGAACAGACTTCAATCCCTTTGCCTGCATATTGTAGAAATTAGAGACGCTCCATGCAGACGCATCATAAAATACACTGTCTCTGTATTTGCTATAGGTTTCGAACATGGTTTGAACCATTCGATGTTGCGGTTGTTTTAACGGAACCACAAACTTGGATCCTTTTTGATATACCTTAATCTTATGCTTTAAAAGGAACTCAACAAATGCTTTGTTTCGATTTCCATCATAAGCATCGCCAAATTCATAGGCTGCAAATCCAGATTTTGCTTTTTGAGTTACTGCCGATTTGAAAAAATCCTGTTGATATTTTCGGAGAGTAACTTTATTTTCGACCGCCGCCTTAATGGTAGCAATACTCGATTTATATTGATTTCTAATGGTAAATGGAAATGTAATTTTTCCATAATCTGTATCTTGCACATGACCTCTTGAAGTAGCCTGTTCAAACAATAATGCTAATGCTCCTTGTAAATCTGGATATGAAGAACCATATCCTGGATAAGTTCCATCAAATGATTCCTTGGTGTAATATAATGATCCAATATCATCTAAAGCTTTTGAATAATACGTGGCGAATAAATCATTCAAATCCTCATAATTTTCTTTCGGCATGATTGGATCTGCCGAGCCGATGGGCTTCATGGGTTCGAAGAAATAATGACTATTGGTTCCCATTTCATGAAAGTCAGTGACTACATTCGGATACCATTGATGATACCACGCCAATTTCCCCTGACTCTCAGGATTAACCGCTAACAACCAGTCGCGATTTAAATCGAACCAATAATGATTTGTTCTACCACGAGGCCACATTTCATTATGCTCTGCGTCAATATTATCTGAAACCAGTTGTTTTGCTTTATACTGATTTGCCCATTGCGTATGACGATCTCTTCCATCTGGATTAATCGTTGGATCAATAAATACAATCGCATTGTTCAGGTATTTGGTAACTTCCTGACTATTTGAAGCAACCAAGGTGTAAGCGGCAAGCAATGCCGCTTCAGAACTCGATGGCTCATTCCCATGAACATTGTAACCCAACTGAACAAAAACAGGAACCTCATCATAATTTGACGGATTCAAATTCGGATTTACAAATTGTAAATGTTTTTCCTTTATTGCTTCGAGGTTTTTCAAATTCTTGGGTGTTGAAACACGAAGCATTACCAGTTTTCGTCTTTCATGGGTATATCCATAAATTTCAATTTCCGCACGATCAGATAATTCGGCAAGTTTATACAAATAGGAGACTATTAAATCATGACGAGTGTGCTGTTCACCAATCCCATATCCAAGAAATTCTTGTGGAGAAGGGATTTTGTCATTGAAAGGTTTTTTATCTCCAAAAAAATAGTCCTGAGCACAAATCGTGAAAGAACTAATCAATAAAGTAGTGGTTAAAAGTTTGGTAATTCGATTCATAAATCAACATTTAAAGCTTCTAAAATACGATTTAATAATCACAACCCTAAATTGTAAAAAACAAAAAAGACTGTCTTTCGACAGTCTTTAATACAAATCGCATGTAAGTTTATCATTCTGCAATTAATTCTTTATTATCAATAGCTGCTGGAATGATAACAGTCACATATTTATGGCTATTGAAGAATTTTTTACCGGAGGCCAAAGCAATTGTCGCAACCGTTGATCCATCAGATTTTTGATCTACTGCAGTCACTTTTACTTTTGCTCCCTGAATTTTATTAAAGTTTACAATTCCACCTTTCTTAATCACAAAATTCGATTTTGGGAATTTAATGTACTTGTAATTGTTGCTTTCTACTGAAGCAATGGTAAACGTATCACCAACATTTACATCTTGAGCCTGTGCAGTGTAGGAGAATAATCCAACTGCCAGTATGAATAAAAAGATTTTTTTCATGAGTCAAAATTTAAAATTTCACGACAAAGATAAATGTTAAAAATTTATTCTATTGTTAAAATAATGGATTTTAATAATAGATATCAAAATTTTTTCAACATAAAATTAGCATATCGGTAATTTCTAGAAAAGTTAAACTTCGTCTAAAATCCAGAATTTCCAATTTATAAATAACATATAATGCTTATTTTTAGTGCTTGATGAATTTTAACACTAACTAATGAAATTTGCAATCCGACTATTTTTCGTATCACTACTTTTTTTAGCATGTAAAATTGAACAAAAAGAAAAGTTAGAAGACACTTTCGTAAAAGACAATTACACCAAAACCGAAGTTGATATCCCGATGAGAGATGGAGTGAAATTACGCACTACCATTTACGCTCCAAAAGACAAGAGTACCACCTATCCAATTCTTATGCAGCGAACTCCTTACAGCTCCAGACCTTATGGAGAAGGAAAAATGAGAACGAGAATTGGTCCGAATGAACATTTAATGCGCGATAAATATATTATTGTTTATCAGGATGTTAGAGGAAGATGGATGAGTGAAGGTGTTTATGACAACATGAGAGCCTACATACCGAATAAAAAAGATTCAACTCAAACTGATGAACCATCCGACACCTATGATACTATTGAATGGTTAATCAACAATGTAGAAAACAATAACGGTAAAGTAGGGACTTGGGGTATATCTTATCCTGGTCATTATGCGACAACCTCAACGATTGATGCCCATCCTGCTTTAAAAGCCGCTTCGCCACAAGCTTGTATTGGAGATTTCTTTTTTGACGATTTTCATCACAACGGAGCTTTTCTATTGAGTTATTTCAGAGCGATTTCCTTATTTGGAACATATAAGGATACACCTAGAGATACAGCCTGGTATTCTTTTCCTAGAATGGGTACACAAGATCAGTATCAATTCTTTTTGGACAAAGGACCGTTATCAAATTTAAACTCTTATTTCCAATATGATAAATTGGATGTAGCTTCCACAGAAAAGAAGGATCAAATTGATGATTTTTTCTGGAAAGAAATTGTTGAACATCCAAATTATGATTCCGTATGGAAAAGCAAAGGGATCATTCAACACTTAGATAAAGTTCCTTCGTCTGTAGCAACAATGGTTGTTGGTGGTTGGTTCGATGCCGAAGATTTATATGGCCCATTAGAAACATACAAAGCCATAGAAAAACACGGAAAAGACAATTACAACACTTTAGTCTTTGGTCCTTGGGATCACGGAAGATGGGCAAGAACAATGGTGAAAAACTATGTAGGAAATTATTATTTCGGCGATTCTATCTCTTTAAACTATCAGAGGCAAATTGAAAGTAAATTTTTCAATCATTTCTTAAAAGGTCCTGGTGATGGTAAAACAGGTTTACCCGAAGCTTACGTATTTGATTCAGGAAAAAAAGGATGGAGCTCTTATGATTCTTGGCCACCAGCAAATGTTTCCATGGAGAAATTCTACCTATCCGATAATCAGGAATTAACAACTTCTAAAAAGGGTAATAAAGCCATTAAATTTGTAAGTGATATCAAACGACCTGTGCCTTATTCAGAAGATATTAAAACCGTTTTCACGCCGCGTAAATACATGACAGACGACCAGCGTTTTGCCGCAAGAAGACCTGATGTTTTGGTTTTTGAAACTGATGTCCTTACTGAAGACATTACGTTAGCCGGTGATATTATGGCCAACTTAAAAGTGGCTACCACAGGAACTGCTGCCGATTGGATTGTCAAAGTGGTTGATGTTCATCCTTCGGATATTAAAGAAGACAATAAGCAATTACAAGATCACCTCAAAATGAGTAATTATCATTTAATGGTTCGAAGCGAAGTAATGCGTGGAAGATTTAGAGAAAGTTTTGAATTTCCAAAACCTTTTACGCCAAACAAAAAGACGGATGTAAACATTAAATTACAAGATGTGTATCATACATTTAAGAAAGGTCATAAGTTGCAGATCCAGGTTCAAAGTACCTGGTTTCCATTAATTGATTTGAATCCGCAGACCTATGTAGATAATATCTATAAAGCAAAGGAGAGTGACTTTAAAACTCAGACACACACTGTATTTACCGATTCAAATATTGAATTTACCGTATTAAAATAATCACATGAAAAAATTTATTATACCAGTTTTATTTGCGCTCTGTTTTCAAATAAAAGCTCAAGAAGCCAAACCCTTTTTTAAGGATGGTGAAGCACAAATTGTCGAAGCGTTTAACGATGCTTCAAAATGGATTCGTCATGACTTATGGGTCGAAACATCTTTCGATTCCGATGGTGACGGTCGTTTAGATCGAGTTCATGTGGATGTTACCAGACCTCCCCAAACGGAAAACGGATTGAAACTTCCGGTTGTTTATGAAACCAGTCCGTATTATGCTGGAGTTGCTGGCAATGCGCCAGGATTATTCTGGAATGTAAAGCACGAATTGGGCGAAAAACCAAAACCTAGAACTCATGTGGAAGTGATTCGCAGAGGAAAAAGACCTATCATTTCAAATTCTCAAATTCGTCAGTGGGTTCCTAGAGGGTATATTGTTGTGCATTCATCTTCTCCTGGAACAGGTCTTTCTGATGGAGCTCCAACTGTTGGTGGAGACAACGAGTCTCTAGCTCCAAAAGCGGTAATTGATTGGTTAAATGGACGTGCCAAAGGATATTCATCTCGAGAAGGTAATGAAGAAGTGAAAGCCTATTGGACTACAGGAAAAGTAGGTATGACAGGAACTTCATACAATGGAACATTACCTTTAGCTGCGGCGACTACCGGAGTCAAAGGATTAGAAGCCATCATTCCTGTTGCTCCAAACACGTCATATTATCACTACTACAGATCAAACGGATTGGTTCGTTCTCCTGGCGGATATTTGGGCGAAGATATCGATGTATTGTACGATTTCATCCACAGCGGTAAAGAAGCAAATCGCGCTCGAAACAATAAGATAGTTCGTGATACAGAAATGGCAAACGGAATGGATCGGATTACGGGTGATTATAATGATTTCTGGGCAGGAAGAGATTATCTAAACGAAATGAAACCAATGAAGGCAGCCTTGCTGATGTCTCACGGATTCAACGATTGGAATGTAATGCCAGAACATAGCTACCGTATTTACAAAAAAGCATCAGAAATGGGATTACCAACTCAAATCTATTATCATCAAAACGGACATGGTGGACCACCACCAATGCGATTGATGAATCGTTGGTTCACAAGGTATTTATTCGGAATTGAAAATGGTGTTGAAAATGATCCAAAAGCATGGATTGTTCGCGAAAA
>JBMHDU010000006.1:0-196173 GCA_049889235.1 Polaribacter sp.
CGGTTTTGTGTGGCTCCGGATGGAGATTTGTTTTCAGTTTTAAGAGAAGGAAAAGCAAACATCATAACCGATCATATTGATACATTCAACGAAACGGGAATCGCATTAAAATCCGGAAAACAATTGGATGTTGATATTATCATTTCTGCCACAGGATTGAAATTACTTGCTTTCGGAGGTGCCAAGGTATCTGTGGATTCTAAAGAGTTTGATTTAGCGCAAAGTATCACCTATCGCGGATTAATGCTCAGTGATTTACCAAATAGTATATTCTTCGCAGGGTATACTAATGCTTCATGGACCTTAAGGAGTGATTTAACCAGTGAATACGCATCTCGACTATTGAAGTATTTGGATCGTAATCAATTGAAATCCTTTGTTCCGGTTATAAACAATACTGCTATAACAAGAATTCCATTGTTAAATCTAAACTCAGGCTACATCCATAGGTCAGAACACGAATTTCCAAAACAAGGAAGCAAGGTGCCTTGGAAATTGTATCAAAACTGGTTTTTAGATTATTACACCCTCCGAATCAAATCTGTAAAAGACCACAACCTAAAATTTTCATAAAACTTGAGTAGATGTTCGGGAAGAAATTTGAAAATGAGGACTATTACATTAATGAAGACGGATACCGCGTTTTTACAGAAAAGTATCATTTAAAACGCGGGTATTGCTGTAAAAGTGGATGCAAACATTGTCCTTACGGTTACGATAAGAAAACCGACACATTTCGTTAGACATCAAAAATTAACATAAAACTTATTGATTTTTAGAATGTTAAGTCATTTAAAATCAGTATATTTATTTATATATCTAGAAAAGATGTCACGTTTACAACAATTACGAAGTTATAAAAGACACTTAGAAGATAGATATTTTAAACTTTTAGAGATGTCGAATGACTATCGCTTTATTGATGAATCGGTAAGTGATTTGGCAGCTTTCAAAGCTATGAAATTAAGGGAAAAATTAAATCAAGTTAGATTTCTAGATCGAGAATTAACCGTTTAATTTCAATTTCATTCCTTAAAATATCAATCATTCTGAGTGATTGATAATCCATAATGTAATTCAAAGAAATTACCGCTTCACCTTATAACCTTTTCAAGCTAAAGATAGCTTGCCATTTGCTCTTGCAATTCTTTCGCTTTTGATCCTGCCATTTCTGCAAAATCTTCTCCTTGTGAGGCATAAATGATTCCTCTAGAAGAATTAATTAACATTCCGATATTACCGGCCATTCCATATTTACAAACAGCCTCTAAGCTTCCACCTTGAGCACCCACACCAGGAATTAGTAAAAACGAATTCGGAATAATCTTTCGAATATCAGCAAGAAATTCTGCCTTTGTGGCCCCAACGACATACATTAGATTTTCAGAATTCTCCCAGCTTTTTGAGGTTGAAATGACTTTTTTGTACAGTTCTTCATGATTTACCTCCTGTGTTTGAAAATCAAATGCTCCTTGGTTCGAAGTAAGGGCTAGCAAAATGGTATGTTTATTTGTAAATGCCAAAAATGGCTCTACAGAATCTTTTCCCATATATGGAGCTACCGTGATGGAATCGAAGTTTAAGTTTTCTAAAAATGCCTTTGCATACATCGTTGATGTATTTCCGATATCACCTCTTTTGGCATCAGCAATGGTGAACATTTCCGGATAATTTGCATTTAGGTACTCAATTGTTCGCTCTAATGATTTCCATCCATCTAAACCATAAGCTTCATAAAAAGCAGTGTTTGGTTTATACGCCACACAATATTTATGCGTCGCATCAATGATGGCTTTATTGAATTCAAATATAGGATCATCTAAGTCTAATAAATGCTTTGGAATTTTATTTAGATCTACATCCAAACCAACACATAAAAAAGACTTCTTTTCGAGAATTTGATTAACTAGCTCCTTAGTAGTCATTTAAATTTATTAAAGTTGCACAAAAGTACTACTTTTGATTAGTTAAATCGAATTTAAGGACATTGAGTTGTTCAAATACCCCATGAGAAAAATTATTCTTCTTGTTTGCATCATTTTTTTGAATTGCAATTTTGAAACACCGACAAAATTTTCAACGGCCGCTAAAAATGAAAGACTTGTTGCGGTGGATGGCTCACCAACAACTTTAAATGAAGTATTGAGTCGACATAAGGGCAACACAGTATTTGTTGAATTTTGGGCTTCTTGGTGCGCAGATTGTGTTCGAGGATTTCCAAGAATCAAAACACTACAGAAAAAATACAATGATGTTGTTTTTCTTTTCATTTCGGTTGATGAAAATTTCAACTCTTGGAAAAGCGGAATACAACGCCACGGACTTTATGGAGAACATTACAATTTACCAAAAGGAATGAAAGATGGTGATTTGGTTGATTTCGTTCGTCTAAGTTGGATTCCGAGATACATGGTTGTCGATAAAGAGGGTGAAATAAAATTATTTAAAGCCACAAAAGCAAAGGATAAAGCAATCGAAGAAAATTTGAACTAAAAGGATTTAGCAAGTATTCCAAAAAAAGTGGAAATCTCCTTAGGTTCTTTTGTAAATTTACGAAAACTAAAAAATTATGAGAAAAAATATAGTAGCCGGTAACTGGAAAATGAATAAGACGTTCGAAGAATCGGTAAAACTTATTCATGAACTCAAAGAAAGAGTAACAGAACCTGTTCCAAATACAAGAATTATGGTCGCTCCTACCAGTGTGAATTTATATCCCTCTGTAATGGAAGCGAAAAACTCAAATATTGAAGTAATTGCTCAAAATATGCACGAAGCAACAAATGGGGCATTTACGGGTGAAATTTCCGCTTCTATGTTAACCTCTGTCGGAGTGGAAACAGTTATTCTTGGTCATTCAGAAAGAAGATCCATATTTGGAGAAACTCCAGAACTTTTGGCTCAAAAAGTAGATGCAGCCTTATCAAATAACTTAGAGGTTATCTTTTGTGTTGGTGAAACGTTGAAGGTAAGAAAGACAGAAAATCATTATTTAGAGGTTGCTGGTCAAATTAGAAAATCTTTATATCACCTTCCGGCCGAAAGTTGGAAGAATATCATCATTGCTTATGAACCAGTTTGGGCAATCGGAACGGGATTAACCGCTACGCCTATTCAAGCTCAAGAAATGCATCAGTTCATCCGTCAGATTATCGAAAAGAAATATTCAAAAGAAGTAACTGAAAGTACTTCGATTCTGTATGGCGGAAGTGTTAAGCCGAATAATGCAGCAGAAATTTTCGCTCAAGCGGATGTTGATGGATTCCTAGTTGGTGGTGCATCGTTAAACGCCGACGATTTTGAAGCCATAATTAAATCAGTTTAAAAGCTCTAAAATAGCCTCATAACATACATGAGTCTTACATATATAGAATATAACTTTACCATTGAACCTAGAGATCCGGCTACAGAAATATTAATTGCTGAGCTGGGTCTTTTTGGTTTTGAAAGTTTCGTGGAAACCGAAACAGGTCTTCTTGCCTATATTCAATCGGAAGAACATTCGGAACATATTATGAATGATATTCAGATATTGGAATCGAATGATTTTAATATCGAATATTCCTTCAAAACCATTGAACAGACCAATTGGAATGAAGAATGGGAAAAGAATTTTACCCCTATCAATGTAGATAATAGGGTTTACGTTCGAGCTCCATTTCATGAGGCATCAACAATGGATTATGAAATTGTTATCGAGCCAAAAATGAGTTTTGGTACTGGACATCACGAAACTACACACATGATGATTCAGCATTTACTGGATTTAGATGTGACCAATAAATCGGTTCTCGACATGGGGTGTGGTACGGGAATCCTTGCCATTTTCGCAGCCATGAAAAATGCGAGACCTATTGATGCTATTGATATTGATGAATGGTGTGTCGAAAACACTAAAGAAAACATCATAAAAAACAACTGTGAATTTATTTCGGTATTTCTTGGTGATGCTAACCTCTTACAGGATCAAAAATATGATATCATTATTGCTAATATCAATAGAAACATCCTACTGCAAGATTTACCTGCCTATAAGCGCTGCTTAAATACCAACGGTATCTTATTATTGAGCGGATTTTACACCGAAGATGAACCTCTTTTACAATCAAAAGTAAAAGAATTAGGCTTCGAGTTTCTCAAAAAATTCGAGCGAAACAACTGGTTAAGTTTAAGGTTTAGAAGCCATTAGAATATTTTGTATTTTTGACCCATGAGTACTCAAGAAGAAGTTTTAGAAAAAGTTGATGTTCAAGAAGAACAGACGCCGTTTCACGAAATTGTTCTTTATAACGATGATGTAAACACCTTTGACTTTGTCATTGATTCATTAATCAAAGTGTGTGACCACTCTCCTATTCAAGCCGAACAATGTACATTCCTAGTTCATTTCAAGGGAAAATGCTCCGTTAAATCTGGTGAATACAAAGAATTGGAACCTAGATGTACTAAATTATTGGAATTAGGCTTATCTGCTGAAATCGTGTAATGGATATTGTTTTAGATTACTACGGATTCTCACCTTTCTCTAAGGATGAATCAGGTTCTTTCAACGGCAATGATATTTCTCATTTGGCATTGAATGACCATCATGCTTTGGTATTTGAGCGCACCAAAGAAGATGTCTTTCACCTTCATATTTCCAAGGTTTCAAATCTTATAGAATTAGGGACTAAACAACCTGAAATTCTGGAGACTATCGTCGAAAATTATGACAAAAGTAAGCCAGAACATCGCCTTGCACTAAGAGCATATGTAGATTAATTTATTTTTTTTTTAAACTATTTCGTTTTTCCAAGGTCTAAGAAGTAGATGAATTGATAAAAATCAATGTATATCGAAAAATAAGTAGTGTTTAGATTTTTTTAAACAAAGTTTGGTTAAGCGAAAAAGGCCTTGAGAATTCTTAGGGTCTTTTTTCATTAAAAGTGTTATCTAATCCACTATGAATTACAAACCGAAGCAGAATTCCTGGCGCATCCTTGTAGCTCCGCTTTGAAAATAGTACAATAAGAAAAAACGCTCAAGCGAGCTTGGCAATAAGAAGGATTGTATATCCTTACAAAGCTCTGCCTGCCGCAGGCAAGTTTGCTTTGAAAATAACAGAAACCAAAGCAGGATTGTATATCCTTACAAAGCTCCGCTTTGAAAATAACACAAACAAAAAAACGCTCAAGCGAACTTGGCGTTTTTTCTTATTGTGTTATTTATTCGTGACCACGGCAGGATTCAAACCTGCAACCTTCTGAGCCGTAATCAGATGCGCTATTCAGTTGCGCCACGTGGCCTTTTTGCGGGTGCAAATATAGACCCATTTTTTTAATTTTTAAAATATATGATGGTATTATTCGACCTGACTTTTAAAGTCTTCAATAATAGGGTTGGCTTTTTCAACATCAGACTCCAAGATAAATAATTCATCAAAAAAATTACTAATCTCATATCCCGGTAAAGTATCCGACTTAACCAAGGTAGAAATACCTTTTTCTTCTAGTAATCCGGCCAATCTTTGGACGATGATTCGGCTTTCGGTAAATACTTTTGTATAATTATCACTCATAATAGAAATTTTTTAATCCAATGCATTCATTGTAACATAAGCTCTCCAACCAATAATAGCTAGTTGAATCTTGCTGGCTTTTGTAATATCGAGTTGCTTTTTGGTAAATGATGGCAAAACTGCCTTATTCACTTTGGCCAAAACTTTGAAAACATTTTTTTTCATCGGTTAGAAAGTTGATTGTATATCAAATGTAATTAATAATACATCAACTTGCTACCACTACATGAAAATAGATAATATAAAGTTCAAAATTTCAGTTACAAATTCAATAAGGATGACAATCATAGGAGTAGTTTTTTAGTTTAAAATTTTCGTGCTTTTCGTTAATGTTTACCGAATATACTAGGAGCAGTTTCACACCACCAAGAAAATGAAAACCAAATAATCAAATTGATTTACACCTATTAATTAAAAAAATTATTATTATTTCAAATTGTAACTTAATTTTCCACAAATAAGTTTCATTTAGAAATAATTTACCATCATTAACATTCTATACTATTAGTATGTAAAGGGCTTTTTTTGATGATTTTAAAAATGTAAAGGAAATCAGGTTCGAAAAACCATTCATTTTAAAGGTTTCAATTTTTTTCTGTATTTAAAAACCTTCTAAATGATGTATCTTTGACATCATTTATTTTTATGAGTTTCGCATATCTGATTCTTGGTTTTCTCATTTTAATTTTAGGTGGAAATTGGTTGCTTAAATCTGCAGTAGCACTTTCCTTAAAACTTAACGTTCCTAAAATAATTATCGGGATGACAGTTGTTTCTCTAGCAACCTCTGCACCCGAGTTAATCGTTAGTTTAACTGCTGCCGTAAAAGGATCTACAGACCTATCATTAAGTAACGTTATTGGAAGTAACATCGCCAATCTAGGGCTCGTTTTAGGAATCACCTTGTTACTAGGGAATATGGAAATTAAAAAGAGTTTCTACAGAACCGATTGGCCAATGATGATGATTGCATCTGTTTTGCTTTTCCTATTCATAGGAAACGATGATCAATTGAATCAGGTAGAAGGATTTATTTTATTCGGCCTACTAATTGCTTTCCTGGTATACCTTCTACGATTCCAAAAAACAGCAGTTGTAGATGAATTTCCAGAGGACGATGAAGAACTTCCTTTATTCAAAACAGCACTATACTTCGCTCTTGGTAGCATCGGACTTTGGTCGGGATCGGAATTATTAGTTCATGGGGCAATTTCAATAGCTCAAGAAATGGGTGTGAGCGAACGAATTATTGGCATTACCATCGTTTCTATAGGCACAAGTATTCCAGAATTAGCTGCATCAATTATTGCGTTTCTTAAAAAGGAAAAAGCCATTTCTCTTGGGAACTTAATCGGATCAAATATCTTTAATATTCTAGCTGTTCTCGGAATAACAGCCATTATCACTCCGGTCAAATTAGTCGATCAAAAGTTAATGAGTAATGATATTTATTGGATGCTCGGAATCGCCTTTTTAGTTCTTCCTTTGGTTTTCTTACCAAAAGGATCCCGTCTTAATTACAAAGACGGAATCGTTTTATTAATCTGTTATATCGTCTTTATATTTCAGACGATTTAAGTTCTAAATCCGACTTTTCACGTTTCAATCGGTACATTAAATAGAACAAAGTTAAAACGCCAATTGCAGACATTATTGATATGACCATCCAGGTTGTATCATATCCAAATTTGTCTACCATTTGCAATCCTGAATTATGACCGAAAATATGAGCTGCAGAGAAAGAAATACTATAAAATGCCATGTATTCCCCTTGCTTACCTCGTTTAGAACGTTCAATCACAAATGAATTTGAAAATGGAAAAGCAATCATTTCACCAAAAGTCATGAACAACATTCCAATAATTAAAATTCCAACCCAGGGTGTCATTAGTAATACCACATAACTTAATCCGGTAACTAATAATCCGATTGTTATTAAAAGCTCTTTTGAGTATTTCCAATCTCCCAACCATTTGATTAATGGCATCTCAAAAACAAAGATTAAAAATCCGTTCATACCTAAAAGTAACCCAATATCAAACTCTGTCAAAGCATGTACATCTCTGTAATACAATGGCATCGTAGAGAAGTATTGTAGAAAAACAAATCCGAAGATGAACATGGCCACAAAGAAGATCCAAAACAATCCATCAGAGCGAATTGGTTGTGGATTTTCAACTTTCTGCTCATCGATAACTCTGGCTTTCTTCGGATGTAAAACATTGATTAAAACTAACGTAGCCAACAAACATGTGATTCCGTCCATCCAAAACAATCCTTTATAATTGATAGAGGTTATGATAAATCCCCCAATGGCTGGTCCCGCCGAGAATCCAAGGTTAATTGCCAATCGAATTAAAGTCACAGAGCGCGTTTTATTTTCTGCTTTACTGTAGGTATTCATCGCAACAAACATGGCAGGGCGAAAAGCATCAGCAACGAGCATTACAAGGAAAATAGCAAAACAGAAGGCATAAAATCCTTCAATAAACTGTAATCCAATGAATAGAATTCCCGTAAGTGCTAAACTGAGGTACATAACTCGATAAAAACCATATTTATCGGTCAATTTTCCTCCAATCCATGATCCTAAGACCGACCCAACACCAAATGCACTCATAATCCAACCCACATTTTCAAGGGTGTAATCAAGACTTTCGGTTAGGTACAAGGATAAAAATGGAATGACCATTGTTCCAGAACGGTTAATGAAAGTAATAAACGCCAACCACCAAACCTCTTTTGAAAGGCCTTTAAAAGTGCTTAAATAATTGTAGTACAATTTCTTCATGATGTGCTTGAGTCATAAGATTAAAAAAGTCCGACTGTACAGCCGGACTTGTATCTATATTAATTTATTTGTTGATTTCAATACAGTATAACACTCCGACGAACCTTGATGGTCCATGTTTTTTGGGATGTAATTGTATTGAATGTTCTCATGATTCTTAAATTCTGGATAAAGCTAGAAAAAAAAATCAAAAGTCGTATTTTTATGTATATTATTTTTCAATGAAGCACTGTATTAAACTTGTTGTTTGTCTTTTTTTAATCGCCTGTAATTCAAAAGGAAAGCGTTCTTTAGTTGGTGAATCTGAATATCAAATTGCTCAAAACGCCATCTTTAAAGATGCTTCAAAATCACCTCTCAAGAAGAAAGATTTAAAAAATTTCAAAGGATTGGACTTCTTCCCAGTTGATTCGAATTTCATTGTAACTGGCAAATTCACAAAAATTGAAAATGCGCCTGTTTTTGAAATGTCAACTACTACGGATCGAAAGCCTTTGTATAAAGAATATGGAACAGTTGAATTCCAGATTAACAATGTGGCATGCAAATTGACGATTTATCAAAACCAGGATGATTTGAATAGTGAAGAATACAAAGATTATTTGTTTCTTCCTTTCACAGACGACACCTCTGGAGAATCATCGTATGGTGGTGGCAGATATATGGATATAATGACTTATGATATTAAAGCAGACAGTACTGTAGTATTAAATTTTAACAATACCTATAATCCATACTGCGCTTATAACGAAAAATATTCTTGTCCATTAACACCTCGTAAAAATCATTTAAATGTGGCTATAACAGCCGGAATTAAAACCTTTAAAAAATGAAAAAGATAGTTTATGTATTTGGAATGTGTATTGGTTTAGCATTTTTAGGATGTGAATCTAATGCAGAGGAAATTAAAGAGTTAGAAAGCAGAGATCTTGCAACACTTTTTGCCGAAATTGAAAGTTTGGCCTCTAGTGAGACGTGCACAGATTCGTCTAATTGGACGTTCACTGGTTATGGAAGTAAAGCTTGTGGTGGAGTTGTTGGATATATCGCGTATCCAAAGTCGATTGACACCAATTATTTCCAGGAGTTACTTCGTCGATATGCAACAGCACAACGCGCCTACAATGAAAAATGGGGGATCATTAGTGATTGTTCCTTACCTGATGTTCCGCTGCGAGTAGAATGTCAAAACGGAGAACCTGCTTTAATTTATTAACCGATTTTAACAACCGAATCCAGGTCTTTCTGGATTCCTTCTTTTAAATCCGAAAGGTGTTGTTGACGAACTCTTAATTTGGTATGAGCGTGTGCCTTCATATTTAACTGCGAAAACATTCCTGCTACTTTTTTAGCTGTTGGAATTACCGCTTCAACAGATGGCGCTAATAAGTCTAAAAAACCTGCACGAACTGCATCTTTCGGATTGTAAATTTCTGCATTTACTACACTTCGGTTTAAGTACACCTCAGACAATCTTGATTTGGCAATTGCAATTCCGGCATGATGCATGGTCATTCCAATAAGTACCTCATTCAATCCAATTTTAAAATCTCCTTCCACTCCAATTCGGTAATCAGCAGAAAGCAATAAAAAAGCTCCTTTTGCAATGGCATGACCGTTACACGCAATGATTACCGGCAATGGAAAAGATAACATTCTATGAGACAGTTGTGATCCTTTGGTTACAAGCTCTTTTGCTGCATCCGGCGAAGATTTCATAATTTTTAAATCGAATCCACCAGAAAAAATACCGTCTGTCCCCGTAAGAATAACAACTTTCCCATCTTCTTCGGCTTTTGATAATGATTCGTTTAAACCATCGATTACTTCATGATTAATGGCATTTGCCTTTCCATTATTGATTGTAATTAATGCAAAGTTCTCTTCGGATTGATAAGTGACCAACTGATTTTCCATGGTTTAAATTAATTTTATAAGATACATACCTCCGATAACTGCTAAAATTCCAAGTGTAAAACTTCCTATGGAATACAACGCAAAAGAAGATAGATCTCCTGATTTTAAAAATTCTTGATTTTCGTAAGCGAAAGTTGAAAAGGTGGTGAAGCCACCACAAAAACCTGTTGCCAAAAACAAGGTCTGTTCTTGAGTTAAACCATCATTCTTAGCTGCGTAGCCTAAAATAATTCCAATGAGAAGACTTCCAATTACATTAGCAAAAAACGTTCCGTAAGGAAAATCAATATTTGGGTTGTTCAACCATTTGCCGACTAAATATCGAAGCATACTTCCGATACCTCCTCCCAAAAAAACAAATACTAATTGCTTCAAATGTTAACCTTTAGATTAGAGTTTTAAATCGCTTACATCTCTCCAAGCCTTTTTATCGACTACAGTCCCTCGCTCGAATGTCATTACTCCAGGATTCGAACGAATCATGGTCTTCAATGTTGTTTCATCACAGAATAAGAAATCGAAAGGAAGACTATATTCTTTTTTCAATTGTTGTAAATCTTCATCAAACGATGCGGAAACACCATAAACGGTATATCCTTTTTCCTTCGCTTTTCTAGCTGCTTCTTTCACATTAGGAATACCTTTGAGATTTGCTTTATCAAGATTGTACATAATGATAAGCATCAATTTCTCCTTGCGTAATAATAAAGGAGCCAAATCATTCTGACTATCCTCTAGCATAAAATCATGAACTTTAGGCAACGTTCCATCTTCTGGATATTTCATTCCTTCTTCAATATTTTCTCCTATTGCATACGGTCTAAAATCGATGATCGGTAAATGATTCAAGACATGATAAACAATACATCCAGACAAAAAGAGAGCTAAAAATGTAATCTTCTTAGAGAAACTTTTTGAATCGATAGTGTTTATATCCTTAATCCTGAAATTCAAAATCAATATGGCAATAGTCAAAACAACATCTTTGTAAAAGCTTTGCCACGGCGTTAGTTTGAAAGCATCTCCAAAACATCCGCAGTCGGTCACTTTATTATAATATGCCGAATACCATGTTAAGAAAGAGAAAAATACAATTGTAATTAATAGTGCCCTTAATGTAAATTTAGACCTCCAACCAACTAAAAGTGCTGCTCCGAGTGTGATTTCAACAACAATCAGAATAATTGCAAACGGGAGTGCGTACGGAATTAAAAATTCTAAATCCAAAACACTTGCTGAAAAATACTCTTCAAATTTGTATTGAGAACCGATCGGATCAACAACCTTAACCGCTCCTGAGAACATAAATAATGCTCCAACAAAAATTCTTAAAATTTGTACAATAATCTTCATGTTTGTTTTTTAATCAATTTAGCAATGATGTAAATAAATAATGAGATGAGGGTTAACCCTAAAAGGTAGAAAACTGTGTAATCGTAAACGCCCAAATAAATCATAACTGATGCGAGAGCAATTGCCAAAAAACAAATAACAAGAAATACAATTTCAACAACAGCCCTACTCATTTTAACCTAAATGAATCATGGCAAATACTGCATAATTAATCATATCCTGATAATTGGCATCAATACCTTCTGACACTTCAGTTTTACCTTCGTTATTCTCGATAGACTTTACGCGCAATAATTTTTGAAGAATCAAATCCGTTAGGCTCGAAACTCGCATATCTCTCCAAGCTTCACCATAATCATGATTTTTATCCATCATTAACTGCTTTGTAATTCCAATATGCTTATCGTATAATTCAATCGCTTCTTCGGCTCCTAAATCTGGTTGTTCAACAACACCTAAATCATTCTGAATAAGCGCCATAATGCAATAATTGATGATACCAATAAATTCAGATTTTTCACCCTCATCAACTTTTCGAACATCATTTTCTTGAAGTTGTCTAATGCGTTGCGCTTTTATAAAAATTTGATCGGTTAAGGAAGGAAGTCGTAGAATTCTCCATGCACAACCGTAATCGTTCATCTTTCTTTTAAATAGTGATCTGCATGTTCCAATTACCTGGTCGTATTGCGTAGAAGTGTCTTGCATCGTAATCAAAGAATTTCTCAAATGTAGTAAAAGTTCATAGCTTTTCTTTTATTTTTACGTTGATTTTTACTTCAACAATTTGAAAAATATTATTGTTTTTTGCGGATCTAGTGTAGGTCATTCCGACAAGTATAAAAACCTCGCAATCGAACTTGGAAACTATTTAGTTGACCATGGCTACGGAATGGTATTTGGAGGCGGAAAAGTCGGTCTAATGGGTATTACTGCAGACACGATGCTCACTAAAGGTGGTCATGTAATTGGTGTAATTCCGAAATTATTAGAACAACGGGAAGTCGTTCATCGAGGCGTATCCGAATTGCATATTTCAAAAACCATGGCAGAGCGTAAAATAAAAATGAGCGATACTGGCGATGCCTACATCGCTATGCCCGGCGGCTATGGAACGCTAGACGAACTATTTGAAGCATTAACACTACAACAATTGCATATTGAACAGAAACCTGTCGGTATTTTAAATATTGACGGATATTTTGATGCTACTCTTCAGCAAATAGATGTTATGGTAAAAGAAGGATTTCTGAAAAAAGAAAACACCAAATTGTTACTAGTAGGAAATACAGTTGAAGAATTATTCGAAAAATTTGAAGCTTTTACTCCCCTGGAGAAAACTCAGGTAACCGATAAAATTGTCCGATAGATGACCATCAATTGTAAAGGAACATTACTCGATTTGAATTCACCAAAAGTGATGGGTATCTTAAATATTACCCCTGATTCATTTTACGATGGAGGTATGTATAAGGATGAAACAACCATCCTGAATCAGACCGAGAAAATGCTGAATGATGGAGCAACGTTTATTGATATCGGAGCCTACAGTTCAAGACCAGGAGCAGCCGAGGTATCCGAAGAAGAAGAATTAAAACGCATTGTTCCGGTTGTTGAATTATTGATTAAAAAATTCCCAGATATTATTATTTCGATAGATACTTTCCGAAGTAAAGTAGCTAAGGAGACTATCAATTTAGGTGCAGCATTGATCAATGATATTTCTGGCGGAAATTTAGATTCAAAAATGTACGAAACGGTCGCCAAATTGAAAGTTCCGTATATTCTGATGCATATGGCTGGCACTCCAAAGACGATGCAGAACAACCCGACTTATGAGGATGTTACAAAAGATTTGATTTACTTTTTTTCAGATAAAATAGATCAACTACATCGACTAAATGTGGGTGATATTATTATTGACGTTGGTTTCGGTTTTGGAAAAACAATCGAGCATAATTTTCAGCTATTGCGAAATATGTCTTTATTCCAAAATCTTGATAAACCCATTTTGGCAGGCCTATCTCGTAAATCAATGTTGTATAAAACACTTGATATTACTTCACAAGAAGCTTTAAACGCTACAACATCTGCAAATACCATCGCTTTATTGAATGGCGCTAATATTCTACGAGTTCATGATGTTAAGGAAGCGGTCGAAGCCGTCAAATTAGTCAACCAACTTCGTGAGGCCTAAGTTTTGCAATCACTCATTCAATTTGCCTAGATAGATATTATTAGTATTTTAGCCTAACAGCCAATTCTTATGTTCGATTTTGTTGACTTTTCTTTACTTGATGCGCTAGATATCATATTGGTAGCCCTGCTACTCTATTATATTTATCGACTTCTGAAAAGCACTGTTGCCATCAACATTATTATCGGAATTGCCTTCATTTTCTTAATCTGGAAAATCACACAAGCACTAAAAATGGAAATGCTGAGTGGTATTTTAGGTTACCTCCTTTCTGGTGGTGTTATTGCACTTATAATTGTATTCCAACAGGAGATTCGAAAGTTTTTATTGATGATCGGAACCACCAATTTTTCGCGAAACAAAAGCTTCTTCAAGCAATTAAAATTTTTAAAATCAGAGATTTATGCTGACGTTGATGCGGATGAATTATTGGTGGCATGTTATAACATGTCTAAAACCAAAACGGGAGCCTTAATTGTCATTGAACGTACCAATAATTTAGATTTTTTAATCAATACAGGTGATGAAATGAATGCTCAATTGAATTCCGTATTAATTGAAAGTATTTTCTTTAAAAACTCTCCATTGCATGATGGAGCGACCATAATTCGTGACAATTATGTGGTTGCTACTCGCGTTGTTTTGCCAATTTCTGATAATGATAAAATTCCATCACGATTTGGATTACGTCATAGAGCAGCCATTGGAGTATCCGAAAAAACAGATGCCGTTTGTCTTTTAGTTTCGGAAGAAACAGGGGAAGTTTCGTACATCAAAAATGGAGAATTCGTATTGTTCAATACTAAGGATGAGCTCCTGGAAAAATTGAAAAAGGATTTAAATATTTAAGAAGCCTTTTCTAATTGAAATTGTTTCTCATATAAGTTTCGATAGTATCCGTCTTCTTTCTGCAATAAGTCATTATGTGTACCTTTCTCCACGATTTTACCTTTATCCATAACGATAATAGTATCGGCCTTTTTGATAGTCGCTAATCGATGCGCGATAATAACCGACGTTCTACCTTTGGTGATGGTATCGGTGGCATACTGAATTAATTGTTCTGAATAGGCATCTACAGATGAGGTCGCCTCATCAAGTATTAAGATGGAAGGATTACTAACATAGGCTCTAAGAAAAGCAATTAATTGACGCTGCCCAGAGGATAACATTACTCCTCGTTCTTTTACGTTATAATGATAATTTCCAGGTAAAGACATGATAAAATCATGAATTCCTATTTGTTTGGCAGCATTTTTTACCTGCTCTAATGAAATGGATTCATCTTTGAGTGTGATATTATTAAAGATGGTATCAGAGAATAAGAATACATCCTGTAATACAATTGCAATTTGATTTCGTAAACTCTCTACGCTGAAATCATCAATCGAAACACCATCAACGGAGATTTTCCCACTATCAATTTCATAAAAACGGTTGATCAAACTGATAATTGTCGATTTCCCAGCACCTGTAGCTCCAACCAAAGCAATGGTTTGTCCTTTATTGGCTTCAAATGAAATTCCTCTAAGTACCTCTTCACCTTCAATATAACTGAATCTAACATCTTCGAATTTGATATCACCCCGAACATCCTTGGCTTCGATAGTCCCTTCTTTTGAGATGAAGCTTTGGGTATCTAAAATTCCAAAAACTCGCTCTCCGGCCACAATACCCATTTGTAATTGATTAAATTTATCTGCAATTTGTCGTAGTGGTCTAAATAGCATTTGCGCATAGGATATGAATCCCATAATCATACCCACCGTTATTCCAGAATTCTGAATCGCCTGTCCTCCTCCGAACCATACAATCAAACCGATTCCCACAGAAGATAAAATTTCTGCAATGGGAAAGAACACTGAATAATACCATATGGTTTTAATGTGAGCCTCTTTGTGCTTCTCGTTGATTTCAACAAAATTGTCATATTCAATCTTCTCGCGATTGAACAACTGAACAATCTTCATACCGGTAACTCGTTCCTGAACAAAACTATTGAGATTGGCTACCTGATTTCTTACTTCCTGAAAAGTCGCTTTAATAGCCACCTGGAATCGTTTCGTAGCGTAAATCAGAATAGGCAGAATTGAAAGCGTTATTAATGCTAATTTCCAGTTTAAGGCAAACATTATCACAGTAACCGCGGCCATTTTAAGGATATCGCTAACAATGGTAAACACTCCATTACTAAAAAAAGCTGCAATCGTTTCGATATCAGAAACGACTCTAGTCACCAATTTCCCTACTGAGTTTTTATCAAAATAAGACATTTTGAAAGCTAGAATATGTCTGAATATTTTAGCTCTCATATCACGAATAATATGCTGCCCTACCCAATTAGCAAAATAAATAAATGTGAATTGTAAAATGACTTCAATAAGCAGTACTCCTAGCATCAATAATGTATAATCTAAGAGCCCTTGTTTGTCTTTAGTTAAGATGTAATCGTCAACAGTATTGATTAAAATGTAGGGCGTTAAAATGGCGAATAATGCCAACAAAATTGTTGATGAAGCTGCGATAAAAAAGTAAAGTTTATACTTTTTTGCAAAAGACATTAGTCTCGAAAAAATTTCTACATCAAAAGCTTTTCCTGAATGATTTGCCAATTTCCTTAATATTTAATTGCTGTTAAAAATAATCCTCTTGCCGGTACAGATAAACCTGCATTACTTCTATTCTTACTTTTAATAATTTCTTCAAAGTCTGAAACTGAAATTTTGCCTAAACCAACATCAACCATTGTTCCTACTATAGCTCTAACCATATTTCTTAAAAACCGATTGGCAGAAATATAAAAAGTCAGTTCTTCATTATTCATTTTCCACTCTGCTTCAAAAATATCACAATTGTATGTGTATACGTCTGTTTTTACTTTCGAAAAACTTTGAAAATCTTTGTATTTCAATAAAATTTTCGATGCCTCATTCATGGAATCTATTTCCAATTTTTGCGAATGAATTTGCCAGGAAAAATCCAATAAAAAAGGATTACGACCTAACCAAATTTTATATTCATAAGACCTTGAAACAGCATCGAATCGCGCATGCTTTTCTGAGGATACCTCAAATAATTTATAAACTACAATATCATTTGGTAAAATAGAATTGAGCTTGTAAACGATTTCTTCTTTTGCTTCACTTTTCACATCGAAATGTGCAAACATTTGTTTGGCATGAACGCCAGTATCTGTTCTTCCCGCACCAACAACTTCTATTGTTTCTTGCCACACTTTAGAAAGAGCATCATTTATCTTCTCTTGAACACTAATAGCATCGGGCTGCATTTGCCAACCGTGATAGTTTTTTCCGTTGTAAGATAACTCAATAAAATACCTCAAAAAAAGTGTCTTTTAGAAGGAATCAAAATTACGGAATTTATTTTGGTATTAGTATTTTTACGCTGTGAAGAAAATCTTATTACTTTCAGATACACACGGTTACATTGATGATCAAATTATGAAATTTGTTCGTCAAGCTGATGAAGTCTGGCATGCTGGTGATGTGGGTAATTTAAAAGTTACTGATCGAATAAAAGAAGTAAAAACCCTACGCTGTGTTTATGGTAATATTGATGGCAAGGATGCAAGAGCAGACTTTAAATTAGATGAAGTCTTTGAATGCGAAGGGATGACGGTTTACATCACCCATATTGGAGGATATCCAAATCGATACAATAAAAGAGTAAGAGAGCAATTACAGCAAATTAAACCAAACTTATACATCTGTGGTCATTCTCATATATTGAAAGTTCAATACGACAATGATTTAGAACTATTGCACTTAAATCCCGGAGCTGCGGGAAAAGTGGGATTTCATAAAATACGAACTATGTTAAGATTCGAAGTTGACCTGGGGAATATCAAAAATCTAGAAGTGATAGAACTAGCTAAACGTTAAGTACTTTCTTTTCAATTTCAATAGTAGGAATGGATATTTCAATTTGAGTTCCTTTATCCAGCATTGATTCAATTTTAAAATCGCCTTCCATCAATTGAACTCTAGCCTCAATTTGTTTGATTCCAATCCCCTCTTTTTTATCAAGTAGATTTAAATCAAATCCAATACCATTATCGTAAATCAATATCTTGATATTTCCATTAATATCTTCAATTTTTATAAAGGCTCTACTAGCTTGACTATGTTTTAGTATGTTATTGATAAACTCCTGAATAATATTGTAAACTTTTATTTCAAATCGTTCAGAATAACGTCCAACATTTCGAACTTCGGTATCAATCCTCAATTCTGAATTAGAATATTTTTGAGCAAGATCTTTTATAGCATAGGTAAGACCAAACTTTACTAGAATTGCCGAAATCAAGTTATGAGATAGATCTCTGATTTTTGTTGAAGCCTCAGAGATAATACGTTTAGTTTTGATAATTTCCATTGGGGTTTCTCCGTCAAATTGTTTTGCTGATGCTTGCAGGTGTAAATTAGCAGATGACAATAATGTACTCACACTATCGTGCAATGTTTCAGCGATTTCTTTTCGTTCTTTTTCCTTTCCTTCGATAACGGCATTTAAAATTCTCTTCTGACTCTCAGACTTAACCGCATCAACTTTCTGTTTTTGCACCATCTCGGCATTTTTCAACTCTAATGCCAATCGTTTTCTACGCTGATAAATAAGAATCATTGCCGTAGCTAATAATGTGATAATTAGAAGACTGATAACAACATAAATCCAAAAACTACGACGCGCTATTTCAGCTTCATCTTTAACTTTATCAACGTTATATTCAGCAGTAATTTCTTCAATTATCCTTTTAATCTCATTATCTCTAATCTTATCCGTAAATTCATAGGCATCTTCCAAGAAATCATATGCTTCAAAATCCTCCATTTTTCGCATAGTCCAAGCTAGATTATTATACAAATCTGCTTTAAACTCAATCGCCTTTGCAGAATCATCTTTCTCAATCAACTTTATACCACTAGAGTAAGTGTCTTTAGCCATTTGTAGCGCTCCCCTAGTAAGATAAATATTACCTAGGTTGTTTAGAGCTCCTGCCTGACTCAATTTATTATTCCGCAACTTATGAATATTAATCGCCTTATTGGCATATTCTTCGGCCTTATCAAATAAGGAGTCCATGAAATAAAGACCTGATAAGTTGGTATAAGTTCTTCCTTTAATGTCAAGTATTTCCGGGTTTAACGATGGAAATTCTTCCACTTTAGCAAAATACAATTTCGCACTATCTAGGTAGTGAGCCTTTATAGAGTCATAGGATTGCTCTAGTTTAAAAAACTGTGAACCAACCTTATAATACGTTTGGATTAAATTGGTATCAAATATGGCTTTATCTTCAATTTCAACTCCTTGAAGCGCAGTTAAGGTTTGTAGGGCAATTTTCGAATACTCTAACGATTTTTCGAATGAATTTGTTCTTGTATAAATCCAAGCTATTTCAGATTCTACTTTAAACTTTAGCATTCTATTTGATAATGGGATCACTTTTAACAGATCAAAAGCAACTCTCAATGCCTCCTCGTATTCTTCATTCTCGATAAGTTTTTTTAATTCATCAAAACGCTTATCAATTTCAGAATCCCATGGGTTCATCATATAAAAAGATAAAGAAGCTTCAGTGAATGAAACTTCTTTATCAGTACTAATATCTTTGGCTTGCACTTGAAACAAGCTTAAAATAGTTAATAGAACAAAAATTAAAACTGTCTTATTTTTCAACTATTTTTTTATTTTAAATCCTATTCGTCGATGATGATTTTAGGTTTTCTCTCCACCATCAAAGCCTCATCTGATTTGGCCTTTCGAACTTTATAGAAGTTTAAAAAGTCTATTCGCAATGCTTTTCCTTCTTCTTTTTCGAAAGTTCTACTATAGGACGTTTCTTTATTTTTTCCTTTATCAAGGTGAACTTCGTAAGTTTCGAGGTTATCGTTGTATACAAAGTCAACACTGATGTTCTTTTTTACAGTAAAGTCTAATTGGTAAGTTCCGTCATCCATGCTTTTGATTTCATAGCTTTTTAAGGCTTCTGAATTTCCTTTACCAAAAGAAATATTGTCGTCTGTAATTGTAATTGAAGGTTTTTCATCTGTATTTGTATCAATGATTCCTAATCTTAATTGAGAATCAGTGATTTCTACTCCTTCACTAATTTGTTTCTTACCGTTACTGTTAGACGAATATAAGACAAATTGGCTGGTATTCGTATAATCGTCATATACCTTATCTACTGTTGCACCTTGATTTAAATCAAAATCTAAAGAATATGCTCCATTTACATCCTTTTTCACTGTAAAGGATTTCAACAGCTGATTACTTAGCGCATCTGTCGCTAATACTGATTCTTCTGAAGAACACGAAGTAAAAACTAAGGCACTCGCTGTAATAATCGATAATGCGATTAGTTTAATTGATTTCATTTTTTGGACTTTATTTGGTTTGTGTTATTTATTTCCTTTGTTTCAGTGGAAATTGCATGCAGTGAAGAAATAGTATTTGCTTGGGGACACCTATTTGTCTTAACTAAATTGGGGGTTGTTTTTTTGGAGGGGGGGGGGTATAAACTATCTAAGTCAGACTTGGGGGATATCTTGTATTAGATTAATTTATTTCTCACCGCATACATTGCAATTCCTACCGAATTTTTTACGTTGAGTTTTTTTAATAAACTTTTTCTGTAAGTATCAATTGTACTGACACTTAAACTCATTTTTTCAGCAATTTCTCCCGAATTATATTCGTAAGCGATATACTTTAAAACTTCTAATTCTCTGTCGGTTAGACTTTCGATTATTATTTTATCAGGTAAATCTCCAGTTTCGGTAACTTGATTTGTGAATGTTTTCAACAATATTTTTTTAATATCATCACTAAAATATTGCTCTCCTTTTGCTACAGTTCTAATGGCATCTATAATGTACTCACTTGCACTTTTTTTTGTCACATATCCGTAGCATCCCAAACTAAGTGCTTCCTGTACGATTTTTAAATCGTCGTAACTGGAAAAGATAATTACCTTTTGATATATCCTTTTTTCTTTAAAATACCGAAGAACATCAAAACCATCTTTAATTGGCATTGTTATATCTAGTATTAACACATCCGCTTTGTTTCTTTTTTTACTGAACCAATCAATTACTTGTTGACCAGTGAGCGAATAACCACATATTTCAATGTCTTTGTCAGTATTTATAACGGCGCTGATTCCATCTACTAGTACTTTATGATCATCAGCAACGTGAACGTTGATTTTTTTCATTTCATTTACACTACAAATCTATAGGACTCCTTTGCCTCCCACAATCCCCAGAATTGGTGAAATTTTTCATTCCCTATATATGGTACATCATTTACCTATAAATGGGGAGTAAATTTTCGTAATTAACTGGTAATCAATGATAAAAAAAACTCCTATACTACAGTTTTACCTCTCTAAATTACTCATTCTTAATTTTTCAAAAAAAATTAAAACGTCAAATTTTTCTTGAAAACTAAAAAACCGAGGAAATCTCCTCGGTTTTTTCGCACTAAATATACTATATGCCGGTTTATCGCAATCTATCAACAGATTTTACAAGATCCTCATCCTTCTTAATGGCTCTATTGGCTAATAGAACAAATCCAATAGATAGTAAAGGTAAGAACATCCCAATATCTTTCTTCGAAACCAAAGCCTCTCCAGATAAAGTTTGTATCAGATATACAAATAAACCTAACAAAATAAGGTTTATCAAAATTGTTAGTTTCCCTAAATTCATTTGCAACTTTCGGTTACTGAATTTAAAGATTGTAAATAGCGGCAATAATGCCGAGATGAAAAATAATATAGGAACGAATTTTAGAAAAATATACGATTGCGAAAATAAATCCATTGCGCGAACCCCATCAGAACTAGTATCCCAAAGGTCAAAGAAAAAAACCATCACCCCAGAACAAACAAAGGCGACTAATAAATATATGGACTGTATTCTTTGTATCATTTATCGGAGCAAAATTAAACTTCTTTTTTTAAAAAAGAAAAGTTGGAACTTAAAAAAAAACTATATATTTGTATCACAACCGCGCTAAAGGATTGTGCTAAGCTTTGCATAATCAATTCATTTAAACTTAGTATTTAAGAGACGCAAATCATTACAATTTAATTTTATATAAATGTTCGAAATTTCTGAACTAAAAGAAAAAACACTAGCTGATTTACAGGTAATTGCTAAAACTATAGGATTATCCAAAGTAAGTCAGTTGAAAAAGCTTGATCTGATTTATCAAATATTAGATACCCAAGCTTCAGCCACGAATTCGGAGAAAGCGGCAGATAAAACTGCCGACAAACCAAAACGTAAGCGAATTTCTAAAACCAATGGAGAAAACCCTCCAGCGAAGAATACTACCAAACAGAATGGCAGTGCTCAAAAAAACAAAAATAATAGACCTTCAAATACGAATAAAAACCAGCAAAACGGAGCTGACACTCCTAAAAAAGAGAACACAACTCAAAAGCCTGGTCCTCAAAATTCAAATTCGAAAAATCAGAAGTCTAAAGATTCTAACCAGAAGGCATCTGGTAAAAATCCAAAGAATGGCAATAAATACCGTGATCCTGATTTTGAATTTGATGGAATTATCGAAAGTGAAGGCGTATTGGAAATGATGTCTGACGGATATGGATTTTTGAGATCTTCAGATTACAATTACCTATCATCTCCGGATGACATTTATGTTTCACAATCACAAATTAAACTTTTCGGATTAAAAACAGGAGATACAGTAAGAGGAAATGTTAGACCCCCAAAAGAGGGTGAAAAATATTTCCCACTAATTCGTGTATCGAAGATTAATGGCTTAAATCCGAATGTTGTTCGAGACCGAGTGTCTTTTGAACACTTAACGCCTTTATTTCCGCAGGAAAAATTCAATTTAGCAGAAAGAGGAAGCTCTCTTTCCACACGAATTATTGATTTATTTTCTCCTATTGGTAAAGGACAAAGGGGAATGATTGTAGCACAGCCTAAAACAGGTAAAACCATGTTATTGAAGGATGTTGCTAATGCTATTGCTGCCAATCATCCTGAAGTGTATCAAATCGTACTATTAATCGATGAACGACCTGAGGAAGTTACCGACATGCAGCGAAGCGTAAAAGGTGAAGTTGTTGCTTCAACTTTTGATGAGCCTGCAGATAAGCATGTACGTGTTGCAAATATTGTGTTGGAAAAAGCAAAACGTTTGGTTGAATGTGGTCACGATGTTGTGATTTTACTCGATTCTATTACTCGTTTAGCAAGAGCATACAATACTGTTGCACCTGCTTCCGGAAAAATCCTTTCTGGTGGTATTGATGCCAATGCATTGCACAAACCAAAACGTTTCTTTGGAGCCGCACGTAATATTGAAGGTGGTGGATCACTAACCATAATTGCAACGGCTTTAACAGAAACAGGTTCAAAAATGGATGAAGTTATCTTCGAGGAATTTAAAGGAACTGGTAATATGGAACTTCAGTTAGAAAGAAACATTGCCAACAGAAGAATCTACCCAGCTATTGACTTAATCAAATCTTCTACACGTAGAGATGATCTATTATTAGATGACAAAACGATTCAGCGTATGTGGATTTTAAGAAAATACCTTGCGGATATGAATCCAATTGAAGCCATGGAGTTCATCAATGAGAAAATTAAATTCTCTAGAAGTAATGATGAGTTCTTAATCTCTATGAACGGATAATTACCGAAAATATTGACAAAAAAATCCGCTTTCGGTTGAAAGCGGATTTTATTATGCTTTATAAATCGTATTAATTCGCACTATACATCTGTGCTCTATTATCTTCAATTTTAGAAGCTTCTTTTAAAGCAGTGTAGATTCTAAAGGTAGATTTTCTTCTCGCCTCCGTTAATTGATTTCTATTCGTTTCATAATTTGGTAAAGCAACAGGAGCCTCCTTCTTAGTTACTTTGAAAGCAAATACTCCTTTACCTCCTACTACTTTTGTATACACCTTATTTAACTCAGCATTATACATAGCTCCAACAATCTTAGGCTCTACTCCAATCCCTGGTAATGTTGGACTTTTTAAAGTAACTCCATTTGCAGATCTTACACTTGATTTTAGTGCATTGGCGATATCCTTTAATTCACCATCTACAAATTTCTCTTTTAAAATTTCAGCTTTTTTCTCATTCAACAAAATTGGTCTTACACGACTAGTTGCTTTTTCAACAGACATTAATCCTTTTGCCGTTTTTCCAGATAAGGAAGCCACAACATAACTACCTTCTAAATCGAAACGCTTAAAGTTCCCTATTTCTGTGGTTGATCCAAATGCCCAACTAACAATTTGTCTTTGATTTCCTAAACCAGGTACATTTTCATCTAAGGTTTTCATACCCACGGCTGGCTTTGGAGTATATCCTTTATTCTTAGCTGCCAAAGCGAAATCATTTGTATTTGTTACTTCTAAAGCAAACTCTTGTGCTTTAGTATAGACTGCGTTCTCTGTTGCTTCAGACGGCACAATTTTCTTAGCATAAGTTGCTAACTTAACAACTCTTTGGAAATTCTTTTGGTCATCAATTCTTATTACATGATATCCAAATGGTGTTTCAACAACGTCAACTTTTCCTTTTCTATTTGTAAAGCAAAAATCTCTAAATGCAGGAGTCATTCTGTTATAATTGAACCAGTCAAGATCTCCGCCTTTTTCTGCACTACCTTTATCTGAAGATAAGTCTTTTGCTAAAGCAGCAAATTTTGATTTACTTCTCTTCACTACATTTAAAATACTATCAGCTAATTTCTTTGCAGCCTCTTTAGTCCTGGTAACATCACCAGCAGCTCTTTGAGCTCCAACATAAGGAATTAAGATATGACTAGCTCTGGCAGAATCTGGCATTCTTGACTCTTCTACAACTTTAGATAATTTGAAGTATTCTTTGTCTTTATAAGGCCCGAAAACGTCACCAACTTTTGTAGCAAATAAATCTTTACTGATTTTCTGATTTACATAGCTTTCATATTGGAAATTCGGATTGATATCTAAATCAGAATCATTTTCTGATAACAATACCTTCTCATCTTTAGATTCTTTTAGATCTTTTGCAATTGATCCAACCTCTGCTTTAAGCACATCTTCATCTCCTTTGGTTGGCTCGATTTTAAATTGAACATAAAAGATATCTCTCATATCTTCAACTTTAAAATCTTTTTCATTAGCAGAAATATAATCTTGCACTTCAGACTTTCTGATCTTAACTAAACTATCCGCAACATTTGTGTAAGGCGCATATACGTATTGACCAGTAATTTTTGTATTGTCGATTAGGTATTGAAACTCACTTTCTTTTAAAGAAGCGCCTAATCCAGCAGTTACTAAATTGTTGTAGGTATTGGTCTCTGCATTATCACGAACTTGAGTCATGTAATTTGACCATTGGCTCCAAAGCGGTTGATTGTTCTCTTTGGTGTCAGCTAAGAAAGTTTTGAACTTATTTTCGTCAAACTGACCAAGTTCATTCTGATACTGAGGATTATTTTGAACAAAAGGAGCGCTGATGATTTCATTCCAAACATCTTCTTCACCGATAGTGATACCAGCTTCAGTTAATTGTTTTTGATAAATCTTTTTACGCAACATATTATCCCATACAATCTTTGCTGCTTGGATATCTGAAACACGTCCTCCAGTTTGTTGTCTGTAACTATCTAATTCTTTAATAAATTCTTGTCTTGAGATTGTTTCTCCATTTACTTCTCCAACTTCATTAATCTTTGAAGAATTGAAAAAATCTGTCAAAGTTGATGGATCTAATACAAAAGCGAATAACGCTAATCCAATTACAAGAATTAAGAACAAAGACCTGTCTCTAATTTTTGATAAAACTGCCATTCTACATTAATTTAATTTCAGTTGGCGAATATACGATTTGGTATTCAATATTACAACCAAATTAAAGCTTTAAAAACCTTTAAAGAATTGATTCTTAGTTAAAAAAGAAAGAAGTGAGTTAATCTTCTAAATGAAAAGCATTTAGATTGATTTCATCGATTTTAGAACTACTGGTTTTCAAGATTTTTATCTTGTAATTTTCAATCTCAAGTTCCTCATTTTCTTCAGGAATATCCTCTGTGTGATTGATGATAAATCCACCTAAGGTTGAGTAGGCTTCAGACTTGGGAATATTTAAATTATAGGTTTCATTGACATAATCGACTTCCAATCGTGCAGAGAAATTGAACTCATGATCACTCAAGACCTCTTCTCTAAACTCTTGAACATCATGCTCATCTTCAATCTCGCCGAACAGTTCCTCGACAATATCCTCAACAGTAATAATCCCTGACGTTCCGCCATATTCATCAATAACCACAGCAACACTTTTTCGTTTTTTAGTCAGTAAATTCAACAGATCGCTAATCATCATTGATTCTGGCACCAATTCAACAGGCAAAAGAATGGACTTAATCGTTTTGGGTCTTTTAAATAACTCAAAAGCATTTACATACCCCAAGATATCATCCAGTGAATTCTTATGAACAATTACTTTTGAAAGACCTGTTTCTACAAAGCGATCTTTCAGGTTTGTCACATTATCAAAAATATCTACCGATACGATTTCAGTTCTGGGAACCATAATTTCTCGAGCTCGAACATTATGAAATTCAAGTGCATTTTGGAAAATCTGTATTTCAGAATCTAATTCTTCTCGATCTGTGCCTGTCTCAATTTGTTGTGAAATATAATTACCTAGTTCCTCTTTACTGAATTCAGTTTGCTGAACGTCTTGATCTGTTTTGAAAACAACCTTCAAAAAGAAGTCTGAAATTCCAGAAATAACAGTCGAGAAAAAGTGGAAGATGTAATAAAATATGAAGGCCGGAATGGCAAAAATCTTCAATACATCGTTCGCGTAAATTCTAAATATGGCTTTTGGCAAGAACTCAGCAGTAACCAATATGATCAATGTTGAAATCACAGTTTGAAGCAAAAGAATACTGAATTCATTCAATCCGTCCACAGGCAGGAATCGTAATAAAAATTGCCCCATGTAGTAACTATAAATTACTAAGGCTATATTATTACCCACCAACATCGTGGTGATAAACCGAGATGATTTTTTAGTAATTCGAGATAAAATTTTGGCAACAATTCCTTCCCTTTTCTTCTCGAGTTCGATATGAAGCTTATTCGAAGAAACGAAGGCTATTTCCATTCCTGAAAAAAAAGCTGAAAGCAGAATGGATGTGATTATTATAGGAATTTCAAAGTCCAATTATTTCGATTGGTTTTGATTTCTTTCTTCGATTTTCTTTCTAAAAAACCGTTTAAAGAAAAACACTAAGGTAATAAAGATAGCAAATCCAATTAAAAGATATGCTTTGGATGGGTTTTCTTGAAGTGTTGCAATTCCCTCAATTAAGCAGATGATTGCAATAAGTAGATATCCGTATTGAAAAAATTTCCAAGCTTTAAACATTTATTCTTCGTTTGTTTTTATTCGACCTGTAGTTTTCTTTGCGAGATGTTTGGATAAATCATCTTTCGATTCAAAACCAATTCCCTCAATGGTATCCTGGCTTTCTGTTGTTAATCTAAACTTCTTTTCAGAAATAAAATAATGCTGAATCTCATCCCAAAAAAGCTGTTCGGTTTCCAACTTAGATTTATCCGTATGATTAATCACGACTACATTACCTCGAATCTCCGAAATAGAAGTACGAGAGTAATTTAAGGCGTAATCACCTGTAATTGTTACTGAATCCTGACCTTTATTTCGAAAGTTAACAATCGTAATTCCTTCTGGAAATTCACTATATGGATGAGCCCTTCGATTACTGTAATCGAGCATTAAAGGCGTAATTAATTTGGAAGTAATTCTACCAGAATCCTTGTATACATGATAAGCATCTCGCGCTTTTCCCACTGGCAAGTTTTTATCTGCAAGAAAATCTCTTACTTCCTGTGTATTATTAGAACATGAAAAAAGCATTGTTGTGCATACAACAACAATGCTTTCATTTATGTACTTGAAAATTATTTTCACTTTTCTAAGGCACCCTTACTGTTTGTCCAATCCAACACTTAATTGTGTACGGATCACCAGAATTGAATCCGGCAGTAAAGATTACTGTTTTATTTGGAACGTTTCCTGCGTAAGATCTGATATACTTTTTAGCAACCGATTCGATACTTGGATCTACAGCTAAAGCTCTTCTTGCTTGCTGTAAAGCCGCTACGTAAACCATACGCTTCTCAAACTCTCCTTTACCACAACTATTTGCACTTGATTGATATAATCTACCAATGAATAAATATGCTTTACCGAAGTTCGGATTGTACTTAATCGCATCGTAAGCTAACGATCTCGCTTTTCCAAATTGACCTCTGTTCTTAGCAGCTTCTGCAAACTTTAATTTGTATTTGGCTTTTTTAAATGGATCCGTCTCTAAGTCAAATGCTTTTTGACGCATTGCGGTTGCACCTGCAGGATCTCCATTCTTTTCTAAGATACCAGCGTAAAATGAATACGCATCAGACGAAGGAGCTGCTTCAGCATATGCCTTCGCTAAAGTTTCGAATAATGGATCTTCTTGACATCCCTTGTTAAACATTCTCGATACCGCTCTTCTTAACCACTGTGCATTCCCTTTGTTCGCTTCAAAATCTCTTTGGTATAATGGAACAAGTCTTTCACAAGTTGCAATCTCAGAGATGATATTATCTAAACCACCTTCTACCATACCTAAAGCTTTCGAGTTAATGCTATACGCTCTTAATCTTCTTTTCTCTTTAGCATCTAATACTTTCGTAGAATCTTTAGTTAACTGGCTAATTTTCTTAGCATAGTCATCTAATTTCTCTCCAACTGATTCTATAACGTCATCATAGGTATCAAATACTCTTTGTGGGTTCACATCCTTATATCTATCAGTAACCCCTTGGAAGTATCTGTAAATATTCTTTACACTCATATCCTTTGGAGAAATCTTATAAGCTTTTTCTAATAAAGAAAATATTTCGTCGTTAGAAGCAAGTTTGTTTTTTGCTAAATATGTTGCATAGTCACTATGCACTTTTGCAGGATTGTTTTTAGGAAAATACTGTAAACGTTGCTCGTATACTCTTTTCGCCAACGCAGGATCTTTTCTAACATCTTCAGCGATAGTCGCACCATACTTATAGACGTTCACAGATAAATCTTGACAGTTGTCCATTAAATAAATCCAGTTCTCATAAGCAGCAGTATAATTCTTTGATTGAAAATCTGGCTTAAATAGATTGTATTTAATAGTACATTCTCTTTTTTTATCATCCTGGGCATTGGTTTTTGCAGAAACAATAAATAATGCTATTGCTAGTAAAACCGTAATTTTCTTCATTTTTTAAATTTTTAATTAGTCAATTCTTCTCTTTATGAACCAGTTAACGTCGGTCAAAGATAAGCTTAATCTCAGATTAAAGTAATTTTCTTGAATCAAATTGTTATCTGTTGTACCTCGTTTTCCGTATTCAAGACCCACATTCATGGTTGATAGTCTTTTCAATGGTATACCTAAACCAAAAGATATGCCATAATCTTTTATTTCGCTGAAATTAGTATTCGTACCCGATCCATCAACTAGTAATCCGGTATTCTCCATTCGAACTCCAAAACGATAGGTTACCCTATCGAAGAAGCTAGAAATTGAGTTGATTTTTGGTAGATAAAATCCACCAATCGCAAATCGACTCGAATTACCATATCTGAATGCTGTATTGGTTGTACTTAAAAATCCCGTTGGCTGGTAGGCATCTTGCATTTCATATTCAACTCCAGCATACCATTTATCTGTCTTTCCGACTCCAATTCCCAAGGTAGAATTTAATGGCATTTGAAATGCTCCTGAAATTCCTGAAGTAGATAAGGTATCTCTTGGAATCTGTGCGCCGCCTAATAAAATGACAGAGTATAAATAGTCATCACCATTAACTCTCATGTCGTTAGATAACTTCACCGCTGCACCTGCAGTTACGGTTAAATCATCTTTCACTGTTTTCTTGTATTGAGCTCCTAATTTAATAGCAGTTCCTCTCACTTGCGTAATTTCTTCGTATTTCGTTCCTAAAGCTAAACCAACACGCTGATCAATAATCGTATTATTGATATTCCCGAAGTTGAAACTCGCTTCAGCTCCAAGAGCTAAATCCTTGAATAGTAGAAATCCTAAGTTTAAATAAATTCTATTTACTCCACCACTACCTTCAAATAACGAAAGTTCAGATAAATCTCCGTTAGCATCTAAAATTGTATTCTCAAGTTCATAACCTACTGAGGATACAGGCTGAATACCAACTCCAAATCCTGCTTTTTTCCCTATTGGAAAACCAATTCCCACATAGTTAAAAGTAGTTAGGGTTGAACCTTGTGTCGAGGTTGCAGATTTTAGTTTCAAATCTTTATGAGACCCTCCAAAACCATAGGTGGTATACCTAAGATTTGCAATGGCCGCAGGATTCGTAAAATTCAAATATTTGTAATGACTGTAGGCAACACCTATACCACCCATACCTGCTTGCTCTACTGTAATAGGACTAAACTCCTCACCGATCCCAAAAAAAGAATAGGGAGAAAGTGATGTTCTTTGAGCTAAAAGAGAGGTAGAGATTAGTAAAGTAAAAAGGACTAAAAACTTTTTAATCATAAATTGTGATTGAGAATCAATATTTCGTTTAAACCTACTAGGAGAAAATTTTGATTGGCAAATATGCTACTTTTTAATTGTTTAGACAAAAAATTTGAGTCTCCTCCTGTTAAAACTACTGTTAAATCAGGATAATATTGAATGTATTGATTTATAACTCCCTCAATTTCATGAATTACACCAAAAACAACCCCGGAATGGATACTTTCATCTGTGGATTTTCCAATTGGATTATTAGGCACATGAATAGATAGTTTTGGCAATTTTGCTGTGAATGTATTCAATGCCTTGTATCTCATTTCTAGACCCGGTGCTAGTGCTCCTCCCAAATACTCATTCTTACTATTTAAAAAATCGTATGTGATACAAGTCCCCGCATCAATAACCAAACAATTTTTATTCGAATATAATTTAGAGGCTGCTGCTGCTAGTGCAATACGATCTATCCCTAAAGTTTTTGGTGTACCGTATAAATTTTTAAAAGGTAATTTCACTTCCGTGGACACAGTAAAAACTGAAACCAATTTTTTAATCTTTTTAAGGTATTTGGTTTCAATATCAGCAACAGAAGACATCACCAACCGCTCGATTTCAAAATCAGAAATGATATTCTTTACCTCTTCATAAAAATCAACATTTTGAATTACGAAGGTTTCCAGAATTGTATGTTCTTGAAAAACAGCAGCTTTTGTTCTCGTATTCCCAATATCAACAGCTAAGTTCACGTCTCTGAATTTGGTGTCTAAAATTTAAAATACATTTTTTTACTTTTGTTTGGCAGGATATAAAAATACGTTTTATATTTGCATCCGCTGAAAAGCTGGTGCCTTAGCTCAGTTGGTAGAGCAAAGGACTGAAAATCCTTGTGTCCCTGGTTCGATTCCTGGAGGCACCACTTGAAACCCGAACATCCGTTCGGGTTTTTTTATATCATTTGTAAAGTACTAACCTCTAATTTTGTGAGTTCTCTCCAATGACCTCGAGGTAAATTCTTCTTTGTCAACTGCGCAAAAATTACGCGGTCTAGCTTTACAACTTTATACCCTACATGCTCGAAAATCTTTCTTACAATTCTATTTCTTCCAGAATGAATCTCGATTCCGACTTCGGTTTTTGGTTGTCCTTCAATGAAGGATACAGCATCAATAAAAACTTTTCGCCCTTCAATAATTACATCTCCTCTTAATTTTTCAAGATCTTTCAAAGTAAATTTACGATCTAAAGAGGCATGATATAATTTTCGAACATTGTGCTTTGGATGCGTTAATTTTTTAGCTAAATCACCATCATTGGTAAACAATAGTAATCCTGTTGTATTTCGATCCAGACGACCTACAGGATAAATCCGTTCTTTAGTTGCATTACCTACCAAATCCATCACGGTTCGTCTTCCCCGATCATCATCCATAGTTGTGATGTAATTCTTTGGTTTATTTAATAGAACATAACGTTTTTGCTCGGCAGCAATAGTTGTTCCATCGAACTTGACAACATCTGTAGGTTGAACACGATAACCCATTTCGGTTACCAATTTACCATTCACCAAGACGCTTCCCTCCTGGATAAAGACATCAGCTTCCCTTCGAGAACAAATACCTGCATTTGCAATGTATTTATTTAGTCGAACACCTGTATTTGTATTGGTAGTTTTTGGTTTATTTGTTTTCTTCGGACGATCAGAAAACTTGCGATTCTCATGTCGTCGTCCCGACGATTTTTTATTAGAATTCATTGTAGTAAAATTTGTGCAAAAGTAGTTAAATCAAATGATAACCAAGTTTATTTATCACTTTTTCAACGATTAAGCTGGTATCAATCAAAACAAGACTCACAACACCTGCCAGAAGTAACAACTTTAATATGTTGTGAATAAACCGATAATGTTTGATGGAATTCGATTTTAGAAGATAAAGCCCAATGAATAAAATCACGACCAATGCAAAATAAAAGTAATAACGCATCTGCCCCAATTCTGGATAACTGAATAGTTGAACAACAGGTATCAGGGTGCTAATCAGCAAAATTAAAGACAATTGTTTTGACTTAGATTCGCCATAGGCAATGGAAAAGGTTTTGTAATTATTTACGAGCGCTCCTTTAAAACTTTCCAAGTCTTTAATTAATTCCCTTACCATCAGAATGAAAAAGAGAAAAATAGCATGAACGAAAATGATTTGACTAAAGTTTTTAAAATGAATAAAAACGATAAAAAATGGTAAGATTGTGAGTATAGTTGCCGATAACAGTCCGATAAATGGATATTTCTTCAGCTTGTGTGAATACAACCAAATCCCAGTAATATAAACCACAAAAAACAAAGCTGCACGCCAAGAAACTAATGATCCGAATATAAATCCTAAACCATTTAAAATGAAATATAAGGTCAGCTTCGTCTCTTGTTTAACGTAATTGTCAATTCGTGTTTTAATTGGCCTATTTATGCGGTCTACTTTTTCGTCATAAAAATCATTTATAATATAACCTGCAGAAACAACACAAATGGTTGCTAAAATGAGGTAATGTAAATGTAGATCAAAAAGAATTTGAGAAAGCGACTGATCCGGAGAAAAAATGAAGATTGATGCCAGATATTGGGCTGTAACTAAGACCAAGACATTATAGCCTCGAACGACAGAAAATAAACTGAAAAATGTAAGTAGAAAGGATTTTATTTTAGATGGCATAGTACCAATTAGAATCTGTAAACCAACTCTAATTTGTACTGCTCTAAACTCTTTTTCGCCTTTTCAAAATCTTCGGTAAAGCCAAGGATATAACCTCCGCCACCAGAACCACATAGTTTCAAGTAATAATCATTGGTATGTAATCCTTGCTCCCAAACTTTATGAAAAGCTTTTGGAATCATCGGTTTGAAGTTCTTCAGCACCACTTTCGACAACTTTTTAACATTGCCAAATAAAGAATTGACATTACCATTTAAGAAGTCTTCGATACAAGCATCAGTATAAGTTGAAAACTCCTCACTAAGCATTTTTCTGAAGCCTTCTTTCTTCATTTTATTCATGAAGATATTCACCATTGGCTCCGTCTCACCAATTTGTTCAGAATCTAATAAGAATACTGCACCTTTCCCTTCTTTTTGGGATGGGATTCCTGCAGGCTCAATATTTTCTTTACTGTTGATTAATATCGGTAAACTTAAATAACTATTTAACGGATCTAATCCAGAGCTTTTGCCGTGGAAGAATGATTCCATTTCTGAAAAAATCTTTTTGAGTTCTAGTAATTTCTCATGAGTAAGATTCTCTAAGACAGTAATTTTTTCAATAGCATATTTATCATAAATTGATGCAACAAGCGCACCACTACTTCCTACTCCATATCCTTGAGGAATCGAAGAATCGAAATACATTCCTTTATTCAAATCAGCATTAAAAGCATCAAAATCAAAAGAAACTAAATCAGAATTTAGATCCTTTAAGTAGTGAAAAAACTTTCGAAGACCTTCATTGGAACTCTTTGCTTTTTCATTCAAATCTGAACTAATTTTCAACGCTCCCCTGAAGTTATTGTAGGGAATAGCCAATCCTTTGGAATCTTTTATGATTCCATATTCACCAAACAAAAGTATTTTGGCATAAAATAAAGGACCTTTCATAGATAAATCTTTGTGGCAAATTTAGGGATTATAATGTTAACATAGTGTTAGTTATCATTTTTATAATAGGTTTTCCAAATACCTACTTTTTCCCCTTTGCTGTATTTTCCTTTTTGTTTAATTTTTCCTGTTTTGTAGAACACCTTCCAGTTCCCTTCTCGCAATCCATTCACGAATTGACCAAATTCTCTCAACTCACCGGTATCATAGTATTCATAAAAATTACCGACGGGTTTACCTTTTTCAAATTTCAATTTACGGAATACATTCCTATTCTTATAGTAGTAAGTAATATCCCCTTCTAATTTTGCACCCACCTTGTAATACTTGGCCTTCGCCTGGGAAGTCTCTTTTAAATTTTCGTCTAACCAAATAATTTCCTGGGTCGTAGAGGCCATAAAAAATACAGCAACAACAACTATTAATGTTTTAGACAAATATTTGAATGATTTGGTTGAATTCATCTAGTTAATGAGTTGAGCTCCTTGGCCCACCTCATCACAAATGTAATGATTTTTTTGACAGTACTTAGACAGCTCATCTTCAATAAATTGCATCACTTTCTCCTCTTCAGATTTCGGATACAACATGTGTACATTTGCTCCAGCATCTAGAGTGAAACAAAGGTTGCTATTTTTTTCGTCTCGGTAACTCCAGATCTTATTGATGATTTCTAGGGTATTGGGTTTCATCAAAATAAAATATGGATCACTGGTCATCATCATGGCATGCAAGGTTAAAGCCTCACTTTCTACAAGACTAATAAACGCCTTGATATCACCATTTTGAAGAATTTCCGATAAACGAGAGACATTTGAATTAGCCTGTTCGAAACGCTGTTCAGCAAAAGGGTGGTTAAACATTAATTGGTGACCAACCGTACTTGAAACTTGTTTCACACCTTTATCAACCAATAAAATGGTATCGCAATATTCTTTGAAATTAGGATGCACTTCGAAATTAAAAGGCACTCCAAATAAATCAGAACTTCCCGGAATTCCTTCATGCTCACCCCAAACCACTAATGGACCTTCAACACTTCGACTCGCAGATCCTGATCCAAGTCTTGCCAAGAAAGACGCTTTTTGATTAAAAAAAGAAGTTTCCATTTCGGAAGTTAATTCCTTTTCCAGACTCATAATACATAGTGATAATGCAGACATACTACTTGCTGAAGAGGCGATTCCGCTGCTATGCGGAAAAGAATTCTCTGATGAAATCGTAAGATGATACTGACTCAAATATGGGCAATACGGGAGGATTCTTTCAAAAAACTTGGCAATCTTCGGTTTGAATTCTTCTTTCTTTGATCCCTCAAAGTAGAAATCAAATGAAACAGAATTTTGATCGGCAACTTTCAGAAAATCAACTTTTGTTTCTGAATAACTATTTTTTAAAGTAAAACTAATCGATGCGTTTTTAGGTATTTGAGGATCACTCTTCCCCCAATACTTAACAAGTGCAATATTACTCGGTGATCTCCAGGTAAAACTGGCGTTTTCAACCGATTTTTCTACTGATTTGATATCGAATTCAAACACAAATAATGCAAATTAATTTGGGTCAAAGATAAAACTATTTTCATCGACTAAAGGACGATATTATTTTGGGTATTTTTGCACTATGAAAAAATCGAATTCGGTTTTCTTACTACTCAATGGAAAAGCTCCCAAAAGCTTCCCAAAACTAGAGGATTACAGTCTGATTTGTGCTACTGATGGTGCTTTAGCCACATTAAAAAGTAATGGTATCGAGCCTGATTTAGTCTTTGGCGATTTCGATTCTTTGGAAGCGATCCCGGAAAAAACCGAAATTTTACTAACACCAGATCAAGATTTTACTGATTTCGAAAAAACATTAGCCCTACTTCACGAAAGCGGAAACCAAAATATTGATGTTTTTGGCGCCAGCGGAGAAGAACAAGATCATTTTTTGGGTAACCTGCATGTGGCATTGGCTTGGAAAGATAAATTGCAACTGACTTTTTTTGACGATTATGGGAATTATCGCTTCATTCCGAATCAATTTGAAATGGATGACGTATTGAATAAAACCATTTCTTTATTTCCTTTTCCAAAGACAGTTGGAATAACTTCAAGCGGTTTAGAATTTGAACTAAATAAGATAGATTTAGAACTTGGAATTAGAGTAGGGACCCGAAATAGGGCCATTAGAAATCGTGTGCAAATCGAATTTTCAGAAGGAAATTTACTTGTATTCATTCAAGAACAAACATGAGAAAAATTAAACTTATTTGGGATTTTAGAGGTCCTGACGCAAAGCAAACAGCCATTCATCATACCAAACACCTGGAAGAATATGCGGCAATCGAGAATTTGAATTCTTTCGGAATTGATATTACGGAAAGAAATCCGATGCTTTGCTCTGCATTTGTAATTGTTCAAGAAGATCAAATGAAAATTTTTAGGGATGCTTTAAAACCTCATCGCGGGGAAATCGCCCAATAGTATTTTCATTGACAAGCTGATAAACTTTCTGAGGCAATCCAGCCCCCAGTCCAGGCATTTTGAAAATTAAATCCGCCCGTTACGGCATCAATATTTAGCACCTCTCCTATGAGGTATAAATTGGAATGTAATCTACTTTCGAAGGTTTTGAAATTGATTTCTTTTAAATCAACCCCTCCTGCGGTAACAAATTCTTCTTTGAAAGTACTTTTTCCTTTGGCCTCAAATTGACATTGCGTAATTTGTTGAGTCAAATTTTGAATTTGTGTTTTCGTTAAATCTGCCCAATTTTGATTCGTCTCTATCCCAGAATACAAAACTAATTGATCCCATAATCGTTTAGGAATATCTGCAAAAGGAGATTTACCTAATACTTTTTGTGATGATTTTTCCTTTTTAAATCGACCAAGTTGCTCATCTACCTCTTCATCTGATTGAGAAATCCAATTTACTTCAACGCGATATTCATAACTCATATCATGCAATAAACGAGCTCCAAAAGCAGACAGTTTCAATACGGCTGGACCACTTAATCCCCAGTGGGTAATCAATAATGGTCCGCTAGCTTCAAGTGGAGTGTTTTTTAATTGAACAGTTGCATTGGGCACAGAGACACCAGGCAAATCAACTATTCGGTCATCATTGATATTGAATGTGAAAAGTGAGGGAACCGGACTAACAATGGTGTGATTTAATTTGCCCAATAATTTCCATCCTTGTTTACTACTTCCCGTTGCATAAATAACAACATCGCACTGAAATTCATCATTTTTCGTTTGGATTACCCAATCTTTTTCAGATTTCTCCAAGGCAGTAACGAACTGATTTTTTAATATATCAATACCCAATTGTTTGGCCTTTCGTAAAAAACAATCAATAATGCTTTGGGACGAATTCGATTCTGGAAATACACGTCCATCAGTTTCTATTTTTAACGGTATTCCGTTTTGCTCAAACCATTCGAAAGTATCGCCAGTCATGAAGGTATGAAAGGGCCCCAAAAGTTCCTTTTCACCTCTCGGATAGAAAGAAGTTAATTCCTTCGGATCAAAACAGGCATGAGTCACATTACAACGACCTCCTCCAGAGATCTTTACTTTTTGCAAAACTTCATTACATTTTTCGAGAATAGTAATTTGTAAATCAGGATTCTTTTCTTTCGCATTAATAGCTGCGAAGAATCCAGCCGCCCCTCCACCAATTACAATTACCTTTCTCATAGTATCATCTCTGAATACGGAATAATCGTTTTATATCCTTTTCGATTGAAATAATCGGGTGTATCTTCATTTCCTGTGACCAAAACGAAGTCACCACCCCATCCGCCGAGACTTTTAACCGATCCGAAGTAATCTTGAAAGTATAGATCTTTAACTTTGGGTATCTCTAAAATTCCTGAAATGATATCTTCATGTTCGTTAATGTACCTTTCAAATCGCTTCAATTTGGAAGTTTTTGTGATTGATTTGGTCAACGCATTAATTGCTTTCATCTCTTTTGCCAAATCTCCTCGTTTTTGATGAAATAAATGAATTGACTCTCTACTATTCTGTTTTTTATTGAGGTAAACAAAGAACAAGTCATCAGCAAATTTGGGCGTAAATTTTACGGTTTTCACCATTGGCGAACCTTCTTCCAAACGATACCAAATGGGTGAATTATGTTGAGCGCAAGCGATATCATAGCCACTTCCCTTAAACGCATTTTTCAGCAACTTATATGCATCGACCTTTACCCAAGAAGCAATATTATTTATCAAGGTTGATGAACTACCTAATCCCCAATTTCTCGGAAAAGACAAATGCGTTTTAACACGAAATCCGCCTTCTCCCGAAAGAAAATCCGGATTTAATTTTTGAGCTTCATAAAGTATAATTTGAAGTACTTCTGCAATCATTTCTTTATTTCCTTCAACACTTGAAATAAAGGTAGTTGAAGCTATTTGGAGCTTTGGAAGACTAAATACAGCTTCGAACCAACATTGTTTGTGATGGTCAAAACTGGCCCAAATGAGCTGATTATCTGAAATGGGTTCCACTACCAAATCCTGACCAAATTTGGTAGGAAGTGCCAAAGCGGTTGCTCCTTCAAGAACAAGGTACTCAGCAGTTAGTAATAATTTTCCATTCGAATAATAGCGCATTATAGTAATCCAAATTGTTTAAAATGATGTGTGAAGTGTTTGGTATGGAACTTACACCAATACTCATAATTCAAAGGACCAAAAAACGGGTGCATAACGATTAAATCTTTATTTGACTCGAATACTACATCGAACGTTTTAACCTGTTGTACGAGGTCATCAATCGAGTCTTGTAAAGAATCAAATTTCACCGGAATCGGATCCTCGGATAAAAAACTCGCTTTAAATCCGATTTGTAATTCACCATCCGTATCCAAAAACGGCTTTCTGCGAGCAGCCTTATCATCTTCTACAAAGGCATTTACTTTCCAATTCTGATTAGAAATTTGAACAACACCGCTCAAATGCTCAATCATTTGTTGAGGACTCATTCGCCCGAACAAAGCGGTTGTATCCTCAGATAAATTGAATAATAAACTACGAACCTTATCCTCGTCTTGAAATTGAACCCATGATTTTGGAGTCGTATTTCGAATGGAAGCTAAATAATTCAAAACAGCACTATGTGATACGGTTTTGGAGGCAAAATATCGACTGACTTTTTGCTTCTCCCCTTCGGTCGCATGATTTTGATTAAGGATATTCATCAAATGCATTTTCATGTGTCCATGCTGAATACCTTTTGTGGTTAATGCTCGTAAGGCAGCAAAATTCTGAGCCAATCCAGCCGCAGCGATAATTTGCATAAGCTCGGGAGCATTTGGTTTGTCTAAAATTTCGAGTGACAATTTCGCAAGCGGATGTAATGCTGTGAGTCCCCCAACAGTTCCAATGGCCATCGGAATATCCATCCAAAATCTAAATATTCCATTGTCAATAGAACAATGAGACAAACTTGAATACTGCCCGTTTCTCGATGCATACGCATGGATTCCAGCTTCAACCGCTCTAAAATCATTTCCGGTAGCTAGAATAACGGCATCAATCCCATTCATAATGCCCTTATTATGCGTCACAGCGCGATAGGGTTCAACCTCTGCAATTCGAACAGCCTGATAAAATTTTCGAGCAAATTGATGCGCATTCTCGATTTTTAAATCGTCAATTTTACAACTCACTTCTGCCCTCACCAAACACTCTGGAACATAATTCGATAGTATACTCATCACTACCTCAATATCATCATTCTTAAATTTTTGGGCAATCGCCTCCAAACAAGAATTAATGAAGTTGGCACCCATGGAGTCTTTCGTTTCAAAAATCACTTCAATCTGATAGTAATTCTCAAGTTTAGCCGTGCAATCTTTCAATTGCATATCTAAAATACCTCCGCCACGCTTTTCCATATTCTTTGTTATGGAAGCCGTCGCTGCTCTTAACTCAGTTCGATTTTGATCAAAATAACTTTGTAATTCCGCAATTGGAAGCTGAGACATAAAATGTACGTGTCCCACTTTTTTGGTAGAAATCACCTTGGTTTTAAATCCGCCCTTCAAACTCCAAAACTTAGCCGTAAGTGATGCTGCCGCAACTACAGAGCTCTCTTCAATCACCATGGGAATTAAATAATTCTTACCATTGATTACAAAGTTTGGAGCAATCCCAAATGGCATGTAATAATTGGTAATAGTGTTTTCTATAAAATCGTCGTGAAGCTTTTGAAGTGCATCATCGGCATTCCAATATTGGGTGATGATTTCTTTTATTTCGGTCGGATTTTGAAAATGATTTTCGGTAAGCCAATCAATCTTCTGCTGTTTCGAAAATTTAGAAAATCCTGAAATGAGTTCGCTCATGTATCCTAGCTATTTACAATAACAAATATAAAGGAAAGAATGCGAAAGTTAAATCGGTAAGACTCAAAGCTTTTGAGAAGAAATCAACAAAATTGGTCCGAAATTAACATGCCAATTTTAATATCAGAAATTGCACGAAAAGTAATAAAACGTAGTAATTTTTACTGATTTTTCCGTAAACTTGACAAACTTTTATTAAATCAAGATTTAATGAGAAAAATCAGCCTTGTTGTCTGCCTACTTCTTTTCTTACAGTGCAAGACAACATCAGATGATAATCAAGGTAATTTTGGATCAAAAGAAATCACACTAGAAGAAATTTGGGGAGGAGCATTCTCTACAGAACGCATGAACTCCTTAAATTCCATGAATGGTGATTTTTATTCACTTTTGAACTACAACAGCGAAACAAAATCCTCAACGGTAGATAAATACAGTTATGAGACGCTTGAAAAAGTGGCAACCATTGTTGATGGTAAAAATTTGAAAGGATTACAACACTTCAGTTCTTATCGATTTAACAATGATGAAACAAAACTGATTCTTGGAACTAATTTCAAACAAGTATACAGAAGATCGTTTAAAGGAACCTATTATGCCTATGATATTGCATCAAAGAAATTGCAATTGATTGGAAATGAAATTCAGGAGCCTACTTTCTCTCCAGACAACAGAAAAGTAGCATATGCTAAAAACAATAATCTGTACATTAAAGATTTAGCTACCAATTCAATTACTCAAGTTACTAGCAATGGTAAAACAAACAGTATCATCAATGGAACTACCGATTGGGTTTATGAGGAGGAATTTGGATTTGTTCGAGCTTTTGAATGGAGTCCAGATAGCCGTTACATCGCTTTTCTGCGATTTGATGAATCGAATGTTCGTCAATTTGAAATGGGTGTAACAGGAAATGAATTGTATCCTACAGAACATGTTTTTAAATATCCGAAAGCGGGTGAAGACAATGCGAAAGTTACATTACATATGTACAACACAGGGTCTCAATCAACAAAGAGAATCACTTTAGGGTCTTATGAGTATATCGCACGATTAAAATGGTCGAATGACAATAATATACTTATTGCAACTACGTTAAATCGCCATCAGAATGATCTGAAATTAAACAGCGTAAATGCCTTACGATCAAGTTCTACAGTCTTATTAAATGAGACTGATAAAGCCTATGTTGATATTCATGATAATTTGACCTTTTTAGCAGATAATAGTTTTATTTGGACGAGCGAAGCAGACGGTTACAATCATATCTACCATTACGATAAAAACGGGAAATTAATCAACCAGATTACAAAAGGTGATTGGGAAGTGACTCGCTATTACGGCTATAATGACAAAAAGAAAACCATCTATTATCAATCTGTAGAAAACGGTACCATCAACCGAGGTGTTTATAGCATTGGTCTTGATGGATCGAATAAGAAATTATTAAGTAATGAAGAAGGTAATAATACAGCATCCTTTAGTAAAAACTTAAATTACTTTATCAATAATCATAGTTCGGCAACCACTCCGCCAGTATATGCCTTATACACTGCAGAAGGAGAAATGAAAAAAGTGATTATTGACAACCAGGAATTCAAAGATAAAATCAGCGAGTATGAGATCCGTCCGAAAGAATTTTCAACAATCAACATTAATGGAAATGACCTAAATATGTGGATGATTAAGCCAGTCGATTTTGATAAAAATAAAGAATATCCATTATTAATGTTCCAATACTCTGGACCAGGTTCACAGCAAGTTTCGAATCGATGGAATGGCGCGAACGATTATTGGCATCAAATGTTGGCCCAGCAAGGAATGATTGTCGCTTGTGTTGATGGTCGTGGTACCGGATTAAAAGGACGAGACTTCAAAAAAGTAACCTACAAAGAGTTAGGAAAATACGAAGTTGAAGATCAGATTGCAGCCGCTAAACAATTAGGAGAACTTCCGTATATCGATGCAAATAATATCGGTATCTGGGGATGGTCTTATGGCGGATTCATGAGTACTAATTGTATTTTAAAAGGAAATGATGTTTTCTCAACTGCTATAGCTGTTGCACCCGTTACTTCTTGGCGTTTTTATGATACGGTTTACACAGAACGTTACATGAGAACTCCACAGGAAAACGCGAGTGGTTATGATGAAAATTCACCAATTAATTATGCAGATCGCTTGGAAGGAAAATATCTTTTAGTTCACGGTACAGGTGATGATAATGTACATGCGCAAAACACTACGCGAATGATCAATGCTTTGGTAGAGGCTAACAAGCAATTCGATTTGGCCATTTATCCAGATCGAGCGCATGGAATCCGAAAAGGAAAAAACACACGTTTACATCTATTCAAAAAGATGACAACATTCATTCAAGACAATTTAATCAATAATAATAAAGAAGTAGAAATTAAAGGATAAATCAAGAATTATGAGCGATACAACAATCAAGCAAAAAGAACTTTTCGGACATCCAGTCGGACTTTATATTTTATTCTTCACAGAAATGTGGGAGCGTTTCTCATACTACGGAATGAGAGCTATTTTGGTGCTATACTTAGTAGCCCAAACAGATATTGAAAATGCCGGTTTAGGCTGGACCAATGGTGAAGCATTAGCTTTATACGGATGGTATACCATGCTCGTTTATGTGGCAGGAATTCCTGGCGGATGGATTGCTGATAAACTTCTCGGTCAAAAGAAAGCCGTTCTTTATGGCGGAATATTACTTGTAATTGGTCATAGTGTTTTGGCGATTGAAGAACTTTGGGCATTTTATTCTGGTCTTGCATTCATCATTTTAGGTGTTGGAATGCTGAAACCAAACATCTCAACTATGGTGGGTGGATTGTACGCTCAGGGCGATATTAGAAGAGACAAAGGATTTACCATTTTCTACATCGGAATCAATTTAGGGGCTTTCCTTTCAAGTTTGATTGTAGGATATGTTGGGGAGGTTCACGGATGGCACTACGGATTCGGTTTAGCCGGCATCGGTATGGCGTTAGGACTTTTGCAGTATCTAGTTGGACAAAAATATTTAACACACGTAGGAAACTTTTTGGGTGCATCAGAAAAAGCTGATGAACGCGAATTGATGGATAAACCACTAACTAAAGTTGAAAAAGACAGAATTGTAGTATTACTTGTTTCGTTCTTATTAGTGATTGTATTCTGGGGTGCTTTTGAGCAAGCGGGTGGATTAATGAATATATACGCGAAAGAAAATACCAATCGTATGCTGATGGGCTGGGAAGTTCCAGCTTCTTGGTTCCAATCGTTAAATGCAATGTTCATCATTTTCTTGGGAACTACTGTTGCTGCTTACTGGGCAAAACGAAAATTAAAAGACAAGGTTTCTACCTCTCTATTTAAGATGATTATCGGACTCATTATTATGGGTACTGGTTTCTTCTTTATGTCTGCTGCTTCTGCTGAGTTTGAAAGCACAGGAGCTTCTGCCATGTATTGGTTAGTATTGGCATATTTATTCCATACCGTTGGAGAGCTTTGTATTTCTCCGGTTGCCCTTTCATACATCACGAAATTAGCTCCAGTAAAGTACGGATCCTTAATGATGGGTGTATACTTTGCCATGACTGGTTTCGGAAATAAACTAGCTGGCTTATTGGGTGAATCTGCAGAAGGACTTGGAGAATTTACTGTCTTTACAGGAATTGCTGTGTTCTGTGTAGCATTCGGATTTATTGTTATGATTTTTAGAAAGAAATTAGAAGTATTAACGCACGGAGCAGAAGACAACGAGCATTAAAATAATTTATCATGAATCAATCTACCGACAAATTTTTTGAGAATCCAGTGTTAGGACATCCTGCCGGATTATTCGTTTTATTTTTTACAGAAATGTGGGAACGTTTTTCGTACTACGGAATGCGTGCCATACTTGTCATTTTCCTTACTGGAGCCGTTTTAGGCGATAATCCAGGTTGGGGTTGGGATACGCCTGCAGCCCTATCATTGCTAGGTACCTATGCATTATTTGTTTACCTCACCCCGCTTTTAGGAGGTTGGTTAGCCGATAATAAAATTGGTTATCGAATGGCGGTTGTTATTGGGGCATTGTTAATGACGTTAGGTCATGCTGCAATGGCGGTCGAAACACCTATGTCTTTGTATATCGGTATTACCTTATTGATTCTTGGTAATGGTTTCTTTAAGCCTAATATGACCTCCATCATCTCTAAAATGTATGAAGGCCGAGACGATAAAAAAGATGGCGCTTACAACATTTTCTACATGGGCGTAAATGCAGGTGCGTTTATCGGAATCATGCTTTGTGGTTATGTTGGAGAGCGTGTGGGATGGAGTTACGGATTCGGATTAGCAGGTATTTTTATGCTACTCGGAATGCTTCAATTTTATTATGCACAACCGCTATTTGGTAACATCGGAGACAAACCAATAAAAGATGAATCCAAAGAGATTACCAAAGAAGAACAAGCAGAAAATGAGAAACGTAATCCGTTTTCAGTTTTAGATATTATACTTATCGGAATCTTTACGGTTTCTGCACTTATCTGGATTTTTAATGATCCGTTGAGTAAAATTGGTGACATTCAAGTGTTGAATTTCACCATTGCTGGAATGCCAGATTCATTATTCTTTGCATTAATAGCAGCGATCACTTTTATCGTATTGCTTGTCATTCGAATTCCGAGGTATGAGCGTATCGAACGTGATCGAATGATTGCCTTTGCCATCTTCTGTATTTTTACGGTTTTCTTTTGGGCAGCATTTGAACAAGCTGCTGGTTCCTTACCACTATATACAAGGGATTTTACAAACCGAATGCTAGAAGGAACGGCCGCAAATATTTTCAAACTTGTTGATTTAGCTGTGACTGTTATTCCGTTGGGAATTATCACTTATGTATTGATTAGTTTATTCAAAAAAACCATTTCTCGAATCGCGTTATCGAATATCATTCTCGGATTCAGTTTTGTAATTGTTTGGGGAATTGTAATTTTCAAATTATATACAGAATTTCAAACTGATAATACGGAGGTACCGGTAACATGGTTTGCTATATTAAACTCATTATTCATCATCATTTTTGCACCATTATTCACAAAATGGTGGGATAGTAGATACAATCCGCCAGCATCGGTAAAATACTTTCTAGGACTAGCATTGTTAGGTCTAGGATTCGCATTTTTAGCATTTGGAGCTCGTAATGTTCCTGCAGGAGCAGAAAGTGCCAGTTTAAGTATGGTGTGGCTAGTGTTAGCTTACCTATTTCATACCTTAGGTGAGCTTTGTTTATCACCAATGGGGCTATCTTATTTGAGTAAGTTAATTCCGACTCGAATGATTGCCTTTATGTTTGGTGTGTACTATTTAGCGATTGCCATCGGAAATAAATTAGCTCATTATGTAGGTGGTGATATTGAAAAGATAACAGCCGAATATAGTCTATCGATATTCTTTTTGATTTTCACAATTGTTCCAATTGCTCTTGGTTTAGTTTCGTTACTACTTCATCCAATCTTGAAACGATTGATGCATGGCGTGAAATAAGCGCGTTTTTTCTTAATTTTGGTATACCCTTTGCGACCAAAGAACGTATGAAGAAAATTGTATTATTAGTAGCCCTTGGATTTACCCTAGTTTCTTTTTCTCAAGAAAAAATCAACTGGCTAGGTTTCGAGGAAGCTATAGCGTTAAATAAGAAAGATCCAAAACCAATTTTGCTTGATGTGTACACCAACTGGTGTGGTTACTGTAAGAAAATGGATAAGGAAACCTATGCAAATCCGACAATTGCAGCATACATTAACAAGTACTTTCATGCGGTAAAAATGAATGGTGAAGGCAAGGAAGATATTACCTATAAAGGATACACCTTCAAATATCAAAAACAGGGCAGGATGGAATTCCATGAATTGGCGGCAGCCTTTTTGGAGGGACGACTCTCCTATCCGACAACAATTTTTTTAACTAAGGATGAGCAATTATTGCAGAAAATTCCAGGTTATTTAGGCCCAAAGCAATTTGAAATCATTTTGGCATTTTTTAATACAAAAGCCTACAAAGATACCGACTGGGTTGATTTCGAAAAAAATTTCAAAAGCACCATCAAGTAATTTACTTCAAAAAATAAGCACCTTCCCTTCCTGTAAAATGGAAGGGAATTTTGTTTTTATAAGCTGATGATTCCCATCGTTGGATGAAACTTGGATAGTTTGAACCATCGACAATAATTTCTTTCGGATGGATTGTTTGAATAAGTCTGTCTAAATTAATTTTAGGCGATTGAGTCAAAAGAATAATTGGATTTGGAAGATTTTTTAGTTGATAAACCCCAAGGCTATCAACTATCAATATGGACTGATTTTTAAATCCGATAATACTTGGAATACTGTCTATTGAGAATGGGTTTATCTTTTCCTTTCGGATGTAATCTTCAAAAATATTTATATGAAATAATACTTGATTACCAGTGTGGTAAATGGTTCCTTTCCCCCCATTTCTTTTCATTAAAACTGATGCTTTCGTCTTATGAAAAATGATGAATTCGCTTTTTTGATTTCTCATCATAATTGAAGAAATGGAATTCAATTGAATCGATAGTATTCCAAATAAAACGATAAAACCATATTTCAAATCTTTTTTGAACATCAATAAAATTAAGCCGAATATGATTACATAGAAAAGCATCATTTCAAATAATGAAATATTCAAATCATCAACCACAAATTGCTCAAAATCAGCAATCCATTTTACGATAGTACTCAAACCAATTAATAGTTTATCAAAAATAAATACGAAGTACTCTGGTAATAAACAAAAAGACGAAAGAATAGTGCTTAAAAGCCCCAACAATAAAAGCAATCCTAATCCTGGAATAATCAAAAGGTTTGTTAACCAGAACAACCCTGGAAATTGATGAAAATAGAATAAACTGATGGGTAAAACGAAAACTTGAGCTGCCAGCGAAACAGATAATAATTTCCAGAAATAATCAATAATCTTAAATTTTGAAGTATACCAATTGTAAATTTTGGTTTGTAGAAAAACGATTCCGAAAACCGCCAAATAACTCAATTGAAATCCGACCTCAAAAAGATAATTCGGATGCATCAATAATAAAACCAACATGGAGGTAATAATCGAATACACTATACTCCCTCTCTTTTTGAAAACCACCCCAAAGGCAACAAATGAAAACATGGTTACCGACCTTATAATTGAAGGAGACAAACCTGCAATCAATCCAAAAAACCATAATAATAGAAGCATCAAAATCAGTTTACTTATTTTACCATATCGCAAGTATTCGAGAGGTCTAAAAATGAAGTTTAATAGGAATAAAATAATCCCAATATGTAAACCAGAAATTGCCAGAATGTGAATAGCGCCTGCATTTTTAAAATCATCAATCACTCCTTTAGATAATTCACCTCGTCTTCCCAATAATAAGGCATTCAATAATCCGAATGACACTTGACTAAATTCTTGCCTTTTCAGGTTGTTAGCCACCGTCATTCGGAGACGATCAGCAAGTCCATAAATAGAATTTTGCATTCCATCTATTTTTATAAAGTCATTATTTTTCAAATACAACTGGTAATGAATCCCTCTATTAGCCATATATTTTCGATAGTCAAACTGATAAGGATTTAAGGGCCCGATAATCTTTTTCGGTAATTGATTGGTAACGATTATCTCATCAATATAAAAATGTAAAGTTGAATCTTTAGGGACGCTTAACACAAGTTTTCCGATAGTTTCAAATTGATTTACCTGAATTACACCAGCCTCGAATTGAAGGTGATTTTTGGTCGAATTCAATCTCTTATCTAATCGTAACGAAATTGTCGAATGAGACTCAAGATGATTCTCAAAATAATTTGATTTTACTCTCCGATCAACATGGAATGTTCGTGATATTCCAACCAACAAGAAGATTAAGAATCCAACAAAAATTCGCACTTTTCTGGAAGCAGTCCAAAAACTAATCAGCAAAAAAATGAATAATAGCAATTCAATACGACTGTCGAGTATCCAAAAACTAAATTGCGATTGCAGTACAATTCCGAATACCAAAAACAGCAGGAATTGCAAGGGAATGTAATACCTGTACTTTTTCATAGCGGATTAAAACTACGAAAAAGTGAATTGAAATTTTAAATTATTTTGTGATTATGATTTGGCAGGTTAGATAGCCAATAATTTTTTTCGCAGCAGCTCTTGAGGCACCCTGTCCACCGAGCTTTTCTTCTAAGATTTCGTAATTTTCAAGCAACTGATTTCGATAATTTTCATCTAGAATTTTATTCAGTTCGATCTCAAGATTCTTAGGGTTAAATTCACCCTGAATTAATTCCTTTACGACCTCTTTATCCATAATCAAGTTTACCAAGGATATAAATTTCAAGGTGACTATTCGTTTAGCAATTTGGTAAGTAATAGCACTGGCCTTATAACATACTACCTGGGGAACTTTAAATAGCGCGGTTTCCAATGTTGCTGTGCCAGATGTAACCAAAGCAGCATGAGAAATGCTCAACAAATCGTAGGTTTTATTATCTACGAATTTCACATCATTATTCGCAATAAAGGTTTGGTAAAAGGAAAAATCCTGGCTTGGCGCACCCGCAATTACAAATTGATAATCTGTGAATGTTTTTGTCATTTGTAACATCACATTCAGCATCTTATTGATTTCCTGTTTTCTACTACCGGGAAGTAGTGCAATAATTGGTTTGGAATTTAGATCATAGGTTTTTCGAAACTCTTGTTCATCCATAGTTTTTCGATTCGCAATTGCATCAATAAGAGGATGGCCTACAAAATCAACTTCAACATTGAATTTTTGGTAAAATTCTTTTTCGAATGGAAGGATGACGAACATCCGATCAACATCCTTTTTAATAGCTTCTACCCTCTTGGATCTGCTCGCCCAAACCTGTGGAGAAATGTAATAGTTGGTATAAAATCCCTGCTTCTTTGCCCATTTGGCAATTCTCAAATTGAAGCCCGAATTATCGATAAAGATAATCACATCCGGATTGTATTCTTGAATATCTTTTTTACAGAATTTGATGAATCCTAAAATCTTATTCAGATTAGCTAAAACCTCAACAAAACCCATAAAAGCACGGTCTTTATAATGGCTCACTAAGGTACCGCCAACTGCTTTCATCAAATCACCACCCCAAAATCGAATATCAGCATTGGGGTCTAATTCGAAAAGTGATTTCATCAAATTGGAGCCATGTAAATCTCCTGATGCCTCGCCTGAAATAATGTAATATTTCATAACACAAATTTCAGAATAAAAGTAGTAATAGCAATTAGTATGGTGAAGAAAAGAACACCCCGTGCTTTGTAATCTTCCTTTCTTTTGATGAAAACAAAAAAGACAAATAGATTAGGAATTGCAGCAATGGAAAGCACCTTTCCATATAATTTCCCATCTTCAATTAACTGCAACGATTTAGAGAAATCAACGGGAGAAAAATACTCGATATATAGGTACATTCCGCCCAAAGTCGCAAGCAGTGCAACCAGAGCACCAATACCCATTTGTTTGGCTATAGTTCCCAAGAATTTAATTTTTGAATCATATGATGAGCCGTCAAATCGAACTGAACTGGCACCAAAGAAATGTATCCGTTGTCTAGAGCATAAATGTCGGTGTCCTGTCCTTTGTCTTTGCTTACAAATTCACCAGATAACCAATAATATTCTTTTCCGAACGGACTTTTACGTTTATCGAAATCTTCTTTCCAAACGCCATTAGCTTGACGACAAATTTTCACGCCTTTAATTTCGTCTTTAGGCAGATTTGGAATATTCACATTTAATACGATTCCTTCTGGAAGCCCATTTAAAAGTGTATTTAAAGTGATGTTTTTTATGAAGTCCTCTGCAGGTTTAAAATCGGCATGCCATTTAAAATCAAGTAATGAAAAACCAATGGCAGGTATACCTTCGATTCCAGCTTCGATCGCAGCACTCATAGTTCCTGAATAAATCACATTGATTGATGAGTTTGAACCATGATTAATTCCCGATACGCATAAATCAGGCTTGCGATTTAAAATTTCACTGACCGCCATTTTTACGCAATCGGCAGGAGTACCACTACAGGTATATTCTAATTGTGGACCATCATCAATACTAATAGGATTACAAGTAATCACGTTGTCGACAGTTATTGCATGTCCCATGCCGCTTTGAGGACTATCAGGAGCAACAACAACAACTTCTCCTATCGAATTCATAATTTTAATTAAGGATCGAATTCCCGGCGCAGTAATGCCATCATCATTCGTAACTAGAATTAAGGGTTTTTCAGACATACACAATTAGATTTACTACAAATGTAACTGATTTTAATCGATTTTGTTTTTAACATTTTGTAAAGTATCCAAGGCTAAATTTTTACGTAACATTTTGTAAAACAATCAACTATGCGCTTCATTACCACACTACTGACCTTTTTGATGATTTATTTTTTATCCATCTTTTCATCATCAGCACAAAATCAAAAGACAGAATTCTGCTCAAGTGAAAAATACAAACAATTTGATTTTTGGGAGGGTGACTGGAACGTTTATAATATTGAAGGACAATTGATCGGCACCAATAAACTCATCAAAATGTATAACAATTGTGTAATGCAGGAAAATTGGGTTTCTAAAACAAGTCCAAATCGCGGAACAAGCTATAATTACTATGATAAAGCCGATGATACCTGGAATCAAGTTTGGGTTGATAATTCCGGATTTACATTGGTCTTAAAAGGTCGAATGCAAGACGGGAAAATGGTACTCGAAAGTCAGATGCAAAAAACTCCAAAAGGGAATTTTTACAATCGATTATCATGGTATCAGCAAAAGGACAAATCTGTGATTCAAATTTGGGAACGTTTGGATGAGAATAAAAAAGTAGTAAACGAAGTATTCAGAGGGATTTACAAAAAGAATTCTTAACATCAATTTGGCATTATTTTAGTAGATTAGCTATTATATTTGGCATCCCAATAGATTGATTTACATGAAGATTTTAAAGAAAACAAAAATTGCAATTCTAACATTTGCATTGCTTGTTAGTTCGTTACAAGCCTCTAATTTTGATTTCAACACCAACAACGATCCAGAGAAAGATCGGGTAATCATATTTGTTTTAAAGAACATTTTAACTCGCGGTCATTATGTATTTAAAAACATGAATGACGATTTTTCGGAAATGGTTTATGACGGATTTATCAATAGTCTCGACCCCAACAAGAGATACTTTACCCAGAAAGATTTAAAAGAATTTTCGCAATACAAATATCAGATTGACAACCAGTTAAAAAACGATGACATCACATTTTATAAATTGGTTTACAATCGATTTTTAGAAAAAATCAAAAATGCGAAATCCAACTACTCGCAGATTTTAGACAACGAATTCAATTTCAACAAAAAAGAAGAAATTGATATCGACTATGAAAAAGTTCCTTTCGCTAAGAATGAAAACGAGTTGATCAATTATTGGAGAAAGCAATTAAAATTGCAAACACTTGGAAGAATTCAACAAAAAATTGAATTACAAGATGAAAAATCCAAAACCGATAAAAATTTAAAGAAAAAATCGTTTAAAGAATTAGAAAAGGAAGCACGAGCAGAAGTTCACAAAAACATGGATGAGCTCTACATGCGAATTGAAGAATTAGAACACCAGGATTGGTTTTCTGCCTTTTTGAATACTGTTGTAGGTGCTTTTGATCCACATACAACCTATATGGATCCAAGAATCAAAGAAGACTTTGATCAGGAAATGTCTGGTAAATTAGAAGGAATTGGTGCCAGACTTCAGAAAAAAGGAATCTATACGCATGTATTCGAATTGGTGTCTGGTGGACCAGCATGGAAACAAGGAGATTTAGAACCTGGAGATATTATTTTAAAAGTTGCTCAGGGTGATGAAGAGCCCTTAGATATTGTTGGGATGCGACTATCTGATGCAATTAAATTTATAAAAGGTAAAAAAGGAACTGAAGTTCGCTTGACTGTGAAAAAGAAAATGGATGGTTCAATTAAAGAAATTGCGATTATCAGAGACGTGGTTGAATTAGAAGAGACATTTGTAAAATCATCTGTAGTTGAGAAAAACAATAACAAATATGCCATCATCGATTTACCAAAATTCTACATTGATTTTGACGAACAATCGTATAGAGATTCTGCAAAGGATATGGAAAAGGAGATCGATCGATTGAAAAAAGAAGGTGTAGACGGATTGATTATTGACCTTCGAAATAACGGTGGTGGATCGTTAAAAACAGCTATTGAGATTGTAGGACTGTTTATTGAAAAAGGTCCTGTAGTTCAAGTAAAGTACAGAGGTGAAAATCCGATTATCAAAAACGATAATGACCCAAAGATTAAGTGGGATGGGAAGTTGGTAGTTCTAGTTAATGAATTATCGGCATCAGCATCAGAAATATTTGCTGCTGCAATGCAAGATTATAAGAGAGCGGTAATTATTGGAGGAAATCAGACTTACGGAAAAGGAACGGTTCAAAACATTTTACCAATTAATCAATTTTATCCGAACTATCAGAAAGATTTAGGATTCCTAAAAATGACAATCCAAAAGTTCTATAGAGTAAACGGTGGATCAACTCAAAAAGAAGGAGTGTACTCAGATATTGCAATTCCGAGCAGATACAGCTATATGAAATTTGGTGAGCGTGATTTAGAAGGTGCATTGGCATGGGATAAAGTTCCGCAGGCAAAATATGTTCCAACGAATACCTATGCTAACTTTAGAGAAGTAGTTTATAACAGTAAAAATCGAATTTCTAAAGACTCTAAATACAAATTGATAAATGAGTATGCGAAGTGGCTTAAAAAGAATCAGGATGACACTTCATATTCCTTAAACTACAACATGTTTATGCAGGAAGCTAAGAAGCGTGAGGAAGAGGCAAAACGATTTAATTCTGTATTTGAATATCAATCGAATTTGACATTTGAATCTCCACTGTATGAGAAAAACTTGTTGTCAAAAGATCCGAACTTAGGCGATAAACGTAAAGCTTGGCATCAAAGTTTAGCAAAAGACTTATACATTTCGGAAGCACTAAATGTGCTTGACGAATTAAAGTTAAGAACACCTGTTCAACTTGTAAGAAAATAGCACATCCCAATGACTTTTGAGGTAGATTTTAACACGAAGTGGTCAGACTTTGACCCTAATAGACATTTGCGTCATACGGCATATAACGATTATGCAGCTGAAGCTAGAATTCGATACTTTGCACATGCAGGTCATCCGGTTGATGAATTAGCAAAAGATCATATTGGCCCAATATTATTTGAAGAATTTACATCCTTTCGAAAAGAAATTCATACGGGAGAATCTGTCCGAGTGAATTGCAAATTATTAGGACTTTCGGATGATAAACGCAAATGGAAAATTCGTCACGAAATTGTAAATTCTAACGGACAATTATCCGCAGTAATCGAAGTATTTGGTGCATGGATTGATTTACAAAAACGAAAGTTAACCATTCTACCTGAAAAGTATGACGATCTGCTTGATCACATGGAAAAAACTGAAGATTTCAAAACAATATAAAAAAAAGCTCCTTTGAAAGGAGCTTTTCTATTATAGAGGCTTAATCCACAATAGTGGTTTTAATTTTTCTTTCTCTTTTAATACCAGAGCGATATTAATAGCTAATAATCCGGCAGTTTGAATCAATTCTCCAACCTCATCAGGTTCCAGAAATAAGTGGAACAAGAAAATATGGAGTGTAATCGGGAGTAACAGAATTGACCCCACGAGACTTGTATACTGAATGATCAATAAGAATCCGAATAACAATTCACAAACTCCTAGTACTTCCCAGAAATAACCCGTTTGTTTCATTCCGTTGATGTACAAAATGATTTTTTGTGTATTCTCTTTTTCGGGAGCATCAAACTTTTGCGCTTTACGCACAACTTCTGATGGACTAGGCATTGGTTTTGAAAATTTCTGGATACCACCGTAAATCATCATTCCTCCTAAAGCTAATCTCAGTATGATGAATAAAATATTGATGTTCTTAGTCATGATTAAAAAGTATTTGTATCGTTAGGTTGATAAACATAATTGAAGGTATAGTATCTGGCTGCGTCTACAGTACTATCAGGGTTTTCAGGGGCATTCTCGTAGTAGCTAACTATTTCCATTTTAACATACTTACCTTCCGAAGTTCTAAAAACGAGCACTTTTCCTGTAATTGGTGTAATTAAATTTGCTGGAAAGGGCGTGTAATTATACCATCCATTACCACCACCAGTAGGAATTGCATATCCAGAAGTGCTGTCTTGCTTCAACAAAGACTCGTCAACTTCATTAATTGAAGCTAATCCTCCAGTTGTGATGTATCCAGCCCCATTACTGGTTCGATCTGGCTCATCTTGTGATCCAAAAGAAACACCTCCATTAACAATGATAGTCGTACCTCTGAATCCGATATCCCAATTTTGACTATCTGTAGTAATAGCTCCTGTTTCAAAGTCAAAAAGTGTAAAATCTCCAGAAATTGGTCCTTGCCCTTGTCCTCCATTTTGAGGGGCATAGAGGTTAGAAAAAGTCTCAGATTTTACTGGTTCTAATACAATTGGGTCCTCGTCGGAACAAGAAATGAAACCGCTCATTACACATAACATTACAATAATCTCTCTTACTTTCATTTTTGATATATTAAATTAAAATTGAACACTTAGTTTTCCATAAATCAGACGACCAGGAATATTGTTTAAATTCTGTGGATCTGTATAATCGAAAAGATTATCAGCCCCTATTCCTAGTTCATAATTTTTAAATATTGTTTTATTGGCCGCGATATCAATAATTGCGTAACCATTCGCAAATTCGTCGAAGGTGTCTAAATAACCATTGGAATTGGTGTCGAATAAACCAAATTTACTTCTGAAAGTAGCCCGCAGGTTTAAATCAATTTTGGATTTTGGCAGTGAGTAAAAAATCTTAAAGTTCCCCATATGCCGTGATCGATTAAACAACCCAAAATATTGGCTCTCAGTAAGAATAATGGTCGACGTTGCATTAACCCTTCTGGCTTTAAATTCTTCAATAGCATCTTTATCTTTTGCGATAAGCAATTGATATCCAAAGGACATTTTAAAGTTTGAATTCGGTTTATATGAAAAATTGTACTCGAGACCTTGAGTAAAAACCTCATCAACATTAACGTAACTAAATAAATTCTGTCCGTTACTTAAAAATGTGGCTATTGCCCGAGTATCAATTAAATTGGAAATATCATTTCTAAAAAAGTTAATATCTGTTTTTATCTTTTGGCTAAAGTCATAAGATAGACCTAGATTCAAATTGACTGAACTTTCTGGCTTTAACTCACCTCTGAAATCGGCCAAATCAATCCCTTCTCGAAGCACAACAAGCTTTTGATTTATTAAGTTTGGTAAAATTTCATTGACTTCGTTGTATCCAAGTACCTGATACCCTACGGATGAATTCGCAAAATTAAAGTACAACTGCCTGAAATCAGGGGCTTTAAAACCTCTTCCACCAGACGCCTTGAGCGATAATTTTTCTGATAGATCATAATTGATCGCCAATTTCGGATTGAATTGTGATTCATATTGATTGTGCCCGTCAAATCTTGCTCCAATGATTATATTCCAATCGTCATTGGGATTCCAATCGTATTGAGTGAATACATATGGAGCATTAAACACCGGAGTTGTAGAAAAAAATGATCTGTCTAATGATTCATGGGTTATCCCTATTCCAATAGAGGTTTCACTCTTTTCTCTAGTAAAAACATTTCTCCATTCTGGTCGCATAAAGAACTGGTTAAAACGATTGAAGGAAAATAATATTCCATTAGAGTCATTTAGGTATTCATTGGTTTTATAACGGGTTGCGTAAAGCTCTAATGTACTTTCGAATTTGTCGTTTGGCTTGTAAATGGAAGTAATACTCGCATTCCATTCATCAATATTTGATTCACCACCATAGATCTCACCAGAATCACCATCTTGAAGAATGTTATCTTGACTTTGAGTGAAAATACGACCTGAAAAAACCATATTGAAAGCATCCGAAAATTCATAGGACACTTTCGAATTGAAGGTATAATTGGTGAACGGATTAACATTGTTAATTACTGTGAAAGGATCAAAATCAAAACCCTTACTACTAAACCTATTTATAAATGCTGTAAACCCAAGTTTTTTGAATCTATGATTGAGATTAAGACTGACATCATTGGTCCCAAAACTTCCGGTTCTCAAAAAAGCTCGACCTCTAAATCCGAACTTTGGCTTTTCTGTAATGATATTTATTACACCTCCTAGAGCTTCGCTACCATATAAACTTGACGAAGCACCTTTTACAATTTCTATCTGTTTGATATTCCCAATAGAAATACGATTTAAATCCAAAGTACCTGCAGATCTTCCAATTAATGGTAGCCCATCAATCAAAATTAATGTGTATTGAGAATCAAGTCCCTGAAGTTGAATTCCTTCTCCTCCCCCAAAATCTGGCACTGTAATAAGGCCTGTCTGTTCATTCAGAATCTCTGCCAAGCGCATGGTATTTGATTTTCGTATGTCTTTTTTGGAAATTAATTGAACTGGCATAGGAAGGGACGACAATTGACGTATGGTTCTTGTGGCGGTAATTACAATTTCACCAAGCATCTCATTACCAAGGGAATCAAGCTTTTTTTTGTCTTGAGAATAGCTAAAAAAAGCAACGAAAAGAAATAAAAAAAGAAGAATTTTATTTTTATTAAGACTCATTCTATATTATATTTGCTGCAAAAATAATACCTAATTTTTAATTATTCTAAATAAACTTAATTGATTATGAAAAAAATTTTAATCTTCAGTTTTGTCTCACTTCTCGCCTTTCCAGTGAATGGTCAGAGCAAAAAATCTAAGGATCGAGAGGCTATTAAAAAGATGTGTGGATGCTTTGAAGTGACTTTTAATTTCGCAGAAACCTTCAATTATTCGGGAGACAAAAACTACAAACCATCAGATGTTAAAATATCAAAAGGACTCGAATGGGCTGAGTTAGTAACTGACAATAAGGACAAAATTTCTATTCAACATTTATTGATAGTAGGTCCAAAACAGCGCCAGTCTATCGTGAAGCATTGGAGACAAGATTGGTTGTATCAGAATACAGACTTCTATGTTTATAATGGGGATAACAATTGGAAGTATGTATCAAAACCAAGGTCAGAGGTAAAAAAACAATGGACCCAAAAAGTTTTTCAAGTAGATGATAGCCCAAGATATGAGGGATCTGGTTCATGGGTTCATGTAGATGGAAAAAGTTATTGGGAGAACACCACAACTGCTCCACTACCACGCAGAGAGTTTTCTAAACGAAGCGATTATAATGTGACTTTAAGAGGAAATAGACATGAAATTACTGATTTCGGTTGGGTACATGATCAGGACAATAAAAAGATGATCAGAAAAGACAATGTTGAGGATTTTATTCTTGCCGAAGAAAAAGGATATAACACCTATGTTCGAGTACCAGATGAGAGATGTTTAAAAGCTCAACAATGGTGGGCAGAGAATAAAAGTGAATGGGAACTAGTTCGTAGCAAATGGAACACAGTTTTCGCAGCGAAGAAAGACTTGCAACTCAGAAAATCAGTTGACAAAAAACCGTTGTTCAGATTTCTATTCGCCAAGGATTATGATTTTACTCAGGAAAATATCAACGAAACGATTGATTCTTTCGTAAAATAAAACAAAAAAACCTCTCAAATTGAGAGGTTTTTTATTTGTACAGGCGGAGAGACTCGAACTCTCACACCTTGCGGCACTAGATCCTAAGTCTAGCGTGTCTACCAATTCCACCACGCCTGCAAAATAGGACTGCAAATATAATGAATCCGAAGAAATCGCAAAGAAGTTCCTCATTATTTTTCTATTTTTGATATACCTTAAATAACTTCCATGAAAGACGTAAAATCGTACATCGAAAAACACAAAGACAGATTTTTAAATGAACTTGTAGACCTGCTTAAAATTCCATCAATTAGTGCAGATTCCCAATACAAAAATGATGTATTGGCAACCGCAGAAGCCGTAAAACAGCGATTACAGGAAGCGGGCTGTGACAATGTTGAAATTTGTGAAACACCAGGCTATCCAGTAGTATTTGGTGAGAAAATAATTGATCCGAATTTACCAACTGTGTTGGTTTATGGTCATTACGATGTACAACCACCAGATCCTCTAGATCTATGGCATTCACCACCGTTTGAACCGGTTATCAAATCCACAGAAAAACATCCAGATGGAGCAATTTTTGCACGTGGCGCATGTGACGATAAAGGCCAAATGTATATGCATGTCAAAGCCATGGAATTCATGACTAAAACGGATCAGTTGCCATGTAACGTTAAATTTATGATTGAAGGCGAAGAGGAAATTGGATCTGAAAGTTTGTCTTGGTTCGTCGAAAACAACAGAGAAAAATTAGCCAATGACGTCATCTTAATTTCTGATACAGGTATGATTGCCAATGATGTGCCTTCTATTACTACCGGACTTCGCGGGCTGAGTTATGTAGAAGTTGAAGTTACTGGTCCAAATCGTGATTTACATTCGGGATTATATGGAGGAGCTGTTGCCAATCCGATTAACATCTTGACTCAAATGATTGCTTCTTTACATGATGAAAATAATCATATTACGATTCCGGGATTCTATGATAAAGTTGAAGAGTTATCATCCGCAGAGAGAGCAGAAATGGCCAAGGCTCCTTTTTCATTAGAAAGGTATAAATCCGCTTTAGATATTGAAGAAGTTCATGGTGAAAAGGGATATACCACGAATGAAAGAAATTCTATCCGCCCAACATTAGACGTAAATGGCATATGGGGTGGATATATAGGTGAAGGTGCAAAAACCGTAATTGCCTCCAAAGCTTATGCAAAAATTTCAATGCGTCTTGTACCAAACCAAGATTGGGAAGAAATTACGGAGTTGTTCAAAAATCATTTCGAAAAAATTGCTCCAAAATCAGTAAAAGTAGCTGTAAAACCACATCATGGTGGACAAGGGTATGTGACTCCGATTGACAGCATCGGTTATCAAGCCGCAAGCAAAGCCTATGAAACAACATTCGGAAAAACACCTATCCCACAAAGAAGTGGAGGAAGTATTCCTATTGTTGCCCTATTTGAAAAGGAATTACAGAGTAAAACAATTCTAATGGGGTTCGGATTGGATAGCGACGCGATTCATTCACCAAATGAGCATTTTGGCGTTTGGAATTACCTCAAGGGCATCGAAACAATTCCATATTTCTACAAACATTTTAGTGAGTTAAGTAAATAGATTTGTCGTTATTTCTAGTAGAATTAGAATTCTAGAGCCAAATCAAAATAAGTTTTATTTAGCAAATAATTGGTATAAACTAAATATAATTAATAACGAAAAAAGCGTTCGTATTTCTATTCGCGATAGTAACGTTTTCGTTAAATGCTCAAAATTTTAATAAATGGTCTTTAGACCTAGGTGGTGGTTTCCATGATATAGGCTATGGTCTTTCACCTGTTTTTGAAATTAGCAGCTCATACAATTTAAATCGATCCTTGGATTTTCCTTTCACAACAACCTCAAAATTATAGACATTAAAATCCTTGTTTCCTTTGGAATTGAAAAAAGTTTCAATTTGATCTAGTGTAATATTCTTGAACTGTTTCTGAATTTTACGAATTCTGAATTTGTCAAACTCTTTACCAAGGACTTTTTCTAGAAGTGCTCTTTCTATTGCAGGTAAATTTGAAATTGATGTAAGGACCTCAATATCGATGAGTTGTCCCTTGATATCAAACTCAACACTATATCTCGTTCCGTTTTTAAGGAATTTAGCTTCAATTGTTTTTCCATCTTTACTTTCTTCGGCAACCCATTTTAATCGTTTCTTATCAGTGATTTTCTCGATAAACTTTATTGCAGTAATCGGAACATCATCACTTTTAATACGAGATTCCTTTTCAAACTTCTGTTGTCCAAATCCTACTGAAACGAACCAAATAAAAAGCGTAAAAAAAAGGAAACTTCGTTTTATCATTTCAGTAGATATGCCGTAGTAATAAAGTCAACCTTTGGATATTTTCGTTTGATAAAATCATTTCCGTATTTCTGGATTGAATCTTGGCGGTACCCTAATTTATCACCGTATCTGCCATAAAATTTGAGTACATTCTCCATTCCGCTGGTAACCTTTGCAATTACTGGAAAACCTTTTACTCCTCCATAGTCCAATTTATCTAGGCGATTATTATTCTTTAAATTGATGAATATCTGATTGGAACGTGTTTTAACTCCACCTCTTGCAAATGAAATAGTCATGGAATCATTTTTCTGCAACACAGGCTCGTCGTCAATTCCATTTTTACCCCATTTCGTATTTAAAATACTGTCATTATGGATCCCAAATTGTGCAACAAAGTTCGGTACAACACGAAAGATAGCAACATCTTGATAGTAGTCATTCTTCAACAATTGGTATAATCGATCGACTCCTTTCGGTGACCAACTGCGCTTGGCATAGATATCGAAATTACCTTTTGTGGTTTCAAATCGAGCCCGGAATTCATCGGGGGCTTTTTCTTTTAACCATTTTTCGTTAAAAATTTTTTTGCTGCAACCAACAGCAATCAATACGACAATTAGAACAATATATTTTTTCATAAGCGGAATACTATTTGTACTCAAATATACCATAAAAGCACTAACAATTGATTCACGGAAATTTCCAATGATTTCATAGCACTGCATCAAATCATATCAAACTTTAAAACAAAGAATATTAAATTGTATCTAGATTTTAATGAAATTGCAAGCGAATAGATTTTATAACAAGCAACAGAAAATGCTGTAAATAAAAAAAGCAACCCTAATGGGAAGCTTTCTATTGGCTTTACAACCTAGACACAAAAATGTGTCTCACAACAACAGTTCAAATATAGACAAATAAAAGTCATTTCAAAAGAAACTTCCAATATATTAACTTATTGTTTTTAAATCAATTGATTGTATCTTTGCGAACTCAAATTCAACATAATACAAGGAATTAATGCAATTATCAGATCAAGAGATTGTTCGTAGAGAGAAACTCAGCAAATTAAGAGCCTTGGGAATCAACCCGTATCCTGCTGATTTATTTGAAATGAATTCGAATTCTACCGATATCAAATCGAATTTTGAAGAAGGTCGTTCGGTTACTATTGCTGGCCGTTTGATGTCAAGAAGAATTCAGGGTAAAGCTTCATTTGCCGAACTTCAAGATTCTGATGGTCGTATCCAGGTATATTTCAACAGAGATGAAATTTGTACTGGCGAGGATAAAACCTTGTATAATGAAGTTTATAAAAAGCTTTTAGACATTGGTGACTTCGTTGGAATTACCGGAGAACTATTCACGACTAAGGTTGGAGAAAAAACCATAATGGTAAAGGATTTTTCTTTATTGAGTAAATCCTTAAAACCACTACCATTACCGAAAACGGATGCTGATGGAAACGTATATGACGAGTTTAACGACCCTGAATTGCGTTACAGACAGCGTTATGCTGATCTAGTTGTAAATCCGCAAGTGAAAGAAGTATTTGTAAAGCGTACTAAATTGTTCAATGCCATGCGATCGTTTTTTAACGAAGCGGGATATTGTGAAGTTGAGACACCAATTTTACAACCGATCCCAGGTGGTGCCGCGGCAAGACCATTTATTACCCATCATAATTCATTGGACATTCCTTTATACATGAGAATTGCTAACGAATTGTACCTAAAGCGTTTAATCGTTGGAGGTTTTGATGGCGTGTATGAGTTCTCTAAGAACTTTAGAAATGAAGGAATGGATAGAACTCATAATCCAGAGTTTACAGCGATGGAAATTTATGTGGCTTACAAGGATTACAACTGGATGATGAAGTTTACCGAAAACCTATTGGAACATTGTGCAATGGCAGTAAATGGAACAACAAAAGCAACATTTGGTGAACATCATATTGATTTCAAAGCCCCTTATCCAAGGGTAACCATGGCAGATTCAATCAAGCATTTTACCGGTTTTGATATCACTGGAAAATCGGAAGATGAAATTCGTCAGGCGGCAATTTCAATGGGAATTGAAGTGGATGGTTCTATGGGTAAAGGAAAATTGATTGATGAGATATTTGGGGAAAAGTGTGAAGGGAACTATATCCAACCAACATTTATTACGGACTATCCGAAGGAAATGAGTCCGCTTTGTAAAGAGCATCGTGATAATCCTGAACTTACAGAACGTTTTGAACTAATGGTTTGTGGAAAAGAAATCGCGAATGCCTATTCAGAGTTGAACGATCCTATCGACCAAAGAGAACGATTTGAAGCACAATTAAAATTAGCCGATCGCGGAGATGATGAAGCGATGTTTATCGATCAAGATTTCTTAAGAGCCCTTGAGTATGGAATGCCTCCAACCTCAGGACTAGGAATTGGAATGGATCGTTTGATCATGTTCTTAACGAACAATCAGTCAATTCAGGAAGTATTGTTTTTCCCACAAATGAAGCCCGAAAAAACTGCTCCATCGGTTGAGTTAAATGATGATGAAAAAGCGGTATTTGAGATTCTTCAGAAGGCAGAATCGATGGCACTACATGAATTAAAAACACAGTCTGGTTTGTCGAATAAAAAATGGGATAAAACCATAAAGGGATTAACAAAGAAAGACGTAGCTAAAGTAACCAAAAATGATGATGGTCTTTTTGTCGAGATTTTATAATCCTGATCTATACTAAAAACAAAAAAGGAATCACAAATGTGGTTCCTTTTTTTGTGTTAAAAGGCTTTTTTAAAAACAATTGAATACAAATTAAATTTTTAAAAAATGTCTACCCTCTAAATTTTACAGGCAAATGAACCACTTTCTTTGTTTCAAAGAAGTCTTCCTCGAAATAATCGGTTAAATCATAAATTGTTGCTGAAGTATACAGGTTCAATTCCTCAGACAGATCTCCTCCTTTAAGATATAGGATTCCATTTCTTAACTCGTGGTTTTGCTGTTTGGAAATACATCCTTTTACCCATCTCACGAAGGTCTCCATTTGTGCCACGGCGCGACTTACAATGAAGTCATAGGTATCTTTCACTTCCTCAACCCTTCCATGAGTAGTGATTACATTTTCAAGTCCTAGACCCGCGACAACCTCATTCACCACTTTTATTTTTTTTCCAATAGAATCGACCAAATGAAACTGCGTTTCTGGAAAAAGAATCGCTAAGGGAATCCCTGGAAATCCACCCCCAGTTCCAACATCCATGACCTTTGATCCCGGTTCAAATTCCATCACTTTTGCAATCCCCAAGGAATGTAAAACATGTCGCAAATACAACTCATCGATATCTTTGCGTGAAACTACGTTGATTTTTAAATTCCAATCCTGATAGAGTTCATTCAGTTTCTCAAATTGAATGCGTTGATTATCAGTTAAATTCGTAAAGTATTTGTTAATAATTTCCATAGAAAATTAATGACAAAATTATGGATTTGTACGGCAATTCTTTGTTAATTTAGATATTTAATTTTCAGTTAAAACCATCATGGTATGAATAACATCCAATTTTCAAGAATTAATAATGCAAAATTCTTTCGTACACTGAACAAAAGAGTCAATCAATACTTTAAAGAAAACAACATAAAGAAAACAGGAAACTGGAAATTATATACAAAGGCAATGATCATGTTTGCCATATTTCTTGTTCCATTCATTTTAATCCTTACAGTAGATATGCCACAATGGGTAATGTTGATTCTGGTTGTAGTCACTGGTATTGGAATGGCTGGTGTAGGAATGAATGTAATGCATGATGCGAACCATGAATCATTTTCAAAACGAAAATGGGTCAATAATTTAATGGGTAGTAGCATTTATATCCTTGCGGGTAATGTATACAATTGGAAGGTTCAGCATAATGTTTTACATCATACATTCACGAATATCAAAGACCATGATGAAGATTTAGATGCAGGTCGAATCGTACGATTTACCAAACATGCGAAATGGTTTAAAATCCATAGACTACAAAAATATTATTCAGTGCTCCTTTATGGTTTGTTAACGATTAACTGGGCGATTACTACCGATTTCAAACAAATGCGTCGTTATTTGAAACGAAAATTATCCTATGGTAAATTCCCTAATCCAACAACCGAGTGGACTAAATTGGTTATTACTAAAATTTTTTACTATGCCCTTTGGATTGTGTTACCTATTTTGGTTTTAAAAATCGCTTGGTGGAAAGTTTTAGTGGGGTTCTTCGTCATGCACTACACAGCAGGAATCATTCTAAGTCTAATTTTCCAATTGGCACATATTGTTCCTAAGGCAGAAACTCCTAAGCCAGATAAAGACGGTAATTTAGAACACTCTTGGGCGGTTCATCAGCTTTATACAACTTCAAATTTTGCGCCGAGCAATTGGTTTATAAATTTTTATACAGGAGGATTAAATTATCAGGTTGAACATCATATTTTTCCGCATATTTCTCATGTTCATTACAAGAAAATCGCGAAGATTGTGAAGGAAACAGCAAAAGAATTCAATCTACCATATAACGAATACAAAACAACAAGAAAAGCAATCATTGAACACTTTAGATACTTGGGAATTCTAGGAAAGAACCCTGAGTTAGTATAATTTAATATCATGTCACATCCCTTATCAGATCGAATCAACAGCTTACCAACGTCTCAGACATTGGCTATGGCTGCAAAAGCAAGAGAACTAAGAGCAGAAGGAAAAAATATTATTGGGTTGAGTTTAGGTGAACCCGATTTTAATACCCCAGACTTTATTAAGGACGCTGCGATTCAGGCCATTAACGAAAATTACAATTCATATACTCCTGTAGATGGATATTTAGAATTAAAAGAGGCTATTTGTGCCAAATTTGAACGCGACAACAATGTCAAATACACTCCAAATCAAATTGTTGTCTCAACAGGTGCTAAACAGTCGATTGCAAATGTTGCCCAGGTACTTTTGAATCCGGGTGATGAAGTCATTCTTCCAACACCTTATTGGGTAAGTTATTCGGCTATTGCTACGCTGTGTGAGGCGAAATTTGTAGAAGTTTCTTCTACTATTGAAAATGATTTTAAAATTACTCCAGCACAACTTGAAGCTGCGATTACATCAAAAACCAAAATGATATTTTTTAATTCGCCAAATAATCCGAGTGGAACGGTTTACAGTGAAGAAGAATATCGTGCTTTGGCAAAAGTTCTAGAAAAATACCCACAGATTTATATTCTTTCTGATGAAATATATGAGCACATTAATTATGATGCAAAACCATTCAGTTTCGCATCTATTGAAAGTATGTATGATCGCACCATTACGGTAAATGGATTGGCAAAAGCCTTTGCCATGACCGGATGGAGAATTGGATATATAGGAGCGCCACAATGGATTGCTAAGGCTTGTACCAAAATGCAAGGTCAAGTAACTTCGGGGACAAATTGTATTGCACAGCGAGCCGCAATTACTGCCGTATTAGCTCCCACAGAAAAGATTCAATACATGGTGGATGAATTTCGAACTCGAAGAGACATTATTGTCGGATTATTAAAAGAAATAGAGGGGTTTAACGTTAATGTTCCAACAGGAGCTTTCTATGTTTTCCCAGATATCTCCAGCTTTTTTGGTAAAACATTAAATGGAGTTGAAATTTCAAATGCCAATGATTTCGCCTTGTATCTTCTTGAACACGCAAATGTTGCCACAGTAACTGGTGATGCTTTTGGATTCCCAAATTGTATCAGAATTTCATATGCAGCATCAGAATCTCAAATTCGAGAGGCAATATCAAGAATTAAGACTGCTCTATCCTAAGTAATTTAGATTTAGAATTTTTAAAATAAATAAAGGCTCACAATTGTGAGCCTTTTCCGATATATAGAGAAGACCATTTACATGGTCATTAGGATTAATACGATTGCGAAGAACGAAATTTGCAATACCGTTCCCGGTGTACTGATTAAACCTGATGTGACTTTTAATTTCATATTTGATATCGTCTCTGCATGAGCGTAGCGGATTTCATATTCAATTTCTCTCTTGTATGCAGATGTCAAAATTCCACGTCTCACTCTTGGTGTATTTTCTAATTCCATTTTGATTGTTGTTAAGGTTGATTCTATTTTATAGACTCCTATTTGAAATTATTGTTACAATTGACCCACTCTACATGTGTTAAATAATGTATAACATAAACACTAGTATTTGATTTCCAATGAAAACAGAATTCGGAGTAATATGAAAAAAAACCGCAAACTTTAATTGCGGTTTATTCTCTAGGGGAAGCAAGATTCAGTTTCGTTTCTTAGGGGGATTGGATTGGAATCTTGCCCTTAAATTACTTTTTTTGGTACTCGAAAATGCAATATAATATTTCAAGTTTGAAGTCATAATCGATGAATGCTCCGGTTGCTTCGATTAAATGTTATTTTTTTACTGATAAATAAAAAAGTATTATGAAAACAAAAAATCCACAAGGGAATTGTGGATTTAGTTTGGTTATATATCAGATTTAAAGGACTAGTTAATCGACGTTGTCGTGCAGAAAACTATTATTGCTTTTCAATTGTATTCCTTCGTCATCCGCATGGATAGAGGTCTTCGACTTACTAATTGCAGCATTGGGTTCTAAATCTACGCCCAAACGCTTGTAGGCCGGTTGTTTTTCAATTTCATCAATATTCTTATTTAACTGCTCGTTAAACTTATAATTGAATCCCTTCATTTTCTTTCTGCGTTCCTCAGCACGTTTTTGTAATTCAGCAATTGTTAAACTTAATGGAGAAACTTCTTCGCCGTCAAAATCATTATCATTGGTTTCAATGGTTTTGGTTTTTAGTTCAAAATGAACTTCTTCTTCCTCTTCTTCTACTTGGGAATTTGATATTTGAGAAGATTTACCAATGGTAGGTTCTAAATTGAAATCCTCTAACACATATCTTTTTTCACTCTGTGCCGTCACAGAAGTTTCATTCTCAACTTCGCTTTGTAACTGTAAATTTTTCTGATTTGGATTCACTTCCTCATATGAATTAAGAGGTAAATCAAATAATAAATGATCCTCTACAATTTCATCTGTTTCCTCTTCAACTACTTCTACCTTCGGAGTCGTATCATTAATAATGAATTCTACATCCTCTTGTATGGGTAACACCTCTTCGTATTCAACTTCCATGTTGGCTATAGCTTCGGTAGTCTGTTGCAAGTCATTTGTTGGTGTTTCTTCACAATCTTCCTCCAATACATGAACAATTTTCTCACCAGAAACATCCTCAATTTCAGTTGATTTAATCAAGGTATTCTCACCAAAATTGTAGGTCGCTTTTTGATCTTCTTCTAGGGTATGAATAATCTTTTTAACCTCAGTATTTGTTATTGAGCTCTGCTGATCAGCAGCAAATCCAGTCGCAACAATTGTTACAGAAATCGCTTCTCCTAACTCCTCATCTTCTCCAATACCCATGATGATATTGGCATCAAAACCAGCCTCTGTTTGGATGTAATCATTGATTTCTCCAATTTCATCTAAGGTTACCTCATTAGTTCCTGAAACAATTAATAACAATACATTTTTAGCTCCGGTAATTTTATTATCGTTCAACAATGGAGAATCTAATGCCTTCACAATCGCATTCTTCGCACGATTTTGTCCTTCTTCCCTAGCCGACCCCATAATCGCAGTTCCACTATTCGAAAGCACTGTTTTAGCATCATGTAAATCGATATTCTGCTTATAGTGATGGGTAATTACTTCTGCAATTCCTCTCGCTGCTGTACTTAATACTTCATCAGCCTTAGAAAATCCTGCCTTAAATCCGAGGTTACCATACACTTCTCTCAACTTGTTATTATTGATAACAATCAAAGAATCGACATTCTGACGCAATTGATCAATTCCTAATTGTGCTTGTTTTGCACGCATGCGACCTTCGAACTGGAATGGCATAGTTACGATTCCCACGGTCAAGATATCCATGTCTTTGGCGATTTTGGCAATAATTGGAGCTGCTCCAGTACCTGTTCCTCCACCCATTCCAGCTGTAATGAATACCATCTTTGTATGCACATTAAGCATTTGCTGAATTTCCTGCATACTTTCTTTAGCAGCTTGGGCTCCAATTTCAGGATTTGCACCCGCTCCTAATCCAGAAGTAAGATTAGCTCCTAATTGAATTTTATTCGGAATAGGACTGTTCTCAAGGGCTTGTGCATCCGTATTACAAATAACAAAATCTACACCCCTGATTTGTTGTTTATACATATGATTTACAGCATTGCTACCGCCCCCACCGACACCGATTACTTTAATTGTACTCGATTGCGTTTTAGGCATCTCAAAAACAATGTTACCTAGATCTGTACTCATAATTTCACTTATATTTTTGGTTTTCTTTTTTCTTTTATTCTGCGTTATCTAAAAAATCTTTTAATCCTTCGGCGAATTTCTCAAAGAAGGGTTTCTTTTTTGGTTTTGGTTCCTCAACGGGCTGATCCTCGTTTTCTTTGACCGATGTTTCTTCAATCACCTCTGGCTCACGATTTCCTTTCTCTAATCCTTCCATCAACAAGCCAACAGCTGTCGCAAAGGCTGGACTTGAAAGCGTTTCATCAGAATCCCCTGCCAAATGTTCATTCGGATATCCGATACGAGCATCCATTCCTGTAATGTATTCTACCAATTGTCTCAAATGCTTTAATTGAGATCCACCACCGGTTAATACGATTCCGGCAATTAGTTTCCCTTTTGTTGTCTCATGTCCGTAATTCTTTATTTCCAGGTATACATGTTCAATAATTTCCTGAACACGTGCATGAATAATTTTAGAAAGGTTTTTTAATGTTATTTCTTTAGGCTCTCGACCTCTTAATCCTGGTATAGAAACAATCTCAGTTTCCTTATTTTCTCCTGGCCATGCAGATCCAAACTTAATCTTCAGGAGTTCTGCCTGTTTCTCAATTATCGAACACCCTTCTTTGATATCATCGGTAATGACATTTCCTCCAAATGGAATAACTGCCGTATGTCTAATGATTCCATCTTTAAAAATGGCTAGGTCCGTTGTTCCACCTCCTATATCAATCAAAGCAACTCCAGCTTCTTTTTCTTCCTGGCTTAAAACTGCGGATGCAGAGGCTAACGGTTCTAATGTGATATCTTTAAGATTTAATCCGGCGCTTTTCACGCAACGACCGATGTTTCGAATGGATGATACCTGACCGACAACTACATGGAAATTTGCTTCCAATCGTCCTCCGTACATTCCAATTGGCTCTTTGATATCTCCTTGAGAATCTACTTTAAAATCTTGAGGAAGCACATGAATGATTTCCTCACCTGGCAACATGACCAATTTATGTACTTGATTCACTAGGTTTTCTATATCTACTTCGTCAATGACTTCATCGGCATTAATTCGAGTAATGTAATCACTATGGTGTAAACTTCTAATATGCTGTCCAGCAATCCCTACAACCACTTCATCAATCTTTAATCCTGAAGTTCCTTCAGCTTCATCAACTGCCTGTTGAATAGATTGAATTGTCTGTGTAATATTACTTACCACTCCTCTTTTTACACCTAAACTTTTCGCTTTTCCAATTCCAACAACCTCGATCTTACCGTACTCGTTTTTACGACCAATCATGGCAACAATTTTAGTTGTCCCAATATCTAAACCAACTGCTATTTTATTGTTCTCCATACTGCTCTATTTTGCACATACCACCTGGTTGTGATATTTTAAGTTTATGTTTTTATAATTTCTCATTATCTCTTCGTTAAACGATTTATTATAAAACGCTTTAAGCTTATTAAATTTTATATCAATGTCATTTAATCGTCCGAACTTAATCGAGTAATCTCCGCTTCGCACTTTAAACTCAATCTCTTTATCCTTCTTTAGTTCTACGCCAATCAATTCTTTTTTAAGAAAATCATCAGCATAAATCGTATTTAAAAGTGGTGTCATTTCGATTACATCATCAGTATTTTCTGCACCCGATACTAAAATTACTCTAGGAGTGAAATGATCCGAAAGAGGCATTCTAAACCCTTTACTATCAATATAAAAAGAGCTATCCAACGCGATAAATCGGGCAATAGGTTTCTTCTCAACAACAGTCGTTTTTAACTCCCCCGTTATGGTCATAAAAACAGAGGCGGCATCTACATACGAATTTTCTGTTACCTTAGACTCCAAATTATGTAAATCTAATTCAGATTTTGCTTGATTTGTAAGGGGTTCACCATTTTGTATTAACAATTTATTAACCATAGCCTGACTCAAAAAATACGGATTCTGACCCCCGAAATCAACGGCAATCTCACTTACTATTTTACGTTCATTTTTACGATTCGAAAAGGATTGTAAAACTCCAATTCCGACGATTAAAATTAATAACAGACCGTATTTCAAAAATCGCTTAATTCTTTTCATAATCCATTTTTAATTCCCAACTAACTTCTTGAATCAATACACCAATATCTCCAGCTCCTAACATGGTAATAATCTTACATTTTGAATCTAAAATTCTTTGTTTTACCTCCCCTTTGGTAATCAATTTTTTATTCGGATTCTTTATTTTATCTAATAGCCAGCTCGAGCTAACCCCTTCAATAGGCAATTCTCTTGCGGGATAAATATCTAATAAGGCAACCTCATCAAATTGCTCTAACGACCTCGCAAAATCATCGATAAAATCTTTGGTTCTTGAGAATAAATGAGGCTGAAAAACAGTTAGCACTTTATCATTTGGATACAACTCTCTTACCGACTGGTACACTGCATTAATTTCCGTCGGATGATGTGCATAATCATCAATGAGTACAAAATCATCTCGCTTTATTCGGTATGAAAATCGTCGTTGAACTCCTGCGAACGATTTTAGCTGTTTCTTAATCGTTTCATGGTCTACTCCGTAACAATCCGCCATCGCAAATGCAGCAATCGCATTCATCATATTATGCCTTCCTGGCAATGAAAAGTGAACGTCTTTCACCACGTATTTTGGTGTCTGAATATCAAATTCATAATAACCATCAGTAATGCTTACATTTTGGCCTATGTAATCGGCTTCTTCATTAATCGCATAAGTCAATCCATCCAAGGGCAGTCCTTTTGCAACGATCATTTGATCTGTCACCTTATTTGCAAAAGCCTGAAACGATTCCAATAACGCATCGTGTTCTCCATAAATATCGAGATGATCGGCATCCATAGAAGTGATACAAGCGATATTCGGCGATAGTTTCAAAAATGATCGATCAAATTCATCGGCCTCTACTACAGAAATTTCACTTCCGCCCAAAATCAAATTCGAACTGTAATTCTCTGCTATTCCTCCTAAAAAAGAGGTTGCGTTTTGACTACTCATGATATGCCCTAAAATTGAGGAAGTAGTCGTTTTTCCATGAGTTCCTGCAACCGCCAATGAAAAACTATTTTTGGTTATTTCACCAAGCACTGCAGCTCTCTTTAAAACGTTAAAACCATTGGCAAAAAAATAGACCAACTCTTTATGTTCCTTCGGAATTGCTGGCGTGTACACTACCAAAGTGTTTTCGGGAGTGATATTTGAAGAAGATATACGAGCGACATCTTCTTCAAAGTATACATCCACATTTAAAACTGATAATTCCTTAGTAATTAAAGTTGGCGTTTTATCGTATCCTGAAACATATTTTCCTTGACGCACAAAATACCGAGCAATCGCAGACATTCCGATGCCTCCGATTCCTATGAAATAGATATTTTGTACTTCTTTTGTTATCACTGAATTAGTTTTTCAATTTCATTCACAATTGAATCGGTAGCATTGGGTAATGCCAACGATTTTATATTTTTCGATAGTTCTTTTTGTCGATTCTCATCCGAAACAAGCCCTACAAACAAATCTTCGAAACCATCCACATTTTTCTCAGCAATCATAAGAGCCGCATTTTCATCTACTATTGATTTTGCATTTTTCGTCTGATGATCCTCCGCGACATTTGGAGACGGAATAAAAATCACGGGCTTTCCAACAATGCATAGTTCTGATACCGAACTGGCTCCGGCTCTTGAGATAATCATATCCGCAGCGGCATAGGCAAAATCCATCTCTCTTATGAACTCAAATACCTGAATGTTATTCAATTCACTGTACTTTTTGTATTCCTCGAAATATAGTTTCCCGCATTGCCAAAGCACCTGAACTTTCATTTTATCAAACAATGGCAATTGTTCCTCAATTAACTGATTCACTCTTCTCGCCCCTAAACTTCCTCCTAAAACCAATAGTGTCTTTTGACCTTTTTCCAAATTGAAAAACGACAATGCTTCAGTCCTCTTTTCTGAGGTATTCAATAAGTCCTGTCGAACTGGATTTCCAGTTTTAATAATCTTCTCTTTAGGAAAAAATCTTTCCAATCGATCATAGGCAACACATACCTTTTTTGCATTTTTCGATAACAGCTTATTTGTGATTCCTGGATAGGAATTCTGCTCCTGAATTAACGTTGGAATTCCTTTTCTAGCTGCAGCAAACAATGTTGGTCCGCTCGCAAATCCTCCGGTACCAATTGCTATTGTCGGCTTGAAATTTCTTACAATTCCGAAAGCCTTAAGTGTACTTGAAATCAACTTAAAAGGGAACATTAAGTTTTTAATGGTCAGTTGTCGCTGAAACCCAGAGATCCATAATCCTTTAATTGTATATCCTGCCGCCGGAACTTTCTCCATTTCCATTTTATCCTTTGCACCAACGAACAAAAATTCGGCATCCGGATATTTTTTCTGTAATGCGTTTGCAATTGCTATGGCCGGATAAATATGCCCGCCTGTACCTCCTCCAGATATTAAAAACTTATAGTGTTTCATGTAAAATATCTAAAGGATTATCGTCTAAAATATCTTCTTCTGTCTCTTCTTTGGATGCACTCACACTTAAAACCATTCCTAGTGCAAAGCACGTCATCCAAATAGAAGTACCACCACTACTAATAAGCGGTAATGTTTGACCCGTAACCGGGAACAAATTTGTCGCCACACACATATTGATGATGGCTTGAAATATTATTGAAAGCCCCACTCCCAATACCAGAAGGGAACCAAAAACCGTGGCTGTATTTCGAACGACCACAAAAAGCCGAAATAGCAATAAGAAGTAAATCGAAACGATGAGCACACCACCTATTAATCCGAATTCTTCAATAATGATCGCATAAATAAAATCTGAAGTAGACTGTGGTAAAAAGTTCTTTTGCACACTTTTCCCAGGCCCTTTTCCAACCATTCCACCCGTTGCAATTGCAATTTTTGCTTTTTCAACCTGATAGGATTCTTTTCCGTCATTGGCTGCAAAATTTTCAATTCTACTTTGCCAGGTTTGAACTCGGTTTGGCATGGCATCAGGAAAAGCTTTCACTATCAAAACAAAAAATGCTAATGAGAACACGCCTATACCAACAATATATCCCAAGTATTTCAATGGATAACCGCCTATAAAACTCATCACCAAAATCATTGAAAATATGATAGCGGTAGTTGAAAAGTTCGCCGGAAGAATAAGCATAAGTACCAATCCGATTGGCAACCAAAACTGAATTAAGCTTTCCTTAAAATCAATAGTTTTATCACGGTTTTTAGCTAGGTATCGGGCCACATACACCATCAAAACCACGCCTGCTAATGTGGATGTTTGAAATCCGATTCCTACAAATGGAATCCGTATCCATCGACTTGCATTTTCCCCTCCAATCAAAGTTCCTTGAGCGAGGGTAAAAATCAAAAGCATCACCACAACAGGAATCATTAACACCGACCCTCCTGAAAAATATCGATATGGAATTCGATGAACAATGTAGATAATTACGAAGCCCATAATAACTAGCACCATATGTTTCAGTAAATAACCCATAGTAGACCCTTTTCCTACCACATACACCAAATTGGTACTGGCACTAAAAACCGGCATGAATGAGAATAGCGCCAATATGGCTACTATTGCCCAAATCGTTTTATCTCCCTTTAATTGTTTAAAAATACTTTTCAAGAATTGGTATTTAGATTCTCTTTACTGCTTCTTTAAATTTGTTACCTCTATCTTCATAATTTTTGAACAAATCAAAACTTGCACAAGCCGGAGACAACAACACAACTTCTCCTCGCTCTGCAATTTTCTTTGATACCTTTACCGCTTCTTCTGCCCCAGCAGTTTCTACGATAATATCAACCACATTACCGAAAGTTTGCTTGATTTTCTCATTATCGATTCCTAAACAAACAATGGCTTTCACTTTTTCTCTTACCAGTGGCATTAAATCGAGATAATCATTTCCTTTATCTACTCCACCAACAATCCAAATGGTAGTTTTATCCATGCACTCCAGCGCGTAATACGTGGCATTTACATTGGTAGCTTTTGAATCATTAATATATTCGACACCCTCTTTTTTCATCACAAATTCCAAACGATGTTCAGCACCCTCGAAGTTGGCTAAACTTTCTTTTATCGTCTGATTTCTGACTTTTAATAATTGAGCAGCTAAGGTGGCAGCCATAGCGTTTTTTGTGTTGTGTTTTCCTTTTAAGGACAATGTTGATAATGGCATTTTAAATTTATCTTTATTTATGGTTGTTATTATTTCGTTGTTTTTGACATAGGCACCGAATTCCAATTCTCTTTCCATTGAAAAAGGAACCATAGTCGCATTTGTTTTATGTTTTTTTAATCCTCTTGCAATTCCTTCATCATCTGCATCATATATGAAGAAATCATCTTTTGTTTGATTCATAGTGATTCTGAATTTCGATGCGACATAATCATCAAAATTGTAATTATATCGATCTAGATGATCTGGAGTAATATTGGTAAGAATAGCAATTGGACAGTTGAATTTCTCAACCCCATCCAACTGAAAACTACTGATCTCCAAAACGTAATTCGGATAATCATTTTCCGCAACTTGTTGTGCAAAACTGTCTCCAATATTACCGGCAATTCCCGCATTTATTCGACCATTTTTCAGCAAATGATGTGTAAGCATGGTAGTTGTTGTTTTTCCGTTAGATCCGGTTATTCCGATTAAATGAGCTGCAGTATATTCACATGCAAACTCCATTTCTGAAATGACCGATATTCCTTTTTCCATTGCTTTCTGAACAATCTCTACTTTTTCAGGAATCCCTGGGCTTTTCATAATGACATCAGCATCTAAAATTCTGGCCTCATCATGTTGCCCTTCTTCAAAATCAATCTTATGATGTAAAAGAACTTCTTTATATTTCTCCGCAATTCGCCCGATATCAGAAATAAAAACCTGGTAGCCCTCTTTTTGAGCTAACAAGGCAGTTCCTACACCGCTTTCTCCTCCACCGAGAATTGCTAACTTTTTCAATCTATCTTAGTTTTAGTGTTACAATGGTGAATACTGCCAGCATAATTCCGACAATCCAAAACCGTACAACTATTTTACTTTCGTGATAATTCAATTTTTGATAATGGTGATGTAATGGTGACATCTTGAAAATGCGTCTACCCTCACCAAACTTTTTTCGGGTGTACTTAAACCAGGACACTTGAAGAATCACAGATAAGTTTTCTATTACAAAAATTCCAGCCAATAGTGGCAGCAACAATTCTTTACGAATCGCAATTGCGATAACTGCTATGATTCCGCCAATAGTCAAACTACCCGTATCCCCCATGAATACTTGTGCCGGATAAGTATTATACCATAAGAACCCAATTAATGCCCCCGCGAATGCCAAGATGAAAACTGTCATTTCTCCTGAATTCGGGATGTACATTACATCGAGGTAATCTGCAAAAATGATGTTACCAGAGACCCAGGCAAACACCGCCAAAGTGACGACCATAATTGCTGATGAACCAGCCGCAAGACCATCAATTCCATCCGTTAAATTGGCGCCATTCGAAATTCCAGTTACAATAAATACCGTGATTAAGACGAAAACTATCCACCCGTATTTCTCATAACCTTCACCCAGAAACGAAAGGACTTTGGCATAATCCAACTCATTATTTTTAAGGAACGGGATTGTTGTTTTAGTTGATTTGATGGCATCACCGAATAGCAGCTTTCCTCCGTCTTTCTGAACGACCTGTTGATTCACAGGTAATTTCTCTTTCATCTTCACGCCATCATTGAAATACAAAGTGAATCCAACAAAAAGTCCTAATCCTATTTGACCTAATACTTTAAATTTTCCTTTTAACCCTTTTTTGTCTTTTTTGAAGACTTTAATGTAATCATCTAAGAAACCAATGAAGCCCATCCAAAGCGTGGTGATTAGCAAGATGATTACGTATATATTGTCAATTTTCGCTAGTAATAATGCCGGTATTACAGTCGCTAGAATAATTATAATTCCACCCATAGTTGGTGTTCCCGACTTCTGCGTTTGGCCTTCCAATCCTAAATCACGAATTGTTTCTCCTACTTGTTGCTTACGCAAGAAATTTATGATTCGTTTACCATAAATTGAAGAAATCAATAGCGACAAAATAAATGCTGCTGCTGCTCTAAATGTGATAAACTGAAACACGCTGGCACCAGTCAAATTGTATTGATTTTCTAAATATTCAAATAGGTAATACAGCATGTTTTTAGTGTTTTAATTGATTGAAATTGTTGGTTAATTCTTCTAAATCATCAAAATGGAATCGCTCCCCTTTGATTTCCTGATAGTTCTCATGTCCTTTTCCAGCAACCAGAATTATATCACCTTGATTCGCTAGTTTACAAGCCGTTTTGATGGCCTGTTTTCTATCGATAATAGTCAGTATTTTTTTGAAATTTTCTGGTGAAACACCCTTTTCTATTTCATCAAGAATTTCTTGTGGATCTTCGCTCCTTGGGTTATCGGAAGTGAAAATCACCTGATTACTTAATTCCGAGGCAATATTGCCCATTTTAGGCCTCTTGGTTCGGTCTCGATCTCCACCACAGCCCACAACAGTAATCACGGTTTCATTTCCAGTACGGATGTCATTTATTGTTTTAAGTACATTTTTCAATGCATCAGGCGTATGCGCATAATCGACAATACCAGTAACCTGATGATCTGAAACAACATACTCAAACCGACCTGATACACTTTCCAACTGGCTAATAATCGTCAACACCTCTATTTTATCAAGACCCAGCAAATCCGCAGTCCTAGCAATTGCTAGCAAATTGTACACATTAAATTCTCCGATTAATTTGGTCCAGACTTCAGTCCCATTGATACTTAATAAGGTTCCGGAAAATTGTTTCTCCAGAATCTTAGCTTTTGAATCTGCATAAGACTTTAAGGCATAGGTTGATTTGGATGCTTTTGTGTTTTGAAGCATATACAACCCATTTTTATCATCTGCATTTGTAAGAGCAAAAGCTCCTTTTGGCAGCTGATCGAAGAATGATTTCTTTACATCTCTGTACTCAGCAAATGTTTTATGATAATCAAGATGATCGTGAGAAAGATTCGTAAAAATTCCACCTGCAAAAGTCAGTCCTTCACTTCTTTTCTGATGGATTCCATGCGAACTCGCCTCCATAAAACAATACTCAACTCCTTCTGAAACCATATTGGCCAAATGACTGTTAATTGCAATTGAATCTGGAGTGGTATGTGTAGCTTTATATTCTTTGGTATTCACCATCACTTTTACGGTAGAAAGCAATCCGACTTTTTTATCAGCTTTCAAAAACAATTCATATAATAAAGCCGCTACGGTCGTCTTTCCATTGGTTCCTGTGATACCAACCAATTTTAATTTTGACGACGGATTTCCATGATAATTGGAAGCCATAACAGCTAATGCCGAACTGGAATTATCCACTTCAATAAACGTAACTGAATCCGAAATTGAGGTTGGCAATTCTTCACACACAACCACAGAGGCACCATTAGAAATTGCCTTTACAATGTAGTCATGACCATCAACCTGCCAGCCTCGCTGCGCTACAAATACATCATTAACACCAACTTTTCTCGAATCAAAGTGGATTTCATTGATTTCAATTGCCGTGTTACCTGCAACGCTATTGATAGCTACCTGATACAATATGTCTTGTAACTTTTTCAGTTTATGAGAGTTTTAAAATGATGATTGAACCTTTGATTACTTTTTCACCTTTTTTAATAGATTGTGACTGCACCTTTCCAATTCCGTTTAGCTTTACCTTTAATCCTAAATTTTCTAATAGGGAGACAGCATCCATACCCGTCATTCCTTTTACATTTGGAATTCGCGAATATTCTTTAGCTTGAATTTTTTCAAATTTTTGATAGTCTTTTTCTAGAGACGCAAATTGTACTTTGCTACTATTGATGATTTCATCTTCTGGGGATGTGGCATAAATCTTTTGTGCGATTTCTTTAAAAACAGGGGCAGCAACTGTAGCTCCGTAATACCCTTTTTCCTTTTTAGGCTCGTGAATTACTACGATGCATGAATATTTGGGTTTATCAACCGGAAAGAAGCCAGCAAAAGAAGCCACATACTTCTGATTTGAGTAATAACCACCCTCATATTCTCCATTTTTATTCTTCACTCTTGGGATAAACTTTTTGGCAGTACCCGTTTTACCAGCCATTGAAAAACGAGGTAAATAAATGTTATCTGCCGTTCCCTTTACAACAACATTTTCCATCACCTTTTTCAGTTTATTTAAGGTCAATTGAGAAGCAATTTTTGGATTTACCACTTCGGTTTCAAATCGCTTTTCTACGACATTACCTCGTCTTAGCTCTTTAACGAACATTGGTTTTACCATCACTCCGTCATTTGCCACGGCATTGTAAAACATTAAAGTTTGCATAGGAGTGACAGACACTCCATACCCCCAAGACATCCATTCTAAGGAAATCTTGTTCCATCGTTTTTTATCATTCGGATTTGGGATATACGGTTTTCCTTCCCCTTTGATTTTGAATCCGATTGGCTTTGTAAATCCGTATTCAACGAGTTTATCTGTGAACTTTTCCGGATTTTCATCATAATGTTCTTTCATCAATTTGACGATTCCGACATTGGAAGACAATTCAAAAACTCGAGCGGCAGAAATCACTCCAAAACCACCTCTTCTAGAATCTTCCACCTTACGATTATGAATGAAAATTTTACCCTTTTCTGTATCAATAATAGTTGACGTATCAATCACACGATCTTCTAGAGCTGCCATTAAACTGGCCAACTTAAAGGTAGACCCAGGCTCATGACTTTCCCAAAGCGCATAATTTCTTTTTTCGTAATATTTTCCTTCGGATGTTCTTCCTAAGTTTGATATAGCCTTCACCTCACCGGTAGCTGTCTCCATCACTACAGCACAACCATGATCTGCTTCGAAATACTCTAATTGTTTTAATAAGGCATGATGGGTAATATCCTGAATATTTACATCAATAGTTGTAATGACATCATGACCATTGATAGGCTCCTTTTCGTTGACATCAGAAATTGGCTTCCATTGCCCTTTTGCAATTTTTTGTTTCCATCGCAATCCATTCGAGCCCTCTAAAAAATCAGCAAAAGCACCTTCAATTCCGACTTCACCTCTAAAATCATCATACCCAATGGTACGTTCTGCAATTTTTCCAATTGGATGCACCCTAACTGTTCGTTGCTCTGCAATAAATCCACCGCGATAAACACCAAGTTTAAATATTGGAAACTGCTTCACTTTTAAGTAATCGTTGTATCCAACATTTTTAGCGATAAGCAAATATCGATTTCCAACTTTTCTTGCTCTTCGCAATTTGGATTCGTAGTAGGATTTTGAATTTCCGAACATGGCGGCTAATGACGTGGCTAGGTTTCCAACTTCAGTATTAAAAGCTTTTGACTTTGGCGCCATCACATCCATGCGAATGGTAAATTTTGACATCGAAGTAGCTAACAGATCTCCATCCGAAGCATAGACATTTCCTTTATTTGCAAAAATGGTATCCTGTTTTAAGGTAAGCTCAGAAGATAGCAGCTTGTATTTTTTACCATTCACATACTGCAAGTCAACTACCCTACCTATTATTGCAAGCAGTAAAAGACTCATCACTCCAGCCATGATGTAAAAACGCTTTAATATGTTCTTCTTGTGATGCTCCATTATTTTTTTACAATCACTTTTATTTTTTTTGGAGGATCTTCTGACGGAACCAAACCTATTTTTTCTACCTGCTCACGGACACTTGATTCCATTTGCATCTGCATTAATGTGGTTTTGGTGTCCACATATTCTGCTGTAAGGGAGCGCTTCTTTTTATTGAGTTCCGAAATTTTAATTGACTTCTTGTATACACTATGCGAGCTAGAAATCATGATTAACAACAACGCGACCACAAAAAGGATGATACGCCAGTTTTTGAAAGATGTTTCATCCGTCAAAAAACTGCCACGCAAAGCACCATAAATTCCTTTTTTAACCTTCGACATTCTAACTCGGTATTGCAATTCGTAATTTGGCACTTCTTGCCCTGTTATTTTCTTTAATCTCATTCGCTGAAGGCGTAATCAATCCCCCTATTTTCTTTAATGGGACTGAAAAATTTCCATACATATCTCTTTCTGGCTCTCCTTCAAACAACCCAGTTCGAATGAATCGCTTCACTAATCGATCTTCGAGCGAGTGATATGAAATCACACAAAGTCTTCCTTCTGGATTTAATAAATCTGGAATCTGATTCAAAAACTCTTTCAATACTTCCATTTCCTGATTCACCTCAATTCGAAGTGCCTGAAAAATTTGAGCAAGGATTTTATTTTTCCGTTTTGCAGGTAAGAACTTTTGCAAAACTCCTGTCAATTCAAAACTAGAATTGATTAGTTGATTTTTTCTAGCATTTACAATCGCACTTGCGATGCCACGAGAACTTCTCAATTCCCCGTACGAGTAGAAAAGATTTGCTAATTGCTCCTCTGGATAAGTATTCAAAATGTCTTTAGCTGATAATTGATCACTCCGATTCATTCGCATATCTAATTCTGCATCAAAACGAGTTGAAAAACCTCTTTCCGGGCTATCGAATTGAAAAGAAGAGACTCCTAAATCAGCTAAAATCCCATCTACTTTTTTCACCTGATGGAATCGTAAAAAACGACTGATGTATCTAAAATTTTCGGGAATAAGTACAAAACGACCATCATCGATACTATTTTGTTGCGCATCTTTGTCCTGATCGAATCCGAAAAGTTTACCATTCGGACCTAAGTGTTTTAAAATCTCCTTAGAATGACCTCCTCCTCCGAAAGTTACATCCACATAAACACCATTTTCCTTAATATTCAGACCTTGAATACACTCGTTAAGCAAGACAGGATTATGGTAACTCATCTGCATCGGTATTTCCCATTACTTCTTCAGCCAATTGCGCAAAGTCAAGAGCCGCATCATCAATTGCTTTTTCATAGTTGGTCTTATCCCAAATCTCAATAATATTAATCGATGAAGACATGACCACTTCTTTCTGGATTCCTGCGAAATCACAAAGATTTTTCGGAATTAGAAAACGACCAGAGGCATCCAATTCTAATTGCTTCACACCCGCGGTAAATCGCCGAATGAAATCATTGTTCTTTTTCACAAATCTATTTAACTTGTTCATTTTACTCATCATGCTCTCCCACTCCGACATTGGATACAATTCCAAACAAGGTTGAAAAACAGCTCTTTTAATCACAAAACCATTAGGAATTTCAGAAGCCAATTGCTTTTTAAAAGCAGTAGGCATTAAGACCCTACCCTTGGCGTCTGCTTTACAATCGTATGTTCCTACTAAATGATTCATGGTTAACTTGATGAAATCAAAAATATATAAATTTTACCACTTTTTACCACTTTTTACCACATTGTTAATAAGTTCTAAAACCGAAGTGACTTTTTGATATTTTTCTCCCCATTTTTGAAACGAATCAGGATTAAAAATCAGAAGCATCATATTCTAAAAAAAAGCATACATTTGCTCTAGAAATACATTTCAGGTTTGACAGAAAACAGTTTAAAAAAGGAAGGAAAATTTACATACGCAGAAGCGGGTGAAGGACCAGCAATTATCGTGTTGCACGGATTGATGGGAGCCTTGAGTAATTTTGATGAAACCTTTTATTATTTCTCAAAAAAAGGATATCGGGTATTGATTCCTGAATTACCACTGTATACCCTTCCGTTATTGGAAACTAATGTTAAAAACTTAGCTAAGTTTTTAAAGGAATTCATGGAGTTCAAAGAATTGGACAAAGCGATTCTGCTTGGGAATTCTTTAGGAGGGCATATTGCGTTGTACTTCACCAAACATTTTCCAGAAAAAGTACAAGCCTTGGTATTAACAGGTAGTTCTGGGTTATATGAAAAATCTATGGGTGATAGTTTCCCAAAACGTGGAAATTATGAATATATCGAGCAAAAAACGCGCGATGTATTTTACAACCCTAAGATTGCAACCAAAGAACTAGTTGATGATGTGTACGGCATTGTAAATGACAGAAATTCGGTCATTAAAACCTTAGCAATTGCGAAAAGTGCCATCCGTCATAATATGGCAAAGGATTTACCAAATATGAAACAACCTTCTTGCATCATCTGGGGTAAACAAGACAATGTTACACCACCAGAAGTTGCAGAAGATTTTCAAAAATTATTGCCAGATGCCGATTTGTTCTGGATAGACAAATGTGGTCATGCAGCCATGATGGAAAGACCCACCGAATTTAACGAAGTATTATACGGTTGGTTTACTTCTCGAAATATTTAAATCATGAAAATTTATTCGGCAGAATTTGTTGTAAGTAATACTGCTGTTGATAAATGTCCGAAGGATCGAATTCCGGAGTACGCATTTATTGGTCGGTCTAATGTTGGTAAATCATCGTTAATCAATATGTTGATGGAGCGTCGCCATTTAGCAAAAACCTCATCGACTCCTGGAAAAACACAATTAATCAATCATTTTAAGATCAATAATTCCTGGTATTTAGTGGACCTTCCAGGATACGGATATGCGCGTGTTTCTAAAAAGAAAAAAGCCACTTTTCAGAAATATATTGAAAACTACTTTTTGCAACGCAAGCAATTAGTTTGTTCTTTTGTTTTGATTGATTGTCGCCACGATCCGCAGAAAATAGACTTGGATTTCATGCAATTTTTAGGCGAAAACTTCATTCCGTTTTCAATCATATTCACTAAGGCAGACAAGCTAACCCCCACGAAATTAGAAAAGCAAATCAACAGTTATAAAACGAAGCTATTAGAATACTGGGAAGAATTGCCGACTTCATTTATCACTTCCTCTTCTAATGGTTTGGGTCGAGATGAATTCTTAAATTACATCGATCAAATCAATAAAGATTTAGCCAATTCATAAGAAATAATGGCTTCGACAAAAGACAATCTTGACATTCTTTTTGAAGACAACCACATCATTGTTGTCAATAAGCAACCGGGTGATATTTCGCAGGGTGACAAAACCGGAGACACTCCGTTGAGCGAAGTAGTAAAATCTTATATAAAAGACAAGTACAATAAGCCTGGCAATGTTTATCTAGGTGTTGTTCATCGATTAGATCGTCCTACCTCTGGGATTATCATTTTTGCCAGAACGTCAAAAGCTTTAGAACGATTAAATAAAAAATTAAGAGATAAGGATATCCAAAAAACCTATTGGGCCGTCGTCAAAAACCGACCTCCAAAATCAGCCGATACATTAATCCATTTTCTGAAGAAAGACCATCAGAAAAATAAATCAAAAGCATATGAAAAAGAGATTAAAGATTCGAAAAGGGCTATTTTACACTACTCAGTTCTAAAGGAATTAGATCATTACCATCTGCTCGAAATTCAGTTAGAAACAGGACGTCACCATCAGATTCGCACTCAACTATCACACATTGGATCCCCCATTAAAGGGGATTTAAAATATGGCTTTCCGAGAAGCAACAAAGATGCCAGTATCCACCTTCATGCGCGCAAGATTGAATTTGTTCATCCAGTATCAAAAGAACGTTTAACTATTGAGGCCAAACCACCTGAAGACCCTGTTTGGAACGCATGTGAGTAATTGTTATCTTTAGAAACAATTTACTCAAAACATGAAAGCGTTTAAATATCTGTCTATTTTAATTCTTCCCGTTGTTGTTTACTTCTCATTTACAGAAAGAGGTTGGCTAACCCACTTACCAGCAATTGTATTTTTTGGTTTTGTCCCATTGCTGGAATTGTTCATTCCGCCAAACAAAGAAAACTTCTCGAAGGAAGAAGAAACGCATGAAAAAGAAAACAAAGCCTATACCTATATCTTATATGCTACACTCCCGATTCAATTAGTCTTTTTGGTATTCTTTTTTTACTCGATTGCTGAAACGGGATTAACTACATCCGAATATGTTGGACGAATTTTTTCTATGGGAATTATGTGTGGTGTTATCGGAATTAATGTCGGACATGAATTAGGGCATCGCAATAATCGAATTGATGAATTTATTGGTGAAATTTTATTACTCACTTCATTGAACACACACTTCTTGCCTTATCATAATGCAGGACATCACTTTAATGTAGCTACTCCAGAGGATGCCGCCACCGCCAGAAAAAATGAGCTGTTATATGTATTCTGGTTTCGATCACATTTTCAAAGCTATCAGCAAGCATGGCAATTGGAAAACAAGCGAATGATAGAATCTGGAAGAAGTTGGTTTCATATTCAAAATAGAATGGTCATTTACACACTGGGTAATATCGCTTTGTTAGTTTCCATTTATTACTTTTTTGGTCAGTTTGTCTTTTTAAGTTTTGTCGCTGCAGCAGTTGTCGGAATCGTTTTATTAGAAACCGTTAACTACATCGAACACTACGGATTACTTCGAGAAAAGAACAAATTTGGTCGCTACGAGCGTGTAAAAAGAACACATTCTTGGAATTCTGATCATCAAGTAGGACAAGTTTTATTATTTAATCTTTCACGTCATTCTGATCATCACTACAACGGAAGCAAACACTATCAATTACTTAAAACCTTACCCGAAAGTCCGCAAATGCCAACTGGTTATCCGGGAATGATGGTATTATCACTGTTTCCACCATTGTGGTTTAGAATCATGAACAAAAAATTACAACGAATTTAATTTATGGATATTCCAAAATTAGTGAGTGCTCAAAAGCAATTTTTTGCCTCACAGCAAACAAAAGATATTTCTTTTCGTAAGAATGCCCTGCGTAAATTACAAAGTGAACTTTTTAAACGAGAAGCCGATATCGTTCAGGCCTTGTATAATGATTTTAAAAAATCGGAATATGAAGCTATTATGACAGAAACGTCTATTGTCTATTCCGAATTGAAAATGGCAATCAAAAACATTGAAAAATGGAATAAACCAAAAAAGGTCCTTCCGTCGATGTTAAACTTTCCATCATCAGCAAAAATCTATTCTGAGCCATATGGAACTGTGTTGATTATTGCACCTTGGAATTATCCATTTCAATTGGCCATATCGCCGATTATTGGAGCTATTGCCGCTGGAAATACCGTTGTACTTAAACCATCAGAATTAACACCACATACAAGCACTATTCTTCGTGAAATTATTGAAGCTGTATTCGATGCGAAACACGTGGGTGTTGTAGAAGGTGGAGTTCCTGTTGCTCAGGAATTATTAACCTTACGATGGGATTATATTTTCTTTACAGGAAGTGTAAATGTGGGACGAATTGTAGCGAAGGCAGCAGCTGAATTTATCACTCCGGTAACACTGGAATTGGGTGGAAAAAGCCCATGTGTTGTAGATGATTCTGCATCTATCAAACTGGCAGCCAAGCGTATTGTATGGGGTAAATTTATCAATGGTGGACAAACATGTATTGCGCCAGATTACATTTTGATTCACAAATCTCAGAAGAATGCTTTTGTGAGCGCCATGAAAGAAGAGATCACATTAGCCTATGGGGATGATCCTGAACAATCATCAGATTTCCCAAGGATTGTCAATACGAGAAATTTCGAGCGTTTGGCAATTATGCTTGAGAATGAAAATATCCTTATTGGAGGTAAAACAAACAAAGATGATTGCTACATCGCACCGACACTTATTGATGAACCTAGTTTAGATAGTGAAGTCATGAAGGGCGAAATTTTTGGCCCTATTTTACCTATCATTTCCTATGAAACAGAAAATGATATTGCCACAATAATTGGGAAATACGATAAACCATTGGCTTTTTATATTTTCAGTAACAAGAATGGATTTGCTAAGAAATTGATTCATGAATATTCATTCGGTGGCGGAACCATAAATGATACTACCGTTCATTTTGCCAATCACAGATTACCTTTTGGTGGTGTTGGTGAAAGTGGAATCGGTGGCTATCATGGGAAACAAACTTTTGATACTTTCTCTCACAAAAAAGGAATCGTATCTCGTGGAACCTGGCTCGATGTACCTACACGCTATGCACCTTATAAAGGAAAATTAAAGCAACTTAAAAACCTCATGAAATTTGGCTAAAACAAGCGAAAAAACCGTTTCTGAAGCAATACAGCACAGACGTTCTGTTCGTGTTTACAACCCAGAAAAACCAATAGATACTGTAATCGTGAAAAAATGTCTGGAGCAAGCAAGTTTGGCTCCTACGAGTAGCAATTTACAATTGTGGGAATTTTACCATATCACCTCAAAAGAAACCATTCAAAAAATAGCGCCTTTTTGTTTTAACCAGAATGCAGCTCGAACCGCACAGCAATTGGTGGTTTTTGTTGCGCGTAAAGATTTATGGAGACAACGCGCAAAGGCAAATCTAGGATTCATGGATTCCGTTTTCGGAAAGAACAATCCAAAATCAGAAATGTCTTCAAGAGAAAAAGTAGCTCGTAATTATTACGGAAAAATTATTCCGTTTGCCTATTCTGATTTTTTAGGGATTCTAGGTTTTTTCAAATACCTGATGATTTTGGTTACTGGTTTATTTAAACCAATGTATCGCGAAGTAAGAAATAGTGATATGCGAATCGTAGCCCATAAATCTTGTGGATTAGCAGCTCAAACTTTTATGTTATCCATGGCTGCAGAAGGTTATGATACTTGCCCAATGGAAGGATCTGATACCTGGCGTGTAAAGCGATTACTTCAGCTTCCCAGAGGAGCCGAAATCAATATGATTGTGTCTTGTGGAATTCGCCAACCCGAAGGTGTATATGGGGAACGTTTTCGTATTCCCTTTGAAGAAATTTATACCGAGGTTTAATTCTTAGGACTCATTTTCAAGACATTTTCTGATTTCTTAATTTCCTCCTGATCCATCAGCATGCGAATAAATTGACCATCTAAGTATTTTTGTACTTGGTCTTTGTAATGCGGACTAAAAACATTTCCAGACTGACCAGTAGGCAATACTGAAAAACTATTTTCAATATCAGAGAAATCAATAACACGACGTGTAGATGGGCCAGCGGTTACTTTATAATATCCTGTACTATCAAGGTTAAAAATTTGATTGTTGATTACCTCATTTCCGCCAACAGTTTCGAACGGACCAACATTGAATAATTTACGTAGTAATCCACCAGCCTTTCCGATCGCATGTCCATGTTCAATAGAAAGTACACGGTTCCATTTCCAGCTCTCCACATTCGACCCTAACTGATTCGTTAAGAATACCATCGCCTTTTGGAAAGAACCATTAATAATATCCGACATCGTTTCTTTTTTACCTGTTGTAGTTACATCATCCCACCATAAAGATTCTTCTCGTTTCACTTGCTCTCCTAACACCTGATCTTGCAATTGGGTATTGATAAACAAGGAAAAACTTTTACCTAATTCATCTTTGTAGGTAGCGACTAAAAACTCATAAAGAAATCGATTATAAATAGTAGGCGCGATGCTTTCTTTAAAATAAGAACCATCCCATTTTGATAAAATATCCAATGCTTTTTTACCTGATGGATCTAATTTACTTTTATGAATTCCGGCAATTAAATGTTTACTGATTTCAGGTGTTGTTGAAGATGTTATATCGTAAATCATCTTGGCAACATCGTCTTTTGTGAAGTCGTTTTTCGTTTCTAATAAGGTAACTATACGTTTTGCACGATCTTGCGGTTGGTAGTAACCCGGATATAGTTTTCCGCGAACAGAATCCATCTGATTGTTTGCCGAGTAGACATAATTCCAATCAGGATTAATGGCTTTAGGGTTTTCAGAGAAATCTAAAAACTCATGTACATCGTCTAATCCTGTGGAACCATCCAAATAGAATTTACTAGATAGACTATCTCTTAGTTGATACAACCTTGCAGAAGCAAACCAACCTATATTTCCCTTTGCATCACCATACATAACATTCAATCCGGGTGCATGAATTTTCGCTGCTGTATTCTTAAATTGATCAATAGATTCTGCATGTGCCATCCCGTAAGAAACATCCATTAACTCATTTGGTAATTGGGTGTATAACCAATACATGGCAACTGGTTTATCTCCTTTAATCTGATCGATGAAATCGTTCATAATTGGACCATGATCACTAATTTTAACTTGATAGGTAGTATCAACGCCATCTTTCACTTTAATGGTTTTATTGATAATTTCATAATCCTTATATCCTTCTGCCGTTTTGTATTGATTCGGATTATCCGGATTATTTTCTTCGGTATAGAAATTCAAATCATCATTCGCTAACATGGTTAATCCGTAGGCGTAATCACGGTTATGACCCAATAACGGAAATGGCATCAAGGCAAGATTAAATCCGTAAATTTCATAGTCGGGAGTTTTGATATGATTCTGATACCAAACCGAAGGTTGTGCAAATGAAATATGCGGATCATTCGCAAATAGTACCTGTCCATTTTTGGTTTTCTCGGGTGCAATTACCCACGAATTTGAACCAATAAAGGGTGAAATAGGCATATCGTTCATGATATCATGAACAGCAATCGACATTTCTGCACTTATTTGTTTATTATTAGATTTGTTAATTGTTAAGTTTTTACTGAAGGTATTCGTCAACTCTTCCGCATAGGCAGACCCTAATTTCTCTCTGATTTCTGTCATCAAAGGATCTGTTTTATGAGCTACAGCGAAACTAAAGGCCATATATCCGAAGACATTATAAACATCCTTGATGGTGTAGTTTTCTTTTTCCAATCCGACTAGCGTAAATTCAATTGGTGTTGGTCCATTATTGATAAAGTCATTAACTCCATCAAGATACGCCTGAGTCATTTTGTAAGGCGTTGAATTCGGATCCAATTTATCGATAGCTTTTTGGGCAGCCTCTTCGATTCCGAGTCCAGAGAACATTTTATCCGTTCTCACCAAATCCTTTCCGAAAACCTCAGCCAAACGACCAGGAGCAATTCTTCTGATTAGTTCCATTTGCCATAATCGGTCTTGGGCATGAACATAGCCCAAAGCCATATAAGCGTCATGCTGATTATTGGCATTAATATGAGGCACGCCATTTTTATCAAAATAAACTGTCACATCCTCCTTTAAATTGGGCAATTCTAGCTCTCCATTTAAGGTTGGTTTCAACGAATTTGTATAGAGCCATCCTCCAACAAAGACTAAAACTAAAAGGATAAGAATAAGTTTGAATAGTGATTTTAAACGCTTCATTTCAAATGGATTTTCATCAAAGATAAGCCAAAATAAATTGTATTTTTGTTTGACAAACAAAGCCTGTTATGAAACCAATTCAGATGGTTGACCTCAAAGGTCAGTATGAAAAAATCCAAGAAGAAATTGATACTGCAGTGATTGATGTAATTCGCTCGTCGGCGTTCATCAATGGTCCAGAAGTAAAGAATTTTCAAAGTGATCTAGAAGCCTATTTGGGCGTAAAACATGTGATTCCTTGTGCCAATGGAACCGATGCTTTGCAAATCGCACTAATGGGATTGGGTTTAAAGCCAGGTGATGAAGTTATTACTGCCGATTTTACGTTTGCTGCAACTGTTGAGGTAATCGGATTGTTACAATTGACGCCAGTATTAGTTGATGTTGAACCAGACACTTTCAATATTGACATTGAAGCAGTAAAAAGGGCAATTACTCCAAAAACAAAAGCAATTATTCCAGTTCATTTGTTTGGGCATGTTGCCAATATGGATGCTATTATGGAAATCGCTGAGGAGCACAATTTGTTTGTAGTTGAGGACAATGCCCAGGCTATTGGAGCAAATTATACATTTAAGGACGGAAGAAAACAAAAAGCCGGAACCATTGGTAACGTTGGAACCACCTCTTTTTTCCCTTCAAAAAATTTAGGATGCTACGGAGATGGTGGCGCTATTTTTACAAATGATGATGATTTAGCTCATTTCATCCGTGGAATCGTTAATCACGGAATGTATACAAGGTATTATCATGATGTCGTTGGTGTAAATTCGCGATTGGATTCTGTTCAGGCTGCCATTTTAAAATTGAAACTACCTCATCTGAATGCGTATTGTGACGCAAGGCGAAATGCTGCAAGAGCATATACCAAAGCTTTTAAAAATCATCCACACATCATTACTCCGACTACTAAATCAAATGCAACTGCTGCATGTAGTGAAATCTGTGATCAATGTGATTGTCACGTATTCCATCAGTATACATTACAAATTACAAATGGTAAACGAGATGAATTACACAAGCATTTGTTAGACAACGGAATTCCAAATGCCATTTATTATCCGGTGGCGCTGCACAACCAGAAAGCCTATCGTGATGAACGATATAACGAAGATGATTTCCCGGTAACCAACGACTTAGTAAAAAAAGTAATTTCTTTACCAATGCATACGGAGTTGGATAACGAGCAATTAGAATTCATTTGTAATACCATTTTGTCTTTCATGAACGAAGAATAATTAGATTTTTTCGATTTGAAAACTTAATCTACATTGCAATCGTCTAAATGACAAAAAACTACAAACCCCCTAACGTATAAAATCATGAAGAAAATTTTAGTTACTGGAGGTCTAGGATTCATCGGATCCCATACTTCGGTTGAGCTGCAAAATGCAGGTTCCGAAGTGGTGATTATTGATAACCTTTCTAATTCAAGACCCGAAGTTTTAGATCGAATTACAAAAATTACAGGAATAAAACCTGAATTCCATGAAATTGATTTACGTGTGAAAGAAGACGTAAAGGCATTTTTCGACAAAACAAAAATTGATGGTGTTATTCATTTCGCAGCTTCGAAAGCGGTGGGCGAAAGCATGGAAAAGCCATTATTATATTACGAGAACAATATTACTACTCTAACGTACATCTTAGAAGAAATGAGATCGAGAGGATTGGATAATTTTATTTTCTCATCCTCAGCAACCGTATATGGCGAGGCTGATGAAATGCCAATTACAGAAGAGGCACCTGTGAAACCTGCTGAATCTGTGTATGGCTATACCAAACAAATTGGAGAAGAAATCATGAAGCATTGTTGTGATGCCTACGGATTAAATGCTATTGCACTTCGTTATTTCAATCCGATTGGTGCACATGAATCCGGATTAATTGGTGAATTACCGATTGGAGTTCCTCAGAATTTAATTCCGTTTGTTACTCAAACTGCTGCTGGCATCAGAGAATGTTTATCGGTTTTTGGTGATGATTATGACACACCAGACGGAACAGCAATTCGAGATTATATTCATGTAGTTGATTTGGCAAAAGCTCATATTGCAGCCTTAAATCGATTAATCGAAGGAAAGAATAAAGAGAATTTTGAATTCTACAATGTCGGAACTGGAAAAGGAAGTTCTGTTTTGGATGTGATCAAAGCTTTCGAAGGATCTACAGGTCAGAAATTAAATTATAAGATTGTAGGACGTCGAAAAGGAGATGTTGTTTCTGCTTATGCAGATACGACAAAAGCCAATAGAGAATTGAATTGGAAAGCCAAAGAAAGTTTAGATGTATCATTAGCATCGGCCTGGAAATGGCAATGCAATCAGAAATAAAATAAATAAGCCTCGATAAAATCGAGGCTTTTTTTATGGTATTGTGTGAAATTTATTTCGCTGCAACTGGAATAGATGCTAAGGTAGTTCCCCAAGCAAAATGTAGCGTGGCAGAATTTGCGTCATCTCCTGTAAATAAAATTGAGAAAGCCTCTACCGACTTATCTAAAGTAGAAACTTTCGCTTCCGCTCTAACTACATCTTCCGATTCTTTATAAAAATAAGCTCCCCAAACATTAATTTGATTGCTTAAGATTACTGTCCAGCTTCCTTCATTCGGAATAGTCAATAAAGAATACGTACCTGCCTTCACTTCCTTACCGCCGAACATCACATCTTTATAAAATGTAATTTCTGGAACTTCATTTGCTCCGGTTCTCCAAACTTTTCCGTTAGGAGCTAATTTACTTAATGATCTTCCTTTTAATTGAGGCCTACTGTAGATTACCTTTACCAATTTATCAGATACTCTATAGCTTTTTGGGTGCGCTGCAGCATCCATTGGACTAGGGTCTAATTTCGGAAATTCCTGCGCGTTTACTTTTTGTTGATTAGCAGAAACAAAGAAAACAACTGCTAATACGAATAGTATTTTTTTCATGAGTGATATTATTATTTGTGAAAATCAAAATTATGGAACTCTCCGAATTCCAATTCCCAATGAAGTGTTAAGGTTTAGTGGCAATTGCAGTCAGAACTACAATTTGAGTCTGATTTTGATTTGGGTTTCCAAATGAATTTACGCACCAGGAAATACAAGGCTAGTAACAATAATCCGTATGCAACAATTTCCTGCATTATACAAATAGATTATAAGTTATAAATGAGAATACATAGGCCAAAACTCCCATACCTACCAATTGAATAATTGGCCATTTCCAAGACTTGGTTTCACGTTTCACGATCGCCAAGGTAGCCATACATTGCATGGCAAAGGCATAGAAAATTAATAAGGAAAGTCCTACTGGTAAATTGAACATTTTCTCTCCCGTTATCGGATTAATTTCTGATGCCATTCGTTCTTTAATCGTATTCTGCTCGTCATCAGCAACACTGTATATGGTAGCTAGCGTCCCTACAAAAACTTCTCGAGCGGCAAAAGAAGACAGCAATGCAATACCAATTTTCCAATCGTAACCCAATGGGCGGATAACTGGTTCAATAGTTTTTCCAACCACCCCGATATACGATTTCTCTAATTTAGTGGATGCTATTTGATACTCCTGTTCTTCTTCGCTTAAGTTTTGGAAGCTTTCGGTTTTCGCTAAATTTTCTTCAACTGAATTAAACTCACCTGGACCGTAAGAGGCTAAAAACCATAGTACGATGGATAACGCCAAGATAATCTTTCCTGCACCTAACACAAAAGCCTTGGTTTTTTCAACTACATTAAGAAAAATGTTTTTGGCAGACGGAATCTTATAATCTGGCATTTCCACCACGAAGAACGACTTGCTATTGATCTTCAATGTTTTGTGCAATACATACGCTGCGAGGATAGCCGAAGCAAATCCCAAACCATATAAAGAAAGTAATACTAAACCTTGAAGATTTAAGAATCCGAATAATTCTTTTTGCGGAATCACTAATGCAATCAGAATTGCATATACTGGAAGTCTTGCAGAACAAGTGGTGAACGGAGTGACCAAAATGGTAATTAATCGTTCCTTCCAGCTCGAAATGTTTCGAGTTGCCATGATTGCCGGAATAGCACATGCTGTTCCAGAAATTAATGGAATAATACTTTTTCCGTTCAATCCGAAGCGTCTCATTATTTTATCCATCAGGAATACCACACGACTCATGTATCCAGTTTCTTCCAGAATAGCAATGAACATGAAAAGGATTGCAATTTGAGGTATAAAAATGACTACTCCACCAATTCCAGGAATGATTCCATCAGCAATGAGACTCGTCAGCACACCTTCATCCATTGAGCTAGCTACCCAACCAGAAAGGTTAGAGAATACCTCATCGATAAAATCCATTGGCACAGAAGCCCAATCAAAAATTGATTGGAAGATTAACAATAAAATCACTAAGAAGATTGCATAACCCCAAATTTTATCAGTGAAAACTCGATCTAGTTTTCCGCGTAAATCTGTTGCCTTGGTTTTATCAACAACATATACATTTTTTAAAATACGGTTGATTTCCTGGTATCTAAAAATGGTTTCTTTATTCTGATAACGGCGGATTTGAGATACATCCTTTCGAAAATTCAACAACTTCTTTTTGATACCTTCATCTATAGATTCTGGGAAGTTATTTTGAGTCACCATTAACCAAAGTTGGTACAAAGAATACTTGGAGGTGATTTCTTTCAGTTTATTAAAATACTCAGCATCAATCTTATGGTTGACATCACACATCGGAAGCGATTTAGCAGCCACATGACTCCGAACAATTGCCTCTTTTACTTTATCAATTCCTTCGTTTCTTCTCGCACTGATGAGGACTACCTCGGTATTCAACTCCTCTTCTAGCATTTTTATATCAATGGAAATCCCTTTTTTCTGCATTAAATCGACCATATTGATGACCAATACAGTTGGAATCTCAAGGTCTTTAATTTGTGAAAATAGAAGCAAATTTCGTTTCAGGTTTTCAACATCAGCTACTACGACGAGTACATCAGGATATTCTTTAACATCTTTATGAAATAAGGTTCGAAAAACGATACTCTCATCTTCAGAGGTAGGATTGATACTGTATGTACCTGGAAGGTCGGTAATGATAGCCTTATGGCTTTTTGATAAGGTTGAAGTTCCTTGTTTTTTATCCACGGTAACTCCGGGATAATTACCAACTTTTTGATTTAATCCGGTTAGATGATTAAACAATGAAGTTTTACCTGTATTCGGGTTTCCTACTAAAGCAACTTTAATTCGATCACTCATCAACAAAACTTTCTTTAAGGATGCTTATTTTACTAGCAGTTTCTTTTCGGATAGCCAAATGACTTCCATTTATGTAGATATATAATGGATCTTGAAGCGGAGCAATCTGTACTAACCGCACTTCCGCGCCTGGCAAACAACCCATCTCTAATAGCTTTAATGGGATATGTTCTAACGCTTCTTCTGCGATATATCCAAGTTCACCAATTTGTAAGGAAGCTATTGTTACCAAAGGATTATAATTGAAGTGCAAATATACTCATTTAGAATCGTTCTAAACTAATTATCAATCTCTCGTTTTAAGATTTCTATATCAGATTTGAGCTTTTCCATATCCTCTCGATTTGTACCGTCATAGTACCCTCGAATTCGTCTTTCCGTATCGATCAGAACGAATTGTTCTGTATGAATAAAATCCTGTAACCCTCCATCTCCTACATCCAAAACAGCCATGTAGCTTTTACGCGCTAGGTTATAGATTTGTTTTTTACTTCCGGTAGTAATTTCCCACTTACCATCGATAGCCCCTTTTTCGGTGGCATATTTTCGAAGTACAGAAACACTGTCCATAACAGGGGTTACCGAATGCGACAAAAATTTGATATCGTCATCATTTTTGTAAAAATCTTGTAGCTCACTCATGTTATAAGCCATTGGAATACAAATGCTTTGACACCGGGTAAAAAAGAAATCGGCAACATATATTTTGTTCTCAAAATTCTTTTGAGTTATTGTTTCTCCATTCTGATTGATTAACTCGAAATCTGAAATCTTATGATTCTTTCGAATATGCAATAAGCTTTTATCGACCAATCTCGGATTCACATCAATAGGATTGTAGATCTTTAACGACTTATCAACTTTCAATAAATGGTAAAAAATAGGAATAGAAATCGCTGAAAAAACGATTAAAAAAATGAGTGTTGGTAATGATTTTTTGAAAAACTTAATTTGCATTCAGCCTAACTTTGCTGCAAATTTACAACTTAAAATTTCGAGTCGGAATCAAGAGGAAACTTATCTTTCTAAAATGTTTGTTAAATAGAGATTCAAAAATTCTAAGCACTTTTAGAACTCTACTTAAAAGTGTACATTTGTTGACTTCAAATTGACTAAGAGCATCCTATGGAAATACTTATAAAAGCTTCACAATTTATTTTAAGCTTGTCCCTATTAATCGTGTTACACGAATTAGGTCATTTTATTCCAGCGAAATTATTTAAAACCCGAGTAGAGAAATTCTATCTATTCTTCGATTATAAATTTTCATTAGTAAAAAAGAAAATTGGTGAAACCGTTTATGGAATCGGATGGATTCCTTTGGGGGGATATGTGAAAATATCTGGGATGATAGACGAAAGTATGGATACCGAACAAATGAGTGAGCCGGCAAAACCATGGGAGTTTAGAGCAAAGCCAGCTTGGCAGCGACTAATTATCATGTTAGGAGGTGTATTTGTGAATTTCGTATTGGGTATTTTAATTTATATCTGCCTGATGTGGGCTTATGGTGAAAAATATTTACCAAATGAAAACTTGAAAGACGGAATTTGGGTACAGGACGACATTGCTGTGCAACTTGGACTACAAACTGGAGATAAGATTTTAGCTGTTGATAGAGAGCCAGTAAAGAAATTCTCAGAAATCCCATTAGCTTTTATCAATGGTGATAACTACCAGATTGAAAGAAATGGCGAGAAATTGGATAAAGAGATTCCGATTGATTTCATTTCAAAATTGATGGATCGTGGAAAAGAAGCAGGCACATTTTTATTTCCGCGTTATCCTTTTGCGATTGCAGGTATCTCAGACGAAGGCCCGAATAAAGATTCTGAATTAAAATTAAAAGATATTGTTGTTGGCATTAATGGAACGCCTATTAAATATTTCGATCAGGCAGCTACCGAATTAAACAAATATAAAGGGCAACAAATTGCTATTGATGTGAAACGAGGTGATCAACAACAACAGATTCAAGTTCAGGTAAACGATGAAGGTAAACTTGGTGTGGTTTTAGGCCAGCTATCCTTCAATGATTTAGAACGATTAGGGTATTATGAACTTGCCAACATTGATTACAACTTTTTTCAGGCTGTTCCTGCCGGATTTAATAAATCATGGACGACCTTAACCAACTACGTAAAACAGTTGAAGAAATTATTCAATCCGAGTACAGGGGCCTATAAAGGACTTGGTGGATTCATTTCTATTGGAAGTATTTTCCCTTCAACTTGGAGTGCTGAATCATTCTGGAACATTACGGCATTCCTATCCATTATGCTTGGATTTATGAATTTATTACCAATTCCAGCACTTGATGGTGGACACGTTGTGTTTACCTTATGGGAAATGATTACAGGTCGTAAACCAGGAGATAAGTTCCTAGAATACGCTCAGGTAACAGGATTCATCATCTTAATTGCACTCCTCATTTTTGCAAATGGTAATGACATTTTCAGATTGTTCGAGTGAAGCAATTAAATTATAGTTGGACACCTACGTCCAATAAGGAAAACCAAGTGTAGAAGTTTTTACACTTTGAACATTTATATCTTCTCGAGCCAGGAATCAACTTAAGAAGTAGGGGCCTTCTTACCCTCTTAGCTACTGAAGATCTACATTTAGGGCATGGTTTCATTGACTTAACTACTTAAAATTAAGTATCAAATTACAATGCAATTCAGATTTTTGCACTTCCGTTTTGTAAAATTTTCTTTAAGAAATTCAATAAGATATCAACAACTGATTTTTAAGATATGCCTAAGCGCTTATTGGTACGGATAATGGCCTGCTCGTTCTTCCAATCGATCCATTTCTGCCCTTTTATTCTTCGCATCACGTTATCAATAGTACGCATCACGAACACATTGTAAAGTGCTTTAGAAAGATTTTTAGGATTTCTAGCAATTGCTCGCAAACTCATGGAGAAACCTGGAGTTTTGTACTGCATATAATGCCAATAACCTTCTGGCATATACAGCACATTTCCGTGTTCTAATTTTGCTGAATAGCCTTGTGCATTTTTTAATGCAGGCCACTTTTCGAAATCAGGATTTGAAAAATCGATATCCTCTCGAGTAATTAATGAATGTGGAATTTTATATAAGTGTTTGTTTTGGTTTTGATCGAAAAGAATAACTTCTTTTTTTCCTTCAAAATGGAAATGAAAAATATTGGCTAAATCAATATCATAATGCATGAAGGTATAGGAATCTGTACCTCCAAAAAACAGCATTGGCAAACCTTTCATTAATCGCAATCCGAAATCTGGGTAGGAGTAGTCTTTTTGTAATTGCGGAACTTCCTTTAAGATATTCCAAAGGAAAATCCTGAATTTCGTTGGCTCCTTCTTTAACAAATCCACATATTCACTCATTTTCATGGTTGCATGTGCTTCATTAAATCCGTCTTTATAATCTACAGGACGATCATCATATAAAGGAACCATTTTATCACCGGCAATCTCCTTCATATAGTCTAAACTCCATTTCTTATACGCCGGCCAGTCTTCAATAAAACGCTCAATAACCACGGGTTTTTGAGGTTTGAAGTAATTCTTTATAAAGTCTTCTTTTGAGATGGTTTCTACTCTATCAACCTCTAACAAATTTAATCCCATATATTCGAATTTTTCGCAAAGTTAACAAAAGGTTACCAAATTATAATATCCCTCCTAAAAGGAATACCTCAAGCCAAATAATACGTTACTTGGCGGCATCGGAACGAATCCAGCTTCAACATAATTAGCGTCAAAAATATTATTTGCTGTAATGGTAAAATCGAATGCATTGAAATTCACAATCAAACTAGCATCCCACACATTATAGGATTGACCATTTGATCGCTCCGCATGTTTGTAGATAATATTTTGAGTTACATTTTTAAAGAATCTTGATGCAAACCTAGTGATAAACTGATGCTTCAAGGTGTTTAATGAATATCTCGATAAGTCTTTATTCTGATCTAATATATCATCATTCAAATAGGTATATCCGATAGATAAGTTTTGTGAAAATCCAGACATCATAAAGTTATAATTCGCATCAAACTCGACACCTTTTGTGTTTACTTTGGCAATATTCGTAGCAGTAAAAATAGATTCATTTACATTTGGTCTAATGTAGTCAATCAAATTATCTGAATCTCTATTGAAAAATGCTACAGATCCGAAGAAATTATTCGATACATATTTAATTCCGATTTCCTGAGCAAAAGCCTCTTCTGGTTCAAGATTCGGATTTCCAGAAGTTACTGGATCATTGTAAAACAAGTCTGTATACGTCGGAATTCTATAGGTATACCCCAAGTTACCGTACAACTTCACTTTTTCAGATACCTGATACCCTACATCGACACCTGGAAAGGCATGAAATTTAAAATCAGAGAAGTAGGTAATAGCAATACCTGGTGTAAAATCTAACTTCCCATCAGCAAAAACCAAACGGTGCTCTAGGAACATATTACCCATAAATCGGTTACGTTTTCCAAGGTTATTACTCGCAATTGAAACTCTTGCTAAGTCAACTCCAAATCCAGTTACCCCTAAATCCGAAGTATAAGAAACATTAGTTTCCACGCCTAACTTATTGGTAATATGCAAGTTTCTGTAGAATGATGGATCATTTCGACGTAACAAAAAGATATCCTGTCCTCTCCTCCAATACACTCTTGGTTTAATCTTAAAGTTACCCGAATTAATGGTGGTATATAAACCAACTAAACTATTCTGAGTTTCTTCATACTCGTTAAATGTTGGGTTGGTTGTGTAAAAGTTCTCAGCACCAAACTTTTTATCAAAGAAAGTAGCTAACAAATGGATTGGCTGTTTGTTTTTATTGAAGGTACTTTTTATAAAGTAGTTATAGTTTTTATAATCTGAATTATTACGATAACCATCAGAAGTCAATCCGCCAATATGAATAATGTGTGAACTGTTCTCAGTTTTCGCTTCAGCAGTTACACTTGCATTTACCTGACCAAATGAACCTGCTTCAATATTTGCAGAAACCTTATTCTTTAGGTTCTTTTTTGTCACAATATTAATAGCTCCCGTAAAAGCATTTTGACCAAAAATACGTGCCGCAGATCCCTTTATAATCTCAATGCGATCAATTACTTCAATTGGTAAAGAAGCATTCATTGTATGATGACCTGTTTGTGCATCATCCATTTTAATTCCGTCAATCAATAACAAGGTTTGATCAAATCCACCACCTCGGATGAATAAATCTGACTGACTCCCAGCTGTTCCTCTTCTTCGGATATCGACACCGGCAACTTGTTGTAGAAGATCAGCCACATTGGTAGCTGCACGGTTTTTAATATCGGCAGCTGTAACAATCTGAATTGTTCTTGAATTTTCCTTAAACGGAAGATCAATTCGAGTAGAGTATATTACGATACTATCTAATTTTTCTACTTCATTTTTTTGCTGCGCAATTGCATTTACACAAACCGTAAAAACAATGAATAGCATTAGTTTTCTTAGTATCATTTTTTAATGTTTTGACATGCAAATGTATTAAAATTCTAGGGTTAGAAAAGAGGTTTATAAAGAGAATCATAGCTTTCAATCCCATTAAAAATTTATTAAAAAGAAATATTTAATTATTGTTTATCAATAATTTTTGTATATTTGTTATCGAAAAACAATAATTATTTTAAAATGAAGACAAAAAATCTGCTTAAATTCATGCATATTTTGGCATGGTTAGCATTTATTGGACTAATGATCAAATCGGGAAGCATTCTGTTTTCCTACTTTCTAAGTCTAAATGACCCTGAAGTTTCTAAAAATTTATTCGGAGAAATATATCTATATGATTTCTACACTCATAGTTTTTGGCAATATTCATTTATTGTAGGCTACAAATTTGTATTCTATGCAATGGAAGCATTTGTAGCGTTATTAATCATAAAGCTTCTTAAGAACCTAAAATTAAATGACCCTTTTAATGAATTTGTGGCTACCAAAATGAAACAGATTGGCTGGGCCATTACTTTCCTTTGGATAATAGCTATGATTCATAATTTTCACATGCAATTTACAGGAGCGAAACACGGACTTGCAATGAATTTAATTTCGACTGATTTTATATTCCTCGCTTTTGTCATATTTATTTTTACAAAAATTGTTCAACAAGGAATAGATTTAAAAACTGAAAACGAATTAACGATTTAATATGCCAATCATTGTAAACTTAGATGTAATGCTCGCTAGGCGCAAAATGAAAAGTAAGGATCTGGCCGAAATTATTGGAATTACTACTGCCAATTTATCCATACTAAAATCTGGTAAGGCCAAAGCTATTCGATTTTCAACTTTAGAGGCCATTTGTAATGCATTAGATTGTCAGCCAGCTGATATTTTAGAGTATGTCGAGTAAAAAAAACTCCGAAATTAAATTCGGAGTTTTTATCTTTTTTATCTCTTAAGAGGCACATCTCTATTCATTTCTGTAATATCTACAAAATTGGTTTCAACACCTAACAAATGTTTGCTAAAGTAGTCTGCTTTGCGCCAGAACCAATACTCACGATCTCTAAATCCGTGACGACTACCTGGGAATAACATAAAATCAAATCGTTTATTTGCTTTCATGAAGGCATTCACCATTCTGATTGTTCCTGCCGGATGCACATTATTATCTACATCACCGGTAGCCAATAAAATTTTACCTTTTAGATTTTTAGCTAACGATTGATTTTTATCAATCATATACTTATAGGTTACCTTTCCTTTGGCATCTATTTCTTCCTTAATTCCGTGATGCGTTTCAGACCACCAGCTATTATAAACCGTATTATCATGATTACCTGCCGATGATACGGCTACCTTAAAGAAATCTGGATACACTAACATCGCAGCTGTAGACATAAATCCACCTCCCGAGTGACCGAAAATTCCGACTTTTTCGATATCGATAAAATCGTGACGGTCTGCTAATTGTTCAGCAACATATTTTTTATCCGCTAATCCGTAATCTCTTAAATTTCCATATCCATAGGTGTGATACCATTTTGAACGTGCCGGATGTCCACCACGGTTTCCAAGTGTTACCACAATAAATCCAACCTGAGCTAAGCGATCGGTACGATCCATTCTTGGAGAGAATGATTTATTCACTGCTTCAGTTTGCGGACCAGGATATACATATTCGATTAACGGATATTGTTTTAATGAATCAAAATCATATGGCTTATACATAACACCATAAATATCTGTTATTCCATCCGCTGCTTTTGCTTTAAATGGTTCTGGGAATTTATATCCAGCTGCAAATAATTGCGATAAATCAGCTTCTTCTAACTTCATTACCAATCTTCCATTTACATCTCTCAACTCAGATTTCGGAATTGTATTTACCCTTGAATAATTGTTTACAAAGTACTTATTCGAATCTGATAGATTTACAGTAGTGTTGAAATCACCACTATTCAGTGATCGCATTCCAGTGCCATTCAAATTGATTTTGTATAAATGCGCATAGTATGGATCTTGATCTTTTACTACGCCATTAGCAACGAAGAATAAGGTTCTACTTTCTTCATCTAATCCCTGGAAGCTATCCACATGAAAAGCACCATTAGTCACTTGACGTTTTAATTTGCCATTAGCGTCATACAAATAGAAATGACCCCATCCATCTCTTTCAGACCAGAATAAAATCTCCTGTTCATTATTAAACAAAACAATGGTCTTACCTCTGTTTTCGATGTATACATTGGAGTGCTCTTTGATTAAGGTTTTAATCTCTCCCGTTTCAATATCTGCAACATGAACATCTAAGCGTTTACGATCTCTACTTACAGTATTAAAGTAAATTTTGCCTTTTTTGGAAAGTAATAATCTTGGATTGTTTTCGTCTCTTCTGGCCGATTTTTTCCTAGGATAACTATAAAATCCAACACTTTGTTGAATAGTTGTATCTAATTGGATTTCTTTTTTAGTCTTCGCTTTCGTATCAAAAACTAACATTTCAGTTTTATAGAAATCCTGCTCTCCCGCCATATGGTACTTATAGGTTTCTAATTGTGGACGACCTTTACGAGTTGTGTGAATTACCCATAAATCTTCGATGTGACGAGCATCTGAACGTGTCATTACAAAATGCTTAGAATCGTGAGACCACAATCCGCCAACACTTTGTCTTTTACTAGCATCCTTTTCTTTTTCTTTGTCGGTCTTGCCGTACGTTCTACCTCCATAGCTGTAATTGATCTCGCCATCTTTGGTCCATTGGTGCTCAACGATTGTTGAATCCTTGTCATCTTTTACAGCTTTCAAAAAGTTCTCTTTATCCATCCAGTACAAGTTGTAGTTTTTTGAATAAAGTACAATCGAACTATCTGGAGCTACATTGGCCCATTGTCTCCAAGGCTCTTTTTTCTTTTTTTCTGTATCCAAAATAGTCAAACCGTTTCCACCTAATTTATATTCTAGATGGTATACTTTCTTTTCTTTCTTTGGCTTGCCTTTTTTCTTCTTTTTGGAATCATCTTCAACGGTCACCTCTTCGCTAGACGTTACATAAAATCGAATAGCTTTTTCATCCTTTGTGAAGGTGAAATCGAAGCGTGGAAGGTGCTTTGCTTCATATGGGTCTTTGGTGATTTCTGATAACCACATGGCCATTTTCACATTATCGAACAATGGTGTTCTAGTTCGTTTATCTGCATCAACCAAGTAGTATTTTGATCCCTCGGATGAAGTCTTATACTGATACCAAAAACGATTTCCTTTTTGCAACCAATTCGGTCTCACAGATGTAGAGTGAACCATTTTGGCAATTTTGGTTGGTGAAAATCTTGCTGCTTGTCTGTAGTTTGGTTGTGGAGTTTCTTGCGCACTCGAAATAAAATAAACACTGAGAAGAACACAAGAGAGTAGTAATTTCTTCATGAAGTAAAATTTGAATTAATGCTCTAAAATACTTCAAAACGACACAACGGAGCAATAACATTGACCTGTTTTATTGGAATTTTAACACTTCTTTTAGTTCAAATTTCGCTTCTCAATGAAAAAGCGTTTCAATAATTGACTACACTCATTTTCTAAAATTCCTGTGACAACTATTGTCTTCGGATGAAGGGTTGTTTTGAAATTGACAAATCCTCTTTCCGGATCGGATGCACCAAATACAATTTTATCCAATTGAGTCCAATAACTAGCTCCTGCACACATTTGACAGGGTTCAAGGGTAACATAAAGTGTACAACCTTTGAGATACTTTCCGCCTAAAAAATCAGCAGCTGCGGTAAAGGCCTGCATTTCGGCATGTGCAGTGACATCATTCAAGGTTTCGGTTAAATTATGTGCTCTGGCAATAATCTGGTTCTTCATTACAATAACGGCACCCACAGGCACTTCGCCCTTTTGAAAAGCAGTTTGCGCCTCCTGCAAGGCTTTTTTCATAAAGTAAACATCATCAAAAGGCTGAATCATCTTATTGATTTTGAAAGTTAATATTACGAAATTGAAGTTGTATTTTTGTCCTGTGTCGGGAAACTTATTAAAAAATATTGACTATCCTAGAGATCTCAGGAAATTATCTATTTCTGAATTACCTCAGGTTGCCCAAGAACTTCGAGAATTCATCATTGATGTTGTTTCTGCTAAGGAAGGACATTTGGGTGCGAGTTTAGGAGTAGTTGAACTGACACTCGCTCTACATTATGTTTTTAACACGCCATCTGATTCCTTAGTTTGGGACGTCGGTCATCAGGCTTACGGACATAAAATAATAACGGGTCGAAAGGCCAATTTTGATACGAATCGTCAATTTGGAGGCATTGCCGGATTCCCTTCTATGGCTGAAAGTGAGTATGACGCATTTGGTGTTGGACATTCTTCTACATCAATTTCTGCTGCTTTAGGAATGGCCATCGCTTCTCGATTACAAGATGAAGAAGATAAACATCATATTGCTGTAATAGGAGATGCATCTATTGCAAGTGGAATGGCATTTGAAGCCTTAAATCATGCCGGAGTTTCCAAATCGAATTTATTGATTATTCTCAATGATAATGCAATTGGAATTGATCCTGCAGTTGGGGCTTTAAAAGATTATTTGACACGTATCAAGAAGAAGAAAAAGCCAAAAAAAGGCAATCTCTTCAAAGCCTTGAATTTCGATTATTCAGGACCTATTGACGGCCATAACATCGAGGATCTAATATCAGAATTAGAACGTCTAAAAAATATCAAAGGACCCAAATTTCTTCATGTTGTCACGACAAAAGGAAAAGGGTTATCCCAGGCAGAAGAAGATCAGGTTACCTATCACGCTCCTGGAAAATTTGATAAGACTTCAGGCGAACGGGTTCCTAAACTTCCGAATGGATTAGCCAAATTTCAGGATGTATTTGGAGAAACTTTAGTAGAATTAGCAGAAAAGAATTCTAAAATAGTAGGTATTACACCTGCCATGCTAACAGGGAGTTCTCTAAAATTACTGCTCGATAAATTTCCAGAACGCACTTTCGACGTGGGAATTGCAGAACAACATGCAGTCACTTTAGCGGCAGGAATGGCAAGTAAAGGATTGATTCCATTTTGCAATATTTATTCGACATTTTTACAACGTGCATATGACCAGGTGATTCATGATGTCGCCCTCCAAAATTTACCTGTCATATTTTGCTTAGATCGTGCTGGTCTTGTGGGAGAAGATGGTGCAACACATCATGGCGCCTTTGATTTGGCCTACTTACGATGCATTCCAAATATAACCATATTCGCACCTCGAAATGAACTTGAACTTCGGAACATATTGTACACTGTACAATTAGGGATTGAATCTCCGATTGCGATTCGTTATCCTCGTGGTTACGGAAAATTACACAATTGGAAAAATGATTTTTCTCCTATTAAAATGGGTTCATCAGTATGTTTGAAAGAAGGAAAATCAATTGCAATATTGTCTATTGGAACCATCGCCAATGAGGTGAACGATGCACTTCAGAGACTCAAAGATTCTGAAGATTTTTCTCATTATGATATTCGTTTTCTTAAACCTTTAGACAAGGAAACAGTAATTCAAATTTTTAAGAATTATCAGAGAATTATAACCATTGAAGATGGTGTTAGAAAAGGTGGATTAGGGTCTGCTGTTTTAGAATTTGCTTCAGAACGAAACATATCAAAACCAATCAAGGTTCTAGGTTTACCTGATCAATTTATTGAACACGGTTCGATTCAACTCTTAAAAAAAGAAGTTGGCCTAGATGCCGAGAGTTTATTAGAAATACTAAAAAAAGAAAGGGCATTGTTATAATACCCTTTCTGTTCCTTTACTTTATAATAAGTTTTTCGCTTTTCCGTTTATTGGATTCGTCTACGATATTTAAAATGTAAACTCCAGGCTTTGTATTTGTAGAGATTTGATACTCATTTTGCGATGAGAAATCTAAGGTGTTTTTATACACCTCCCTACCGGTCATATCTACCAATTGAACTTTTGATTTTCCTAGATTATAATTTCCGAAGATGGTAAAATTACCATTCGAAATGGTTGGGAATACTGAGAATGGTCTTTCATTATTCAATACTTCTTGAATTGAAGCTGTTGTCGCATTTACAGACTTTACAGCCCAACCTAAAGAATTGGTGTTACTATCCGTTTTCAGGCTGAATTTGAAAACGTAAGTTTCTCCTACTTGTAATCCTTTATTTGTAAGATTAACAGACTGTTGTTTGAAGAGCCCATCGGTAAATACTGATGTATTATCATTATAGGCATCCAACCAATCAGAAAATCTACGAGCGTCATATTTATCTAGGGTAATCCAAGTTTTTAAATCGCTTGACGCTTCAATAATTACATAATCATAAAACTGATTTAAATCACTTAACGGATTATCAAATGGCTCAACAATTGCCACGTCTGTGAAATTCAATTGATTATTAGAATTGGTTAAAATTAATGGTCTTCTCAACACAAAAGAATAGGTTCTGTTATCCTGGTATGGATTGTCGGCAGTATTGATAACCACATCGGTTAACCCGCCTGCATCGTCAATTTTAAACGAGCTGTCAAATCGATAAGAATTTAGATCTGAAAATTGAGCCACTGCCAGGCGATTACTCGGAGTTCCGAATTCAACGATTTCGAATTCAACTTCTCTAGTTCCTGTTTCCTGAGACACAAGATCATTAAAGAACTGCACTCCAAAAGTATGCTTGCCTTCAGATAATTCTTCAGTTTCAAATTCATATTCGATATCCGCTTCAAACGTCTGAGTTACCTCTGAATTTTCTTCTCCATCAACAAATATTTTCGCTCTTGTAGGCTGATTTGAAGTCGAGGTATATGTAATTACAGCCCTTTTACTATCGATTCCTTTTTGACGTACCGTAACATTTGGCTCGGTTAAGTAAGCTGGCAGAGTGTATCCTTCTAATTCTGCAATTTTTGCAGACCAAACTCCTCGACCATGAGTAGCAAAAACTACCTGATTATTTACGATTTTCATTTCGTATATAGCTACGGAGATAAAGTCGTTTCGTAATGACCATGATTGTCCACCATCTGTAGTTTCAACAAGTCCGATATCTGTTCCTACCCAAATCACATCTTTATTGTAAGGCATTTCAATTAAACAATGAACCTTTACATCTGGGAAACCGGAATTAGCTCCAGATTCAAATCCAGAAATATCGGTCCAAGTAGCACCCATATCTTCTGTCTTTAAAACTTTAGGTCTATTTCCAGATGAGAATAATGCATATGCTCTTTTTTCTTCGGTCGGAGAAACACCTATACCAGAAATAAATAGGTTATGATCATCATTCGGATTGTCATAAATAGCTGCGTCATTAAATGTTTTACCATTATCGGTAGAATAATGAAGAACGAATGAACCAGACTCTGTCATGGCAGAACCTGCCCAGACAACATTTGGATTTGCAACTGAAACCTCAACATTTAAAGCACTAGTTGCGCCTGGTGCAAACCTATCGATAATTGGAACCTGTGTCCAGTTACCCGCAAAATCATCCGATCTCCAAACTCCTCCTCTATCTACGGCAAAAACCACATCCGGATTATTATCCGCATTGGATACTTTAGAGTAAAATGGTGATGTTGAGTTATCTCCTGAAGTTGCAAAATCAGAAAGTGCTCCTGCATTATTGATATATCTCACAATTCTATTAAACTGGATAGTAGAAATGAAATTTCCAGGCTCATTATAGTGCCAAAGTACTTCAAATCCATCACCACCAGAAATTCCCTGATAGGATTTTGAAGCATCAGAATCATTCCCTTGAGAAATCCAGGATCCATTATCTTGGGCTCCAGCAATGTAATTATCTTGTCCGTTCTGCTTAGAAGCACCATAAAACTGAGTACTGTTTTTTGTCAAATTATCATTCGACCAATCACCTTGGGCAGTTCCTGGATCTTCCTTGAAAGAAGTACTATACACCCCTCCATCGTTGGCTAAGAGAATTCTAAACTCTTGACCCGTTCCCAAAATGTATTGCATTCCATGCTGATCAACATGCACACCCGTATTGATTTGAGAATTGTCATAGCCAGAAGCGATTGAAGTAAATGAAAACTTATCGTTGTCATCTATTGTAACTTTAAAAACAGCAACTCCTCCTACATAAAATACTTTAGTATCAAAAGGATGCGCCATGATAATATTGTCGTACCATCCTTGACCTGTAATTAGGTTGGATGAGCTTCCTGCTAGAACTGGCGGGATATTTACAAAAGTTCCACCCTTGTCTGTCGATCTGTAAAAATCTGAATTTACTGATGTACCCCCACTTCCAGAATATACACTTAGAAATACATAATTTGGATCTGCAGGGGAAATTGACAACTCAAATCTGCTATGATTTTCGTTAAAATCAGCTCTATCAAATACAGTAGTCCAAGTTTCTCCGGCATCGATACTTTTCACAATACCAAAATTTCGAACACTTCCATATTGAATATTAAAATCAGATGGATCGGCATCTAAGTCTTGCACCCAGTTTCCTGCATCATGCTTACGAATCCAAGTAGTTCCGCCATCGGTTGTTTTGTAAATACCTGTTTGAGTTCCGGCTAGAACAATATCTTTATTATTTGGATCGATAATCATTCGTCCTACATCTCCAAAATCTGCAGTTCCTTCGAGTACTGTCCAGTTATTGCCACCATCTGTAGTTTTGAATATTCCAGATCCACCAATTGCATCAATATTTCCAAAAGGCTCACCTGTACCTACAAAAATCGTATTTGGGTCTTGCGGACTGATTACAATGACTGACGTACCTAAATTTGGAATTTTACCATCGGTTAAGTTTGTCCAAGTATTTCCTTCATCTTCGGTTAACCAAACGCCACCCCCTACTGAACCCACAAACCAACGTTTGTTATCCGTTGGGTCAACAGCCATTCCTCTTGTTCTTCCTGGAACGTTGTTTGGCCCTCTTTCTGTAAACACAGCACTTGGTGAATTTTTTGACCGAACAGCACCTTTTGCTCTTAATTGTGCCTTTTTAAATTCTTTTAAAACATATCCTGGTTGGTACGATGACTTTTCAGAATCAAAAGACTCGGCACTGATTTGTTTAAAATATTCAGCCATGTACTCAATTCCTTTTTTATGGCGCTTACCATCAGTCTTCTTTGCCTTTTTGTAAGGCACTTTTTCTATCTTTATTTCCTTTTCTGATTTAGAACAAGAAATAAAAGCCACAAGGCTCAACATCAAAACATACGATAAAGCTGTTCTCAATTTCATGGGTTAGTAGTCTATTTTAATAATTTTAATATGGTTTTGGTTTTCTATTGTTTCTGGATTTTCATTTTCCTGCTGAATAATGCCTACATATAAAAAACCTTTTAAAGAATTCTTCGAATTCCATATAAGCTTAGTTCCTCTGAATGTATCTTCAAGAATTATCTTTCCTGATTTTGCTTCGATTACTCTGAATTTAAAATCCTTAACGGCCTCGATGGATTTTGAATATACAGTTTCGAGTTTCAAAGTCTTATCGATGTTGTACGATACTTCAACAATAGGATTTCTATCAGCAGAAGTATTGCTTTCCTTGTTAGTCTTGAAAACGTCCTTAGACTTACAGGAAATCACAAAAATTAATAGACAACAGATTAAAAAAAACTTGAATGGCTTTGCCGAAGTGGGAGGTAAAAAAGTCATGCTATAAAAATAAGACTTAGATGACATATTTTACATACTCACACCTGTTAATTTTTTATGGAGACGCGTTGCATAACCATCCGACATTTTAGATATAAAACTGCAAACTTCTAATAATCGCTGATACAAGTTCGCGTCGAATGAATGATATTCTTTAGGCAGAAGATTCATCACCAAATCATCGTAACTACTTGCAGTTTCATTGTAAGTATTATTCAATGCTGATGTAAACACATCCAGTAAATCAGCAATAATTCGATAACCAGCAACTTCCTTCTCAATTACCTCTTTGCTTTGATAAATTTTCTCCACACTAATTTTTATGATGTCATTAATCTGTGCTTCGTATTTACATTTATCCAATAAGGATCGATTGAAAGTTCCATCTAAAATAGCGTCCTCATTATCAAGGAAAATGGCAACCGCTTCGTCAATTAAAGCGTTGATTGCAATAGCTCTTAGATAAGCAGTTCTATCTTTGGTGTGTTCTAATCCGTAATACTTTTCACGATTGATTTTATGAATCAATTTCGACATGTATTCCAAAGCGTAATCTTCCTCAATCAAACCTAAATTAATCCCATCTTCAAAATCGATAATTGTGTAGCAAATATCATCCGCAGCCTCTACCAGAAAAGCCAAAGGATGTCGTTGGTAAGAAATGTAATCATCCGACCTGTTGATAAGGCCTAATTCTTTAGTTACATCAAGAAAAACATCCTTATCGGACTGGAAAAATCCATATTTTTTATCTGAAATATCCGAAGTTGGCTTTTTAGGCAAACTTTCTTTTGGATATTTCATAAAAGCACCAAGTGTAGCATAACTCAATCGTAATCCACCATCAATTCCAGCTTTGGTCTCCGTTACAATTTTGAATCCGTTGGCATTTCCTTCAAAATCAATTAAATCTTGATATTCTAATGGGCTCAACTGATCTTTATATTGCAATCCTTTTCCAGTTTTGAAATATTCGCCTATTGCCTTTTCTCCTGAATGTCCGAATGGCGGATTCCCAATATCATGCATCAAACAGGCAGATGCTACTATGGCTCCAAAATCGTTGAATTTATATCCCAATTCAGATAACTTTGGATGTCGTTTTAACAACTCTTGACCAACTCTTCTTCCAAGAGTTCTGCCCACAACAGATACCTCTAAACTATGGGTTAATCGGGTGTGAACAAAATCGGTTTCTGATAACGGAATTACCTGGGTTTTATCCTGAAGACTTCGAAAAGAAGATGAAAAAACAATCCGATCGTAATCTACTTCAAATCCCAAACGCGTTTCATCCTGTTCGGCACGAATTCTTTTTTCGGTATCACCAAATCGCTTTAACAATAACAGTTGTTCCCAGTTCATGTGTTCTCTAACCTATTTTAGTATTGATTGAATTTAAAAAAAGAGAAGCATTACACTTCTCTTTCTGAACTTCTAATTTAATTACAATATAAAATTGTAGTCTATCCTTCGCAGCTAGCACATTCTTTCTTCTGCTTGAATTTTTGTGCCGCGTTCATACTGTGCTGGTAGTACATAGATTTTACACCTAATCTCCATGCAGTAACATATACATCATTTAAGTCTTTGATTGGCATATCTGGATGTGCCATAATATTGATAGACTGTCCTTGATCGATATAATTTTGACGGTTTGCCGCTTGGTAAACAATCACTTTCTGATCGATTTCTGCATATGTTTTAAATACGTCTTTTTCGTGCTCAGTTAAGAATTCTAAATGCTCAACAGAACCATCATTATCACGAATACTTCTCCAAACATCAGGTGTATTTCTTTCTTTTTGCTCTAATAAATTTTCAAGAATTGGATTCTTGATTGTTGTTTTGATCTTAGCGATATCTTTTACATAAACGTTAGACCAAATTGGTTCTATACCTTGAGAAACCTGACCTAAAATGAAAGCCGAAGATGTAGTCGGAGCGATTGCGTTTAATGTTGCATTGCGTCTTCCGTATCCTTTTAATACTTCTGGCTCACCATATTTCTTAGCCATTTCCTCAGAAGCTTTGTACGACTTCTCTTTAATTAATTTGAAGATTTCGTTATTTAAATTATATGCTTCTTGACTATCGAATGGTAACATTTTAGACTGCAATAATGAGTGCCATCCTAATGCTCCTAAACCTAATGCTCTATTTGACTTTGCAAAATTGTAGGCTTTCTCCATAAAACTGAAAGTCAACTGATCATCTTTGTTTGGAGAATCTTTGAACACTTCTAATTTGGTAATGAACTCTTCCATAACAGCATCTAAGAAGTATGTTAACGTTTCGACTGCATCCGTATCTTTCCACTTGTCATAGTGTAACAAGTTGATTGATGATAAACAACAAACGAAAGACCATTCATCATTTGATGGTAACATGATTTCCGTACACAAGTTACTTGCATAGATTTCATGATTATTGTCTTTATACACATCTACCGTTTGGTTGTTCGCATTGTCTCTAAATAAGATGTACGGATAACCAATCTCACCACGACGTTGCAATACTTTCGCCCAGATTGTTCTTTTTTCAACATCACCATCAATCATTTCCTGCATCCAGTCATTACCAACAGTAACACCATGCGTTAATTCCTGAATTGGATTACCTTCAGTACCGATTTCTAAGAATTCCTTGATATCTGGGTGATCAATTGGTAAATATGGTGAAAATCTTCCGCGACGAACAGAACCTTGACTTACAACATCTACCATTTTTTCGAATAACTGCATAATGTGCACAGAACCCGAAGATGAACCATTATTTTTTACCTCTGCTCCTCTTGGCCTTAGTTTCCCGAAATATCCGGATGTACCTCCACCAAGTTTCGACATCATTCCAACTTCTGATTGAGAGAATAAAATATCACCCATATCATCCGCAATGTGAGATCCGAAACAGCTAATTGGTAATCCTCTTCGCTTTCCAAAATTTGACCATACGGGAGATGCTAAAGAGAAGTACCCTTCTGCCATGTAATTGTAGAACTTATCTGCAAATCCTTCAATTTTTAAAATTCGTTCTGCGTTTTCAGCAATTTCTCTAATACGTCCTTCTGGAGTCGCTCCTTCTGTTAAATATCCTGACTCCAAAAACTTACGACTATTTTCGGTAAGCCATTTGATTTCAGGTTCGTTCATATTGTCAAGCATTTTTTGTCTTGACTCAGTTCTTGCTTTAAGCAGTTGTTCGTGATCTGTTAATTGTGAGGATTTGGTAGTGTTCTGGTTCATGGTTAAAATAAATCGTCGCTTGTTATACTTTTGGTTCTTTTGCTGTAGTTAATTGATCTTTTTACGAAGAAATCTCCGTGCTTGGTACCGATAATCTCATCGTCAAACCATTCAGTTTCTGCCAAAATAGTTTCGTTGATATCAAAAATCTTAGGTACACCTATACTTTCAAGGGAGTTGTTGAATCTATGCTTAATGAATTCGTTAATTACCACTTTTGGCAAGAAATCCAATTCACCGTTTTCAAAAATCCAATCTACAATCTTGCTTTCTGCCGCAAAAGCTTCTCTACATGTTTCTTGGATTAATGAAATATTATCTTCATTGAACCAATCTGGATTCTCATCCTGAATGATTTTAATGATGTCAATACCGAAGTCACCGTGAATCTGCTCTTCTTTTGATGTTGCCTCAACCACATTTGAAATTCCTTTCAATACATTCTTGTATTTGTTGAATGCCATGATGATTAAGAACTGAGAGAATAGAGAAACGTGCTCAATAAATAATGAGAACAATACAACAGACTCTGCAAACTCCTGATTATCTTCACTCTTCGCATTTTTCAATGCACCTTCCAAGTAGTTCACTCGTCTCATGATTACCGGATTCTTTTTCAACTTTTTGAACTCGTTGTTCAATCCAAGAATCTCTAATAAATGAGAATAAGCGTCGTGATGTCTCACTTCACTTTCTGCGAAGGTCGATCCAACAGATCCAATTTCTGGTTTCGGCATACGCTTGTAGATATCGCCCCAGAATGACTTCACAGCTACCTCGATTTGAGAAATGGCTAACATGGTATTTTTAATCGCATGTCTTTCTACATCGTTTAAGATAGTTTTAAAATCTTGAATATCACTCGTATAGTTGAATTCTGTATGAATCCAGTATGAATGACGAATCGCATCTACATACTCGTATAATTTTGGATACTCATATGGTTTTAAGTTCACACGCTTTTCAAAGATATTAGGCTTTCTTAAACGCGCCTGCTCTTCTCTGTAAAGAATGTAAGCTTTCGCCACATCATGAAAAGGACTATCCATTAATTTGTCTTCTACAATATCCTGAACTTGCTCCACAGTTGGGGTATAGTTCGGTTCCATCAGCTTACGTTCAAGTAAGGCTCCATTTACAATTTTTGAAATTGCAATCGCGTCATTTCTAGTTCCATTGTTCACAGAAAGCATCGCTTTTTCAATCGCGTCTGTGATTTTATCTATTTCAAAGGCACTAGTCGTATAGTCTCGTTTTATGATTTGAGTTATTTCCACGGCAAAAAAATATTATTAAAATGTTAATTAAAGATGCTAACAAAGATTGAAAAAAAAGGTTTTAATTGGAAGTGATACTTATTCACAAATCCCTTGAAGTTTTTAACAAATTCAAAATAAAAATAAATTTTTGTTGAAAAATCAACAGAATATAACTATCTGATTTACTGATTCTTAAAAAATAAAATCTTTCTAAAGCCCTGATTTCCTTAGGATTCTTATACGACCGCGAATTATCAACTTTTATTTGACTGTTTTGAAAATTTTTGGTCCTCCTTTCAATTTTAATTTTAACATCCATTAAGAAAAATAACCATTTTTGATTTTCAATAGCTTACCTTTGAACACTATTACTAAAATTATTTTTTTTGAAGAACGGTACCGTAAAATTTTTCAATGAAACCAAGGGATTTGGTTTTATTACAGAAGAGGGTTCAAACCAAGATTATTTCGTTCACATTTCTGGATTGGTTGATGAAATCAAACAAGGAGATAAAGTTGAATTTGAACTTACAGATGGTAGAAAAGGTTTAAATGCAGTGAACGTAAAAGTTGTATAACATTATTTAGAATTTTTTTACATAAAAGTAAGGTCGTTCAAATGCATTGAACGACCTTTTTTTTTGGAGTATCTTTGCATCAAAAATTATTCGATGTTGCCATCCTTTTCTAAATTAGTTCGATTAGCCATTATTTCGGTGTATTTAATTTTCCTTGCCGGATCATTTGTTCGAATGACTGGTTCTGGTATGGGATGTCCCGATTGGCCCAAATGTTTCGGATATTATATTCCGCCCACATCCGAAGAACAATTACTTTGGCAGCCCAATAAAACTTTTGAAAAAGGCATGATCATCACCAAAGATGAAGTACTACTTACTGCACTTAAAGACTTTACAACAAGTTCTGAATTTAATCCTTCAAATTGGGAACAATACACAAAACACGACTATGCTATTTTTAATGTATTTCATACCTGGACAGAATATATTAATCGATTAGTTTCTGTTTTGGCCGGATTTGTATTCTTATTTCTGATGTATAAATCGCTGGCTTTTTGGAATACAAAACGATCGCTAACCGTTTTATCTTTTACAGCCTTCTTAATGATGTTATTTGAAGCTTGGCTTGGAAAAACTGTAGTGGATTCAAATTTAAAGCCGACACTCATTACCATTCATATGGTTGTTGGATTATTAATTATTGGGGTATTACTACGCACATATTTCTTAAGTAGACCTCAACAACAATTTAAAACCAATTCATTATTTACAAAGCTTCTTATTGTTTCTGTGATTTTCTCCTTGATTCAGGTTGCCATGGGAACACAGGTTCGTCAATTTATTGATGAGCAAGTGAAGTTATTTGGATTCGAGAACAAAAATTACAGTTTAATGAACCCAAGTTTTAAATTTTACTTCCATCGCTCCTTTACCATTGCCATTGTTTTAGTGAACTTCGGAATGTTCTATTTGAACCAAACCAAGCAATTAGGTTACAAACTAGTGAACTGGATCATGGTACTTATCTTCCTAGAAATCATAACCGGAATTCTAATGTATTATGCAGAGTTTCCAATTGGAACACAGGCTTTGCATTTAATGGCTGGTGCGATTTTATTCGGATTACAGTTCTATCTGTGGATGCAGAGTCGAGAACAAAAAGCGAAATTGAAATCTTAATGTATTCTTCGATTAAATCCTGAATCTCTTGAGTTCCTTTTAAATGCTAAAAACAAATGATATTGATAATATTCGTTTAGAATTTGATCATTGATATACCTAGGTTATGGATGCGCATTCACCCAAACTTCTCCATCGGTAAAATACTCTTTTTTCCAAATAGGAACGGTTTCCTTTAGGGTATCAATGGTAAACTCACAAGCTTCAAACGCAGCCTTTCGATGCTTGGCAGATACTGCAATAATCACAGGCACTTCGCCTATTTGCAACAAACCAACAGCATGATGAATGGCAATTTTATGAATATTAAATTCTACCAATGCACGATCGGCAATTTTCTGCATTTCCTTTAGGGCCATTGGTTCATACGACGAAAAATCCAGTTGCTTCACTTCCTTTCCAGAGGTATCATTTCGAACCGTACCTACAAAATTTACAATTCCGCCACAGAAGTCATCTTCAACGAAATTCATACATTCCTTCAAGTTTAATTTCTGATTAGTAAGTTTTACAAATGAATTCTCCATAATTTGAGTCGAAGAAGAACATCAACCGAAACAAAAATAGAAATTCTATGTTGTATTTTTGCACAGATTTTAGAACGACTCAAATGAAATTGATATTTAGAATTGTAAGTTTCTTAGAAGGGGTATCTTACCTCCTCTTACTTTTTATCGCTACACCTGTCAAATACCTATATGACAATCCCGAATATGTAAAGCTTTTGGGGATGCCACATGGGTTGCTTTTCATGCTTTATGTAGCCATTGCAATTGTGATTAAAAAAGACCTCAACTGGAATGGAAAAGATTTGGGCATCGTTCTGCTTTGCGCCATCATTCCGTTTGGCACGTTCTACGTCGACAAGAAATATTTACGCTAGTTTTTATCCGCCACTAACTGGTGGAATTACAGCCAAAGTATCATTTTGTCGAATCACCTCATCGCCAGACGTATATTCTTCATTTAATGCCACAGCATAGGTGTTAAAATTTGATAATTGCGGATAAGTAATTTGTAATTGCTTTCGAAAATCAGCTACAGTTGAACCTTCGGTCATTGTGAATTCTAATGCTGATGTTTGCATCAAATCTGTAGTAATTCCGAAAAACAAAACGTTAATTTTCATATCGCTAATTAAATAAATTTAAACGGAATAACAATCCGTCATTTTGCACGCCTCCGTTGAAAGAGCGTACATAATCAATACGTAATAATCGCCATTTGCCGATACCAACATTATCTAATCCTACCGATACCTCAGAATACGAATTATACCCGGGCATCACTAATGTTTTTGCACCAACTATTAAATTAAAATTCAATTTATTCAACAACGGTATCCTACCTAAAATTGACCCTCTAAAATTGTGTTCGAAGTGACCTTCTGCATATTTATCATTGCTGAAAAATTTATAATACGGAAGCAATCCGAAGCTACTAAAACCAGTATCAATAGGAAATGCTAATTCGTTACCAATGGCTTGAAATTGATCCATTAAAGGAGCGTCATTTTTCGATAAAAACACCCCTCCCCGCATGGTATAGGTTGTGGCTCCAAAATTCCCGAAATCAATTCGTTGTCTTAAGGAACCAATAATGGCATCCGAATTAAATTCAGACACACTAGCGCCAAATACTTTTCGGTATTGTAGATTCAAAGTTGGATATTTACTATTGCCAATATTGAACTTGCTTTTTGGATAACTATAATATTTCTGATTAAATACAAACGCAGCACCCACCCTTAAAATTCCGGCTGTGTGTGAGGTAAATCCGGCATTATTAAAATCAGTTGGATCGAGCGGATTATTGGATTTATATCCTCCATTTTTTGTTGGAGAAGCCCAGGAATAATCTGTCGTATTAAATAATGGTTTTCGATTCACATATTCCAACGAAGAACTGAAATACACCCCATTTGATATTTCTTCTGAATAGCCAATTCGGGCAAATTCTTTCTCGTAAATTTTCAGGTAATTGTTTCGATACAACAACGAACTGAAGGAGTTATTCAATCTTGAAATCGGATTTCTTTCATTGAATTGACCAGTCGTTACTCCGGCAGAAAAATTCAATCGAGGTCTGGATAGATTATTCCATTTTTTATTAAAATACACGATGGGTCGTGCTCGCTTATCAGAAAATCCGTAATTCACTTTAGCACCAATACTCCACCATTTCCCTTCATCATTCAAACGTTTAAAATAACTCGCTCCGACGAATGAATTTACACCTTGTACGGTATTAAAACTCAATTCATCAATAATTCCAGAGAAATTTATATTCCATTTTTCATACGAGTTTCTGTAGGTATATCCTGTAAATGGTGAAACCCAATAGACTTTATTTTGAAATTTATTTAAGGAATCTAAATATCTTTTCGATTTACGAACTACCTTAATACTGTCTTTAATTTGATAGTCTTTCGCCTCTTCAACAGTTAATGGTACAGGACGAATCGATTTCCAATATACCGAATCTTTCTCGGTTGCATTTTCTTGGAAAGATAACACCTGATTTGTAAATGTTTTATCGGTAAAATTAGGTTCAAAATCATATTCAGAATAGGCTGATGAAAAACGACCATTAAACTTAAATCCTAAGAAATCAACTTTAAAATCTATAGTTTGGCTTATCAAAACCCAGGCATCATTTTGAGCCGAATAATTGTAATTCTGCTTTAAAAACAATTCATCCACTGCAGGAATATTTACCTGTGCTCCGGTCACTTTCACATCCACTCCGTAAAGGGTCCAATCTTCTTCTACGACATAAATAGAACCTGAAAAAACACGATCATTTTCTCGCTTTGGAATGATGGCAATTTTACTAATCAACTTACCTTGCTTATCGTAAAAAGTACCTATCAGTTTGTACTTGTAATAGCTAAACGCATTGGTTGAAATTGGCGAGACCAATTCGTTTCCAAAATCGATACTGTTGTCATAAAAATTGATATTAGCATCTTCAGCTCTATTAAAACTGATGCCGTTATCGCGACCGCTCACTTTTGAGGCTACAATTTTTTCTGAGAATCGTTTCGGTTTCTTTTGAAATTTTATGTTTGAAATGGTTTCGGACAAATAAATGATTCCGCTTCGTGTAGAATCCAATCCGCCACCAAAATCTCCTAAGGCTTGACCTAAGAATTTCTCAGGAGCATCTTTAATTTTATATAATCCTCGGCTATAAAACTTTGCGGTGTAGGTTTTGAATTTATCGGTGTTCTCCTCTTTATTTTCTATTACCTGTCGGATGATTTCATTCGCCGGATTCTCTTTAGTCGATATGGAAATTCCATTCAAACTGATGCTTTCTTCCTCCAATACCACATCTAATTCATAAGGAAAGGATGAAATATCAACTTTCTTTTTTGCGGTTTTGTATCCTAAAAATTGATAGACAATCGTATAGCTTCCCGTCTTTTTTAAAGGCAGCACATAAGATCCTGCTTCATTTGATGTTGTTCCAGTTACGGTGCCATCGAGATAAATACTAACAAAAGAAAGTGGATTCTTTTTCGAATCGGTAATTGTTCCTTTTACTTGTGAAAATCCTATTACAGAAAAAAAGAATAGAAATAAAGGGAGTAATCTCATGTTTGGTTTTTTGTTGTAGACGCAAACATAGGACTTATGTTACGCTCATAACTTTAATTTTTGTTAAACAAGATACAATACTTTCTTAATTTTGTTTGATATGAAAAATCAATATTCACAATTCATTAAAAACGAAGCCCAGCGTTTGGGCTTCTTGAATTGTGGTATTGCCAAAGCAGAGTTTCTAGAAACGGAAGCACCTAGATTAGAGACGTGGCTTAAAAATGGCTATCAGGGTTCGATGGCCTACATGGAGAATCACTTCGATAAACGATTAGATCCTCGGTTGTTAGTGGAGGGAGCTAAAACTGTTGTTTCCTTGTCTTTCAATTATTATCCGTCACAGTTTCAGAATTCAGAATCTTATAAAATTTCTAAATACGCTTACGGTCAAGATTATCATCATGTTATTAAATCAAAACTGAGAGAATTGTTAGCCTCTATTCAGGATGAAATTGGAGAAGTCAACGGTAGATGTTTTGTCGATTCTGCGCCTGTCCTCGAACGTGCCTGGGCAGAAAGAGCCGGGTTGGGTTGGAACGGAAAGCACTCCTTATTAATTGAAAAACAAAAAGGATCATTTTTCTTTCTGGCGGAATTAATAATCGACCTGGAATTGGATTATGACGCACCAACCAAAACCGATCATTGTGGTGAATGCACGCGATGTATTGATGCTTGTCCTACTGAAGCCATTTTGCCCAACAATGTAATTGACAGTAACAAATGTATTTCTCATTTGACAATCGAATTAAAGGACAGCATTCCGAATCAGTTTAAAAATGATATAGAAAACTGGATGTTCGGTTGTGATATATGCCAGGATGTTTGTCCGTGGAATCGCTTTTCAAAACCTCACAACGAACCCTTATTTGCACCAAAAGAGGAACTCCTCAATTTCAACAAAAAAGACTGGGAAGAAATCACAGAAGAGACCTTCGGAAAAGTATTTCAAAAATCTGCAGTGAAGCGAATAAAGTATAGTGGTTTAAAACGAAATATTGCCTTTTTAAAAGATCGTTAATATCCATTGTTCTTTAGGTGAAACCTATATCTTTGTCTCTTTAGTAACAAACAACTTTATGAATAAATCTAGGAAAAGACATGAGGCTTTGGTTTACCATGCAAAACCAAAACCAGGAAAGATTGAAGTTATACCAACCAAGAAATATGCAACTCAGCACGATTTAGCATTGGCTTATTCACCAGGTGTTGCAGAACCTTGTTTAGAGATATCTAAAGATAAAAACAACGTATACCGATATACTTCGAAAGGTAATTTAGTTGCGGTAATCTCTAATGGAACAGCTGTTCTAGGTTTAGGGGATATCGGACCCGAAGCATCTAAACCCGTTATGGAAGGTAAAGGTGTCTTATTCAAGATTTTCGCAGATATTGATGTTTTCGATATTGAAGTTGATGCCACAGATGTGGATAAATTCGTGGAAACTGTAAAAGCGATTGCACCAACTTTTGGTGGAATCAATCTAGAGGATATTAAAGCGCCTGAGGCTTTTGAAATTGAAAGACGTTTAAAAGAGGAATTGGACATTCCCGTGATGCATGATGATCAGCACGGAACGGCAATTATCTCTGGAGCTGCTTTAATTAATGCCCTTGAGATTGCCGAAAAGGATATTTCCAAAGTAAAAATCGTTGTAAACGGTGCCGGTGCGGCAGCCATTTCATGTACTCGAATGTATGTGAAATTAGGAGCGAAAAAGGAAAATATTATTATGTGTGATAGTAAAGGGGTGATTCGTAAAGACAGACCTAACCTGAGTTCACAGAAAGCTGAATTTGCTACAGATGTTAAAATTGATTCTTTAGAAGAAGCGATGAAAGATTCTGATGTATTCATTGGCTTATCAATTAGTAATGTAGTTTCTCCTGAGATGCTATTATCAATGGCACGCAATCCAGTTGTATTTGCTATGGCAAACCCTGAGCCAGAAATCAACTATGATTTGGCTATCAAAACTAGAGAAGACATCATTATGGCGACGGGTCGTTCAGATCATCCGAATCAGGTGAATAATGTATTAGGTTTCCCATTTATTTTCCGCGGAGCTTTAGATGTAAAAGCCACAAAGATTAATGAAGAAATGAAAGTTGCTGCCGTTATGGCACTTGCCGAATTGGCAAAAAAATCAGTACCGGAACAGGTGAATCTCGTATATGATGAAATCAGTTTGAATTTTGGCAAGGAGTATATCATTCCAAAGCCATTCGATCCAAGATTGATTTATGAAATTCCACCAGCTGTAGCCAAAGCTGCAATGGATTCAGGAGTAGCCCAAGACCCGATTGAAGATTGGGATAAATACCGCGAAACTTTAATGGAGCGTTCAGGTTCTGGACGAAAAGAAATTCGATTATTACACAACCGTGCAAAAAGCAATCCGAAGCGCGTTGTATTTGCAGAGGCTGATCACTTGGATGTATTAAAAGCGGCTCAACGAGTTTATGAAGAGAAAATCGGAATTCCAATTTTATTAGGTCGTAAAGATGTAATTGAGGCGTTAAAAGTTGAGATAGGATTTGAGGATGAAATCGAAATCATCGACCCAAAGACAGATGAGGAAAAGGAGCGTCGACATAAATTCGGAGAGGCCTATTGGAAACGTGTTCAGCGAAAAGGAAAAACACTTTCAGAAGCTAGAAAATTGATGCGTGAGCGAAATTATTTCGCAGCCATGATGGTGAACGAAAATGAAGCTGATGCTTTGATCACAGGATATTCAAGACCTTACCCTACAGTGGTTCGACCAATGATTGAATTGATTGAGAAAGATGTTGATGTCAATAGAGTAGCCGCCTGCAACTTGATGTTAACCAAAGGTGGACCGTTATTCCTAGCAGATACAACCATTAATACCAATCCGAATGCTGAAGATTTAGCGGAAATTTGCGAAATGACCTATAAATTGGTGAAAATGTTCGGTATGAATCCGAATGTAGCCATGCTATCCTACTCTAACTTTGGATCTTCGAAAGAACCAACAGCTCAGAAAATCAGAAAGGCAGTTTCTTACATTCATGAGAACTATCCACACGTTGTTGTAGATGGGGAACTTCAGGCAGATTTCGCCTTGAATCCGGAGATGTTAGCGAAAGAATTTCCGTTCTCAAAATTGAATGGTAAAAAAGCAAATGTTTTAATTTTCCCGAATTTAGAATCGGCAAATATCACATACAAACTTTTAAAGGAAGTAGACAAGGCAGAATCGCTGGGACCAATCATTTTAGGGTTTAGCAAACCAGTACACGTATTGCAATTAGGAGCAAGTGTAGATGAAATGGTAAACATGGCTGCTCTTGCTGTGGTAGATGCACAGGAAAAAGAGCGCCGAAAAATGAAATAAATTATTACATTAGAGCTCAGAAAGAGAGTCCATGATTACACAAATACAGGGCAAACTATTAGAAAAATCTCCGACTGAAGTTGTAATCGATTGCAACGGTGTAGGTTACCTCCTGAATGTTAGTTTAAATACCTTCTCAAATTTACCGGATAGTGGAACTGTATTGCTATACAGTTACTTGTCTATTCGTGAAGATGCACACACACTTTATGGTTTTATCGACAAAACAGAACGAGAAATTTTCAAGTTACTAATTTCTGTTTCTGGAGTTGGTCCGAGCATCGCTAGAACAATGTTATCATCGATGACATCCGAAGAAATTCAGAAAGCGATTGCCTCAGAAAATGTGGCTGTCATTCAAGGCGTAAAAGGTATTGGTGCCAAAACTGCCCAGCGCGTTATTGTCGATCTAAAAGATAAGATTCTAAAAACTTACGATTTAGGCGAAGTAACAGTAGATTCGGGCAATACAAACAAAGAAGAAGCGTTATCTGCTTTGGAGGTTTTAGGTTTTAATAGAAGACTTTCAGAAAAAGTAGTCACGGGGATATTAAAAACCGATCCAAACGCAACAGTAGAGCAGATCATAAAATTGGCATTAAAAAACTTATAATCTTTTGATTCAGCTGACCAAAAAAATAATTATATTAATCATTTTTACTTTTGGTATTGGTTTATCGTCATTCGGTCAAATCAGAAGTCAGGATTCTATCAAAAAGAAGGACACTGTTCAGCTGAAATACAACTTCAAACAGTCCCAACGCGGAACTTTATTCTTAGATAACCTCGCCAAGAAAACCGTCATTTTTGATAAAGCATTAAGCAAATATGTAATTATTGAAAAGATTGGAAATTACTATACGAAAACACCAATTTATCTTACCCGAAAAGAATATGCACAGTATCAGTTAAAAAGAGACATGTTGCAGTATTTTAAGGATAAAGTAAGTGCAACTAATAGCAAGAAAAAGAACGCCAGTGCTGTTCAAAGAGATTTACTGCCAACGATGTATGTGAATTCGAAATTCTTTGAAGATGTTTTTGGCGGAAATACGATTTCCTTTACTCCTACTGGTAACCTCAACTTACGTTTAGGATTTATCTATCAGAACACCGAAAATCCTCAAATTTCTCAGGAAAACCGAAGCAACTTCAATTTTGATTTTGATCAGCAAATTAATGCAAGTTTACGAGCGAATATTGGAGAAAGACTAGAGTTCACTGCAAACTATGATACTCAAGCTACCTTCGATTTTCAAAACTTATTGAAGGTAAATTACAAACCGAATGAAGATGACATCATTCAGGGAATTGAAGCAGGTAATGTTACCATGCCAATTAAAAACTCCTTGATTAATGGTGCCCAAGCTTTATTCGGAATAAAAACAAAACTTCAGTTTGGTAAAACAAATGTAACGGCTGTTTTCTCTCAACAGAATTCAGAAAGTAATACTGTAGTTGCCGAAGCAGGATCATCGATTCAGCCTTTTGAATTACGAACTACTGATTACGACAACGATCGACACTTTTTCTTATCACAATTTTTCTTTGATAATTATAAAAACTCACTCCGAAACTATCCGTTGATTAATAGTCAGATTAATGTAACTCGAGTTGAAGTTTGGATTATCAATAGAAATGCAAGTACAGATGATTTTAGGAGTATTGTTGCTTTTGCTGATATTGGTGAAACGAACAACGTGAATTCGACGTATAACAATTTGGTGAATCAGAATGTTCAGGCAACCAATCCGGTAAGTATCAATATTAACGGTCAGGCGCAGAATATTCCTACTAACCAAAACAACAATATTTATGACCCAGCGGTTCTCAATGGAATCCGCGATATGTCATCCGTAGAATCGACTTTGCGAGCTCAGTTTAATATGGAGCCTGGAATCGATTATTCGATTTTAGAAAATGCACGTCGATTAAATCCGAATGAATATACCTTAAACTCACAGTTAGGTTACATCTCATTAAATCGAAGATTAAATGATGGTGATGTATTAGCCGTAGCTTATGAATATACGGTTGCAGGGACGGTTAATGGAAGTACGAAGAAATCATTTAAAGTGGGAGAATTTTCGAACGACGGAATTCAAGCTCCGCAGAATCTTGCAGTAAAATTATTGCGTAGTGAGATTCTTCAAACGGTTCGAAACAATGCAACTACAAATGAGCCTGAAGCCTTCCCTACCTGGCGTTTGATGATGAAAAACATTTACGCCTTAGGTGCCTTTCCGTTAACAAATGACGGCTTCCGATTTGAGATTCAGTATCGAGACGACCAAACCGGTATCGCATCCAATACACTCCAAAATGCGCAGACGGCTAATGTTGCCAATCAGCCCTTAATTCAACTTTTTGGACTGGATCAATTGGATCAAAGTCAGTTTAGAAATTCGGATGGATTCTTCGATTATATTGAAGGAATCACGGTGAATTCGCCAAACGGATATATCATTTTTCCAGAACCCGAACCCTTCGGAAATGACCTTGCCAATCAATTAACCAATGCAAGTGATGATTTATTTGTGTTCAAGGAACTATACTTAAATACGAAAGTAAATATCAAATACAATTTCCAGAACAAAGACAAATATCTTTTAACAGGATATTTCAAATCTCAAAACGCTGGTGGTATTTCAATTGGCGCATTTAACGTTCCACAAGGATCTGTACGTGTGACAGCCGGGGGACGTCAGTTGGTAGAGGGAATTGATTATGTAGTGGATTATCAGCAGGGTCGAGTTCAGATTTTAGATCCGGGATTACAGGCGTCTGGAATTCCAATTCAGGTTACTACAGAAAATAACGCGGTTTTCAATCAGCAGCGAAAGACTTTTATGGGAGTTGATATTGAGCATCGATTCTCGGATGATTTTGTTCTTGGTGGAACAATACTAAACGTAAACGAACGACCATTAACACCAAAAATAAATTATGGTGCAGATCCAATTAGCAACACTATGCTGGGTCTGAACCTAGATTTCTCGACAGAGGTTCCATATTTCACGAAACTTGCGAATAAACTTCCGTTTGTAGATACAGATGCGCCTTCAAATTTATCGGTGCGTGCAGACATGGCCTATCTTTTACCGGGTACTCCTGGAGGAGTCGATGTGACAGGTGCAGCAACAACGTATATTGATGACTTTGAAGCATCTCAGGTCCCTATTAGCTTATTATCTCCTTTCGAATGGTATAATGCAAGTACACCAAAACATTTCCCAGGCTTCAATGGAGATCGTGACGATTTATCATACAATTACAATCGCGCAAAATTGGCGTGGTATAGCATTGATCAGATTTTCTACGGAATCGGTCAAACACCAACGAGTATTAATGCTGATGAATTATCACGTGCAGAAACGCGTCAAATCAATTTTAGAGAATTATTCCCGAATTTACAATTAGATATCACTCAATTATCGATCATTCGAACATTAGATTTAGCCTATTTCCCAGAAGAAAGAGGTTCTTATAACTTTAATCCGAATGCAACCCTAAATGGTGATGATGTTCGATTGCCAAATCCAGAGCAAAACTGGGGTGGAATTATGCGCCCGTTATTGACGAATAATTTCGATCAGGCGAATGTGGAATTCATTCAATTCTGGATCATGGATCCGTATGAGAATTACTCATTAACGAATAATGAGGGACTACCGCAAGGAATTAATCCGATGGATCCATCGAATCAGGTAGGTGATTTATATATCAATTTAGGGAACATATCCGAAGACATCTTAAAAGATAACCGTAAGATGTATGAAAACGGATTACCAATAGACGGAATCAAAGTAAATGGTAGTAATGTTAATCGAACACTTTGGGGTGATGTACCAAGAAACCCGTCAATTATTTATGCCTTCGATGAAAGCGATGCTGCACGATTGAATCAGGATTTAGGATTTGATGGACTAAATGACTTAGAGGAAAAATCATTACCAAATATTGGATTGTACTCAAACTTAACCGATCCAGCAGCAGACAATTATAAGTTCTTTAGAGGTTCTCAATTTGATGCCATCAATGCGAGTATAATTTCAAGATATAAAGATTTTAATAACACGCAAGGGAACTCACCAACATTAACTCAATCGAATGAGCCCTTCCCCACCTCAGCGACTACTTATCCGGATGCAGAAGACATCAACAAGGATCAGACGATGAGTACGGTGGAAAGCTATTTTGAGTATAAAATCTCAATGAATAAGGCCGATTTAGTAAAAGGCCGCAACTACATTGTAGATTCAAAAACAACAGAAGTAACCCTTGATAATGGAAATACGCAAACCACAACCTGGTATCAGTTTAGAGTGCCGATTCGAAGTGGAACTCCTATCAATGGAATTTCAGATTTCAACTCGATTCGTTTTGTGCGAATGTTCTTAACCAATTTCAAAATGCCGGTTATTTTACGTTTTGGAGAATTAGATTTGGTGCGAAGCGACTGGCGAAGATATACCAGAACTTTAGATCCAACCATCAACCCAGACCGAGAGTTGACGCAGCAGGAATTAAAGAGTTTTGAAATCGGGGTTGTAAGTATTGAGCAAAACAACGGAAGTTACATTCAGCCACCAGGAATTCAAAGAGAGCGTCTTCAAGGGAGCACAACTGTTCAGTTACAAAATGAGCAGTCTTCTACTCTTCGCGTAAAAAATATTGAACCAGGAACAACAAGAGCAATCTTTAAAAATATAAGTGTTGATTTAAGACGATTCAAGAATCTTAAAATGTTCATGCACCTAGAGCAGTTACAAAACACATCTATGTCTTTAACTGACGGTGATTTGAGTGGTGTATTAAGAATAGGAACTGATTTAACCGACAACTACTACGAGATTGAATTACCCCTGAAAGTTTCAGCGGGGTCTGCAACAGCACTTGAAATATGGCCAGAAGAGAACAATTTAGATGCATTCCTACAAGACTTCGGAAAAGTCAAATTAGAACGGGATGGTGCCGGTGCTCCAATCAACGAACCATATACGTCATCTGCACTTGGAGTTGATCTTCCGTATAAACTTACGGTAAAAGGAAATCCGACATTGGCCCAATTACGTACCATGATGTTGGGAGTGAAAAATACAAGTACCACCAATCAAAGTGGAGAAGTTTGGTTCAACGAATTACGTGCCTCCGGATTCGACAATAAAGCTGGATGGGCTGCTGTAGTGAATGCTGACGCCAATTTTGCTGATGTCGCCAACCTTTCATTATCTGGAGCGGTAAAAACGATTGGTTTCGGAAACATTGAAGATCGCGTAAATCAGAGAAGTTTTGATGAAACAAAGGAATATAGTGTTGCAACCACCATCAACTTAGGAAAGGTATTAACGCCTCAGAAATGGGGTATTCAAGTACCGATGAGTTACAGTGTTGGCGAGCGATTTATTGATCCAAAATATGATCCGCAATATCAGGATGTACTATTAGAAGAAGCTTTGGGTGTGAATCCAAATAGTGAGTTTTCAAGAGATTACACCAAGCGTACAAGTATCAGTTTTATCAATGTAAAAAAGAATCGAAATCCGAATTCGACACGTAAACCAAAGTTTTATGATGTGGAGAATTTTGCGGTTTCCTATTCATATAATCGGGAGTTCCATAGAGACTACAATATTCAGAGATTCATTAATGAAAATGTTACCGCTTCTGCGAATTACAATTTCAAATTTACGAACAAGTATTTCGAACCATTTAAAAATACTCAGGCGTTTAAAAACAAATATTGGAGATTCATAAGAGACCTGAATTTTAATCCGGTACCAAGCACGCTAACCATCAATTCAAGAATCAATAGAGCGTACAATGAACAGCAGTCTCGTAATTTAATTGCTGGACTTTCGCCTCAACCAGAATTAAAACAAAGACGATTTTTGTTTGATTGGGACTATACGGTTGGATTTGATTTAACCAAGTCGCTGCAAATGAATTTCAATGCGACCAACAGTTATATCTATGATACATTTGGAAGCGGAGAAGATCTTCAAATATTTGATAATTTCTTTAATGTTGGACGACCAAATAACTATCACCAGAAATTAAACACAACTTATCAGTTACCAATTAATAAGTTCCCATTCTTGAACTTTATTACAGCAGATTATGCCTACACCGCAGATTTTGACTGGCAGGTTTCATCGCAAGATCAGACGATTGTAAATCAGATTGGAAATGTTATTCAGAATGCAAATACTCATAATATCAATACGACTTTTGCATTGGATAAGTTTTACAAAATGTTTGGCTTTGAAAAGTTATTATTAACTAAGAGTCAGCGAAAAAATACAAAAAGGAAATCAATTGCCAATCGAAATAATAGAAATCGAACATTGACAACGGGCAAGAAAATATTAAAAGGTTTCTGGGATGTATTGACGTCTGTGAAACAGGGTAAAATCAGTTATACAGAAAACAATGGTCAGTTCTTACAAGGATATGATGGAGGAACAGGTTTCTTAGGAGGACCACCTATCGGATTTGCCTTTGGAAGTCAGGTTGACATCAGAAACAAAGCCTTAGAAAATGGATGGCTAGTTGATCCAAGAGATCCAAATAACAGTGATTACTTTACCAAAAACTATAGCAGAACACATTACAATAAAGTTGACTACACCTTTACAGTAAGACCGGTTCAGGATCTTAATATTGATGTTCGTGGTAATAAGATTAGAACACAAAATATTAGTCAGCAAATTGATATTATTGATGTAAGTAATGATCCGAATGCTACCGAAGTTGAGCGATTATTTGGTCGTTTAGATTCTGAAATTGCTTCATTCGAAACTGGAAATTACAGCACGAGTTTCTCAATGTTCTCTACTGCCTTTACAGATGGAGATCAGTTGTTTGAAAATCTGAAAAACTTCAGAAGTAGCATTGCCAATCGATTGGCGAATGAGAACGGTGTACCAGTTAATGGTTATGGTCAAAATAGCCAGCAGGTATTGTTACCAGCGTTTTTAGCGGCCTATTCTGGGAAAAATCCTGAGAGCGTAAATACAAATATATTTAGAAATGTACCGATTCCAAATTGGACATTGAGGTACAGCGGATTGATGAAATTTAACTGGTTCAAGAAGAACTTTACCAACTTTATCATTTCTCACGGATACAAATCATCCTATACCATTTCAAACTACACAAACAACTTATTATTTGATGATGCTAATCCGTTTGGATCGTCAAATATCAGCGGAAATTATGAACCTGAATTATTGATCACATCAGCTACTTTAGTGGATGAATTTTCACCATTGATTAAGGTCGATATGAAGATGAAAAATTCGTTCTCATTGAGAGGTGAAATCCGTTCGGATCGAACATTGACCTTAAACTTTAATAACAGTACACTTACAGATATTCGAGGAACAGAATATATCTTCGGATTAGGTTATGTATTTAAGGATGTGAAGTTTAGCACCCGATTTACGGGTAAGAAAGAAACCTTAAAAGGAGACATCAATTTAAGAGCGGATGTATCGCTACGAGACGATTTGACTCAAATCAGATATATAGATGAAGATAATAACCAAATTAATGGTGGACAACGGTTATTTTCTATTAAATTTACAGCCGATTATAGATTGAGCAATAACCTTACGGCTTCTTTCTATTATAATCATCAAACATCACGATATGCAATCTCAACAACATTCCCGAGACAAGCTATCAATGGTGGATTTAATTTTATTTACAATTTAGGAGGAAATTAATTTATTACTTATTACAAATGAATATACCATCAGAATTAAAGTACACTAAAGACCACGAGTGGGTACTAATTGAAGGCGATACCGCTACAGTTGGAATTACTGATTTTGCTCAGGGAGAGTTAGGAGATATCGTTTATGTTGATGTAGATACATTGGACGATACGGTTGAAGAAGGAGAGGTTTTTGGATCTGTAGAAGCCGTTAAAACAGTATCTGATTTATTTATGCCTTTAAGTGGCGAGGTGATTGAATTTAATGAGGAATTAGAAGACGAACCAGAATTGGTGAATTCAGATCCTTACGGAAAAGGATGGATGATTAAAGTATCCATTTCTGACGCGTCGCAAATAGATGACTTATTAGATGCTGAAGGTTATAAAGCACTTATTTCAGGTTAGTACTCTTTTTTTAGCCATTTCTACAACAATCGGGATTGCTGTTCTTAGCCTTGCAAAAATGGAAGGTGTAGAATCTAGCTTTTTTAATTACGATAAGCTTTTACACGCGTTCGCTTATTGTACACTATCGTTTTTATGGCTATCTGCCATCAATAATTCACGTCGTACAATTCTAATTTGCACAGTTGGAGTTATTTATGGCATAGTTATTGAAATCCTTCAGATGTTATTGACAAATTACAGATCAGGAGATGTGTATGATGCACTAGCGAATACAACTGGCGTTTTAATTGGCTATATTTTATATAAAACACTGGCTAAAAATTATTTATTAAAATAAAATCAACAGTTGTATTTAAATCAATAAATTAATTAAATTAGCAAACTATTAATTCTTTTACTATGCAGAGCAAGAAAAATCCAAAATCAAATCTTGAAAATTACAGTAAGATTTTCATGCAAATAGGTTTAGTATTAGCCTTATTTATTACATATGCAGCAATTGAGCAGAAAACATATGATAAGGTTTATGGTGATTTAGGAACCGTTGATATGAATGCGGAAATGGAAGAAGAAATTCCAATCACTGAACGAGTTGAACCAGTGAAGCCAAAAACTCCACCACCACCAGCTCCAGAAAAAATAGAGGTTGTAGAAGATGAAAAAGAAATCGAAGAAACTGTAATTGAATCTACTGAAACTGACGAAACTGAGGCTGTTGAAGTTGAGGAAATTGAAGAAGTTGAAGAAGTTGAAGAAGTTGTTGAAGACGTAAGTTTCATGATTATCGAAGACGTACCAGTATTCCCTGGTTGTAAAGGAAACAAAGATCAATTAAAGTCTTGTTTCAGTAAGAAGGTTCAAAAACACTTCTCAAGAAAGTTTGACGCTGATTTACCTAACGAATTAGGTTTATCTCCAGGAAGAAAGAGAGTATTTATCGGCTTTAAGATTGATAAGAGCGGTAATATTGTAAATGTAAATGCTAGAGCTCCTCATCCAAAGATTAAGAGCGAGGTAATCAAAGTAATGCAGCAGTTACCGAAGATGAAGCCTGGAAGACAAAGAGGAAAACCAGTTGGTGTAAAATATAGTATTCCATTTACTTTGATCGTAGAGTAAATCGGAAACAAGAAGAATAAGAAAAGCGTTTAGAAATTCTAAACGCTTTTTTTATTTAAAGAACTTAAATAATTTTTTAGTTAGAGGCCAATTTATATTCCTCCTTAATTAAATGAACGCTAATTAATTTATTATTGACATAATTAATTTCTCTTATGCCATCTTTGGTCCAAATTAACCAAGTACCTACTTTCTTACCATCCTTGTAATTCGCTAATTGAATACGTTTACCAGTAGTATCGTAAGTAATCCATTGCCCTGTTAACTTCTTATCTTTAAAAAAGCCCTCTGTCTTCACATCACCATTATCGTAATAATAGGTCACTTTTACCATATCATCCACTTTGGTGAATGTAGGATCATTGTCTTGAGAATACCCTGTAAAAGCGAGAGAAACGATTAAGGTGAAAATTGCTAATTTCTTCATAATGCTTAATTTTAAGTTAACATTTATTTTACGTTTGTGTTACAAATATAGCATTTTGATTAACTTTTGCAAAACTTTTTGTTAACGTTAACTTAACATTAGTGAATTTTGTTTTGAATTATTTTGAATTCAAGTCTGATTTCTTCTCATTTTTCGTGCTTTTTAAAGTTATTTTAATTCTAGTTGCCATAATCCATTTGTACATCGTAATTTTGGAGATGTTTTTATGGACAACAAAATATGGCCGAGTAGCTTTTGGCCTTAAAAGCCCTGAATTCGCTGAAGAAACCAAAGTCTTAGCCGCAAATCAAGGTTTATACAATCTCTTTCTAGTTGCTGGTTTAATCTGTGGATTGGTCAGTGAAAATCTTTCGATTGGAGTGTTCTTTTTAGGCTGTGTTTTTGTTGCTGGGTTATATGGAGCTTACTCCATTAAAAAAAATTAGAATTTTATACATACAATCAGTTCCAGCATTAATTGGACTGATTTCATTTGCATTAATTTAAAACTATATACACTATAAACTATGGAAAAATACCTAGAGCAACTAACCCAATTACTTATTGAATACAGTCCCAAAGTAATTACCGCATTAATACTGCTAATTGTTGGCCTTTTCGTAATTAAAATATTAATCGGTACGACTCGAAAAATTATGACCAAAAGGAATTTAGAAATTACTCTACAAAAGTTCCTATTAAATCTTTTAAGTTGGGCATTAAAAATTCTTCTATTCGTAATGGTGGTTTCAAAATTGGGAATCGAAACTACTTCTTTTGCTGCTATCCTCGCGGCGGCCGGTTTAGCTGTGGGTCTTGCTCTACAAGGTTCTTTATCAAATTTTGCTGGAGGCGTATTGATTATGATATTTAGACCATTTAAAATTGGTGATGTTATCGAAGCTCAAGGTGAAATTGGATCTGTAAAAGAAATTGAGATTTTTACTACCAAACTAATCGGGCTTTCCAATAAAGAAATTATTATTCCGAATGGCAGTTTATCTAACGGAAATATTGTGAACTATAGCGCTACTGGAACACGAAGAGTAGATTTAACATTCGGGGTTTCTTACGATGCCGATATCAAGAAAACAAAAGAAGTTTTACAGCAAGTTTTAGATGATAACCCGTCGATCTTAAAAGATCCTGCACCAACAATCGCTGTATCAGAATTAGCCGACAGCTCTGTGAACTTTGTAGTGAGACCTTGGTGTAATACTGCAGATTATTGGAACGTCTATTTTGATGTTACCGAAAAAACGAAAATAGCACTTGATGAGGCTGGAATTGAAATTCCATATCCACATCACGTTCAAATTAATAAGTAGGTTTTCTTTTTTTCTCCGGAATTACAATAAAATCTTTTAAATAAAAGGGTTCGAAGTATGCTACATCTTCGAACTCTTCTTTTTTAAATTTATCATAAGATAATATTGCCATTTCTTTGGCAGACGGATGATGATTATCTATAAAATGGGCATTCTTATGTGTAAGTATGCTTTTACATTTTTCAGATCCATCACCTAAAAAGTAAACCTTTTGAGATTCTAAATATTCCTGATAAGAATCTGAATCAATGACTTTTGCTTCCGTCGGAGAAACAAGATTCAATTCACAATCAAAAACAGAAGCATACACCTCTAGGCGCCTTGCATCAATCATAGGTGCGATATATCCATCGGTCACATTTATTGAACTCGCTAATACTTTTAAAGTATCTACAGAAATCAATGGGATATTATGTGCAAAACTAAGACCCTTTGCAGCAGAAACACCAATACGCAGTCCAGTATAGGATCCTGGTCCTTTGCTAACGGCAATAGCATCTAATTCTGAGGATAATATTCCATTGCTCTTTAAAATGTCATCAATAAAAACGTGTAATACTTCCGCATGGGAATAATCACCATTATTAAGTTCCTTAATAGCAACCACTTCTCCATTATTAGCTATACTAACTGAACAGTTTTTTGTAGACGTTTCTATGTTAAGAATGTAAGCCATAATTGTCGCTCCAAAGATAACGCAATAAAAAATAGCATCAAGAAACTTGATGCTATTGAATTATCTATTTTAGAAAGACTATTCTAATACTAAATCACCAGCATAGAATTGAAGCACTTTCGTTTTGAAAACATAATCGTATTTGGATCTAATCATAGCAGCCTGTGCATTCACTAATCTAGTTCTTACCAATTCGAAATCGAATAATGATAAGGCTCCGAAATTGAATCTCTGTTGTGCATTTTTAAATGCTTCTTCTTGGGCATCTAAAGAAATTTTTGCCGCTTCATAGGTTTTTAATGCTGTTCTTACATCTAAGAATGCCTGCTCTATCGTTTGTTTTAAAGTTAGCTTTTCATTTTCTAACCTAGATTCAAAAATCTTCTTACTAATCAGAGCCTGATCTACTCTGTTTTTAGTTTGGAATCGATTAAAGATTGGTATTCCAACACTAAACCCAAAACCATATCCTAAGTTATCATTTAATTGTGTAAAGAATTCTTGATTCAGCATTCCATTTTTCAGATTATATCCAAAGTTGGTTGATAATGATGCGCTACCGGAAATTGAAGGTAAAAATCCAGCTTTGGCAATTTTAATATTATATTCTTGGTTTTCAATTGCCAAATTAGCTCTTGAGATTTGAGGTTGTGTAATTAAGGATTTCTGGTAAATGATATCTGAATTACTATAAAGTAATTGCGAACTTGGAGTTCCTACATCAATTGGAGCTATATCGAAGTTTTCATTTGGTACTTGGATTAACTGGGCTAATGTTAGTAAGGCTAAATCCAAGGTATTCTCTCTGGCAATTACGTTTTGCGCGTCTGTTGCAGCAGTAGATTGAGCATTCAACAAATCACCTTTTGGGATAGTTCCTGCATCAAAACTTTTCTGAGCCGCTTCAATTTGTTTTTTACTGATCTCAGCCTGAACCCTTGCCGCTTCCAAATTCTCCTTTGCAAACAATACATTTAAATATCCGTTTACAATTTGAAGTGAAACATTATTCTCAATAACTTTTAAATCAAGAACACTACTCTCCACTCCCAATTGAGCTTGTTTGTAGGTATTCGTATTTCGATATCCATTGAATATTGTAATTCCTGAACTTAGTCCCATTCCACCTCCAAAGAAAGAAGTAGCCACCCTATTTTGGGAAACAGGATCAAAACCAGAACCAAAGTTTACACTACCGTTGGTACTTGCATTTAAATTTGGGAGAAAATTACCTTTAGCAATTTCAACATTTCCTTTAGCAATCTCTACACTTAGTTTATTTTGTTCAATGGTGATGTTTTTCTCTAATGCATGATCCACGCATTCTTTTAAAGTCCATTGTTTTTGAGAAAAAGCAACTGATGTACATAGAATAGTTGCTAGGAATAATATCTTACTTTTTAACATATGTGGTTAGTTTTATGAGGTCTTCTCATTTTCTTCAACGATAATAAGACGACCAAAAGTAAAATATGTTACAGGATAAGGCTATTATCGAAATGTTAATTTTTCTGAACCTGACGATAGCGATAAATCGCATAAATTAAAAAGCCAACTAGCAAGTAAGGAAAGACCATTAAATAGGTGATTCCGTTGTTCACTCCCTCTGCCATAGGTTCATTTCCGTTTTCAATGACAGCCTTGCACATTGCGCACTGTGCATCCGCAGAAATAATTACAAAAACCAACAATAAAAAAGTGAATATCTTACGCATAGTATGGTGAAATCATTAGGTAAACCACGACTCCAGTTACTGCCACATATAGCCAGATTGGGAAGGTAATTTTAGCTATTTTCTTATGCTTATCGAACTCCTCCAACTTAGCCCACATATAAGTTGTCAATACCAATGGTATTACAGCTATTGATAGTAGGATGTGAGATATTAAAATAAAGTAGTATACGTATGCAATCCATCCTTCACCTCCAAATTTCGTAGAGTCTGAAGTCATATGGTAAGCGATATACATCAGCAAAAAAGCCAGTGAACAAAAAATCGCAAACGTATTTAATTTTTCGTGTAATTTTCGATTTCCATTTTTAATAGCCATAACTGCACCTATTAAAAGTACAGCTGTAAGCCCATTAATAGTGGCGTAAATTGGTGGTAAAAATGTCAATGGTTTCACATCAATACCCATTCTTTTAAGATTGATCCCAAACAATGCTGCTACGGCTAAAGGGATAATGATTGAAGTAATAGTAATTAACTTCTTGTACTTTTTTGCTTCTACTGAATTACTCATTTAATAATAATTTGATGTCCTCTTTTAATTCTTCTATTTGATGCTCGAACGTTTGTTCGTTCAATGCTCGGTAATACATTATCGGATTCCCATAATCATCTTTTCGAGATCGGATGAATCCATTTTTATCGATTAACGCAAATAGACCGGAGTGCTCAAATCCGCCGTGTTCTTTTTCTCCTTTTCCAGCATACAATTTAAAACCCTGATTGGAAAGGGCGTATACTACTTCTTCTGATCTTCCTGTTAACAGGTGCCAGTTTTTGTGTTTTATTCCATTATTTTCGGCATACAATTTCAAAACCTCCGGAGAATCAATTTGTGGAGTGATTGATATGGATGCTATTCCGAAATTTTCTTCGTTTTTAAAATCAGCTTGAATATCAAGCATCTTCTCATTCATTTTTGGACAAATAGTCGGGCAGGTTGAAAAGAAAAACTCCACCACATAAACCTTGTCCTTGTAGGTCTCATTGGTAATCGTATCACCAAATTGATTCACAAATTCAAAAGCGGGAACTTTTGAAAAGGTGTATAAATCAGCCTTTTTTGAATTGTTCTTTTCTAATTTATTTAATCTCGAATCGTCGATTAATTTATCATTGCTTAATCGATCATCTAAATTTCTTACCACATAAATTCCAAAGAGCAGTACGATGAATACAATTCCTGTGTATGAATATTTTTTCTTCATTTAGATTTCTCTTTTCGCATTATTCTTCTTCAGAGCAAGTCGGTATTCTGCAAGAACGATTTTTACATCGTCTTTCATTTTATTGTTCAGTTCGGCAACGGAGTTCATGTTGTAACCAAACAACTTCCCATCTTCCATATCCTTATCATCTAAACGACCTCTTAGATTTAATTCCTTATCGACGATAAATGCCAATTGACTTCCGAAGTTTTCAAGACCATGGTTTACTCCCATACTTGTGTAGAAAGCACTTATTTCTTCTGATGATGCTGAAATAAATTTCCAACCTACCATATCTGTAAATACGGTCAGGTCTTCTTCAATAGCTTGGATGTCCTTCTCAATTTCTTTTGGGTAGACCGCAATCATTTGAAAATCTTTAAATCCGTAAAATGGTTTGTAAATCTTCTGATTGATATTAAACAATCTCCCTTTGGCAGTTTTGGCATCAAAACCAGTAAAACAAATGATACTTATTTTCTGATTTAGCGTATTATCGCCAGCATTTTCCAGTGTAGAAATGTTAGATACTTTCTCTTTGACCACTGGTAATTTTGCAAAATTATTAATCCCTGTAGAAAGTAAAATATATAGGATAAGAGGCAAGATAAACAAGCTAAATAAAACGACTCTTTTCTTTGTGATAAATGCCATAATTTAAAAGTGCAAAGATACGAATAGGGCAAAAAAAAGGTGATTAAAATCACCTTAATATTTTCATAATTACCATCTAATTAATGGAGCGAGTGTTTCATTTAGATACTCACCTTCAATTAATAAGAGAGTTACTAAATAGCAAATTAAGAATACTGCAGTCCAAACTACAGCTCTTCTAAACCACTTCTTCTCACCTTCCATGTGCATGAATGTCCAAGTGATATAATATGCCTTAAATAATGTCAAAATGATGAAGATCCAGTTCAAAGGACTAGTTCCTAAGAAATTTGTTAAGTATAATGAATCTGGTTTTACGATACCCAATCCAACTTCAACGATAGTAACAACGGATAATAATCCGAATACCATCCATATTCTTTTAACATTTGATTCGTGTGCGTGTCCCATATTTTATAGAATGTGTTTTTTTAAACGAGATAGAAAAATGTAAATACAAATACCCAAACTAGATCGACAAAGTGCCAGTATAAACCAACTTTCTCAACCATTTCATAATGACCTCTTCTTTCGTAGGTACCTAAGATAACATTAAAGAATATAATGATGTTGATTACGATTCCAGAGAATACGTGGAAACCGTGGAAACCTGTAATGAAGAAGAAGAAATCTGCAAAGATCGTATTTCCGTATTCATTCACTTTTAAATTGGCCCCTTCCACAACTAATTTACCTTTCGCTAATTCAGCAGCTCCTTTTTCTTTTGATAAAACAGTCTTTTCTCTTGTATCTAAATTGATTAATTCTGTGCGAATTAAAACATCTGGATTCGCAGCATATGACGCTTGAATCTGGGCTACAGAATAGGTAGGTAATGTTTCACCTGTCTCGAACCACAATCCATTCTTTCTGGTGTGCTCAACACGATTGTCCATACGATCACCGGTTACGAAATCTGCCAATGCGATTTGTTTTCCTTCTGTATTTACAAACTGTAATATTTTTCCATCGGTAGTTTTAACAGCTCCATAAGTCCCTTTGATAAAAGTGTTCCACTCCCATGCCTGAGATCCAACGAAGATTAAACCACCAACAATGGTTGCAAATAAATACCAAGTTACTTTTGATTTCTGCATTTTATGACCTGCATCAACGGCTAACACCATTGTTACTGATGAAAAAATTAACACGAAAGTCATAAATGCTACATAGTACATTGGGAACTCTCCATGTACGAATGGTACGTGAGTAAATACCTCATCTGCAATCGGCCAAGAATCAATAAACTTAAATCTTGTTAATCCGTAAGCAGCTAAGAATCCTGAAAAGGTCAACGCATCCGAAAGGATGAAAAACCACATCATCATTTTACCATAACTCACGCTGAATGGTCTAGTACCCCCACCCCAGGTCTCTTTTTTGTTTGAAGAAATAGCAATATTTGCATCCATAAAATCTTATCTAATTGAATAAAAAATTTCGGCTAAAATTAATCAAATTATATTACTTGATGAAATAGAAAAATAAAAATAGATAAATCCATAAAATATCTACGAAATGCCAGAAAATCGCGCCTAACTCGAAGCCCAACAAATCATTAGATGTATACTTTTTCTGAATTTGTTTTACCAATAATACCAGCAACACAATAATACCCGCTAATAAATGCAAAACGTGCATAAAAGTTATTCCAATAATGAATGAAGTTGACACCGTACTTTCTGGTCCGGTGAAATACAATCCTATACTCTTCAACTCATTAAATCCGACATATTGAAACCATACAAACGCCAATCCAAGCAACAGCGTAATTCCGGTAAAAGCTAGGGATTGCCCTAGTTTATTTTGTTTTATTAATCGTTTTGCAATGATTAAGCTAATACTGCTTAAAACGATTACAATCGTACTTGTATAAAACGCATCTGGCAAATCAAAAGAAACCCAGTCTTCTCGTTTCATGCTAATTACATAGGCACTGGTTAAACCCGCAAAAAACATTATCATACTGATAATTGAAACCCATAACATCGGTTTAGCAGTTTTGCGTTTTGCCGTTTGCAATTCCTGTTGTAAAGTTTGTTCTTCTTGCATTAGTGTAAAAATTTATCAACTACATATATCACTTGAACTACCGTAATGTATAATACGCTAGACAACATTAATTTTCTTGCATCTTTATTATCCTCCGATTTGTACAATTCAATAGCATAGAACATCATTACAAATCCGAGAATAGCAATTACAACCGCAGTGGCTGGTAAAATATAAAAATCGCCCGTTAATCGAAGTACAGGAGTAATAGAAACTAAAATCATGATTGCGGTATACAGGATAATTTGCTTCACTGCAGCCTTATTCTTTTCGAGCATTGGCAGCATCTTGAATCCAACTTTCTTATATTCTTCGTCCTGTAGCCAACCAATAGACCAAAAATGAGGAAATTGCCAAAAGAACTGAATCATAAATAAAAACCCTGGTTCAATCCCAAAGTCATTAGTAGCAGCCACCCAACCCAACATAAACGGAATGGCTCCCGGAATTGCACCAACAAAAACCGCTAAAGGAGTAACTGGCTTTAACGGGGTATAAACCGATGTATAAAGGAATATTGAAATTGCTCCGAATAATGCTGTTTTCTGATTTATAGAATACAAAATTGATAAACCAGCAACAGTTAGAGCAATCGCAATTATCAGTGCAACAGTTAGAGACATTCTCCCTGTTGGAAGAGGTCTATTCTGAGTCCGTTTCATGATGGCATCAGCATCTTTTTCAATTACCTGATTAAATGCATTTGATGCACCCACCATAAAATAACCACCAACAGCTAAAAGAAATAAAATATTGTAATCTATTGTTTCGGCACCGAGCAAATATCCTGCTATCGAAGAAAACACAACACTTATTGACAGACCCATTTTGGTAAGTTGCTTTAAGTCTGAAATTAAAGTTGTTACGAGCATCTTTTTACTTGAAACGATTGTGTAATTCATGCCACTTCTTTGGGCTGCAAAGATATTTCATAAAATTGACTTAAACCCTATGTTTAACATGAAATTAAAATAAAAAAACCCGCTCATGAAAAGCGGGAAAAATTGCTATGAAAAAGAAAAATGTGATTAAAATCACTTGGTAAACTTAATTTTATTTTTTAAGATTTAGAATAATTCATGATAAGTTTTACTTATAGTGGTATTTAATATGGATTTATAATTCTCAAAGTGTCGTTTCCTACTAGAATTCCATTCGTTTTATTCAAGATATATTGATTAGAATTTTGCTCTTTCTCATCAGAAAATTCTGAAAGGTTTAAGCGTTCATTTTCAATCAAATAGGTCCCTTTATCAAAACAGGTCGACTCGCCAACTTTAGTTTTTACTAAAAACGAATTATCTGTGAACAGCCTTAGTTCCAAATTTGAATTGTTGGTCGATTGATAAGATTGAGTTTCGGTTTTTAAAATAGCTAATACCGGTGAGGCAATCCTTAGGCAAAATGACCTCCAAACAGGATTAGCAATAAAATTGAGGTGAAATCAAAAAATTCTTTCTTCAGGGAGATGTGGTAAAGATTATAAAATAGCATCACCAGGAAAACCATGAAAAAATAAAAGGCCAATACCACCAAGAATAAATGTATCGACAACATCATTAAAAAAATCATCCAATTGAATTCCTTTGAGAATCAATACTATGATTAACGCAACAAATCCAATATGTCGTTTACTAAAAGTTAACATTATTGATTGATTGATTGATTATGATCTACTTAGCAAATTTCGCTAAGGCATTTTTGGTAAATTCAGAAAGGACCAACTTCCCTGTAATCCTCGCGCGATCCAACAACAATTGGCCCCAGTCTTCTGTATCTTCCCAAAGAATCTTTTTTAATTCTGATAAGGCATCCGGATTGTAGCTTGCTAACTTATTACTCAAGTTATCTACTTCATCATCCAGTACAGAAATGGATTCAAAAACACGAGCATATAATCCTTTTTCTTTTGCCCAATACGCATTTTTCCAAGAGGTGGCATCAATTGTTAATTCAGAAAAAGCAGCTACTCCAACCTTTCTTTGCACAGCCGGAGCAATAACGTAAGGTCCAATTCCAATGGTTAGTTCAGATAATTTCACAGATGCGGCTTCGGTAGCCAAGGCATAATCACAAGCCGAAACTAATCCCACTCCGCCACCAACGGCTTTACCTTGAATTCTTCCGATTATAATTTTTCCGCAAGAACGCATTGCATTGATCACATTGGCGAATCCAGAAAAGAATTGAATTCCATCTTCATAATTGTCAATCGCAATTAATTCGTTGAATGAAGCACCTGCGCAAAATGCTCTTTCACCTTCTGATTTTAAAACAATAACAGAAACTTCATCATTAGCACCCAATGATTTGAATTCATTGGTTAATCGATCTAATAACTCACTCGGAAAAGAATTACTGGCAGGATGACCAAACTCAACTGTAGCAATTTTACCTTGAATTGAAGTGTATAAACTTCCATTTTCTCTCGAAGTCCCCATACTTGTGTTTTCTCAAAAATAAGATTTTTTTAAAGAAAACTTAGCCCACAATATTTACAATTTTACCAGGCACCACAATTACTTTTTTCGGAGTTCTTCCTTGTAATTGTGCCTGAGTTTTTTCGTGTGCCATTACTGCGGATTCGATTTCGTCTTTAGATAAGTCAAGCGATAATTCTAAGGTAAATCTCATTTTTCCATTAAAGGAAATTGGATAATTCTTTGTACTCTCCACCAAATGTTTCTGTTCGAACACCGGAAAGGCAACTGTTGATATCGACTCCTCATGAGCCAATTTACTCCAAAGCTCTTCGGCAATATGTGGCGCATAAGGAGAAATAAGTACTAAAAGTGGTTCTAAAATTCTGCGTTTATTGCACTTTTGTGCGGTTAACTCATTTACCGCAATCATGAATGTTGATACGGAAGTATTAAAACTGAAATTCTCAATATCTTCTTCAACCTTCTTTATGGTTTTGTGCAAAGTTTTTAACTCATCTTTAGTTGGCTCCTCATCAGAGATTGATAATTGATCTCCCGAATAGAATAATTTCCATAATTTCTTTAAAAATGAATAAACACCTGAAATTCCTGAAGTTTTCCAAGGCTTAGATTGTTCTAATGGCCCTAAAAACATTTCAAATAGACGTAAAGCATCAGCACCATATTCATCACAAATATCATCTGGATTCACCACATTATATTTGGATTTCGACATTTTTTCTACCTCACGAGATACTTTAAATGTACCATCATCCTCAGTGATAAATTGTGCATTTTCAAATTCTGGTCTCCATTGTTTGAATCCTTCGATATTTAATTCATCCGAAGCATTTACTAAAGAAACATCCGCATGAATTGCCTGTACCTTTTGACCTTCAATTTTTCCAGCCGATAATATGGTATTTTCACCTTCCAGTCTGTAAACGAAAGCCGAGGTTCCTAAAATCATTCCCTGGTTGATCAACTTTTTCGCAAATTCATCCACAGGAACAAAGCCTCTATCGAACATAAATTTTTGCCAGAATCTCGCATATAATAAATGTCCGGTTGCATGTTCTGATCCGCCGATATACAAGTCAACTTGTTTCCAATAATCGATTTTGTCCTTTGAGAAAATTTCTTCAGAATTTCTCGGATCCATATATCGATTAAAATATTGAGAACTACCCGCCCATCCTGGCATGGTGTTCAATTCTAATGGAAATATTGTTTTGTTGTCGATTAAATCATTCGAAACAACTTTATTCGTTTCTATATCCCATGCCCAAACATCAGCATTTCCTAATGGAGGTCTTCCATCTTCGGTCGGAAGGTATTTTTCAACTTCTGGAAGTTCGATTGGTAAATGGGCTGCATCAATCATTTGTGGCAATCCATTTTTGTAATAAACTGGGAAAGGTTCACCCCAATAACGCTGACGACTAAAGACAGCATCTCTTAATCGATAGTTGATTTTACCATAACCAATTCCACGTTCCTCCAATTCGTAAATCACACGTTTCATCGCCTTTTTATAAGGCAGACCGTTTAAGAAATCAGAATTGGTAATTATGGTTTTCTCTTTATCTGCAAAAGCCTCCTCAGAAATATCAACGCCTTCGAAAATATTAGGAATTGCGATCCCAAAGTAGTTAGCGAAATCATAATCACGCTGGTCACCGCATGGAACCGCCATTACAGCCCCTGTTCCATAGCTCGCTAGTACGTAATCGCCAATCCAAATTTCAACTTTATCTCCTGTGAACGGATGAATTGCATACCCACCAGTAAAAGCACCTGATATCGTCTTTACATCAGCCATTCTATCACGCTCAGATCGTTTTGCCGTTGCCTCAATATAGGCATCAACTGTTGCTTTTTGATCTGCAGTAGTGATTTTGGCTACCAATTCGTGTTCTGGTGCAAGGGTCATAAAACTCACCCCAAAAATCGTATCTGGTCGTGTCGTAAACACATCAATTTTATCTCCTTCGTGACCATCAACCTGGAACGAAACCATAGCACCTTGACTTCTTCCAATCCAGTTGGTTTGAGAATCTTTCAAAGGTTGTGGCCAATCAATAGAATTCAAACCATCTAACAAACGTTGTGCATAGGCCGAAATTCGCATCGACCATTGGGTCATTTTTTTTCGAACTACCGGATGACCGCCTCTTTCGGATAAACCGTTAACAATTTCATCATTGGCTAACACTGTCCCCAATGCAGGACACCAGTTCACCTCAGTATCCGAAAGAAATGTTAATCGATATTGCAATAAAATTTCTTGTTGTTTTTCAGCTGAAAAGTCCTTCCAATCATCCGCAGAAAAATCTATTACCTCATCATCGCAAGCTGCATTCACACCTTGAGTTCCGTTCGTTTCAAATTTCTGAATTAAGGTATCAATACCTTCTGCCTTGTCGGTATCCTTATTATACCATGAATTGAATAATTGAATGAAGATCCATTGTGTCCATTTATAATACTCTGGATTCGAAGTTCGAACTTCTCTGCTCCAATCAAACGAAAATCCAATTTGATCTAATTGTCTGCGGTAGGTATTAATATTCACCTCGGTCGTTCTTGCCGGATGCTGACCCGTCTGAATTGCATATTGTTCTGCAGGCAATCCAAAAGAATCATACCCTTGCGGATGCAATACATTGAATCCTTTATGTCTTTTGTATCTCGCATAGATGTCTGATGCAATGTATCCTAACGGATGCCCAACGTGAAGTCCAGCTCCCGACGGATAAGGAAACATATCCAATACATAATATTTAGGTTTATCGAAATCATCCTTCGCTTTAAACGTTTGATGATCTGCCCAATACTTTTGCCATTTCTTTTCTATTTCCCGATGATTGTATTGCATCTTATCTAAGCTTTGAGGCTGCAAATTTACATTTAATCTATTAAAATTTAGGCTAGTTAGCGGATTAATTCAGCTAATTAAAACCCATGATTTTAAAGGATATTTAACATTAATCAAGGGGAGTCCTCATATCATTTTGTAAATTGCAAATTCAAACTTTTACCCATGAAAAAAATCTTTTTTGCACTCCTTGCTATTACTTTTTTAGCTTGTAATACTTCTGAGAAAAACTCAACTGACTTAAGCATTAATTATAAAAAAATAGAATTAGAAAACGGGCTCGATGTCGTATTTCATGTAGACCGATCTGATCCTGTTGTAGCAGTTGAACTGATGGTTCATGTAGGTTCGGCCAGAGAGATTGAAGGGCGAACTGGTTTTGCTCATTTATTTGAACATTTATTATTCTTAGAATCCGAAAATCTTGGTAAAGGGGGACTTGATAAAATGAGTGCGCGAATTGGAGGTTCTGGAGCAAATGGATCAACATCCCGAGATCGCACCAATTATTTACAAACAGTGCCTAAGGATGCTCTTGAAAAAATGATTTGGGCAGAGGCAGACAAATTAGGATGGTTTATCAATACCGTGACAGATCCTGTTTTGGCAAAAGAGAAACAAGTGGTTAAAAACGAAAAACGCCAAAGCGTAGATAATCGGCCTTATGGACATAATCAATATGTAATTGATAAGAATTTATATCCGAAAAATCATCCATACAATTGGCAAGTTATCGGTTCATTAGAAGATTTACAAAATGCAACTTTAGAAGACGTAAAAACATTCTTTAAAAAATGGTATGTTCCTAACAATGCTACCTTAGTACTATCTGGTGATATCGATATCGAGCAAGCTACAAAATGGGTACATAAATATTTTGATGAAATTCCGAGAGGAGAAGAAATTAGTCCTTTAGAAAAAAGACCTGGTCAAGTTCAAAAAACAAAGCATTTGTATTACGAGGACAATTTTGCAAGAGTACCGCAATTAACGATGGTATGGCCTTCTGTAGAATTGTATCATCCAGATTCGTATGCTTTAAAAGTGTTAACTACATATTTATCATCAGGAAAATCAGCGCCTTTAAATCAAGTTTTGGTTGATGATTTAAAATTGACATCAAGAACTTCGATGTACAATTACACCTCCGAATTAGCTGGACAAACCCAATTGGTGGTTAGAGCTTTTCGCGGAAAAAATTTGAATGAAATTAAAGACGGAATTGAAAAAGCATTCGCTAAATTCGAAGAAGAAGGAATTTCAGAAAAGGATCTGAATCGCATTAAAGCCGGACAGGAAACTAGATTTTACAGAAGCTTATCAAGCGTTTTAGGAAAAGGAACAAATTTAGCATCATACAATACATACACTGGAAATCCAGGATTTGTTACTGAAGATATCAATCGTACCTTAAATGTAACTACGGAAGATGTAATGCGTGTTTATGAGACCTATATTAAAGGTAAAAACTTTATATCTACAAGTTTTGTTCCTCGAGGCATGAAAGAATTAGCTATTTCTGGAGCGACTCTTGCTGAAGTGGTAGAAGAAAAGATTGTTATCGGCGCAGAGGATAAAGTGAATCCGAACGTAGTAGCGACCTATGAAAAAACTCCATCTTCTTTTGACAGAAGTATTGAACCTCCATATGGTGAATCACCATCGTTAACAGTTCCTGAAGTATATGAAGGAAAATTGGATAATGGAATTGAGGTTTACGGAATACAAAACACCGAAGTACCTCTAGTACAGTTTGAAATCCGAATCAAAGGAGGACAACTTTTAGAGTCGATGGATAAATTAGGAATTGCCAACTTAACAGCGCGATTAATGAACAGAGGAACCGCGAATAAGACAACAAAAGAATTAGAAGAGGCGATTCAGAATTTAGGTGCAAACATCAGCACGAATGCCTCGAAAGAAGAATTAACTATCAGCGGAACTACCTTAAAGCGCAATTACAATCAAACATTGGCTTTAGCCAAAGAAATACTATTAGAACCTCGTTTTGATGCTGACGAATTCGAGTTGTTAAAAAAAGCAACTTTAGCACAACTAAGACAACAAAAAGCGAATCCGAATGTGGTAGCGAACAATGCTTTTAACGAATTGATTTATGGGGAAAAGAACATTCGATCAAAAAACATTTTAGGAAATACAGAATCTGTTTCTTCAATAACATTAGACGATATTAAATCCTATTATCAGAATTATATTTCACCATCCGTTACCAAAATGTTGGTAGTTGGCGATATTTCTCAATCCGATGTTATCGCATCCATAGAGGATTTAAATTCGACTTGGGAAAGCAAAGAGGTAACCATTCCAGAATCTAAAACTCCGGATGCACCAACCAAACCTGCGGTATATTTCTATGATATTCCGAATGCGAAACAATCGGTATTGCAATTTGGAGCTCCAGCTTTGGCTGCAACAGATAAAGATTTTTATCCGGCTACCGTAATGAATTACATTTTAGGTGGCGGTGGATTCGCATCGCGTTTGACTCAGGAATTAAGAGAAGGAAAGGGATATACCTACGGAATTCGATCTAGATTCTCTGGCACGACTGCAAAGGGTGCTTTCAGAATTTCTAGTGGTGTTCGTAGCAATGTGACGTTAGAGTCATCTCAATTGGTAAAGAAAATTCTGAAAGAATACCCTTCTACGTTTACCGATAAAGATTTAGAGACTACGAAAAGTTTCTTAATCAAAAGCAACACTAGGGCTTTTGAAACTTCATCAGCTAAATTGAGAATGCTTACCAATATTAGCGAGTATGGGATGAAAACTGATTATGTAAAAAACCGCGAGGCATTTGTGAAAAACGTAACGAAAAAAGAAATTCAAGACTTAGCCAAGAAATATGTCAATCCCGAAAAAATGATTTGGTTGATTGTTGGTGATGCCGAAACCCAATTAGATCGAATGAATCAATTAGGATACGGTAAACCCATCCTTTTAAACAAGAGACAGGAAAAAATTAAGAAATAAAAAAAGTCCCACAGTTGTGGGACTTTTTTTTTAAATGCTATGTCTTATATAGAAGCTCCGCTAGCCGCAACGCTTCTATCAATTTTACGCATCAATCCTTGTAAAACTTTACCAGGACCAACTTCGATAAATTCAGTTCCACCATCAGCAATCATTGCCTGAACAGATTGTGTCCATTTTACAGGAGCTGTTAATTGAGCAATCAAATTCGCTTTGATTTCCTCTGGATCAGTAACGGCCTTTGCCACTACATTCTGGTATACCGGACAAATAGGCTCACTAAACGTTGTTGCCTCAATAGCAGCTGCTAATTCTTCACGAGCAGGTTCCATTAAAGGTGAATGAAATGCACCTCCAACCGGAAGAACTAAAGCTCTTCTTGCACCTTTTTCGGTTAAAACTTCACAAGCCTTTTCAACAGCTTCAATTTCACCAGAAATCACCAATTGACCAGGACAGTTGTAATTGGCTGCCACAACAACACCATCAATTTCTGCACAAGTCTCTTCAACAACATTATCCTCTAAACCAAGAACAGCTGCCATTGTTGAGGGTTTGATTTCACAAGCTTTCTGCATTGCTAAAGCTCTTTTAGAAACCAATTGCAATCCGTCTTTAAATGATAAAACGCCATTTGCAACTAAGGCAGATAATTCGCCCAAAGAATGACCTGCAACCATTTCTGGTTTAAAATCGTCTCCTAAAACTTTGGCTAAAATTACCGAATGTAAAAATATAGCTGGTTGAGTAACTTTCGTTTCTTTTAATTGTTCGGCCGTACCTTCAAACATGATATCAGTTATTGAAAAACCTAAGATATCGTTCGCTTCTTCGAAATATTCTTGAGCTAAGGCAGATCCTTCATATAAATCTAATCCCATTCCTGGAAATTGTGCTCCTTGACCTGGAAAAATATATGCTTTCATTTGTTTTGATTAATATTTTGGGCAAAAGTAAACAATTTTAAAACTATAGTTAATATTTACTAATTTCGCTCTATGAATAAACAGGACAGAATTTTAGCTAATCGAATTTATCTGATTTTAGCAGCCCTTTTTATCGCTTCATTAGTTACTTCTAACTTAATTTTTCAAAAGTTTTTTTACTGGTATCCGTTCGATATCGAAATTTACGGAGTAAAATTATTTGAGGTTTCTGTTGGGCTACTACCCTATCCGATTACCTTTTTAATTACCGATATTCTTTCTGAGATTTATGGAAAGAAAAAAGCGAATGAAGTTGTTATCGCTGGTATTTTTGCATCCTTTTTTTCCCTGTTAATCATTTATGTTTCTCAGGCAGCTCCCGCTACGGATTGGTCACCGACATCAGACCAAACATTTACTCAAGTATTTGGCGCGACTCCTTTGGCCGTCTTAGCATCTATGCTAGCCTATCTATTTGCTCAGTTTATTGATATTCGAATTTATCATTTTTGGAAACAACTAACCAAAGGAAAACATCTATGGCTACGAAATAATTTCTCAACCTTCTCTTCCCAGTTTATTGATACACTTACCGTACTGGTGTTATTGTGTTCGTTCGGAATCATCGACTGGGATAATTTCCTTGGACTATTAATTAGCGGTGTGATTTTCAAAATAATGATTGCTGCTCTAGACACTCCTATACTTTATCTTTTCGTGTATGCCTTCAGAAAGCGATTTAAACTGGAAGTGAATGAAGAAATTTTAGATTGATTTGTAATGTGGTTCAATGCCCCTCGTCTAACCTACCAACAAATCAATTAAAATGAAATTTAAAGCCACTTTTTTAGTCCTCCTTATAAGCATCAGTTTGATTTCTGCTCAAGAATCCGAATATCAGGATTTATTAGCCTGCTATGTTACTGATGAAGGTTTTGTAGATTATAAAGGGTTAAAAAAGGAAGAAACGAAACTTGATGCCTATTTAGGATATCTTCAAAATACATCCGCAGAAAACTCATGGTATAACAACCGAAAAAAGGCATTTTGGATCAATGCCTATAACGCCTATACTATAAAATTGATATTGGATCATTACCCATTAAAAAGCATCACAAGTATTTCAATAAAAGGAAATACAGCATGGAAATCGCCAATTGCAAACTTAGGCAGAAAGGTCTACACCTTAGATCAAATTGAACATGATATATTAAGAAAGACGTTATTCGATCCTAGGATTCATGTTGGTGTAAATTGTGCTTCAATTTCTTGTCCGAAATTATCAAACAAAGCATTTACTGAAGACAATATTGATAGTGAGCTAGATCGACTAATGACCGAATTCATTAATGATGCCACTAAGAATTTATACGCGAAAAAGCATATTGAAATCTCACAACTTTTTAATTGGTACAAAGATGATTTCAAGAAAAAGGGATCGATCATTGACTACATTAATGGCTATGCAAAAACTCCTGTTAAAGCAAATGCTAAAATTCGGTATTTGGAATACAACTGGAATTTGAACGGTAAATAAAATTGTATTTTTACGGTTTAATTCATTTATCACATGTCTAAAAATTATTACGACGCTGCCGATCTTAGAAAATTCGGAAAAATCACAGAATGGAGTGAAGAACTTGGAAATAAGTTTTTCGAATATTACGGGAAAGTTTTTGAAGAAGGAACACTAACTGCACGCGAAAAATCATTAATCGCTTTGGCCGTTGCACACACGGAGCAATGCCCATATTGTATTGATGCGTACACAAAAGATGGATTACAAAGAGGAATCACCAAAGAGGAAATGATGGAAGCTGTTCATGTAGGGGCTGCAATTAAGAGTGGAGCAACGCTAGTGCATGGCGTTCAAATGATGAATAAGGTGAATAAATTAGAAATGTAATTAATGGCTACAAAGTCTTTAAAAGCTAGAAATAATGATCTAGCCAATACACAACGCCAATTAGAGATTTTATCTAATGGGATTTTTGCTGATGGTGAATTACCCACTTTTGGAGCGAAAATTAAAGAGACAAATCAATTTCCACTTCGTCCAAAAAAACTCGAGATTCTTCAAATTAACGTTGGATATATGTGTAATCAAGTATGTGCACATTGCCATGTCGATGCCGGGCCAGACCGAAAGGAAATCATGACTCGCGAAACCATGCAACAATGTTTGGAGGTGATTCAAAAAACGGGAGCTCACACTCTGGATTTGACAGGTGGTGCTCCAGAAATGAATCCGGATTTTAGATGGTTTGTTGAAGAGGCTGCAAAGGCAGGAATCAAAGATTTCATTGTTCGATCTAACTTGACGATCATTCGAGCCAATAAAAAATATCACGATTTACCAGAGTTTTTCAAAAAGCATAATATTCACGTTGTGAGTTCCATGCCACATTGGACTCGAGGAAAAACCGACAAACAACGAGGTGATGGAGTTTTCGATAAATCGATTCAGGCTCTAAAAGATTTGAACGCCGTTGGATATGGAATGGAAGGGTCATCCTTAAAATTGGATTTGGTATACAATCCATCGGGAGCTTTTTTACCGGGAGATCAAATGGCATTAGAAGCTGATTTCAAAAAAGCATTACTTGAAGATTTCGGAATTCATTTTCATAACTTATTTGCAATTACTAATTTACCGATTAGCCGTTTTCTTGATTATTTAATTGCCTCAGACAATTACGAAGATTATATGTATGCGTTAGTTGAAGCGTATAATCCGGCTGCTGTAGAAAACGTAATGTGCACCAACACCTTATCGGTAAGCTGGGATGGATGGCTTTATGATTGCGACTTCAATCAGATGTTAAATCTGAAGGTAAATAGCAAAGTAAAGCACATATCCGAATACAACGAAGAATTACTTCAAAATAGAAATATCATCATTAATCAACATTGTTACGGTTGTACTGCTGGTGCCGGTAGTAGTTGCCAGGGAACTGTAGCTTAATCAACACATTTATGAGTTATTTAGAAACCACTAAAGACGTATACAAAGAAGCTGCCCTTACACCAGATGTGGGGTTATGCTGTACAACCAATCCGATTTGGGAATTACCAGGATTAAAGATTCCAAGAATAATGCAGGAAATGAACTACGGATGTGGATCTACGGTTCATGCTAGAGACCTCACAAACAATCCAAAAATATTGTATGTTGGTGTTGGTGGCGGAATGGAATTACTGCAATTTTCTTATTTCTCACGTCAGAAAAACGGTGTAATCGGTGTGGATGTAGTTGATGAAATGTTAGAAGCATCAAAGGCCAATTTTGTTGAAGCACAAAAGCAAAATGATTGGTTCGATCCAAGTTTTGTTGATCTTAGAAAGGGAGATGCACTTAATTTGCCAGTTGAAGACAATAGTATTGATGTTGCTGCTCAGAATTGTTTATTCAACATTTTCAAAGAAGAAGATTTGAGAAAAGCAATTGCTGAAATGTATCGTGTTTTAAAACCTCACGGAAGATTAGTAATGAGTGATCCAACTTGTGAACAGGATATGAATGATGAATTACGAAATGATGAACGTTTACGCGCCTTGTGTTTAAGCGGAAGTTTACCCATTAATGAATATGTAAAAATGTTGACGGATGCGGGCTTCGGAACTATAGAAATTCGAGCAAGAAAACCATATCGAATATTAGATCCCATAAATTATCCAACAGATGAATTGATTTATATTGAATCGATTGAAGTTGCCGCAATTAAAGACCCAATGCCAGAGGACGGTCCTTGTATTTTTACAGGTAAAGCTGCTATTTATTTTGGTCAGGAGGAATATTTCGATGATCATAAAGGTCATGTATTACTACCCAACCAACCTTTAGCAATATGCGATAAAACAGCGAATGCCTTGGCTTCATTAGGAAGAAAAGATATCTATATTTCTGAAAGTACATTCCATTATGATGGAGGTGGTTGTTGCTAAATTCTAGCAAATGAGAATTATATTTTGCCTTTTATTGCTTGTATCGACGGCTACTTTAGGTCAGAAAAAGTTAGATCGCTTATTAAAGAAATATAACACAAATTCAGTTCCTTATATTTCCGTCGAAGATCTATCTACTCAAGCTGAAAATATATTTTTACTTGATTCGAGAGAGCCAAAAGAATTCGAAATTAGCCGTATAAAAAATGCCATATGTGTAGGCCATGATAAATTCAATATCAATAAAACACTAAAAAAATTACCGAAGGACAAGAACACCAAAATTGTAGTGTATTGCTCCCTCGGAATTCGATCTGAAGATATTGCCGAGCAAATCAGTAAAGCAGGATACAAGAACGTATTCAACCTTTATGGAGGGATTTTTGAATGGAAAAACAAAAATCAAACCGTTGTAAATTCAAAAGAAAAAACAACCGAAAATGTTCATGCGTTCAACAAGGAATGGGGCAAATGGTTAAGAAAAGGTGTGAAAGTTTATGAGTAAGAACTTACTTCTCATTTTTACTAGAAATCCTGAATTAGGAAAGGTAAAAACACGCCTCGCTAATTCTATTGGAAAGGAAAAAGCACTTGAAGTTTATATCGAACTACTAAATCAAACCAAACGATTTACAGAAAACCTCCCATGTGATAAGATTGTATATTATTCAGAGAATATCAATTTTAAAGATATTTGGGACTTACATATCTATCGAAAAGAATTACAATCTGGCAATGACCTAGGAAGTCGAATGGCTAATGCTTTCGAAAAAGGTTTTTCTGAAGCTTATGATAAAATTATTATTATTGGAAGTGACTTGTATGACCTCACTTCGAATATTATTCTTGAAGCATTTGAAAGTTTGGATTCAAATGATGTCGTTCTAGGTCCTGCGGCTGATGGTGGGTATTACCTACTCGGCATGAAAGAAGCTATTCCGTCAATTTTTCAAAATAAAGAATGGGGCACTGCATCAGTATTTTCATCTACACTAAAAGATATTACCAATAAAAAAGTATTTTTAACAAAGGAATTGAATGATATTGATGTTGTAGCCGATTTAGAAAATCATCCGGTTTTAAAATCTTTTTTATGAAAAAACAAGCGCTAAAAGAAAGTATTTCCTTCTTACAATCTAACGGATTTGAATCGCCAGAAATAGGAATTGTCTTAGGAACTGGTTTGGAGCAATTAATTAATGAAATTGAGATTTCAGCACAAATTGCTTATACCGATATTCCTCATTTTCCAGAAGCTACTGTCGAATTTCATTCTGGTAAATTGATCTTTGGATTGTTGTCTGGAAAAAAAGTAGTGGTGATGTCTGGTCGCTTTCATTTGTATGAGGGTTATTCACCTTGGGAAGTCACCTATGGTATTCGAGTGATGCACGGATTGGGAATTCAAAATCTTCTGATTTCTAATGCCGCTGGGGCAATCAACTTAAATTATAAGAAAGGAGACTTGATGCTGATCGAGGATCACATCAACTTGCAAGGTCAATCACCATTAGCGTTCAAGGAAGCCAAAGATTTCGGGAATATTTTTGCGGATATGCTAGAGCCTTACTCAAAGGAATTGAATTCTAAATTAAAATCCATATCCAACAAAGAAGGCATTCAATTACATGAAGGGATTTATACTAGTGTGTTAGGTCCGCAATTGGAAACTCGAGCAGAGTATCGAATGTTACAAATTTTAGAAACTGATGCGGTCGGAATGAGCACGGTACCCGAAGTTATCGTTGCCAAACAATTGAATTTGCCTTGCGCTGCAGTTTCGGTTTTAACCGACGAATGTGATCCGAAAAATCTTCAACCTATAGATATTGAAGAAATTATTGCAATAGCCGGAAAGGCAGAACCAAAAATGATTCGATTATTTAAAGAATTGATTTCTGAGTTGTAAACTACTTTCTTTTTTCGTGTTTTACCCAGTCCACCTCCATGGTCCAAGAACCCTCCATTGGAGAATCTGTGATTTTAGCAAAATTTAAAATTGCAAACATTGGCTCCGGATATTTATCGCCTTCACCTTCGTTTCTATAAATTTCTTTTCCGTCTAAACGATACACTAAATCACTTCCTTCCCACTCTACTGAATATTCATGAAATTCATTTAAAGTAGCTGGAAAGTTTCTTCGTTTACTTTGCCAATCGCCTTTATCACATTCACCTAGACTAACAATAGCACCTGTAGTGAAAACATCGTGATGATAATCTCCGTGATGTTCGAAAATATCAATTTCACCTGAACCTGTTAAGGGCCAGCAAATGGTTTCATCCTTTTCTTGAACGGGTGGTTCATTGTTCTGTGCACCTAATAACCACCAAGCTGGGAACATACTTTTTTCACCATTACTGTGTAATCTTAAACGCGCTGTCCATTTACCCTTCACAAATTCCTTTCGGTTCTTCGAACAGATTCTGCCCGCTACATATTGTGTTTCTGGATGCTGATTACCATGTTTATCGAAGTTATCACAAGGAACTAATTTACCAGCATTCACGACTCTTAGCTTTAAGGTTCCGTTGCTAACTTCTCTAGTGTTATATTGGTTATCTGGAACATAGCAATGGGTTTCATTATTAACCCATATGCGTTGATCTTGCCAGTTATCTTCATTAAAAGTTTCAAAATTATCAATAAAATCAACTTCCCAAACCGAAGCTTCTTCGGTTTTGGTCTCTTTAGATTTACATTCAATCATTAGTGTTGTAATTAGTAATAGTGCAATCCATGTAATAGTATTCCTCATAGAAATTCATTTGGAGATTGATGCGACAAGATAGCAATTTCACTTATGGTTATAAAATAAAAAAAGAGAGATATACATCCCCTTCTTTTAAGCATCAATTAAAAACCCCCTAACTTTCTTAATTGAAATTCATTGATCTTAATTTAATGTAATCACCTAAAAATCATTTTAGTTGTTCCAAAGTTATGCTCGTTGGTCGTGATATTCAACAGCATAATTCCTGGAGAAACATTAAAGTTCAAATCAATTTCGTTTTTACCCTCTTGTATACTTATTGTGCCTTTATAAACTATTTTTCCTGTAATATCATGTAACGTAACAGTAGCGCCTACAGCTTTATCACTGAATAACAAGGTAGCTACATGTCCTTCTGACGAATTTGGATATGCCAAGTACTGATTATCGTACGTAATAATTGGCTCCACAGTTAATCCATCATTTCCTGCCTTCTTCACAAACCGAACGTCTGAAATTTCTAAATCTAACTCCGTCGAGTTTGAATCGGTCGGAAGCCAGTTAAATGTAATTGTAGTTAAATCATCTGCATTGATTTTTTCCTGACTCGCAGTTGATGTGAAAATTTCAAACGGAACATAGTACGTCTGCTCCTCTTCTGAGAATTCAACTTCCCCAAAATTTTCCGATCCGAGCGAACTATCGACTTCACCTAAACGATAGGATGCTGCAATATCAAAATGCTCTTTTTCTGGAGTATTGTAACGAGAAATAGTAGTTGTTAATGAAAGATTGTCGTTTATTTTATACGTTCCTGACAAGGCTCCGAAAACAAATCCTCTTTGCGAGTTATTAGTAGAATTCATCAATCGAAAATCATAATGGATTCTAAATGTAAAAGATCTAATTTCGAACCTTTTTTTGTTAAAAGTACAGATTATAAAATCGGTTTTTGTCTTTTGAATACCCTCAATGGTTATTTTTGATAAAATCTTATTCTGAGCAACAATGCTAAAGAAAAAATCCAATTAGCAGTAGGATGAGAAACTTAATTCGTATATAATTTTTTCAAAAGTTCTTCTGCTGGTTTATTCTGAGGTGTAAAGCGATTGTTGTAAATACCACCTACCCGATTGTGATTTACAAACCATTTCCAGACAAATCCGCCTGCAAACCATTCTTCATTCCAAAACTGATTGTATAAAGCTTGTAATCCGTTTTCTTGAGCTTTTAGATTAAAACCACCCTCAATTCGATTCGATTCCCAAGGCTTTTTACCCGTATAGTCAACACTTCGGTACCCGAATTCGGTAAAAAGAATTGGTTTTTTAAATCTGACTTGAACAGCCTTTATTTCTGTTTTGTGTTTTTGCCAGCCAGTTTCAAAATCAGCAATAGAAGGTGATTTCAAATCGGTTAATGGGAAATAGGCATCTACCCCTATAAAATCTAATTTACCCCAAAAAGGGACCCTTTTAAATTCATCCCAGTTAGCGGCATAGGTCAGCTTTCCTTTATATACTTTTCGAATTTCAGTTATTAATGAAAACCAATAGCTATTTCTTTGCATAACAAACTGTTCTAATTCTGTACCAATACAAAGTACCTCTGCACCGATATCCTGAGCTGCTTTTGCATAAGTTAAAATAAAGTCTGAATAGGATTCTTCAAGTGTTTGCCAGTCTTCTTCGGATGACATAGTTAGATTACCAGTAAATTCTCCTCTCCAAATCCAGATTTGCGGTTTAACCATAATCTTAACATTCTTCTTTTGAAACTCTTTAGCATACTGTGCTAACCCTTTCTTAGTTTCACCAAACCATTGTCGATCTGAATTAAAAGTTAACTTGGGAGAAGATGTGTCTCGGATAAATCCGAAAGGCATTAAAGCAACTGCATTCGCATTTACATTTAAAACCGGATCAATATTAGTTTGATTGATTTGCCTGGAAGAAGCAACAAAACTAACACCATTAAATTTTCGCTGTTGCGAAGCAGATGAATACACCACAAAGCAAAAGAAGCCAAAAAGAAAAAAATTTTTCATGGATAAAACACGAATAAAGAAAATGAATTTATTGATGGTTTACTCTTAATCAGCTGTTAAATATTTTTCAAAGTTATTTTGGTACTTCTAAAAATTAATTTCAATTCAATTATTTTCTCCGTTTAAGTTTTTACCTTTAATTCCGACTCAACTGCTATCGACCATCAATCTATGGAACACATTGTAATTATTGGAAATGGAATTTCGGGAGTTACCGCGGCAAGACACATTCGTAAAAACTCCGATCATAGAATAACCATCATTTCCAGCGAAACCAAATATTTTTTCTCTAGGACTGCACTTATGTATGTCTTTATGGGTCATATGAAATTTGAACATACACAGCCCTATGAAGATTGGTTTTGGAGTAAGAATAATATCGATTTAAAACAAGAATTAGTTACTCAAATAGATACAAATGGGAAGTCTTTGTCTTTTGCTGATGGTTCTTTTATGAATTATGACAAATTGATTTTAGCAACTGGATCAAAACCTAATAAGTTCAACTGGTCAGGGCAAGATTTGAACGGAGTACTTGGTATGTACCATAAACAAGATCTGGAAAAGCTAGAAGAATTAGCTCCAAATAACACGGTATGCCACCGAGCAGTGATTGTGGGTGGTGGACTAATCGGAATTGAATTAGCCGAAATGTTATTGAGTCGTAATATCCCTGTTACATTTTTAGTTAGAGAGAGCAGTTTCTGGAACGGCGTTCTACCCGAACAAGAATCGAATATGATTAACGAACACATATTTGAACATCATATCGATTTGAGATTGTCCTCGAATTTAAAAGAGATTACCTCGGATGAAAACGGAAATGTAAAATCGATTATTATTGCCGAAACCGGAGAAGAAATCCCTTGCAATGTTGTCGGATTAACCGCCGGAGTTTCACCTAATATTGAATTTGTAAAGAATTCAAATATTGAGACAGACAAAGGAATTCTGGTCAATGAATTTTTAGAAACCAATTGCAAAGATGTTTATGCCATCGGCGATTGCGCACAACAGCGTCAAGCAATTGGTCAAAGAAGAACCATTGAAGCGGTTTGGTACACAGGAAGAATGATGGGTGAAACTGTGGCGCAAACCATTTGCGGAAATCGAAGAGCTTATAAACCTGGACATTGGTTCAATTCAGCAAAATTTCTCGATATCGAATATCAGACTTACGGATGGGTATTTAGTGAACGCACCAAAAAGGAGGATGAAGTACATTTTCAGTGGAGACATCCTTCAGAAAACATTTGTATTACAATTGCTTACCATAACGAAAGTTTAAAGTTTCTAGGAATAAACACTTTCGGAATTCGAATGCGACATGAGATTTTTGATCGATGGTTAACCGATGAAGTTCATATCGAATTTGTTTTAGAGCATTTGATAGACGCTAATTTCGATCCGGAGTTTTACAAGCATTATGAAAAAGAAATTGTTGAGAAATTCAATAGAGAAAACAATACAAATATTAAAACCAAAAAGAAGAGTTGGAAACGAATTTTCAGCCTAAACCCTTAAATTATTATGGATAAAAATTCAAGCTTTGCGATTTCGAATCCGCATCAAATTCCAATGAATGCCAGTCAGAAATTGGGATTAATTTTAGGACTTACTGGCGTATTAATTTTAACGTTGGCTGCATTTAATATTCATGCTGAGCCCAAAAGTTGGTTTGCTATTGGATCTATAGCATTAATTATTCTTGGTTCTACTATTTATGCTAGAAGCACCTATTTGCGTCATCCGGCCGGAATCAAAAATAATCATGTTTATTTCAAAACACTGTCTAATAGAGGTGTTTTAGGCTGGGCCATGGGAATTGTTTTGACACTTTTTTATGTGTTATTGTATTGGTTTCCATCGTATTTAGGACTCGGTGTTGATGGTGCATCAAACACGAGATTAATTGTCTTTTTTGACGGTTTGAGTCATTTCTTTAAGGGTCAGCCTGCTAGTCAGTGGTTCGTGTATGGAACATTGTACACATTGGCCATATTATCATTGGGAATTAAATTCATGTATAAATACAGATACAATCGATATCAATTGATTCGAACTATTGTTGTCATTTTATCTCAGCTATTTCTGGCGTATTTGATTCCGGAAATCCTTGAGGGATTAAATACCGAAAGACCATATTTCGCAAAGGACATTAAAAATATGTGGCCTTTGAATTACTATTTCTTTGAGCCATGGCACTTAGATAATATGCGCAATGGTGGCACCTTAGGAATGTTCTATTTAGTGGCCGGAATATTTATGTTTTTGGTATTCACTCCTATCATTACCTATATTGCCGGAAAGCGCTGGTATTGTTCATGGGTCTGCGGATGTGGTGGATTAGCCGAAACTGCTGGTGATCCATTCAGACATTTATCATCAAAAAAATTAAGCGCATGGAAATTAGAGCGATGGTTGATTCATTCTGTTCTGGTATTCATCATCATCGTTACTTCTGCGGTTCTTTACGGTTACTTTACTGGGAAGGGGGAAGTCTTCGGATTCAGTATATACAATAACTTTAGTAGGCCTTACGGATTTTTAATTGGAGCCATGTTTTCTGGAGTAATTGGAGTTGGGTTTTATCCCGTTTTAGGAAGTCGTGTTTGGTGTCGATTTGGATGTCCATTGGCAGGTTATATGGGATTAATTCAGCGATTCAAATCGAAATTTAGAATTACTACGAATGGGGGTCAATGTATCTCATGCGGAAATTGCAGTACGTATTGCGAGCAAGGAATCGATGTTCGGGCTTATGCACAAAAAGGAGAAAATATTGTTCGGGCAAGTTGTGTAGGATGCGGAATCTGTTCTGCTGTTTGCCCTAGAGGGGTTTTAAAATTGGAAAACGGGCCTGAAAAAGGGAGAATCAATTCGAAAGAAATCTTACTTGGAAATGATATTGATTTAATGGAGTTACTCAACAAATAAATACTTTTAGATCCATCAGACCTTCAAATTATTGATACTTTTGTAACCCCAAATCTATTGAACATCCCTTGAGGTATGAATCCTATAATTAAAGTTATCATTCCTGCTTACAATGAAGAAGGTTCCATTGCTAAGGTGGTTCGTGACGTCCCAGATATTGTAAATGAAATTATTGTGGTTAGCAATAATTCCAAAGACCAAACAGAGGAAAATGCGAGAAAGGCTGGTGCAACGGTTTTACAAGAAAAACAAAAAGGCTACGGTTATGCCTGTTTAAAAGGGATGGATTATGTTTCCAAACAAGACGTTCTTCCCGATATTATTGTATTCCTTGATGGTGATTATTCCGATTATCCAGAACAATTAACTGAATTAATTGAGCCCATTCAGTCTCAAGGAATGGATTTTGTAATCGGATCTAGAGTAAAAAGACTTCGCGAAAAAGGATCTATGACGCCCCAGCAGGTCTTCGGAAATTGGCTGGCTACGTTTTTAATGAAACTCTTGTATGGCGCTAAATTTACAGACCTTGGACCGTTTAGAGCTATCAAATATGATAAGCTCCTAGCACTCAAAATGCAAGACAGAACATATGGCTGGACTGTAGAAATGCAACTGAAAGCCATTCGTAAAAAATATAAATATTGCGAAATCCCTATGAAATACAGGAACAGAATTGGGGTCTCAAAAGTTTCAGGAACCGTAAAAGGGACTATATTTGCAGGGATAAAAATAATTGGTTGGATAGTTAAATACGGTTTTACCAAATGATACTTGAATACATCGTCATTGTAATCTACTCGTTCTCGCTCATTTTAATATTTTGTTATGCGCTTGCACAGTTGAACCTGTTATTCAACTACTTACGGAACAAAAAGAAAGCAGTTGAGGGTCCAAAATTTGACTTGAGTAACCCAAACGAAGTACCTTATGTAACCATACAATTACCTGTTTATAATGAATTGTATGTAATGAAGCGATTATTGAAAAATATCGCTAAAATCGACTATCCAAAGGACAAATTAGAGATTCAAGTATTAGATGATTCCACAGATGAATCTGTAGAAACAACTGCAAAACACATCAAAAAAATACAAGAAAAGGGTATTGATATCCAGCATATCCGACGTACAAACCGACAAGGATTTAAGGCGGGTGCATTGAAGGAAGGTCTGGAAATCGCAAAAGGAGAATACATTGCAATTTTTGATGCTGACTTCTTACCCGATCCAGATTGGTTACTACAAACAGTTCCATATTTTAAAGATCCTGAGATTGGCGTTGTTCAAACACGTTGGGGACATATCAATAGAAATTATTCTACACTTACCAAGATTCAGGCCTTCGCTTTGGATGCTCATTTCACATTAGAACAAGTGGGTCGAAACAGTCAGGGACACTTCATTAATTTTAATGGAACCGCAGGAATCTGGAGAAAGGAATGTATCTATGATGCTGGAAACTGGGAAGGTGACACCCTAACTGAAGATCTAGATTTAAGTTATAGAGCGCAGCTCAAAAAATGGAAATTCAAGTATTTGGAAGATGTTGTGACACCAGCAGAATTACCAGTTATTATTAGTGCAGCTCGTTCACAGCAGTTTAGATGGAACAAAGGTGGAGCAGAGAATTTCCAAAAAATGATAGGTCGAATTTTGAGTAGCTCAAACATCCGACTAAAAACCAAAATTCATAGTATTCTGCACCTACTGAACAGTTCAATGTTCACGTTCATATTCTTAGTTGCGATTCTAAGCATCCCAATGCTGTACATTAAAAACGAATATACTCATCTTAAAAATTACTTTTATGTAATGAGCTTTTTTGTACTCAGCACCATCATTTTCTTTATTTGCTACTGGCATATGTATAAGAATATTTATGGTGGCGGAATCAAAAATTTCTTTTTATACATCGGAGCATTTTTCACATTCTTCTCCATTGCGATGGGATTTTCATTGCACAACACCATCGCTGTTTTAGAGGGGCATTTTGGGAAGAAAAGTGAGTTTGTAAGAACTCCAAAATTCAACATCAAATCTATCAAAGATGGATGGAAAAACAATAAATACATTAAGAAAAGACCTTCAGTACATGTAATTATTGAAGGATTATTAGCCTTGTATTTTGGTTTTGGAATGTATAGTGCATTTATCGTCGGAGATCAAGGTGGTGACTTCGGATTATTTCCGTTTCACCTAATGCTATTTATTGGCTTTATTTACGTGTTCTTTAAATCTATTTTCTCAAAAGCATAATGGCTTTTGGGGCAAAGAATAAAAGCACCTACTTCTTAATTTTATTAAGCTTAAATCTATATGTTTTTTCGGGATATTTTATCGAAAGAACGCAATCTATTGCTCTCGTTAGCACTTGGACTCTTTTATTCGGATGTTATTATTTTGTCCTTCAAAAGGAGCGCAATAATTCAAACCTACTCATTCAGGTCTCGATTATTTTCCGATTAATTTTTCTGTTTAGCATTCCGAATTTATCTCAAGATTTTTATCGATTTATTTGGGATGGACGAATGCTTTTAAACGGATTTAATCCCTATGATTCTTTACCTGAAACTTTTATCAATCAAGGATTATCACCGGTATTTGGAGCAGCAGAATTGTATGAAGGAATGGGTGAATTGAACGGAAGTCATTTCAGTAATTATCCGCCATTAAATCAACTTAGTTTTTTGATTGGTGTTCTTTTAGGAGGAAATAGCATTTCTTGGACTGTCGTAGCGTTAAAAGTCCAAGTTCTCTTCGCAGATATCGGAATCATGATTTATGGAAGAAAACTGCTTAAAAAATTAGGTTTACACCCAAATCAAATTTTCTGGTATGCTTTAAATCCTTTGATAATTATTGAGCTAACAGGGAATTTACATTTTGAACCGGTAATGCTATTTTTTATGGTGTTGTCATTGTACAAGCTACTTCAGAAAAAATGGATTTTGGCAGCAGTTCTATTAGCGTTTTCGGTTTCTGTGAAACTCATTCCATTGTTAGTTGTACCGATATTCTACCAATGGTTTGTCAATTTTAATGGTAAGAAAATAATTCCGTTTTTGACTTTCGGAGCTATTGTTGTCATTATTAATATTTTGTTATTTCTCCCATTCTTAACGCCTTCTTTGATTTCAAATTATTCCGATTCAGTTGGATTGTGGTTTACAAACTTTGAATTCAATGCCAGCTTCTATTACATTTTTCGAGAACTCGGGTATATATTTCGTGGGTGGAATGAGATTGCGATAATCGGGAAAATTCTACCGGTTTTAGTGGTGTTATATATTCTTTATCTAAGTTTTATCAGAAAAATTAAAACGACGAATCACTTTTTCAATAGTTTGCTTTTCGCCTTCACGTTTTATTACTTATTCTCGACTACAATTCATCCTTGGTATTTGGCAAGTATTATTCTTTTGTCAAGTTTTAGTTGTTATCGATATCCAATGGTTTGGAGTTTGACAATTGTATTAAGCTATTTAGCTTATGCATCTGTTCCTTATCATGAAAACCTCTTCGTTATTGGTCTAGAATATTTGATGGTATTCATTTTTATGTTATTTGAAATACGTAATAGAAAGAATCTTTCAAATTAATGTTTAGGTAAAATTCACAAATAAGATTTCATTATCTTAGTGGCTCTAATTCTCTCGGCATGAAAAAACTCACCATCAAAGACATAGCTAAAAAGTTTAATGTTTCTATTTCTACAGTTTCAAAAGCATTGAATGACAGTTATGAAATTAGTGAGTCTACCAAAGAGAAAATTCAGAAGTACGCAAAGGAGAACAATTACAAACCGAATTTCAACGCGATCAGCTTAAAAAACAAAAGTACCAAAACCATCGGGGTGATTTTACCAACGATGTTAAATTACTTCTTTGCTCAGGTATTTAAAGGGATTGAAAAAACGGCAATTGCAAACGGTTATAAGGTTATTACCACGATTTCTAATGAATCTTTAACGAAAGAAAATGAAATTGTAGAAATGTTATCGAATGGTACCATTGATGGATTCATCCTTTCAATGTCAAGAGAAACAGAATTAGAAAACGATTATAGTCATTTACAAGACACCATTGATAATGGAATTCCGATTGTCATGTTCGATCGTGTTGCACAGAATATTGAGTGTGATAAAGTGATTACTGATGACTACAATGGAGCAAAGGACACTGTTGAATTTTTATACAAAAAAGGTCACAAAAAAATTGCATTTGCTACAACAATGAGTAACCTTCATATCGGTCAACAACGACTCGAGGGTTATAAAAAAGGACTGGAAAATGTTGGATTAGAATTCCGACCAGAACTGGTTTTGGAAATTCATGAAAAAGATTATAAGAAGTACGAATCGCTTTTCATACCATTTATCAAAGACAATGAAATTGATTCGATTATAACCACCGGTGAATCTGCCGCTGTGGCAAGTATGAAAGCCTCATTGAAAAATGGTTATGAAATTCCGAAAGACATTGCTGTAATTGCTTTTTCAAACGGAATATTAGCCCGTCATTCGAGTCCGAAAATGACGACTATAAGTCAGCACGGAGAAATTATGGGTGAAAAAGCAGCTTCAATTTTAATAGAAAAATTGAAAAACAAAGACAAAGAAATGGTAACAGAAGTTATCAAAACCGACTTGGTTATTCGAGACTCAACTCGAAGATAATTCATGTTTTCAAACATTAAATTTATAGTATCCGATATGGATGGCACCCTACTTAATTCTAAAGGTGAGGTACATCCAATTTTCTTTGAACTACATGAGAAGTTAAAACAAAAAGATATCCTTTTTTGTACGGCAAGTGGTCGACAATATGATAGCATTATCAATAAACTTTCGTCCATTCAAAACGACATTTACGTTATTGCAGAAAACGGATCCAATGTTCAATATCAAAACAAGAAACTTCTACAATGTACTCTTGAAAGCAGAACCGCAATATCGGCCATAAGCAAACTTCGGAAAATCGATGATACCTTTATTGTCTTATGCACAGAAAATGGTGCATATATCGAAACGACTAACGAATCCTTTGTTCAGTTATTTAAAGAATATTACAACAACTACCATATTGTTGATTCTTTGGACGAAGTGATTTCTAAGGTTGGCATCTATAAAATCGCATCCTATCACGAAACCTCATCAGAGGAATATATTTTCCCATTTATCAAAGAGCTTGAGAAAGATGCACTACTCAAAGTTTCTGGAAAACACTGGTTAGATATTTCCGATTATCAATCCAACAAAGGAAATGCACTGCAGTTTCTTCAAAAGGAGTTGAGTATTTCAAAAAATGAAACTTTAGTAATTGGAGATTATTTAAATGACTTGGAATTATTTGAGAATGCATCCGTTGGATTTGCGGTAAAAAATGCACATTCAAAAATCAAAGAAATCGCTCAGTATGAGACAGAAAGTAACGATGATTTGGGTGTTGAACGTGTCTTAAAAGCAGTACTAGACTCTAAATTACACTCCGAAGGCTGATACCACCACACTCCTTCTTCCTCCAAGATTTCGATGTTCACATAAATAAATCCCTTGCCAAGTCCCGAGGTTCAATCTACCATTTGTAATTGGAATTTCTACCGAACTTCCAAGTAATGAACTTTTGATGTGAGCAGGCATATCATCACTTCCTTCATAGGTATGAATATAATAGGATTGATTCTCTGGTACCATCTTATTAAAGTGACTTTCAAAATCGGTTCGAACCTTTGGATCTGCGTTTTCATTTAGTGTCAAACTTGCAGATGTGTGTTTGATAAATACTTTTAAAAATCCTTTTTCAATCGACCTGATTTCAGGAAAACCATTTACAATGAAATCTGTAATTAAATGAAAACCCCTCTCGAAAGCTGGTAGTTGTATTTCCTTTTGCTCAAAAATCATTCGTTATCGAAATAAGAAACCGTGCTTTGTCTTTCTCGATTCACTTGAAGATGCGTTACATCTGGACGTGAATAATGACCAACAGGGTCGAAATTTTGACGCTCCTCAAAAACTCTATTAAAATCTAAAGTTTCGAATATTAATCCTTCTTCATTTATTATTGGCTCTACAATCCATTCACCATTCGGACCTGCAATACACGAGCCACCATTGGTCAAAATTTCGGGGGATGTTTCCAAAATTTTATTCAAATGAGGAGTATCTGGAGGAAAATCAGTTTTTACCATCATACTCGATACGGAAATCACGAAAGATCTTGATTCTCGAGCAATGAATCGTGTGATATCTTTTGTATTATGATCACTTCCTGGCCATACCGCAATATGAAGATTTTCTCCTTGTCCGTAAAGTGCTGCACGTGGCAATGGCATCCAGTTTTCCCAGCAATTCAGTCCGCCTACTGTGAAATCTTTCAATGGATGAACTTGCAATCCGTTTCCGTCACCAGGAGCCCAAGTTAGACGTTCGTCGTAGGTAGGCTGAAGTTTTCGATGAACCGATTTGATTTCTCCATTTTTATTGATATACACCAAACTTGCATATACACTATGACCACCTCTATCCAATGGTCTTTCGATGATTCCAAGGTAGATTGCCATTTGGTGTTCCTTGGCCAAATCACAAATGGAATCCAACTCTCCTTTTTCAATCGTAATTGAATTTCTTAAATAATGCGCATGTAATTCTTTTTGCACATTCGAGTCCCATTGGGCACCATTCGTTAAGGCAATCCAAAATGGATATCCTGGCAATAAACCTTCGCCAAAAACAATCAGTTCTGCACCTTCTGACGCCGCATCTTTTATCGACTGTTCTATTTTCTGAATGGTTTGTTCCTTATTTAGCCAAACCGGTGCAATCTGACCAAGGGCGACTTTTAATAGATTGTTTTTCATGTTAATTCAATTGTATTGATACGACCTGGCCTTCGTTAGATCGAACGTTGAATACGGTATCGTCTTCAAAAATTAAATACTGTCCTTTTATTCCGACTAGCTTTCCGGTATAGCTTGGCGTCTTTTCAAGGTTTAAACTTTTGGGTTTGGTTGGATAAGAAAGAACCGGAAAATTGATATTCGTTTCTGAATTACTTTCAATAAAATATTCTTTGGCCTCCTCTGGAATATATTGCTTTAAATTCTCGCGCCATTCGATAAGATTTTCATCTTTGATCTCGTTCTTTAACATAGTGCGCCAATTGGTTTTATCGGCCACATGTTCTTTTAATGCAACTTCTGTTATTCCGGCTAAATATCGATTGGGTACCTCGACAATTTCAACTGCCTCGTGCGCTCCTTGATCTATCCAACGTGTTGGCACCTGTTTTTTTCGGGTCACACCAACTTTCACGTTGCTTGAATTCGCTAAATAGACAATATGAGGTTGTAATTGTACTTTCTTTTCATATTCCAAGTCACGATCTTCTTGTCCTAAATGAGCTTTACTCAATTCAGGGTGCATAATCCAATCGCCAGCAAGAGGAGTTTCGTAAAAGCAACTATTGCAAAATCCTTGGCGAAAAATACGCCTATTGAGACCGCAATTTAAACATTGATACCCTTCAAAATTGATGGTTAATGATGAATTTAGCAGTTGATTCATCATCAAAAAATCATTTTCCATTTGTAAATAATAGCGGACTTCATCACCCAATTCTGTCATCATTTTTTTTAAAACTCCTTTGTATTGCATCCTCTAAAATTTACTATTTTTATCTTCACACAAATTTACGAAAAACTACATTTTCATGCCATTTCAATTCGTTAATTCAATTCTCTCTTGGTTTCTGAAAAAACGGATTCATCAGATAGAGCTATTCCTAAAATATCCTATTGATGTTCAGCATGAAGTTTTGTCCAAATTATTACAGACATCAAAACGCACGGAATTCGGAAGGCAATATGGTTTTCGAGATATGGGGTCTTATGAGGATTTTGCGCGTAATGTACCGATTCAGCAATATGAAAGTTTTGAGCCCTTAATCGAACGAAGTCGAAAAGGAGAACAAAACATTTTTTGGCCAACACCTATCACCTGGTTTGCAAAATCAAGCGGGACGACAAATGCAAAAAGCAAATTTATTCCTGTAAGTGACGAATCGTTAGAATATTGTCATTTTAAAGCCGGAAAAGACATGTTGTGTTTATACATCAACAACAACGAAAACGCAAATTTATTTACCGGAAAAGGACTTCGTTTAGGAGGTAGTTCGGATGTTTACCAGGATAATGGTTCCTACTTCGGAGATCTATCTGCTATAATTATAGAGAATATGCCATTTTGGGCTGATTTTTCTTCTGCTCCACGAATGGAAACGGCTTTAATGAGTGAGTGGGAAACCAAAATGGAAGCTATTCTTGACGAAACGGTTGATGAAAACATTACCAGTTTAGCTGGAGTTCCTAGTTGGATGATGGTCTTATTGAATCGTGTATTGGAACGAACTGGAAAAAATAATTTATTAGAAGTTTGGCCCAATTTAGAAGTGTATTTCCATGGAGGTGTGAACTTCCAACCCTACCGCGAACAATACAAACAACTAATTCCCAAGAAAGGTTTTAAGTATTACGAAACCTACAATGCATCCGAAGGATTTTTCGCCATTCAGGATCGCAACAATTCTGATGAACTATTACTAATGCTCGATTACGGAATCTTTTATGAATTCATCCCAATGAGCGAATTTAATGGAGAAGATTCTACTGCTATTCCACTAAGTGAAGTAAAACTAGGAGTCAATTATGCTTTAGTAATTACCACTAATGGCGGACTCTGGAGATACTTGATTGGCGATACAGTTAAGTTTACCAGTTTAAGTCCGTATAGGATTAAAATCACAGGAAGGACCAAGCACCATATCAATGTATTTGGTGAGGAATTAATCATTGAAAATACTGAAGATGCTCTAAGGAAAGCCTGTAAAAAAACCAATGCATCGGTTAAGGATTATACGGTCGGACCCATTTTTATGAATGGAAATAATAATGGTGGTCACGAATGGATCATTGAATTCACCCAAAAACCTGAAAATCTAGAATACTTTACCGAATTACTGGATAATGCTTTGAAGTCAATCAACTCCGATTATGAGGCAAAACGTTATTCGAATATGACCTTAAAAATGCCTGTTGTTCATGATGCTAGAGAAAATTTATTCTATGATTGGCTCAAAATGAAGAAAAAACTAGGTGGTCAGAATAAGATTCCGAGATTATCCAATTCAAGAAAAATGATTGAGGAATTAAAGGGAATAATGTAGTTATATTTTCCGTTCCACGACGTAATCAATCATCGTTAAGAGACTACTTTTATATTCCGAATCTGGAAATCCATTTAAGATTTCGATCGCTTTGTTTTTGTACTCATGCATTTTCTGCTGCGTATATTGGATTCCGCCATTCGCCTTGACAAAAGCAATAATCTCTTTAACTCTTTTTTTGTCTTTATTATACTTTTTAACCGAATTGATAATCCAATTCTTTTCTTTTTTCGAGCAGTGATTCAAGGTATAAATGAGTGGTAACGTCATTTTCTTTTCCTTGACATCAATACCTGTTGGTTTCCCAATTTTATCATCCGTATAATCGAACAAATCATCCTTAATCTGGAATGCAATTCCGATATACTCTCCAAATTGACGCATTTTCTGGATGGTTTCCTCATCGCTTCCTACCGATGCGGCACCAATTCCACAGCAAGCAGCAATCAAAGTAGCTGTCTTCTTTCGAATAATTTCAAAATAAACCTCTTCGGTAATATCTAATTTTCTCGCCTTTTCAATCTGCAGCAACTCCCCTTCACTCATTTCACGAACGGCAATTGAAATCAGTTTTAATAAGTCAAAGTCATCATTATCGATAGAAAGTAAAAGTCCTTTTGATAATAAATAATCCCCTACTAAAACGGCAATTTTGTTTTTCCAAAGCGCATTTATAGAAAAGAAACCTCTTCTTCTATTACTATCATCGACCACATCATCATGAACTAAAGTTGCGGTGTGAATTAACTCGACGATAGAAGCTCCACGATAGGTACGTTCATCAAAATTACCATCAGAAACCATTTTGGCAACCAAAAACACGAACATGGGTCGCATTTGTTTGCCTTTTCTACGCACGATGTAATAGGTAATTCGATTTAGAAGTGGGGCTTGAGAAACCATGGATTCTTTGAACTTTTCCTCAAAGAGCTCCATTTCTTTTAGAATGGGTTGTTTTATTTTCTGAATTGGCTTCATTAAGACGAGACAAATTTACAAAATATAAGATGGGAGCATTTTTTTATTTTTGATATTAATATGTTAAAAATGAAATTAAAATTCTTTGCCCTATTCGTCCTTTTTGTAATTGGCAATGTTACCGCACAACAATCGAAAAAGAACTTCCCAGACGACTATTTAGGAATATATAAAGGCAGCCTCTCCTACGAAAGCAAAAATGGATTGGCTACCATTCCGATGGAATTCCATTTAAAGGCAACTGATTCTGCAAATACCTATGATTATTGGCTAGTTTACAACAATCAGCCTAGAAAGTACAGCATCATCAGCAAGAATAAAAATAGAGGTACATTTCAAATTGATGAGAATAACGGAATCATTTTACCAGCTCGCTTTTACGAAAATGTTTTGTGCAGCTGGTTCGAGGTGGGAACTAATAAACTCACTTCTCGATTACAATTTGAAGACGATAAAATTTATTTCGAAATCTTATTCAGTAATCTCAATAATAAAACGTCCACTGGAGGAGTTTCTAAAGACATTCCGAAAGTTTTTGGTTATCCGATTAGCTCGATTCAAAAGGCTATATTGATAAAAGAAGATTAAGACTTATTGGCCAATTGACCACATGCAGCATCAATATCTTTACCTCTACTTCGTCTCACGTTAACTGTAATATCATTCATCTCCAAATTGGAAATGTAGTTATTCAAAGCATCATCATTTGCCTGCTGAAATTTCGGGTCATCGATACTATTGTATTCGATTAAATTCACCTTACAAGGAATGTATTTACAGAATTTCACCAATGCCTGGATATCTTCTTTCCGATCATTAATTCCTTTCCAAACCACATACTCATAAGTAACTTTTCGTTTGGTTTTCGCGTACCAGTACTCCAAAGATTCACGAAGTTCATCTAATGGGAAAGTTTCATTGAATGGCATAATTGAAGTACGCACTTCATCAATTGCAGAATGTAAAGAAACTGCCAAGTTAAACTTCACTTCATCATCGGCCATTTTCTTTATCATTTTCGGAATTCCAGATGTGGAAAGTGTAATTCGTTTTGCAGACATTCCTAGCCCCTCATCCGAAGTAATTTTGTCAATAGCTTTAAGGACATTATTGTAATTCATCAATGGTTCTCCCATTCCCATGAATACAATATTGGTCAACTTACGCTGATGATAGTGTCGGCTTTGTTGATCGATAGCAACTACCTGATCGTAGATTTCATCAGGATTCAAATTTCGCATTCGTTTCAATCGAGCTGTAGCGCAAAACTTACAATTTAAACTACATCCCACCTGACTTGAAACGCAGGCTGTGGTTCTTTTATCAGTTGGAATCAATACGGATTCTACCACCAATCCGTCGTGTAATTTAATTCCGTTTTTAATCGTACCATCATTGCTCTTTTGCATACTATCCACCTCAATATGATTAATCACAAAGTTGGCATCTAACATCTCTCTAGTTTCTTTTGAGAGATTCGTCATGTCTTCAAAAGAGTGTAGTGACTTGCTCCATAGCCACTCGTAAACCTGGTTACCACGAAATGCACGGTCTCCATTTTTCACGAAAAATTCGCGAAGTTTTTCTTTGGTTAGCGCTCGAATGTCTTTTTTTGATGGTTTCATATGCTGAAATGCACTACAAAAATAGATATAAAAAAACTGGTACTCGAAAGTACCAGCGATATCTCTTAATTTGCTTTTTCTTAGATGATTAACATCGCGTCTCCGTAACTGTAGAAACGATATTTTTCTTTTACAGCTTCCTTATATGCTTTCATTAAAAAGTCGTAACCTGCAAAAGCTGCAGCCATCATCATTAAGGTTGATTTAGGCGTATGCAAGTTCGTAATCATTGCATTCGGAATGCTAAATTCATAGGGAGGGAAAATAAATTTATTTGTCCATCCTTCATACGGATTCAATGATCTATTCGCAGAAACCGAAGACTCAACAGTTCTCATCACAGTTGTACCCACCGCACAAACTCGCTTCTTATTTGCCTTCGCTGCATTCACTCGATCTGCGGTTGCTTGTGGAATAATGATTTGCTCAGAATCCGTTTTGTGTTTCGATAAATCCTCAACTTCAACCGAGCTAAATGTACCTAAACCTACGTGTAAAGTTAATTCTGCAAAATCAACACCTTTAATTTCCAAACGCTTCATAAGGTGCTTTGAAAAGTGCAAACCTGCAGTTGGTGCTGCTACGGCTCCTTCATGTTTTGCATAAATGGTTTGGTAACGCTCTTCATCTTCTGGTTCTACCTCTCTTTGGATGTATTTAGGTAATGGTGTCTGCCCTAATTCGATAAGTTTCGCTCTGAATTCTTCATAACTTCCATCAAATAAGAAACGTAATGTACGTCCTCTAGAAGTGGTATTATCTATTACCTCAGCAACTAAGCTTTCGTCTTCTCCAAAGAATAATTTATTTCCAATTCTGATTTTTCTTGCTGGATCAACCAATACATCCCAAAGTCTGTTTTCCGCATTTAATTCACGAAGTAAGAATACCTCAATTCTCGCACCAGTCTTTTCTTTGTTTCCGTACATTCTTGCAGGAAAAACCTTGGTATTATTTAACATTAAAACATCGCCTTCGTCGAAATAATCGATTATGTCTTTAAACAATCTATGCTCTATTGTTTGAGTTTCTCGGTTTAAAACCATTAATCGAGATTCATCTCTGTGTTCTGCAGGATATTCAGCTAATAATTCAGCTGGTAAATCGAAGTCAAAATGTGATAATTTCATATAGGTGATTTTCTAAAAGGGGTCAAAGATACAATTTGGGAATAGGGGTTGTCAAGGATATTGACAATTAATTTTGCAACTAATTGATTTTAAAGCCTAAAGATTGTAAATCTCCCCAGAAGCTTTTGTAGGATTTTGTCACCACATTGGCATCTTGAATAGACAATGGAACTTTTATTGCAAGTGGCGCAAAAGCCATAGCCATCCGGTGATCATTATAGGTTTCGACAGTTACTCCAGAATTGAATTCACTTGACTTTTCTAAGTGCAAGGATTTATCCGTAACACTGATTTCAGCTCCAAATTTAGTTAGCTCATTTTCCAAAGCCACCAATCGATCGGTTTCTTTAATTTTTAAGGTATGTAATCCGGTAAGATTACAAGATACACCTAAAGCAAAACAAGTCACAGCTATGGTCTGGGCAATATCTGGAGCATTCCTCAAATCTAAGTCTAAGGATTCATCAGAATGCTGTTCTACTTTCTGCAGAAGGATACTGTTGTTTTTATAATTGGTGATGACCCCAAAATGCTCATAAATTTCAGCAAGACAGGAATCTCCTTGCAGACTTTCCTTTTTATAAGAACTCAATTTAATTTCTGAACCCACTTCTGCCAAGGCGATGATCGAATAATAGTAACTTGCAGACGACCAATCGGACTCCACCACGATTACCTTTTCCGTTTGATCTGATAATGGGAAAACTTCAATTCGATTGTCTTTAAATGTTGTTTTTATTCCAACCTGGTTCAATAAGGCCAAGGTCATTTGGATATATGGGATAGAAGTAACTTCTCCTAATAATTCAATTTCTAATCCTTGAGGAAGTGATGCTCCAATCAACAGTAATGAGGATATATATTGACTACTTACATCACCCTGAATAGCAACCTGATTTGTAGTTAATGATGTACCTTTAATCTGTAAAGGCGGATACCCTTCTTTATTCACATAATTGATAGATGCACCAAGACTTCGTAAGGCTTCTACCAATATTCGAATCGGTCTGTTTTGCATTCGCTCAGACCCCGTTAGAATCACCTCTCGATTTTCTTGAATGGCAAAATAAGAAGTTAAAAAACGCATTGCTGTGCCGGCATGTCCAATATTAACGAGGTTATGAGTCGATGCCAAAGCCTCTTGCATGTGTTCAGAATCATCGGAATCTGATAGGTTCTCTATTTCTAAGTTAGAAAATAATTTTTGTAAGATTAACAAACGATTGGATTCACTTTTAGATCCTGAAATTTGAATTTCAGAATTTATTTTTCCAATTTCAGATGCGTTTAAAAAGATATCCATGAAACTTTGTATCGTTTAAAATGCTTATTTTTAGATCCCGTTAATCAAACTATATTTTTCGATGAAAAAATTCGTATTACTATTTCTAGGAATGACGTGCCTTTTGGTCACCAAAGGTAATGCTCAAAAACAATCTAGCAAATTTTCGAACCCTTATTTTAAAGAAATAAAATACCGAAATATCGGTCCTTTTAGAGGTGGAAGAAGTGCCGCAGTGACTGGCGTTGCCAGCAAGGCAAACTTATTCTATTTCGGAAGCACTGGTGGAGGTGTTTGGAAAACAACTGATGCAGGAAATACTTGGCAAAATATTTCTGACGGATACTTTGGAGGTTCTGTTGGGGCTGTTGCTGTTTCTGAATCAGACAATAATGTTATCTATGTCGGAATGGGTGAAAAAACCGTTCGTGGAAACGTTTCTTCTGGAGACGGAATGTGGAAAAGTTTGGATGCTGGTAAAACATGGCAACACATCGGATTAAAAAATTCAAGACATATTCCTCGTGTACGCGTTCATCCAAAAAACTCAGATGTTGTATATGCAGGGGTAATGGGTGATTTGTACAAACCAACCCAAGATCGCGGTGTATATAAATCGACCGATGGTGGAAAATCATGGAGAAAAGTTTTATTCGCGAATGAAAATGCAGGGGTAGTTGATTTATTGATCGATCCTAATAATCCTCGTATTTTGTATGCCACAACTTGGAACGTTCGCAGAACTCCATACAGCCTTTCTTCCGGAGGAAAAGGCTCTGCACTTTGGAAAAGTACGGATGAAGGTGAAACCTGGACTAATATTTCGAAAAACCAAGGATTGCCGTCAGGAATTTGGGGCATTTCCGGAGTATCAGTTTCTCCTGTAAATTCTGACATTGTTTATGCCTTAATTGAGAATAAAAAAGGTGGTGTTTTCAAATCAATCGATGCCGGTAAAACTTGGAGACTCATCAATAATGAAAGAAAACTCAGACAAAGAGCATGGTACTACACTCGCATCTATGCAGATACTCAAGATGCGGATATTGTATACGTATTAAACGTTCGCTATCATAAATCTACGGATGGTGGTAGAACCTATAAAACATATAATGCTCCACATGGCGATCATCATGACTTATGGATTGCTCCAAATGATAATCAACGAATGATTATTGGTGATGATGGTGGTGCTCAGGTTTCGTTTGATGCTGGAGAAAACTGGAGCACCTATATGAATCAGCCTACTTCGCAATTCTATAGGGTTACAACAGATAACCATTTCCCTTATCGAATTCTTGCCGCCCAGCAGGATAACTCAACCGTTCGTATTTCGCATAGAACAAATGGACGATTTATTACTGAATCGGACTGGGAATCATCCGCAGGTGGAGAAAGCGCCCATTTAGCGGCAGATCCTCTAAACAGTGATATTGTTTATGGGGGCAGTTACGGTGGATTATTAACTCGTGTAAATCATAAAACAGGAGAACGCAGAGCGATTAACGTTTGGCCAGACGATCCAATGGGACATGGTGCCGAAGATTTTAAATATCGTTTCCAATGGAACTTCCCAATCTTCTTTTCACCTAACAATAAGAAAAGATTGTATGCAGCATCTAACCACTTACATATCACCGAAAATGAAGGTCAATCATGGAAAATTATTAGTCCTGATTTAACGAGAAACGATCCGAAAACATTAGGCCCTTCTGGAGGTCCAATTACTAAGGATAATACCGGTGTGGAGTATTACGGAACAATTTTCGCGGCTACTGAATCCGCCTTTGAACCGGGTCTTTTATGGACAGGATCTGATGACGGATTAGTGCACATCAGTACAAATGACGGAAAAGATTGGAAAAATGTGACTCCGAAAAATATGCCTGAATGGATGATGATTAACTGCATCGAAGTAGATCCGTTTACCAAAGGTGGAGCATACATTGTAGGAACAAAATATAAAACAGGAGATTACACACCATATATCTACAAAACAGAAAATTACGGTAAGTCATGGAGACTGATCACAAACGGGATAGGATCAGAAGATTTTACAAGAGCTTTAAGAGCAGATCCAAAACGCAAAGGATTATTATACGCAGGTACCGAAAGAGGAATGTATATTTCTTTTGACGACGGTAAAAACTGGAAATCATTCCAACAAAATTTACCAATTGTACCAATCACGGATTTAGCAATTAAAGATGATAATTTAATTGTTGCAACTCAGGGTAGATCTCTTTGGATAATTGATGATTTAACACCGCTTCATCAATTGTCAAATCCGACAGCGAAAAAGGATGTTATTCTTTTCGAACCTAAGGATGCGTATCGATTTGGTGGTGGACGAAACAGAACATCTAGAACAGCAGGAACCAACCATCCTGGAGGTGTAGCAGTACACTTCTACATTGATAAACTGACTAAAAAAGACAAGGTGAGTTTAACTTTTAAAGATGCAACCGGTAAATCCATTAAAACCTTCTCAACGAAACCTAATAGAGAGGCAAAAGAGGCGCAATTAGGAGTAAAAGAAGGTGCAAATGTCTTTTATTGGGATATGATGTATGATGGTGCAGAACGAGTTCAAGGAATGATTTTATGGTGGGCTTCTTTAAGTGGACCGATGGCATTACCAGGTGAATACACGGTTGAATTAACAGTAAATGATGCAATGATGAGCAAGAAATTCAACATCATTAAGGCGCCAAATACCGAAGCAAGTCTTAGTGAAATGAAGGCTCAGTTTGACTTTATCAATGATATCAATGCTAAGGTTACAGAAATTCACAAAGCGCTTAAAAATGTTAAAAAAGTAAGAGCTCAAGTAAACACTTTGAAAAAGTCAATTTCTGACAAAGAAAAACACAAAGCTATAATTGATTATGCTGATGATCTAGTCAAAAAAATGACGGTTATTGAAGAGACATTATATCAAACAAAGAGTAAATCGAATCAGGATCCGTTGAACTTCCCAATTCGTTTAAATAACAAATTAGCACACTTAAATTCATTAACTAGAATTGGAAACTTTGGCCCGACGCAACAAGCTATTAATTTCAAAAATGAAATTACAAAGACCATAGATTTAGAATTAACGAAGCTATATGCTATTTTTGATAATAATGTGAAAGCATTAAATCAAAAAGTAAAAGAAAGTTCGATAGACTTCATTAAACTAGATTAGTTTAGAAGTTAAAAATGAATTGATATAATTCATGTTTTGCCCCAAACTTATAAAGCGACCAATAGGTCGCTTTTTTAATGGGTTTTTGTTGTGTAACAAATGTTACATAATGACTTTTGTCATATTCTTACCTTGAGATTTCATCTAATTTTAAATCATCAACCGAATGGGGGAAATGCGTCTACCATTCAGAAACTTTTAATGCTTATGAGATCTAATTTCTTAAAATTATTGACACTTTTATTTGCTTCTTCTCTTATAGCCCAAACAGGGCATATTTTACAAGGGATAGGAGCAAAAAACTTATCGATGGGTGGGGCCGCTACAGGTAACCCAATTGATATTTCGGGAGCCATTCATTGGAACCCAGCTTCGTTAACTGCTTTTGAAGGCAATCAATTAAAAATTGATGTCGGATTTTTCTTTTCAGCACCAGAACTAAGTTCTACAGTACCAACACAACAAGGAATATTTTCAGGAACAACAGCCGATGATCGCGGCATTTCTGTAATGCCAAATATTGCCTATGCTTGGGGAAAAGAAGGTAGTAAAAGTAGATATGCAATTTCTGCATTCGGAATTAGTGGATTTGGGGTTACTTTCTCAGAAAGTAATACAAACCCTATCAACTTTCCACAAAATATGGGTGGATTTGGAAAAATTCAATCCGATTATGCATTGTTACAAATGGCATTTACCTGGTCGTATAAAGTTTCTGAGACTTTCTCAATTGGACTTGCTCCAACCTTTAATTACGCTACCTTAGAACTCATGCCAAACCCAACTGCAAATCCATCACAAACAGCGGGATATCCATCAACCGACAAAGCTAATACATTTGGCTTTGGAGCACAATTTGGTCTATTCTATGACTCAGGATCAGGATTTAAAACTGGTGTATCGTATAAGTCTAAACAATCTTTTGGATCGTTTGAATTTAACAACACCTATTTAGATAACTCTACGGGAACAAATTCATTCGATATGGATTACCCAGCAGTTTATTCTGTGGGTATTGGATATTCCAAAAATAAAGTTGATTTCGCTTTGGATTATCGATATATCGATTATGAAAATACAGCTGGATTCAATGTGGCAGGATGGACTCAAACAGCTTCAGTTGCCGGATTTGGATGGGAAAATATCAGTGTAATTTCTGCTGGACTTCAGTATAAAGGAATTGAGAAATTACCATTACGTTTCGGTTATACGTATAGTACAAACCCAATTTCTGAAGCAGTTGCATTCTTTAACGTACCTGCAACAGCGATTATAAAAAATGCTTACCAATTCGGATTTAGTTATGAAGTAAGCGATAAGGTCGGATTAGATTTCGTGTATCATCATGGTACAAGTAGCGGAGACACATCTGGACCTTTAAATAACCCAATGTTGATTAGCAATACGAATCCTTATGGAGCAATTCCAGGAAGCTCGGTTTCTTACAACATGACAACAGATATGATAATGATTGGATTTTCGTATGACTTTTAGTCATACTAGTAAATCGACAAAAAAGCGGCTTTAGAAGGGCCGCTTTTTTTATTTGATATTCTTATTGGTCATATATAATCCGTAGAGAATGGTAATGACAATTTTAATGCCCCAAAAACGAATCCATTTTCCGTCTGCGAAATTATAGTAATTTACTGCAGCAAAATCTCCTGCAAAAATATCTCGCCAACTATTCATAAAAATGGAAATTAAGATCAGTAAAATGAAGAACGGAATCGTAATTTTTAAGAAACCATTCCAAAACTCAGGCTTTTGAATTTTCTGAAAAAAACTCATCATTTTAGTTTTTGATTATTATGATGTCTATCGTGATCACGTTTCGTCTTCAAGTCTAGCTTTTTATCAAAAGAAGCTTGTAAATCCACACCAGTCTGATTGGCCAAACATAGCACAACAAAAAGCACATCGGCTAATTCTTCACCAAGGTCTTTATCTTTATCCGATTCCTTCTCACTTTGCTCTCCATAGCGTCTCGCAATGATACGAGCTACCTCTCCTACTTCCTCCGTTAATTGAGCCATATTTGTGAGTTCGTTAAAATAGCGAACCCCATGGTTTTTAATCCATTCGTCTACTTGTAGTTGTGCGTTTTTTATGTCCATTTCAATTCTGATATATTGCCAAAATTACTAAAAAGAAATCATTGGAATACTTACCCAATAAATCCTCCTGATTACTACTGATCTTGAACGAATTTTATAACGTTTACGTAAAATTCCTCAGGCTTTTCAGCATGTAGCCAGTGTCCCGTTTCTGGAATGGTTTTGACTTCTGAATTTGGAAAGTGTTTTGAAATTAATGGAAGTTCTTTTTGAGTTATATAACCAGAATTTCCACCTGCCATAAAAAGCGTTTCACCTTCAAAAATAGAATGGGTAGGAAGGGCCCTTCCTACCTCTGGGTTGTTTTCTGTAAGTGACGGAAGGTTAAAACGGAAATCCAAAACTCCCTTCTCTCTCCAATACACATTTTTCATCAAAAATTGACGAACACCCATGATCGGAATATATTTAGTCAATTGTTCATCAACCAATTTTCTTGAATTTTGAATGGAAAAATCAACAGAATTTAACCCCGCTAAAATTTCATGGTGATGCGGCTTGTATTCCCTCGGAGAAATATCGGCAATAATTAATTTTTTGATTAAGTCTGGATATTCCACCGCAAATAACATCGCTGTTTTTCCGCCCATAGAATGCCCAAGTAAAATACAATCCTCTAATTGATGATGTTCAATGTAGCGTTGCAAATCATCGACCATTACATCATAATTAAACTCCCGAGCATGGAAACTTCTTCCATGATTTCGGAGATCAATCAAATGAACTTGAAAATGTTCAGCAAAACGATTTCCAAGGGTTTTCCAATTATCGCTCATTCCGAAATAACCATGAAGAATCAAAAAGGGTTTCCCCTCTCCTAAAATTCGAGAATGTAATATCTCTTGAGCCATATATTCGTTAAAATTTAATTGTAAGATTAGGCTAAACGGTGTAAATACATATTGACCACATTCTGAAGCCCCATATACAAGCTTTCAGAAATAAGCGCATGTCCAATAGATACTTCATCTAAAAAAGGAATATTTTGTTTGAAAAAAGCAATATTATCCAAGTTTAAATCATGACCAGCATTTACTCCCATTCCGCATGTATTAGCCACCTCTGCAGCTTTCGCATAAGATTCAACAACAGCTTTATTTCCTTTTTCAAATTCGGATGCAAAATGTTCTGTGTATAATTCGATACGATCCGTTCCTGTTTTGGCAGCGGCTTCAATTAAACGAACATCAGTATCAATAAAAATTGAAGTACGGATTCCCGCATTTTTAAATTCGGTAATTACCTCTTTTAAGTAATCCTGATGTGCTAACGTATCCCATCCTGCATTGGAGGTTAGCGCATTTTCTGCATCTGGAACTAAAGTAACTTGGGTCGGTTTTACCGCTAATACCAGATCCATAAATTTAGGAATTGGTTTGCCTTCGATATTAAATTCGGTCCTAACAATCGGTTTCAAGTCATATACATCCTGATATCTTATATGTCGTTCATCTGGTCTTGGATGCACAGTAATTCCTTGCCCGCCAAAATCCTGGATATCAATTGCAGCCTTAACAACATTAGGTACATCTCCACCTCGAGAATTACGTAATGTTGCTATTTTGTTAATATTTACGCTTAACTTTGTCATTCAAATTCATTTGGTTTGCAAAGGTAAATCATTCGCGCATTTTATCCTATATTCGTAACACATGAACATTGGTGAATACATATTAAATGAGATTAAACCATTACATCTCAATAATTCAGTCGAAGAAGCAAAACAGCTTTTTGATCAGTTTCCCTTTACTCATTATCCGGTTGTAGATAATGGTAAACTCTTGGGTTCTTTTGCCGAAGATGATGTTCACACCTCCGATAAAAGCGAAGAAGAACTACTGAATTATTATCATTTTCTTCATTTGTATTATGGAACTCAGAAGGATACTTTATTAGAGTTGTTATTGATTTTTTCTACTAACAACACGAATATTGTTCCTGTTGTTGACGAAAACAATAATTATTTAGGGTATTATGATTTGTGTGATGTATTGGATGTTTTTACTTCCAGTCCTTTCTTTGCTGATGAAAGCACCTCATTAATTGTTAAGAAGCTAGAACGTGATTTTTCGATGAGCGAAATAGCTCAAATTGTTGAATCGAACGGAGCTCAACTTTTAGGAAGCTTTATATCCAGAAGGGAAAATGAATTCATTGAAATTTCTCTCAATATCAAAGCTATGGATGTAAATGAGGTGATGCATACATTCCGAAGATACAATTACAGTGTTCTTTCTGCGATCGACAATGATGAGTATTTACAAGATTTAAAGAGCAGATCTGATTATCTTAAAAAATATTTAGAGTTATAGTCATGAATAAAATAGCAGTTTTTGGACAATCCTATTCGGTTTCTGCAGTAAAAGAAATCAATAACCTATTAGACGTACTTTCTGACCATAAAGTAGAAGTACATATCGAATCAGGATTTTATGCCCTACTAAAAGAGGAAAATGTCATTGACGCTTCTTTTGAAACCTATGACTCTTTCAACGACTTAAATTCGACTTTCGATCTAATGTTCACTATTGGAGGAGATGGCACTATTTTAAGGGCTGTCACTTACATTAGGGATTTAAATATTCCTATTTTAGGAATCAATACGGGCCGATTAGGTTTTTTAGCAACCATCAATAAAAATAGTATTCGAGAGAATGTTGAATTGATTATTGATAAAAAATTCTCAATTCAAGAACGCACACTTTTAGAAGTGGGGTTAAATCCAACCTTAAATGAATTCGACGAATTGAATTTCGCTTTAAATGAAGTGACAATTGCTCGAAAAAACACCACCTCTATGATTGGGGTTAAAACTAATTTGAATGGTGAATATCTTACAAATTACTGGTCTGATGGATTAATCATTGCAACGCCAACAGGCTCTACGGGGTATTCCTTAAGTTGCAACGGACCTGTAATTTCACCGGACTCAAAAAACTTGGTAATTACACCTATTGCTCCACATAACTTGAATGCGAGACCTATGGTAATTTCAGATAAAACCAAGATTGATTTATTGGTCGATTCGAGAGAAAAAGAGTTTCTTATTTCTTTGGATTCTAGAATCATTTCGGTACCAGAAAAAACGAAGGTGTCCATACAAAAGGCCAACTTTTGTATCTCTACAATTACACCTCATAACCAATCCTTTCTAAAAACACTTCGATCCAAACTTTTATGGGGTGAGGATACTAGAAATGAAAATAATCTTTAGTAATTGAAGTACAATAAACTAGCAAAATACTAGTTAATCAAAAAAGACAGATTATTAACTTTATAAAGCAAATTGATTTACCTATATTTGCTCGCTATTTTTAAGGATGAAAAAGGGTATTTTTTTATTTTTTTTCATGGCCTTTAGCATCAATTTAAGTGCTCAGGTTTATGAAATTGGTGTGTTTCTTGGAGGCTCTAACTATGTGGGTGATATTGGGAGAACAAATTATGTTTATCCAAACAAAGTAGCAGGAGCTGTATTTTTCAAATACAATTATAATCCAAGAATAGCTTTTAGAGGTTCCTACAGTTATTTACCTATACAGGGAAATGATTTAGAAGCAGACACTGATTTACGCATAAACAGAGGATTAAATTTTAAGAATACAATCAACGAATTAGCTTTGGGGTTAGAATATAACTTTTACGAATATAATATTGCTGAGCGAGGTAAAACTTGGACACCATACATTCTTGTGGAATTGGCTGCTTTCAGATACAAAACAGCTGTAGCAGAACCCGTTCCTTTTCAGTATCAATTTCAGAATAAAACATCCTTTACGGTTCCGGTTGGGATTGGATTTAAATCCAAATTATATCAAAATTTAGCGTTTGCTTTGGAAACAAAAATCAGATATACTTTTGAAGATGATTTAGATTACACCACACCAGATATTCAAAATTTAAATTTTGGAAGAACTGGAAATGATTGGTATATGTTTACGGGTGTTTCTTTTATTTATACTTTTGGAAGACCGCCCTGCTACACGAATGGATTTTAATGCGAATGGATAAAAAACTACTCATTGACCAAAATATAGTTCCCAAACACGTAGCCATCATCATGGATGGTAACGGTCGTTGGGCGAAACGTCAAGGGATGAATCGTGTTTTTGGCCATAGAAACGCATTAACTGCAGTTAGAGAGTCCATTCAGGCAGCAACAAAAATCAAAGTACAAGCCATTACTCTTTACGCTTTCTCAACTGAGAACTGGAATCGTCCAAAAATGGAAATCGATGCCTTGATGAACTTATTGATCAATTCTCTTAAAAAAGAACTTCCTGAGTTTATGGAGAATGGCGTTAAGGTAAACTCGATTGGTGCTATTGAAAATTTACCTAAAAATGCTCAAAAAGCACTAGCTGAAGTGATTGAAATCACAAAGGATAATAGCAATATTACACTCACTTTGGCATTAAGTTATGGTTCTAGACAAGAGATTGTTAATGCTATTAAAAACATATCTAAAAAAGTTGTTAATAAAGAACTAACCCTAGAAGAAATTGACGAAAAAACTATAAATAATCATTTATATACGTTTAATTTGCCCGAAGTTGATTTAATGATAAGAACGAGTGGCGAACAAAGAATAAGTAATTTTTTAATGTGGCAGATGGCCTACGCTGAATTGTATTTTACAGATGTATTGTGGCCAGATTTTAGAGAGGAACATTTTTATGATGCCATCATCAACTATCAGAATAGAGAACGAAGATTTGGAAAAACGAGCGAACAACTTATTAAATAAATTAAATCCTAAAATTTCACCATTAACACTAGTGCTTTTTGCACTTTTGTTTGCGTTTGGAACTAATGCACAGGTAAAAAATGATTCTATCAGAAAACAATCTAATGTAACTTTTGAAAAAGGAAAGGATTACATTTTAGGTGGAATTACAATTACTGGTCTTCAAAAATTTAGTGAAGAAACTGTTCGAGTTTTTACAGGTTTAAGAAACGGACAGGTCATCAAACTTCCAGGTGATAAGTTAACCAGTGCCATTAAAAAACTTTATGAGAGTAAGCAGTTTAGTAGCGTAGATGTATACTTGGCAAAAATTGACGGGAACACGGTTTATCTTCAATTCGATGTTCGTGAACTTCCAAAATTAAATCAGGTTCAAATTGCTGGGGTTAAGAAAAACAAAGCAAAAGAATTAATTAAAGAAGCCGAATTAAATACCGGTACAATGGTAACCGACAACTTCGTGGTTACTACAAAAAACTACTTCACTAAGAAATATACAGATAAAGGTTTCTTAAAAACGAAAGTAAATCTTGATATCAAAAATGATACTGCAGATGTGAATACAGTAAACATGAACGTATTCATTGATAAAGGCAAGAAAATCAAGATCAAAAATATCAACTTCATAGGTAATAAAGCCCTTTCAGCGAAGAAGTTAAGAGGTGCGATGAAGAATACCAAAAGAAAATTTCCAGGTAGATTCTGGAAAGGTTCCAAGTATATCGAAGATGAATACCAGGAAGATTTAGAAAGTATCCTTGAAAAATACAGCCGTCTTGGATTTCGTGATGCACGAATTTTAAGTGAAGCAATTTCTTGGAATGATGACAATACTATTGATGTTAACATTGAACTAGAAGAAGGTAAACAATATCGTTTTGCAGAAATCTTATTCGTAGGGAACAAGGAATTTACAGACGAACAATTAAGTAATATCCTCAGGATTGAAAAAGGTGACATCTACAATGGTGCAGTTTTAAAAGAACGTATCAAAGGGGATGGAACTCCAACTTCTGTAGATTTAACAACAATGTATCAGGATAACGGTTTCTTATTCTCTCAAGTAAATGCGGTAGAAACTAAAGTTGTGAATGATTCGATTACAGTCGAAATTCGTATTCGTGAAGACGAGAAAGCTAGAATTCGAAAAGTAACAGTTACAGGAAACGACAAAACAAATGACCATGTTATATTTCGTGAATTACGTGTGAAACCAGGTGATTTATTTAGTCGAAGAAATATTATTCGTTCGATTCGTGAAATTGGTCAGTTAGGATTTTTTGATCAGAATGTTACTCCAGACGTAAAACCAGATTATCAGAATAAAACCGCAGACATCAATTTCAATGTTGTGGAACGAGGTGGAAGTCAAATTGAATTACAAGGTGGTTATGGTGGTGGATCATTCATTGGAACATTAGGATTATCGTTTAACAATTTCTCCATCCGAAACATTTTTAATAAAGAGGCTTACAAACCTTTACCAATGGGTGATGGACAGCGATTATCTTTACGATTACAATCGAGTAGAACTTTTAATACGTATAGTTTTTCGTTCACTGAACCATGGCTGGGTGGAAGAACACCACAGTCATTATCATTCTCGGTATATTCCTCGAATCAATATCAGATCAATCCCTTTAATTTCGACGTAGATCGTTCTAGAAGTTTAGGAATTGTTGGTGCTTCCATCGGATTAGGAAAACGTTTAAAATGGCCAGACGATTTCTTCCAGTTATCACAGACCATCAGTTACCAGTTATTCGATTTGAACAACTACGCGTTCCGTGTTGGACCATTCGTTTTGAACAATGGTAACTTGAACAACTTATCATATAGTGCAACCATCAGCAGAAACTCTGCGGGTCCTGGACCTATTTTCCCAACTTATGGATCGGAGTTCTCTTTTGGAATCAAAGCAACATTCCCATATTCTTTATTCAACAATAAAGATTATTCAATCCCAGCCAATGCAACACCACAAGAGCAAAACGATAAGATTGCAGAAAATTATAAGTGGTTAGAATATTATAAGTTAAGTGCAAAAGGAAAATGGTATACCTCTTTTACAGATAAATTGGTATTAATGTCTAATGCTGAATTTGGGTTCTTAGGATATTACAATTCAGAGGTTGGATTATCACCATTTGAGCGTTACTTTGTTGGGGGTGATGGAATCGCTGTATTCCAGTTAGATGGTAGAGAAGTTATTGGATTAAGAGGATATCAGAACAATGCATTGTCACCTATTGCTGGTGGATCGATTTATAATAAATTCCAATTGGAATTACGATATTCAATTACAGATTCGCCTTCGGCCTCAATTTATACCCTCGGATTTTTAGAAGCTGGTAATTCGTATAACAATTTTGAGTCGTTTAATCCGTTTGAATTAAAACGTTCTGCAGGATTGGGTATTCGAATTTTTATGCCTGCATTTGGACTACTTGGAATTGATTTCGCACACGGTTTCGATCCGTTACCAGGAGACACAGAAAAGTCGGGATGGCAAACGCATTTTATAATTGGAAGACAATTCTAAGAAAATCCTAAATTTGTAGACGTAGGTTTTTTTGGCATGGTTTTTTCTAAATTCAATTAAAAATGAAAAAGTTTTTTTTACTATTCGTTCTTTCACTTAGTGTTACTAGTCTTTCAGCGCAGCGGAATCAAATTATTGCATATATAGATATGGAATATATTCTTGAGAATGTTCCAGAATATCTTGAGGCGCAAAACACGTTAGATTCTAAAGTTACGAAATGGAAAAAGAAACTTGACGACCAAGCACGTCACATCGAAGTTTTAAAAACTGACTTAGCAAATGAGAAGGCAATTCTTACAAAAGAGATTATAGAAGAGAAAGAGGAAGAAATAACCTTAAAGCAAGAAGAACTTAGAAGACTAGAAGCCACATATTTCGGACCTGGAGGGGATATGTTTTTAATTCGCAAGCAATTGGTTAAGCCAATTCAGGATCAAGTATATAATGCAATTCAAGGTATTGCTAAGCGGAAAAGATATGATTTCGTATTCGAAAAATCGAGCGATTTAATTATGCTCTATTCCAATAAAAAATACGATATTAGTGACCTCGTTTTGTCATCCATAGATCGAACTAGATTACAACAAAAGAAGGAAGATCAAAGGAAGGAGAAAAACAAGGCCAGACAAAACAAAACCGTCCCCAAAAAAGAGCCGACGGCTAAGCAAAAAGAAGCACTAAAAAAGATTGAAGATGCGAATGCTAAAAAGATAGCTGATCGCGAAGCGAAAAAGAAAGCAATCGAAGAGAAACGAAAAGCGCTACAAAAGCAAAGAGATGAGAAGAGACGATTGTTACGAGAGAAAAAAGAAGCGCTAAGAAAGAAGAAGGAAGAAGAACAAAAGAAGAAACAAGAAAAGAAGAACAACAATAATTAAATCAATACTAGAAATGAGAAATTTTAAAACGTTACTATTCATTGCAATTTTCACATTGGGAACTGGAGTAGCTAATGCACAAAAATTAGGGCATATTGACTTTGAGAAATTAGTAGCTGAAATGCCTGCCACTAAAAAGTTGAAATCTGACATCGAAAAGTTAGGTAAAACTTACCAAGATGAGATTGAAGGAATGGGTAAGAAGTTAGATGCTAAAATCAAAAAATATACTGCAGAACAAAATACTCAGACTAAAGAAATCAATGATACAAGAGCTCAAGAAGTTCAGCAAGATAGAGCTAGATATGAGCAATTAAGACAAACTGCGTATCAAGAAATGCAGAAGAAGCAAAATGACGGATTAGTTCCAATTATTGAAAAAGCGAGAAAAGCAATTGAAGACGTTGCTGCTTCTAAAGGAATTATTTACGTTTTAGATGCATCTGTAGGTAAAGGTCTTTTAGTTAAAAAAGGAGAAGACTTATATGCAGCAGTAAAAGCGAAATTAGGATTCTAAGAATTTTATCTTATCATACATAAAAAGCCTACTTTACAAGTAGGTTTTTTTATTTTTACCATATGAGTATTGCAAATTCACCTATCGGTATTTTTGATTCTGGTATTGGCGGAACTTCAATCTGGAAGGAAATAAAGAAGGCCCTTCCAAATGAAAATACGATCTACTTATCAGATAGTAGCAATGCACCCTATGGTCCTAAGGGAAAAGATAAAATCATAGAATTAGCTGTAAAAAACACTGAACTTCTTTTATCCGAAGGATGCAAACTTATAGTAGTCGCTTGTAATACCGCTACGACAAATGCGATTTCATACTTGCGTAAAAAATATGATATTCCTTTCATCGGAATTGAACCTGCTATAAAGCCTGCATCACTTAGAACCAAGACGGGTATTGTAGGAATATTAGCTACAAAAGGAACATTAAATAGTGAATTATTTGCTAAGACCTCGAGTTCTTTAGAACGGAAAATCAAGATTATTGAACAAGTTGGTACTGGTTTAGTAGAATTGATTGAAAACGGAAAAATTAACACTTCAGAAATGAGTGATCTATTAGAGAGTTATGTCCAACCATTACTTTCCCAAAATGCTGACTGTCTCGTTTTGGGATGCACACATTATCCCTATTTAATTCCGCAGATTCGAAAGATAGTAGGCTCTGATTTTCAGATTATCGATTCTGGTGAAGCCGTCGCTAGACAGACGAAAAATATTTTAAAAAAGTATCACCTAGAGAATCCATCTGAAGAATCTGGCATACACCAGTTTTTCATCAATATTAATAAGCAGGTCTTAGAACAATTTGTTCACTCCTCCGCAAGTATTTCAATAAAAGAATTAGATTTTTAGAATCTACCGAATGGTGAATTGATATTTGGACAAGCAGCCGCTCTTGGCTCTCTAGTCCATAAATTGATTCCTAAGGAGATTTGATGGAATCCAGTATTAGTTAATACGATATCGTTGGTTTGTTGCGTATACGTGTAGGAGAACATGTAATTGCGATAGTTCACACCTATAATTGGAGAAATAAATGTCGCATTCTGAATCGCATTAACGTCAAAATTTCTTCGATACGATAATGCCGCCCAAAATTGTGTGTCTCTGAACATTTTATAAGCCTTCAAATTGAAATCTGCAATTCGTTCACCCGTTGTTTCTCTGAATTGCATCATGATAGAAGGCTCTAATTGAATGCCCGTATCTTCTCCAAAGAAATATCCTACTGAGAAAATGTAATTCCGTAAATCTACAGGCTCAGATACATTTAGATTATTCTTTGCTGTCAATAATAGATTCTTAACCGTGAAGTATGAAGACAGGCCTCCATAGTGGTAAGCCATACTAAAATCAGCATTGTAATAGCTTGTACTTTGAATGATAGCAGCTACTGCTCTATCTCCTGTAAACGTTCTTTGGTCAGATTGATTTTGAACAAAAGTAAATGCCAATCCGAATGATAGCTGATTAAAAAATTTCCCATTACTCATTGGTAAGTGATAGGCATATGATGCTTGTACTCCCTTTTGACTATGAAAACCGTTTTGATCGTTAAATAAGATTAATCCATATCCTGCATTTGAATATTCATTCAATCGAGTATGAAAACTCACTGTTTGAAGCGTAGGTGCATTTGGAACTCCAGCCCATTGTTGACGTGCAGTAAATCTTAACTTACTTGAATTCCCAATTCCAGCCGCTGAGGGATGCAAGAGATATACATTATCTGATAAGTAATCTTGATAAATCGGAAGTGTTTCTTGTGCTTGACTAGAGGGTAGAAAAAGAAAAGAAATAATAAAGATTAGTGCTGCACAACTGCTTTTCATCTATGATCAAAATTTGATAGCTCAAATATATCGCTTTTTTAAGGAATATAATTTTCAGGACCCAAGATTTAACATTGATTTATAACCAAGAATTCTGGCATTTATTGTGAAGGAAATGAGATTAATGGCATGCACTAACATTACCAACCATTTCTAATGTAGGTATTGGCGATAAAAACGGAATTCCAAGTCCAAGTCCGCGAAATACAAATAACACCCCAACAGCTATAACCAAAACAGGAATAATCTTTTTGAAATTCACAGATTTACCAAGTAAATTCATATTTGGTGCATAGGACACTAAAGTCATTAAAGGAATCGTTCCCAATCCAAATGCCAACATGTATAAAGAACCGCCCCATAAATTTGAGGATGCGAAGGCACCCAATACTGCCATGTACACTAGACCACAAGGAAGAAATCCATTCAAAAATCCAATGGTAAACAACGTATTCGCATCCTTCTTTTTAAGCTCCTTCCCTAATTTGGATTTTATTTTACCTACGAAAGAATACATATACAAGAGCTACAATGAATATGAGGTATATAAAGATTGACAATACTAGTTTGCTCATTCGAGAACTCTAGTAATTTTTCTTGGATATCGGGTTTCGATAAATATTCATATCGATCTTCGATTTCTTTTGGAATCGCACCTGGATTTGATTCAAAATCATAGTAACAGGTCATGTCATTTTCAACCAATAATTCATATACGGTTTTATACCCATTACAACAGAATTGTTTTTCATTCAAAACGAATGAATCTGTGCTACAAGTAGTTCCGCAATGATAGCAGTTAGAATTCGACATAATTCACCTTAAGTTATACTTACAAATATTGAGCTGAATGCTCGGGGATTCTATGATAATTATCAGTTTTTTTTCATATTTTAGACGAAATCTGTTAGGCGTAGCATATGAGTAAATGCGAACAATGCATTGTGAGACAATTGAGCTCGTTGAAGGAATTAACGAGAGACGAATTGATACGAATTTCCCATTGTAAAACTTCTAAAATCATAAAAAGGGGCGAGATTCTTTTTAACGAAGGTGATCACGTTAATGGGGTGTTTTGTATAAAAGATGGAGTGTGTAAGGTCTCTAAAATGAGTGAAAACGGAAGAGATCAGGTAATCAAATTGGTCAAAAAAGGAGATTTACTTGGTGAAAGAAGTTTGATTACGGGTGGACCTGCTAATCTTACCGCTAGTGCCTTGAATGATATGGAAATTTGTTTTATTCCTAAGGAAGAAATTGTTCGTGATTTAAAGCGAAATAACAACTTTACCATGAGCATGCTCAAGGACCTGGCAGAATCATTACGAAATGCAGATGAAGTCATCGTTGATATGGCTCAGAAAACCGTCAAGCAACGTTTGGCAGAAACCTTGATTCACTTAGACAAAAAGTTTGTCAAAGATGATAAAGGTTATATTGATGTCTACCTAACTAGAGAGGATATTGCAAACATCATTGGAACAGCAACAGAATCTGCTATTCGAATTTTATCAGATTTCAAAAAGAATGGTCTAATCGATTTCAAGGAAAAACGCATCAGTATCCTTAATGTGCGCGGACTTGAAAGAATTGCTCAGAAATACTAATTTCTACATTACAGCGATATAAACTCCATAAAACAACGCAATAATCAGAATTAAAAAACTGATAATAAAAAACTGGCTGGCAGGCTTAACATTGTAAAATTTCTTATCGATAATTACGCTTTCAGCATGAATTTGTTCACTAAGCTTTTGAACAATATCCTTCTCAGTAGCGCAAACCTTAATGAGTTCTTTTGCGTGCTTCCTTTACCCCTCCAAATTTGTAAACCGCATCTTGAAAGAAAAATACATTTCTTTCATAATTTAATTCCATGTGTGGTTTAAAACATCTAAAGCAAAAATATATAGAAATGACAACAGCTGTCCACAGCAATGGAATCGAACGCAAGCACAATCGACCTAATGAAAAAAGCGCAGTCGAGTAATTCAATTGCCAATGTAATGGGATTCATTGGTGGCGGATTAATTGTATGGCCTATCGGAACCGCCATTGGTGGCGGAGATGCTCAATGGGCATTAGCCGGTGCAGGTGCTGCACTTGTTGCGATTGCAATTCCTATTTCGTATGGGGCACACAAAAAAGCAAAAAAAGCGGTAGAGATCTATAACTCTGGTATTAGCTCGGTTAATTCAAATCATTTCCAACAACCTTTAAAGTCATTGGTAATGCAACCGGAATCGGTCTATCTATGAGTTTCTAGAAACTGAAAAATATATAATAAAACACACCTATTTGGTGTGTTTTATTATGTTTAAAAACTTTAGGATTGGATATCCCAATAAAGTAATCTGAAGGAAACATAGAATCCTTAACCTTCTGGTAAAGGTTCCTATTTTTCATTTTCAAAACCTTACAAAAGAGCAAAGGGATTAGATATCCCAATTGGGTTATCTGGTGCAAACATAGAATCTTCAACCTTCTGGTAAATGTTCCTATTTTTCATTTTCAAAACCTTACAAAAGCGAGCTTTTGACGGTTTTTCAAATGAAAAATCCACGCCAATAGCGTGGATTCCTTTTGCACATAGTTCTACTTTGATTTATAATAGGTTTGTAAGCATATCCTTAGTCTACACATATATAACCCACAATGTTGGTCTTAGGGTTAATGGCAAAAATGCTAATAAAAGAACACTAAAAAAAGTACTTTAAATTACTACCCCAATTTAACTTCTATTTGCACCCCCTAATTGCTACTATTTTATATCCTAAAATTCTTTATCTACCCTCTCAAAATATTTTTTTGAGGTATTTATATATAGAGGCATATTTAATGGGTTAGATATAAATTAAAACACTTCTCTCCCATTGATTTTAAGTTGAATTATGGAAATTTTTATAAATCTTCCTTTAAATCTTTTATTCTCTAAACTTAAATAATAAGAGTATTAATTAAATAAGAAATATGAATAGTATAAGATATAATAACAATAGTTATGACATAGGTTTAAGACAAACTTATGGTAATTGGATTAAGAATTATAGTGTAGATAATTATGGTGATGATTGGAAGTACATATTAGGATTATCATATAGAAAGACAATTAGAAATTATAAAAGTTGTATTGATAATGTAAAAAGGTTGTATAAGTGTTTGGTAGAAGTTGATAGTACAATTGATGGGTTCATCAGCACTGAAGCAGATGGAGGGTTTAATAGTTTGCACCACCATTTGGTACTAAATAGCAATATTGAAATAGATAAGTTAAATAATATGAGTAATAACTTTTGGGGTAAGATTGGCATTATAGATTTGAAGAAATATGATAGCAATGGTAATTATTGCTTCTATATGTGTAAGCATTTAAATAAAAGTGATTTTAATAATTTGGAAATTCTATCTAAATTAGACTAATCTTATAATAAGAATAGAATGAGTAAATTAAAAGAAAGATTTGGGGACATTAATAAAGAAGTATTCAATAAAATGAATTCTTTAGAGAGACAACCCATTGCAAAATATAACAATATGATGAGGACTATTAGAAAATGGGAATCTCAAATTGATGCATATAAAAGTGATATTGATAAATTGAATAGTAGGATTAAGAGTTATGAGAAGAAGTGTAAAAAACTATATGATGACAATAAGCATTTAGAGGAAGAATATGACATAAAATATAATGTCTCAACCAATAATAAAACATTAGCAAATGGAAGTAAAGCAATTTATTGGATGATTAATTTGAAATATAGAGGTATGACAAAACCTATCTACTTAGGAAGTGATGATGTTGTAAGAAAAAAGATAAAAGAAGAATTAGGGTTAAAGAAAAGATTAAAGAAAGAGGATGTTAGGACAAAGATTGGTTTCTTATGTTTTGACAATTTATTAGATATGGTAATGAAAGAGAAAAATTTGTTTGATAGAAAGATAACATTTGATGATTTGGTTTAAGTAGAAACCCTAATTTATATGTAAGAACTCAATTAGAAATAATTGGGTTTTTTTATGGGTGTTATTCTATTCAGTATTGGATTATTATTATAGTTAGAATAGAACATTGACTATATTAGAGTATAATAATTAATTAAATAAATAAATAAAAATTATGAGTACAAATGTTACAAATCCTAATGTGGTGAACAATAGTAACCAATTAGAAAATCCAACGTTTAATCTTTATGAATCCTTTGCTTTA
>JBMHDU010000007.1:0-182881 GCA_049889235.1 Polaribacter sp.
GATTAATGTGACTTTAAATGATGATGCAGATGGACCAAGTGTTGCGAATTATAATTTGATTGATATAGCACCTGAGAGTGGATTAACGGCCGGTGGAGGTAATCAGGCGATAGGCAATGATTTGCCAGCCAATGCTATCGTCAACGATACATGGAAGAACTTGACATCGGCAGCATTAGATGTTGTTTACACCTTTGTTCCTATCGGAGATAATGGTTGTCAAGGAGATGAGTTTACAGTTACAGTTACGGTAGATCCAGAGCCCGTGGTTTCAGATCAATCCCTAACAGTTTGTAGTAAAGGGGCATCTGGAATAGATTTCAATGGCAGTACTACAGTAGCAGCAGCGACTTATAATATCACAAATATTGAGTTAAATGGGCTAACTGTGTTTGCTGGTAGTCCTGCAGTAGGTAATGGGCTAACGGCGGCAGATTTAGCAGATGATGCCTTCACCAATACAACCAACGGAGCAGTGGATGTAGTTTACACGGTAGTACCTGTAAGTGCAGGTGGTTGCCAAGGCGACTCCTTTCTTGTTACAATAACTGTTGAGCCCGAGCCTGTAATTGCAGATAAAATTGCAGTACAAATTTGTTCTGGTCAAACCTTTAAAGTTGAACCTATGCAAGGAGTTGATGGGAATAATGTTCCTGCTGGAACAACCTACACTTGGACAGTTGTAGATAATCCAAATGTTGATGGTGAATCAGATGAAATTTTAATATCTCAATCCGAAATTTCTCAAACTTTGGTAAATACTACTAATAATATAGAAGAAGTCATCTACACTGTAGTTCCTGTTACTTCTAATGGTTGTCAAGGAGAATCATTCATAATATCTGTCACTGTAAATCCAGAAATACAAGACAATGCGACAGTTACTAATATCTTGTGTAGTTATTCAGATCCTCTTTGTGCTGGAAGTATTGAGATAAATCCTGTTGGAGCAGGGCCGTTTTCCTTTTATTGGTCATCAAGTAATGGTAATGTAAGTCGTCCAGAAAACCAAAATCAATATAATTTATGTCCAGGGGATTATTCACTTCAAATTACTGATTCCTCCGGCTGTATCCAATATTTTGAATACACTATCACCCCCCCTGAACCATTAGAAGTAAATTTAATATCTTTAGTTGATATGTCTTGTAATAATATTGGGTTAAATTGTGATGGGTATATCGAATTGGATATCAAAGGGGGTAGTTCTCCATATATATTAAAAGAATTCTATACAGAAAAAATACCCGGGTCTGGACAATTTGATTTATTAGTAGAATCAGATTCCAACATATTAAATAATGCTTGCGAGGGTAATTACGTATTTAAAGTTATAGATAATAATGGGTGTGAATTGATTTCTCCCATCTATACCATAAAGGAAACCGCTTCCCCAATTAATGTAACAGAAGAAATTTCAAATTATAATGGATATGAAATAAGTTGTTCTGGGACAAGCGATGGATTTATTAATGTATCATTATCTGGAGGTTCGGGAAGCTTTAGCTATAATCTTTCCCCAGGAATGATATTAGATAATGATCTTAGCACTCCAAATATTCTTGAATTTGACAATCTTAAAGCAGGAAAATATACACTAACAATTACTGATAATAACTGTCCGAATAATATAATACTTGAATATGATTTAAAAGAACCCTCAGAGCTAACATCTTCAAGCAATTTAATCTCTGATCCTATCAACTGCTTTGGAGGTAAAGAAGTCTATAAAGTTTCAGCTTCGGGAGGTACAGCTCCGTATAGCGGTACTGGAAATTACACACTAACAGCTGGGGTACATTCAATTAAAATCACAGATGCTAATGGTTGTGAAACAACTGAAACTATTACAGTAACTGAGCCAAATGAATTAACAGCAACTGCCATAGTTACTGATCCCATATTATGTAATGGAGAAATGGGGGAAGTTACAATTACGGCCAGTGGAGGTACACCACCCTATAAAGGAACAGGTGTTTTCAACGTTAATTCTGGCGATTTTATTTTTACAGTAACTGATGCAAATGGCTGTACTTATTCGAATAATATATTTGTTAATGAGCCTACTGAATTGTCGTTTACGATTGATAGTATAGAAAACCCAACCTGTTCTCCAGATTGGAGTTATTCAAATGGCTCAATTTGTATAACAATTACAGGTGGAACAAATCCATCTCCAATTGGAAGTGGATGGACCTCATTAGGTGGTGGAGTTTGGTGTTTAAATGGACTTTCAGCAGGAACTTACGAAGTTGACGTTGATGATGTTAATAATTGTTCTACAAATACTGACAGTAAAGAGGTTGTTTTAACTAGACCTCCTGTAATAGACGCACAAATTACATCTACAATTACAGAAGATTGTGATAACAACGCAATGATACAAACCAATTATGTATTTATCAATGGAGGAAGTCCTCCTTATGAGATTACTTGGTCTGGAGGAAATATTTGTAATCCATCTAACCCTCAATGTATGGAAACAAGAGAATCTGGAACTTATATAGCTTACATTCACGATCAAGAAAGTTTAACTAACGGATGTCCGCCAATTGAGGTAGAAGTAATTGTTGATTTACCAGAAATAGGTGACGCAAATTTTAGTTACTCATCTGCGAATACTAATTTTTGCGACATACTTAGTTTTAATGAATTGATTACATTTAATAATGAGTCAACAGGGGATATTGTCAATTTTTATTGGGATTTTGGAGATGGATCTCCTACAGTTAGCAATATAATGAATCCAACACATTTATATAAAACAGCTGGATCATATACAGTTTCATTAACGGTAGAATATGAATCTAATTGTTGCAAAGAGACATATTCTGAAGTCATTAATGTTACAAAAGGATATGAACTTGAAACTCCAAATTCATTCACGCCAAATCAAGATGGTATAAATGATACTATAAGACCATTATTTTCATGTATGCAAAATGTCAAAATGTATATTTATGATACTGTAGGCGCATTAGTCTATTACGAAGAAGGCACGGATCTTAAAGGTTGGGATGGATACATAAAAAACATTCCTGCAGAAAATGGAAATTATTTAATGTTTGTAAATGCGCTTACCTTTAACGGTCAAAAAATTAAAAAACACACTCCCGTATTATTAATAAGATAGTATGAAAAGATTAATAATTATAGTAATATTTTATTTTTCAACTGAAAGTAAAGGTCAAGATTTAATATTCTCTCAAAGTTTTCTTGTCCCCGAGACAATAAATTCGTCTTTCACAGGTTCGACTAGAGGTACTAAAGCAGGTTTAATTAGCAGAATTCAATGGAGAAGTAGCAGTTTAAAAGTATCGTCTAATTTTGCATTTGCCGACAAATGGTTTGAAGGAATGAATATTGGAATTGGAATTAGTTTATTAAATCAAAATGAGAGTAGCTCTGGTTATAGTTTTAATCAAATAAATCTTATTTACGCTATGGCTTTCGAATTAGGTGATTCTTGGTTTTTTAGGCCTAGTATTACCGCTGGAGTTGGAGCCAAAAGTTATGGATTTCAGAATTTACTTTTCGAGGATCAAATAACTTTAGGTAATAGTTTTTTTAATCCTACAACAATAGATCCAACAATTTTAAAATCTCAAAGATTTTTTATTGACATAGGATCCTCCTTTTTAATTAATAACTCGGATTCATGGATCGGAATTACGTTTCGACATTTAAATAAGCCAAATATATCTCTAACCGAGACAGGTAATACACCACTTGAAATATATTTTTCAATACACACTAAATATCATCTGCCTATTTTAAATAATATTGAAACTTGGTTAGCGAAAAAAAGTAAAATATATTTATTGGCACAATATATCAAACAAGGGCCCTATGATCGTTTGGATGGTGGTCTTCAATATGTTTATGATGATAAAATATCGTTGGGGTTAACTGCATCAAAAAACGTTGAAAAGAATCCTTTCAACTCTAATTTCATTAATTCTTTTAATATCTTTACTGGTATTCATTGGAAAAATTATAGATTTGGATACTCTTATGAGTTTAATACTTCTCAATTAATGAATTTTGGTGGAAGCCATGAGTTTTCCATTTCATACGATTTTAATGTCAACCAAAGAGAATTGGACCGTTATAAATGTATTGCCTTTTTTTAGACGAATAAATTTAACAACCAATTAAGTAAATTATCTTTATCAGTACCTGAGGTTAATCACGCTGTTAAATAGATTTTGTCAAAAACAGCAAACCCAATTAAGCTGTTAATTTAACTGCAAACAATCGGCTATAGTGAGCATTTTGTCAGAAGTTAATCGACCTAGGTTCATATTATTGATTGAAACTACGAATCGATTCCCCGGGAAGGACATTTCATCAGGATATTTTCCTGTTGAGATAACTCCTTTTTCATTTAAAACATCAATGATTTTAAAGTATCTTGCAGATTTTTTTGAATCAAGGTATAAATCATTATAAATCAGTTCAACATTGCTTTGATTTAATAAATCAAAGAATGAAACTGACCAAGAATTATTATCTTCACCGCTAAAGTTAGCAGTAGTCTGCCAATGCCCCACCATCTTTTTTGACCACTTTGCATAACCTCTTCTTCGAGTGTAATCATTTGTTAATTTTTTTGAATAAATAGAAATAAATGTATCTTCAACTCCACAATTGGCAGGTATTGTGTAAAAAGCATTATAGAATTCATCATACGAATTCAGACCATCGGTCTCTCCAAGATTTTCAATAATTTCAACAATTTCATCGTCTTTTTTATCTGTAGACTGTGAAAAAACAAGGTATTTAGAGTCTTTGGAGACTAAGCAAAAATAGGTTCTTAAATACTCTTTGTTATTTTTGGGCTGAATTGTAACTTTATATCCATTTAGTTTTTGAAAAGAAGATATATTAATTTTTAACTTATCTTCAAATACATAGTTACCAGTGTCCAAAATTAGCTCGGCAAAATAATTCGCAATATTTTCGCTGGTCAATTGTTGGCCATCTAGAAGTCCTAAATTAAAGTTATCTTTGAGCTCGACAATATCAATGGTTATTTTGTCTCCAAATAAGTTATCTTCATAAATGACTTCTGCAATAGCATTTGATTTTTTCATAAGGCTCTGCATATAAATTCCCCGTGGGAGATCATGCTTTATATCTCTATAAGACACACGATACTTTCCAATATCAGTCAAAGAGTCGGGACAATTAGTCACAAAAAAACTTTTTACAATAAAATTTTTATCATCTGGAAATTTATTGATTAAATCAAAAATCTTTTTTGGAAGATTTGGTTGTTTCGATTGAAGTCTTTTTCTTTCAATTAAATGATCTTCAAAATCTAAATCAAGGTTTTTTTGAATGTTTTGATAATTTATTATTTTAAGATTGTCAGTATTTATTATAGATTCTAAAGTTTTAATGTATTTTTTAATATCATCAATTGATTTTTCAGCGCCAGTCAAAACCTTATACCAGTTACCATCATCCGTTACTTCTGACAGAATATAAGATTCTATTTTTTTATCTTCCAGTCTATCTCGGATATCTATCGCTTTATAGTAACTTCTAACTTCTTTAATTTGAACAGCATATGGGATATCTTCATTGATTTCTATATTTGAACATGAAAAGAATGATGGCACCAAAAAGAGGATGAAAAATATTTTAGATAAATTCATTTTTTTCGTTTCTATCAAATATAACATAACCTTATTAAATAAAAAAAACAGTTACCCTTTATAATAGTATAACTGTTTTATTGTTTTAGTAGATAACTTAATGGAAATATCGAACATCAGTATCACACCAAGAGAATTGATTGACACTCATCATATAATGACTCTTACTATGAAAGGTTCAGGTGTTTGAATTTTGATTTCCCCTCCCCCTATTATTCAAAGTTGCAGCACAAGTAAATCTTTAAGTGAATTAAATTTTACTTGCCGTTCTGAATAGGGTCAGTGTTAGGCATAAGTTTGTTTAAAATTGAATAAACGGGGCAAAACTTAGTTATTGGACTAATGAGCTGAAGACCTCCAACAGCTAAAGCTATCCATAAAAAATCCAGATTCAAAGTATATAATGTTAAACCAACACTTACCAGGTAAAGTATACCAACAATAGCATCATGAGCTCTTAATTTAGAAATATTTTTTTCCATTTTTTTAATACATTTAGGTTATTAATTATTTAGGCGATTTCACAAAACCATTCATCGCTACAATTTTTCCATTTTGCATTTGAAAGGCATCCATCCAATCTACTTTTTGAACATTACCGTCCGGCATTTCAATATCAGCTTGATCCCACATAAGAACCCATTCATCGCCATTCTCACCAATCACTGATATACTCATACTAACAGAATAATTTTTTAGAGTGATCTGAGAAAAGTTTTTACTCATAAATTGCAATAGAGTCGTTTTACCTTTGATTGTTGCTCCATCTTCCATATAGAAAACAGCATCATCGGCAATCAATTCTCCTAATGCTTCAAAGTCTTTTGTAATGACATGTTGATGCATCTTTTCGATTATCAATATATTCGCAGGGTCTCCAATTCTAAAATTGTCGGTGTAGGTAGGTTTAAATAGTTTGTCTATTATTATTGACTCCGTTTTTTTTGATTTAGTTTCTTGATTAGCACAAGAGACAAGCGCTAATAGAAATGAGAGTAATAGAAGTTTTTTCATTATGTAATTATTAAGTTAATGATTGTAATATACAATAATTTAATTTAACCCATTGATTTAGAGAGGGTGATGAGGGTACAAATAAAAAGCGGACTAGTAAAAATACTAGTCCGTCTTGTGTAGTAGCGGGAACAGGACTCGAACCTGTGACCTTCGGGTTATGAGCCCGACGAGCTACCTACTGCTCTATCCCGCGATATGGAGTGTAAATATATAACAACATCGAAGTATTATCCAAACTTTAATTCAACAATTTTAGAATACATTCATAGCTAAGGATTTAAATCTGTATATATTTGCACCATGACTCACAAAGCAGGTTTTGTCAATATTATCGGGAACCCAAATGTTGGTAAATCTACCCTCATGAATGCCTTGGTTGGTGAAAAACTTTCTATTGTCACACCAAAAGCGCAAACAACCCGTCATCGTATTCTCGGAATCGTTAATGATGAGGATTATCAAATTGTATTTTCCGACACACCTGGAATTTTAAATCCGGCCTACGAATTACAAGAATCCATGATGGATTTTGTGAAATCTGCCTTCGATGATGCTGATGTAATCATTTATATGGTTGAAGTGGGAGAAGCTCAGATTAAAAACGAGCAATTCCTTAAACGAATCAAGAATTCTAAAGTTCCTGTTATTCTATTACTAAACAAAATTGATTTGTCGAATGCTCAAGAAGTTGAGGAAAGAATTCAATTCTGGCGTGATCTAGTTCCAAATTCCTTTGTCTATGTGATTTCGGCACTCGAAAAGTTCAACGTTGAGTCAGTATTTTACAAAATCATCGAATTACTACCCGAGAGTCCGCCTTTCTATCCGAAGGATCAATTAACCGATAAACCTGAGCGTTTCTTTGTGAATGAGAAAATTAGAGAGAAGATTCTAACCCACTACAAAAAAGAAATTCCATATTCCGTAGAAGTTGAGACGGAATCTTTTGTAGAAGAAGAAAATATCGTTCGAATTCGATCTGTAATCATGGTTGAAAGAGACACACAAAAAGGAATCATCATTGGTCATAAAGGAAAAGCTATCAAACGTGTTGGTGCTGAGGCTAGAAAAGACCTAGAAATTTTCTTTGATAAAAAAGTGTATTTAGAACTTTTCGTAAAAGTCAACAAGAACTGGAGAAGTAATAAGAATCAGTTAAAAAGATTCGGGTACAAAGACTAAGTTTCGATGACGGCAAGCATAAAATCATGCAGTTGTTCCATTTGATTTTACTTTTCCAGATTACGACAATTATTGTAATCGTATATTGTACATTTGCAGAATATTAGAGCAATTTATGAATTCAATTGTAGCCATAGTAGGAAGACCAAATGTTGGTAAATCAACATTCTTTAACCGTTTAGTTCAGCGTCGCGAAGCGATTGTTGACTCTGTGAGCGGTGTGACTCGTGATCGTCATTATGGAAAGTCGGACTGGAACGGAAAGGAATTTTCGGTAATCGATACTGGTGGTTATGCAATCGGATCTGATGATATTTTCGAAGAAGAAATCAGAAAACAGGTTGATTTAGCAATTGAAGAAGCAGACATCATTGTTTTTGTTGTTGATGTGGAAGACGGAATTACTCCAATGGATACCGAAGTTGCCAAATTACTTCGAAAGATTAAAAAACCAATTTTCCTTGCTGTTAACAAGGTTGATAATGCCATGCGTACCAATGATGCCGTGGAGTTTTACAATCTAGGTTTAGGACAATACTACACGATTTCTTCTATCAACGGAAGTGGAACAGGTGAACTACTCGATGCCATTTCTGAAAAGGTGAACGACACAGAAGAACACGATCCTGAAAAGACAAAAGACGAATTACCAAGGTTCGCCGTCGTAGGAAGACCAAATGCCGGAAAATCATCGTTTATTAATGCATTAATCGGTGAGGATAGAAATATCGTGACCAACATTGCCGGAACGACAAGAGATTCAATTGACACCAAATACAATCGATTTGGATTTGATTTCAATTTGGTTGATACTGCTGGAATCAGAAAAAAGTCAAAGGTCAAAGAAGACCTTGAATTCTACTCTGTGATGCGTGCTATTCGATCTATTGAATATTCTGATGTAATCCTTCTGATGGTTGACGCAACAAGAGGATTTGAAGGACAGGACGAAAAAATATTCTGGCTTGCAGAGAAAAACCGAAAGGGTGTGGTTATTTTAATCAACAAATGGGATTTGATTGAAAAAGAAACCAACACCATGAAAAAGTTTAAGCAGGATATTCTAAAAAAGGTAGAACCGTTTACAGATATTCCTGTTCTTTTTATTTCTGCTCTTACGAAGCAAAGAATCTACAAAGCCATTGAGACGGCAGTTGAAGTTTTTGAAAACCGTAAAAACCGTATTAAGACAAGCGCGTTGAACGATGCAATGTTGGAAATTGTAAAGAGTTATCCGCCACCTGCCATCAAAGGAAAATATATCAAAATCAAATATTGCATGCAGTTACCTACTGCAACTCCGCAGTTTGTGTTTTTCTGTAACCTTCCGCAGTACGTAAAAGATCCATATAAACGATTTGTGGAAAATAAATTGCGTGATCGATTTAATTTTACCGGAGTACCGATTACCATTTATTTCAGACAGAAGTAATAACTAGTTTAAATAGTAGGTGTATTTGAATCCTAGGATATTAAATTCATTTGGAATAATGTTTCTCGCACTATCCTCGTAGCGGTAAAACACTCCGAATTTCCCTATTTTTTCGATTTTATAACTAGTCCCTAATGTGAGTCGAATCTTACTATATCGAAAAGCCTTACCCTTCTGTGCTCTACGGAAAAACTCCACCGCAAACTCGGGATCAAGAGGCCATTTTCTGATGTTATAATCAAAAGAAGTTTTAAAACGAATATTCTGAGTTGGAAGATCTCCATCCAATTCACTAATACCCAATTCATTTTTGTTCTGGTATCGCGCTCGCAAACGAATATCTAATTGATTTACTGCCACTTTGTATTTTAGATCAACATGATATCGTAGATGATTTTCGTATCCCTGTTTTTTTCCCTGATTGTCATTTTCAAAGATATATCGACCTCCTACTACAATATCAAAATCTTTAAACAATTCATATTGAGCCTCAAATTGAGTAAAATGCTCGTCGATGGTTTTAGCATCTTCTTTCATTCGCAAATGCCCTTCGAGGGATAGTTTTATTTTCTGATTCACCTTATACGTCAACCCGATTGAATTCCAAACCAAAAAATCATTATTGGCATTTTGAGCGACTACTGATGTTGATGTAGCAAGAAAAATAAGACCTGCAAAAAAGGATGTAATTCGATTAAATTTCATCGCATGAAAGAGTTAATCTCGACGATCGTAATAGTGAATAATAACGGTTGCATAATCTCGGACGAAGTCAATATCTTCAATGGATATTCTGTTAATAGTAATACCAGTTCTTTCCTCAAGATCTTGCTTGAGTTTATCATAATTCTCGGGTTTGACATTCTCAATATTCTCATATAGTACTCTTTTGGTCACCTGAAATTTGATATCATAAATTCGATCGATTAATGCTACTGAAGAAACAATCGCAGTATTGGCAAAAAACACCTCGGCAAGACTGAGTTTTTTATTGATAAGAGCATTCATTATCGAAACCCCTATAACAATAAATAGATAGGTCATTTCCTTCACCTGCACCGGTTCAGTTCGGTATCGAATAATACCAAAAATCGCAAATAGCCCAAGAGCCAAACCAATATCTAAGGTGTATTTTTTTAAGGTAAAAGAGAGAAAGAATACAATAATACTGATCATGTAAAAGGTAAACAAATATTCTTTTTTCCCTAGGTTTTTTTTGTAATACCATTGGATAAGAATGGTAACAAAAACGATATTCAGAAAGAAGGTTAGGCAAAGCTTGTAGAAATCTTTGTCGAACACAGGAATATTCATAAAATCCATAGAACTATCTTAACTTATTTATTCTCAAAAACTTCTTTTTAAACAAGTTGTATTTTAATTTCGCATTCAGTTTGGCAGCGCCAATACAATATTTACTTACACTATATGGATTGTAATTGAAATTCTTCAATGTCTGAACCACCAGTGATTTCCTATCGAATTTTGACTGCTTCACCTCAAAAATAGCAATATTATGCACATCTTTTTCTTTTTTATTAAGAGAATATGAGATCAAAATATCTACTGTGATGCGCTCTTTATCCTCTAGGTTTACCAAGGTCATTCTTTTGAAACGACTCCATAAACTCGGACTCAGTTTGTAATTTTTATTCGTAGTTTCTTCGATAAACTTCAATGACCTTTCTGATAACTCCGTCTCAAAATCATCAATTTGGATTCTTGATTTTTGAGTTTCTCCTCTTCCATTTTTCTGCTTGATCTCAAGGAATGTCAAATCAGAAACCTCGTATTTTCTTTGTCTGATTTTTGTTCTGTTGAATCGTCCATTATGGTGATCATTGTAAAACTTAAAATTGGGAGTGTCAAAATACAGAGATGTATAATCCATAATACGATTACCATCTATCTCTAATATACGATGTGTATCCTTTAGCTGATCCAAAATCCGATTCAGATGAGTTAATCCTGTAACAAACTTGGTATCCTTTCTTTTCATTAAGGCGACGTCATTCATCTCATTAAGGCTGATACTATCAAAATCAGAAATAGTATCCTTAATATTTTTATATGCTGCCTCCTTGATAACGGCTAATTCAGATGCTTTAATTACCTCGAATTCCATTTAATTTTTTTCCTCCTAATTTTTAATGAATTTCACTGTGGAGGATTTGTATTTAAATGTAAAGAAATTTAATCACTTTTCTAGAAAACATCCTTTGAGTCTCCGTATCTTGCAATAACAAGCAAAAGGATTATGTTAAGCTGGAAAGATATTATCAAATTTACCACAAAAGGGAATCCGACTCCAGATAAAAGAGTTGAGAAATCCGAAGCTGAATGGAAGGAATTACTCACACCAGAGCAATTTAGAATTACACGCTTGAAGGGAACAGAAAGACCTCACAGCGGTGCATTTTGTACGATTTATGACGAAGGAAAATACAATTGTGTTTGTTGTGACACACCTCTATTTGATTCCAGTATCAAATTTAGCTCAGGAACGGGTTGGCCAAGTTTCACCCAACCCATAAAGGACAATGCTATTCAGTATATCAAAGATACCTCTTACGGAATGATTCGAGTAGAGGTGTTATGCAATACTTGCGATGCACATCTTGGACATATTTTTCCCGATGGCCCGAAGCCAAGCGGATTGCGATATTGTATCAATTCGGAATCTATGCGCTTACAAAAATCGGAAGGAAATGAGTAAGAATATGCAATTGGCTACTGTTGGAGGTGGTTGTTTTTGGTGTACCGAAGCGGTTTTTCAGGAAGTAAAAGGGGTCGAAAAAGTAGTTTCTGGCTATGCTGGAGGAAACGCACCAGGTAGACCCACCTACAGAGAGATTTGTTCTGGATTAACGGGTCACGCAGAGGTAATTCAAATTACGTTCGACGCAAATGTGATTTCATATGCTGATCTTTTGGTAATTTTCATGACGACTCACGACCCAACTACATTAAATAGGCAGGGTGCAGACGTAGGAACCCAATACCGATCGGTAATTTTTTATCATAATAAAGAGCAGAATGAAATTGCAGAGACAGTGGTAACGGTATTGGCTCCCTATTTTGATTCTAAAATTGTGACGGAAATTAGTGAAATTCCGATTTTCTATGAGGCAGAGGATTATCATCAGAATTATTATCGAAATAATACAAGTCAAGGATACTGTAGTTATGTAATTACTCCAAAACTGACTAAATTAAGAAAACTTCACGCCGATAAATTGCGATGAACCTAAACATAAAAAACTCCTTTATAACAGCGCTTCCTGCAGATTCAAATGCTAAAAATACACGAAGACAAGTCTATAATTCGGTATATTCTTATGTACATCCGAAACAAACTTCCAATCCATCCTTAATTCATGTGTCTCACGAAATGTTGGAGAAATTAGGCCTAACAACCTCAGATGCTAAATCTAAAGAATTCCTAGACATCATGACGGGCAATGCCCTTTATCCAGACACAAAACCCTTTGCTATGGCTTATGGTGGTCATCAGTTTGGAAATTGGGCAGGGCAATTAGGTGATGGACGTGCTATCAATCTGTTTGAAACTGAAAATGAGAATCAGCAATGGATGGTTCAGCTAAAAGGTGCCGGAGAAACTCCCTATTCGAGATCTGGTGACGGCCTGGCAGTATTGCGATCGTCAATTCGAGAATATCTTTGTTCAGAAGCAATGTATCATTTAGGCGTCCCGACCACTCGGGCATTATCATTAAGTCTCACGGGCGATCAGGTATTACGAGATATGTTATACGACGGGAATTCAGCTTATGAAAAAGGTGCCATTGTGTCTCGGGTGGCTCCCTCTTTTTTACGATTTGGGAACTTCGAGCTTTTCGCAGTTCGCAATGATATCAAAAATTTAAAAATACTTACAGATTATACTATCCTTCATTTCTATCCAGAGTTAGGCGAACCTGGCAAAGAAACCTACATTGAATTTTTCAGAAAAGTATCTGAGAAAACACTTCACATGATTATGGAATGGCAGCGTGTAGGATTTGTTCATGGAGTGATGAATACGGATAATATGTCCATTCTAGGCTTGACAATTGATTATGGTCCTTACGGATGGTTAGAAGGTTTTGATTTTGGATGGACTCCAAACACTACAGATCATCAGCACAAACGATACCGATATGGAAATCAGCCAAGTATTGGTCTTTGGAATCTGTACCAACTCGCAAATGCCTTATATCCACTTATTGATGAAGCAGCTCCATTGGAAGCTATTTTAGAGGATTACAAGACCGATTACGGAAAACAGTCCTTGGAAATGATGAAACAAAAATTGGGTCTAGAAACTGAAAACGAGAGAGATCCTTATTTGATTCAGGAATTGGAAGATAATTTGCAACTGATCGAAACCGACATGACTATTTTCTTCCGTTTACTCAGTGGTTTTGAATCAGCTTCAAATTATAAATTCATATTAAATGCCTCCATATATAATCCTGATGAATATTCTGAAGAAGTTTCAGCGAAATGGGAATCTTGGTTTCAAAAATATGAGGAACGACTGCATGAAGAGGCTTTAGATCCTTGTTTACGTAAAGAAAAAATGAATGCCTGTAATCCAAAATACGTCCTTCGAAATTACATGGCACAGATGGCGATTGATGAAGCCAATAAAGGAGACTACAGTTTAATTGACGAACTATTCGCTTTACTAAAACATCCATATGATGAACAACCTGGATATCAAAAATGGTTTGCTAAACGACCCGAATGGGCCAGACATAAAGTAGGTTGCTCGATGCTTTCATGCAGTTCCTAGCGGAAACAAAAACCAACAATTAATTCCATTTTTTAGAATTGTAAAAAGTGGAGTACCGTAAGCTATTTAAAAATGGTACTGAATTACCATCCTCCCGAGGCACCTCCTCCACCGAAGGACCCACCTCCAAAGCCACCGCCAAAGCCACCGCTGCCAAATGAACCTCCGCCAGATGAACCTCCCCACCCGCCAAAGCTTCCACTACGACGCCCCATATTAGACAGAATAATGGTATCTAAGATTGAATCTTTTGCTGTTCTTCGGTATCTTCTTCCGCCTCTTCCACCTCCATTTTTTGAACCAAAAATCATCAGTAGGATGAAAATAAAAACGATGATAATTACAATAAACGAAGGCTCAGAATCAGTTTTTCTAGGCTTTCTTTCTCCTTTGAATTCGCCTTGTAAGGTTTTGAAAATATAATCTGCACCCTTATCCAGACCTGCGTAATAATCACCCTTCCTAAATTCCGGAATAATGATTTGTTCGATAATTCGCTTGGCCATCAAGTCGGTAAGCACGTATTCAACTCCTTTACCCGACTGAATCGAAATCCTTCGATCTTCTCTCGCCAAAAGCATCAGAACACCATTATCTTCTTTAGCTTGTCCAATACCCCAGGCTTCACCCCAATTTGCGGCCAAATAATTGATGTTCTCTCCTTTTGTGGATGCAATTATGGCAATCACAATTTGTGTTGAAGTGGTATCAGAATATCGAATCAGTTTTGACTCCAACTGAACTTTTTCTGATTTGGACAACAGATTGATATAATCGTAAACACTGGTCTGGAACTTTGGTTTTTCGGGGATTTCAAATCCTTGTCCGAAAGTGACCAAAGAGCACATGAGCGTGAACACAAATAGTACCTTTTTCAATTTCTTAGCTATTTCCAAATTTATCCTTTTGAAATTTCGTTAGGCAATTCATTGACGTCATCCGACTGCCATGGGAAATGTGATTTTAATTGTTCACCAGCCTGCAAAACGCCAGCAATAATTCCAGATGTGAATTCACCTTTTATGAAATGGGATTGCATCAAATTTTTAGTATCCTCCCAAAAGTGATTTCCTACCTTTTTATTGATGCCTTCATCACCTAAAATCACAAACTTATGGTCTGTAACTGCAATATAAATTAACACACCGTTTCGAAGCTTGGTTTCATGCATATGAAGTTGCCCAAAAATCTTTTGAGCATGCTCGTAATGGTCTTCTTCTGTGTGATTTTCTATATGTACACGAATCTCTCCTGAAGTATTTTTTTCAGCTTTTCGAATCGCCTCAACAATTGCTTTTTCTTCGGCTTTGCTTAAAAAATCTTCAATCATAGACATTACTTCTTCTTGCTAAAATCAAAATTTACATCAGGGGCATTCTCCGAACCTGGATTCGCTTTATACCGATTCATTTCATCGAAATTAAACAAGCCTGCCAATAATGAATTTGGGAAAATTTTGATGTGTTTGTTGTACTTGTTTACCTCTTCATTAAAACGATCTCTAGCTACGTTGATTCGGTTTTCTGTACCTTCCAATTGGCTTTGTAATTCTAAGAAATTCTGATTTGCTTTTAAATCCGGATAACGCTCAACAACCACTAATAATTTAGATAATGCACTTGACAATCCAGTTTGTGCCTGTTGAAATTGTGCCATTGCTTCTGGAGATAAATTGTTCACATCAATTTTGGTTGATGTTGCTTTGGATCTCGCTTCTATGACCTGAGTCAAGGTTTCTTTCTCAAAATCGGCAGCCCCCTGAACAGTTTTCACCAGATTTCCAATTAAATCATTCCGTCTTTGGTACGAACTTTCTACATTAGACCATTTGGTTTTTGCATCTTCTTGAAGCACAACCGCTTCGTTATTAAAATTCTTACCCCAGCTGTAAAATCCATACCCTACAACTGCTAAAATTAATACGGGAATTAACCATTTTTTCATCTTTTCTATGATTTTAATTTAGTTGATTTATAATTTAATTTTTCTTTTTTATAGTGATGTCCCACCATCTAAAGTGATGGTCTGACCTGTTACAAACTTCGTGTTATCGGACGCTAACCAAACCACTGCATCTGCAATTTCTTCAGCCTTTCCATATCGTTTCATCGGAATAACACTTTTCAAAATTGCATCCATTTCGGGCTTCGCTCCTAATAACTGATTCAGTAATGCTGATTCGGTATATCCTGGACAAACGGCATTCACTCGAATATTCTTTGTCGCATATTCCATAGCAGCAGATTTTGTCATTCCTACAACTGCAAACTTACTCGCACTGTAACTTATGTTATTTGGAGAAGCCTTCAATCCGGCAAGAGAAGCAATATTCACGATATTCCCATAACCTTGTTTTTCAAATTGTTGAATTGCCAGCTTCATACAATAGAAAACTCCTGTTTGGTTTACGGCAATCACCACATCCCAGTCTTTCAATGTAGCATCTCCTGTTTTTAGTAAGTTTCGTGGTCCTATTCCGGCATTATTTACAATAACATCTAACTTTCCAAAAACGGTTACCGTATGCTGAATTAAATTCTCTACCTCTTCAAAAACAGCAACGTTTGCTTTTATAGGTAGCGATTCTCCGAAATTTGTTACAATTTCATCAGCAACTTTTTTTGCGCTGTCCAAATCGATATCAGAAACAACCACCTTTGCTCCATGTTTTGCAAAATGTTTGGCAGTAGCTGCTCCAATACCTGATCCGGCACCTGTTACGATCACAATTTTATCTTTAACGTCCATAGTTATGATTTACAAAAAATTAATTTTGAGTCTTTCAATGCCGATGCTCTCAACGCTCTCGGATAATCTTTAAACTGCATCAATTTAAAAAACTCATATTTATTGGCATATTTTACAATTAAAACTTCATCCCACAACTTATCTATGTCAGTTCCTAAAATATAGGATTGCGGTTTCCCTTTAAAAATTAGCTCGGCATTTATCTTTTCGAAAAAAGGAATAGCTGCCCTCATGTATTGTTTATAGGTCTCTTCTCCAGTTTTCTTGGTTCCCTCCACGATTTCTTTATAATCCAATAGGTTCAACATAAAAACGGGTTCTGTATCAGAGAATTTCATTAATTCTTCAAGACCACTAGCATGCACATCTTGTTCCATTTTAATCTATAGATTTGGTTTGAATTGCTGTTAATGCCAATTTACAGCAGAGTTCTGCTGCCTTGTTCAGATTGGCAAATCGGGGATCTGTTGTCCATCCCTTTTTATATCTGAAATAGATTTGCTGAGCAATTACAGCTATTTTAAATAATCCGTACACATAATAGAACACCAAATTATCAATATTCCTATCTGATTTTTCAGCATACCATTGAGCAATTTCTCCTCGTAGTGGATTGCCTTCGAATATTGTTGGTGAAGGAATTCCTTGTTTTACAAAATCATGATCAGAAGCTACGGTCCAATACCCCAAAGAAGTTCCCAAATCCATAAGTGGATCGCCTAGAGTCGCCATTTCCCAATCTAAAATCGCTTGGATGCCTGACCAATTATCATCCTGAAAAACGACATTGTCATACTTATAATCATTGTGAATTAAGCAATGATCGTAAGTAGTTGGCTGATTGGCTTCCATCCATTTCATGACCATTTCTGGTTCCGCAAATTCATCCGTTTTTGCCTTTAGGTATTGCTTACCCCAATTGGTAACCTGTCTTTCAACATACCCTTCAGGTCTACCTAAGTTTTCCAATCCGCAGCTGTTGTAATCCAGGCTATGTAGTTCAACCATCGTATCGAGCCAGGTGTTTGCAATAGTCTGATAATTCGTTGGAGCAATATTTCTTTTTTTGGCTTCTTTGAAATTCAAAATGATTCCTTCCACTTTCTCCATCAGATAAAATTCGGATCCTAAAATGGTTTCGTCATCTGTGTAGGCATACATTTTGGGAACTTTAGAAAATACGTTCGCCAATCCACTCTGTACTTTAAATTCACGACTCATATCGTGCCCTCGTTTTATAGCCCCAACAGGTGGTTTTCTCAGCACGAAATCCTTATTTTCTATTGATATCAAATAGGTCAAATTGGAATATCCATGGGTGAATTGAGTTACGAAAACATCCGAACAAACAGCATCAATTAATCCTTTGGTTTCAAGAAATAATTTCAATTCTTTTTCTGGGAGTTCTTCACCTTTTCTCACGTTTTGATTTGGATAGTCACTCATTATTCTTTCCCGTATTTACGAATCAATGATTTACCTAACTGATACATATGAACCTCATCTGGCCCATCTGCCAGACGAAGCATTCTTGAAATGGCAAAATAGTGCGGTAAATAGGTATCTGGACCAACACCACGACCTCCTAAAATTTGAATTGCTCGATCAATGACTTCCTGCGCCATTTTTGGAGCAACAATTTTGATCATGGCAATCAATTCTTTTGCTTCTTTATTGCCGGCTTTATCCATTTTATCGGCTGCTGATAAAGTCAATAATCGCGCTTGTTGAATATCACATTCGGATTGTGCTATAGCCATTCGAATGCTGCTATAATCCTTAAACATTTTACCAAACGTCTTTCGTTCCAACGATCGTTGCGACATCAACTCCACAGCATATTGTGCCATTCCAATCAGTCGCATACAATGATGAATTCTTCCGGGCCCTAAACGTCCCTGAGCGATTTCGAACCCTCTTCCTTCCCCTAATATCAGGTTCTCTTTCGGCACTCGCACATTGGTCATTTGAATTTCTGCGTGCCCTTCTGGAGAATCGTAATATCCCAAAACAGATAAGGGACGAATAATCCTCAAGCCTTCGGTATCCATTGGAACAATCACCATGCTTTGTTGCTGATGCCGTGGCGCATTAAGATCTGTTTTACCCATTACAATAGCGAATTTACAATGCGAATCCATTCCTCCAGATGACCACCATTTTCGACCATTAATCACATACTCATCACCTTCTAAAACAATGGATGTTTCGATATTGGTCGCATCCGAAGAAGCCACTTCTGGCTCTGTCATTAGAAAAGCAGATCGAATTTCACCATTCATCAAGGGTTTTAACCATTTTTCTTTTTGAGGTTCCGACCCATATTTGGCTAAAACTTCCATGTTGCCTGTATCGGGTGCTGAACAATTGAATACTTCTGATATCCAAATTTTCTCTCCCATGATTTCGGCTAAGGGAGCATATTCCAAATTTGTTAATCCAGGACTTAAATCACCATAATCTTTGGGTAAAAACAAATTCCATAATCCGGCTTGTTTTGCTTTTTTCTTTAATTTTTCCATACCCTCCCAACGTTTCCATAAGTTCTCAGGATTCTGCTGAAAAGCAATGTATTCTGCTTCTACAGAAACGATATACTCTTGAATAAAAGCACGTAACTTGGCTTGTAGTTCTTTTGATTTTGATGCGTATTCGAAATTCATAATAATGGAGATTTCTCGATTGTGCTCGAGTTCATATTTTTATTGATTATCCTGCGATCATGTAACCACCATCGGCAGTATAAACACCACCAGTCATATAGGATCCTGCATCCGAAGCTAACAAACATGCCAAACCTACCATTTCTTCTGGTTGCCCCATTCGTCCACTTGGAATGGATTTCTCCAATTTTCCAAGTAGTTTTTCATTAGTCCACAATGCTGCACTAAATTTAGTCTGAATCAATCCAGGACAAATGGCATTGACATTAACTCCATGTTGTCCCCATTCTTTCGCTTGATTTTTGGTTAGCATTAATAATGCAGCTTTTGATGTGCTGTATAATCCCAATCCGAAACCAGGTGTGAGCGCTTCGACAGACGCAATATTGATGATACTTCCTTTTTTATTGGATTGCATGTGAGGTAGTACCAAATTTGAAAGCGCCCAAGGTGCCTTCACGTTTACCTCCATGATTTTGTCGAAAATCTCTGGCTCTACATTTTCAATTGGACCATACACCGGATTGATCGCAGCGTTATTTACAAGTATATCGATTCGGCCTAGTTTTTTGACTACTGTATCAACCAAATTTTTTCGTTGTTCTTCTTTACCGATATGACATGCAATTCCTACCGCTTTCAGTCCTTCGTTCTCAAATTCAGAAACTACTGTATCACAGGCTTCTTGATTCCTGCTGCTAATCACCACATCAGCTCCCATTTGAGCTAATCCTTTGGCAATCGCCTTACCGATTCCTTTACTCGAACCCGTCACAATAGCAACCTTACCTTTTAAATTGAACTGATTCATAACTATACAATTGGTTCGTTCTCTTTTTTGATAGTAATGTTTTCAGTATTCAATAGAATCTCGGCTAATCCTGATGTTTTAGGTAATTCGTAGGTGTAGAAATACTTCATCGTATGCAGCTTGCTATCATAAAAATCTGGCGAATAACTTCCTCCATTCTCTTTGGATTTAGTGGCATTTACACCCAAATCTAGCCAGGTCCATCCGATTACAACGAGACTCAGGTATTCCATAAAGACAGAGGCATCTGCAAGAAAACGTTCATAATTCCCTTGCATTGCGAATGGCATTAAATGACCTAACACTTTTTCGGTTAATTTTAGTTTGTCTCCTAATGTTTTGGCATAAGGTTGTAAACTTTGAATCTGCGAAGCAGCGGTTAATGTTTTCATGATTTCACCTGTCAATAATTCCAGGGCTTTCCCATTGTTCATGGGTACTTTTCTACCTAAAAGATCTTGAGATTGAATTCCGGTAGTTCCTTCATAAATTGACGAAATTCGGATATCTCTTAGATATTGTTGCAGGATGTAATCGGCACAGAATCCATATCCACCAAGGGTTTGCAGACCATTATTAACAGCCTGTAAGCCTGCTTCAGAAGGATAGGTTTTTACAATAGGAATAATCATTTCTAATAGCAAGTGATATTTTTCCTTTTCTTCTGCAGATTCTGCCGTTTCAATAAGATCGTAGTACTTCGCTGCTAATAATACAAGGCTCATTGACCCCTCTACAACAGATTTCTGCATCAATAACATTCTTCGCACATCTGGATGTTCGATAATTAATGATTGTTGTTCATCCGGATTCTTTTTACCATCTGCACTTAATTTTCGACCCTGAGGTCTTTCATTGGCATATGCCAAGGAGGCATAATAAGCCGCACTTGCAATCGCTGAGGCTCCTCGTCCAACAGCAATTCTCGCTGCATTCATCATTAAGAACATGTAGTGCAATCCTTTGTGAGGTTCACCTACAAGCCAACCTTTACAATCATCCTTATCACCAAATCCTAAATGCGTAGTACAATATCCTCTTTGTCCTAATTTTTGAAAATCGGCAACGGTGGTAACATCATTCCATTCCAATCCACCATCTGCCGTAGGTCTGTTTTTAGGAACCACGAATAATGAGATTCCTTTTGTTCCTTTTGGAGCTCCATCAATTCGAGCTAAAACCAAGTGAACTACATTTTCTGTAAAATTATTATCCCCACCAGATATAAAAATCTTCTGACCCGAAATATTGTACGAACCATCATCTGCAGGTTTCGCTTTTGTAACAATATCGGAAAGAGAACTTCCAGCTTGTGGCTCGGTTAAACACATAGTACCACCCCAAACCCCAGATAGCATATTGGGAACGTAAGTTTCATTTAAGGCTTCATTTCCGAAGTGAATAATCAACTCCGCAGCACCTTGAGTTAGGGCCGCATAACCAGGTAAATGATTATTAGCAGCGTCTAAAATGTAGTACGCAGCTGTTTGTGTCATTAACGGAATTTGAAGTCCTCCGATTTCATAGTCAAAAGGAGCAGAAATGAGTCCCATCTCACCTCCTTTATACATCATTGTTTTTACTTGTTCATGAACAAATACTTTTCCGTCTTTATGATATGCTGGATTTTCATCCATCTCCTTGAAAAAAGGGAACATTTCCCTGTCTGCAAATTCTTTAACGCTATCTAAAAAAAGATCTAATGATTCTTTATCATGATCTTCAAAGCGTTTTCTCGAAAGCAGTTTATCAAGTTGGTGCACATCATAAAGCATGTATTTGAGCGTATCTACGTCTACATACTTTTCTGGCATTCTAATAAAATTTACAATTGATTTTTAATCTTGATTATTTCAGCTTTAACAGCTTCTAATCTACTAATTATTTCATGATTATTAAAGACACCTTCTGGGTTTTTCTTGAGCTTTTGCTTCGCTCCATCGAGGGTAAACCCTCTTTCTTTCACCAGATTGTAAATTAGTTTGAAGTTTTTGATGTCTTCTGGAGTAAAAAGTCGATTTCCTTTTTTATTTTTTTTAGGCTTGATAATGTCAAATTCCTTTTCCCAAAAACGTATCAAAGAAGTATTGACATCAAAGGCTTTGGCAACCTCACCTATTTTGTAATAGCGCTTTTCTGGAAGATCGATATGCATGGACTAATTAATCTAAAGATTGACTTTCTTCTGAAGTCTTCTGCAAGGTAGCAAATTCATCTGGAGATAAATTACCGTAGTAGAAATAAATTGGATTTAATGGACGACCATTTTTATGCACTTCGTAATGTAAATGTGGTGAAACAGATAATCCAGTACTTCCAACATACCCGATCAAATCACCTCTTTTAACAGTTGCACCTCTTCTAACCACCATTTTACTCAAATGGGCATAAATTGTTCTATATCCATATCCGTGTTCGATGTAAATTACTTTTCCGAACGTACTGGATCGTTGTGCACGAATTACTTTTCCATTTCCAGATGCATAAACAGGAGTTCCTGTCGAAGCCGAAAAGTCCATTCCTTTATGGAATTTATTAATCTTCAGAATTGGGTGCATTCGCATTTTATATCCGGAAGCCATCCAGAAATCTCCTTTTTTCACTGGAGTGATGGCTGGAATTGAAGCCAGCATGTCTTCTTTCTTTTTAGCCAAATCGACAATTTCATCCAATGATTTGGATTGAACAACCACTTGCTTGGAAAGAATATCCATTTTTTTGGTTAAATCGATAACCAAATCAGAATTATCAAATCCCTCGAGCTGCTTATATCGGTTTACACCTCCAAAACCTGCTTTACGTTGTTCTTCTGGAATTGGGTCTGCTTCAAAATAGCTTCGATATATATTATTGTCTCGATCTTGCATCTGCCCTAAAATCTGAGCTGTCTCATCCATGCGCTTCGTCAATAATTCATAATGCAATTTTAAGTTTTCAAACTCTCTTTGCTGCGCTCGTTGCGCAGGAGACATGATGAATTGACTTAGTAGTATGAATCCAAGAAATGCAGTAAGTAAAACCGCTAGAAATAAGTAGATTGTACGCCGAACATAATCACTTTTCTTCACCGTGATTTTTCTGTACGATAGCGTTTCAGAGTCGTAATAATATTTTACTTTTGCCATAAATTTGAACCAATTTTAGCTGTATGGCTAACAGTTTCAATTGTAATAGTAACAGGCAAAATTACAAAATGTTTTATAACTGCTACTTTTAGGTAGTTTTTTAGTAATAAATTAACGATAATTTTATTCCTTCGGAATTCCAGTTTTATGAAATCTAGAGACGTCAGAGAGACCTTTTTAAACTTCTTTAAAGAGAAATCACACTCCATTGTGCCATCAGCACCAATGGTAACCAAAAATGACCCAACATTACTATTCGTGAATTCTGGAATGGCCCCTTTCAAAGAGTATTTTCTAGGAAATGGGCAGCCGAAGAACTCAAGAATTGCCGATACTCAAAAATGTTTACGTGTTTCTGGAAAGCATAATGATTTAGAGGAAGTTGGATATGACACCTATCACCATACATTGTTCGAAATGTTGGGTAACTGGAGTTTTGGCGATTATTTTAAGAAAGAAGCGATTGCCTGGGCTTGGGAATTACTTACTGAAGTTTATAAAATACCAAAAGACATCTTGTACGTTACTATTTTTGAAGGTAGCGAAGATGACAACTTACCCAGAGATAGTGAGGCTTACGAATTCTGGAAAGCGATTATACCCGAAGACAGAATCTTACTAGGAAATAAAAAAGATAACTTCTGGGAAATGGGCGATCAGGGACCTTGTGGACCTTGTTCAGAAATTCATGTTGATATTCGATCTGCAGAAGAAAAAAGTAAAGTTGACGGAAAAGATTTGGTAAATCAAGATCATCCGCAAGTTGTGGAAATATGGAATTTGGTTTTCATGCAATACAACCGAAAAGCAGATGGAAGCTTAGAAGATTTACCCGCAAAACATATTGATACCGGAATGGGATTTGAACGCCTTTGTATGGTATTGCAAGGTGTTACTTCGAACTACGATACGGATGTTTTTACACCCATCATCAGAGAGATTGAAACCATTTCAAATACTGATTACGGAAAGGACGAAAAGATAGATATCGCTACAAGAGTGATTGCCGATCACGTGAGAGCCGTCGCTTTCTCTATTGCTGATGGCCAATTACCAAGTAATACCGGAGCGGGCTATGTAATTCGAAGAATTTTAAGAAGAGCGGTGAGGTACGGATTTACCTTCTTAAATCAGAAAGATCCGTTTATTTATCGATTGGTTGATGTATTATCGAAAAAAATGGGAACTGCTTTTCCTGAGTTGAAAAGTCAGAAGCAACTTATCGAAAATGTGATTCGTGAAGAGGAAGCATCCTTCTTAAGAACCTTAGAACAAGGATTGATTTTATTGAATAAGATTATTGAGGAAGCTGATTCTAAAATCATTAGTGGAGAAAAAGCTTTTGAATTGTATGATACTTTCGGATTCCCAATTGATTTGACCTCTTTAATCCTGCGGGAAAAAGGATATCAACTTGATGAAGCTGGATTCCATGCGGAAATGAAAAAGCAAAAAGATCGTTCTAGATCTGCAAGTGAATCTTCTACCGATGATTGGACCATTGTTAAAGATACTAACCAAAATGATTTTATTGGTTACGATCAGTTAGATGCTGAAATTCAAATTACCAAATACCGAAAAGTAAGTTCCAAAAAAGATGGAGATCAATATCAATTGGTATTTGATGTCACTCCGTTCTATCCTGAAGGTGGTGGACAAGTTGGAGATAAAGGATATTTGGAAGATAAAAATGGCGATGTCGTTTACATTTTAGACACCAAAAGAGAAAACAACTTAATCGTTCATTTCACAAAGAATTTACCAAAATCTGTTGATGGCACCTTCAAAGCATCTGTGGATTCAAAACAACGTGAACGAACAGCGGCTAATCATACAGCTACTCACCTTTTACATCAAGCACTTCGCGAAGTACTTGGCACTCACGTAGAACAGAAAGGTAGTGCGGTGCATTCAAAATATTTGCGTTTTGACTTTTCTCATTTTTCAAAAATGACAATTGAAGAATTGAGGGATGTAGAAAATTTTGTCAATGCACTAATCGCCGGAAAGCTTCCATTAATTGAAAAACGCGATATTCCGAAAGAAGAGGCATTGGCAGAAGGTGCAATGAGTCTTTTTGGAGAAAAATATGGCGACAAGGTTCGTTCGATTCGATTTGGTCAATCTATTGAATTATGTGGAGGGACTCATGCTCAAAACACAGGAGACCTTTGGCACTTTAAAATCAAATCTGAAGGTGCTGTAGCGGCAGGAATCCGTAGAATTGAGGGGATTACTTTAGATGCTGTAAAGGATTTCTATTTTGAAAATAATCGCCAGTATTTCGAAATGCGCGATTTATTGAACAATGCGAAAGAACCTGTTAAAGCCCTACAAAATTTACAAGATGAAAACACTGCCTTGAAAAAACAAGTAGAGCAATTATTACAAGATAAAGCGAATGCGATTCTTTCTTCCGTTGAATCAGAAATGCAAGACATTAACGGAGTTAAATTTTTAGCGAAAAAAGTAGATTTAGATCCGAATAGCATAAAAAACATGGTGTTCTCTTTAGGTAATAAACACAACAATCTATTTGCTGTATTTGCCACATCACCGTCTCCAGAAAAAGCGTTGCTTACCTGTTATATTTCTAAGGAACTGGCGAATGAAAAAGGGTATAATGCAGGTCAGGTTGTTAGAGAACTAGGAAAATTGATTCAAGGAGGTGGCGGAGGTCAGAATTTCTTCGCAACGGCGGGTGGAAAGAATCCATCTGGAATTCCTAATGCACTTGAAAAAGCAAAAGATTTTATTGTCTAATAGACCCCAAAATATTTAACTTATTTTTGAGGTGATATAATCACCATGAATCTACAGACCAAAGTTTCTATTCCAAAGCCAGAAGGACCACTTCTGAATTATAATTCATCCATCTTTTTATTAGGATCATGTTTTAGTCAGAATATTGGTGATAAGCTGAACTATTTCAAATTTAAGTCTGTTCAAAATCCATTTGGAATTCTATTTCATTCGCTGGCGATTGAAAATTTGATTAAAAAATCAATAGAAGAATATTCCTATACAGAAAAGGACATTGATTTGAATAATGAGGTGTTTTTCAGTTTTGATACCCACTCAAATTTGAATGGATTGGACAAGCAATCTGCTATTTCAAATTTAAATGAGGCCCTCGTCAAAACAAGGAATTCGATTATTGAAGCTTCCCATATTTTTATCACCCTAGGAACAGCCTGGGTATATCGTCATTTGAATACTGACAATATCGTTGCCAATTGTCATAAAGTTACGCAGAAAGAATTTCAAAAGGAATTATTATCGATACATGAGATTAAGGATAGCTTATTAAATATCATTCGCCTCGTTCAATCTGTCAATCCGAATAGCACAGTAGTATTTACTGTTTCGCCTATTCGTCATGTAAAAAATGGACTTCTAGAAAACAATCGAAGCAAATCGCATTTAATAGCTGCAGTCCATGAGGTGGTTGATATGCAAGAACAGGTCTCCTATTTCCCTTCTTATGAAATTCTGATGGATGAATTGAGAGACTACCGGTTTTATGATGAAGATTTAATCCATCCGAACAAAATAGCAATCCAATACATTTGGGAACGATTTGAGAAATGCTGGATTGACCCAACAATTTCATCAGTATTAAAAGAGGTAGACAGTATCCAAAAAGGATTGCATCACAAACCTTTTAATGAGAATTCAAGTGGTCACCAGATCTTCAAACAAAACCTTGAGTTAAAAATTCAAAAACTTAGAAATTCATTCCCTAATATCAGATTTTAGTACCTTTAAAATTCTGTTCAATAATTATTTACAGTTTTAGAGAATTTTAAAAATATGAAACCAAGTAATCTGTTAGCTCACTTCAAATACAAAAGATCTTTCTGGAATGATTATGTTAAGGTAGAAAAGAAAAACAAAAAAGAAGACAACTATTATTTTGCTTTTGTAATTGCAATCCTCTGTGCTGGAGGCCTGATGCTTTAAAAAGGTCTAACCTTCTTAGTTGCCCTGGGATTCACATTACCTTTTGCTATTTTACTTCCATATTTACGGCAGCGACTTAATTACAAGTACTTAGTGGAAGATGTTGATAATCCGGAGGTGAAAATCTTCGATAAATTTTTAAAAATCAACAATCATACTATCGAATTTATTAGTGATCAAAGGCGATTGAAAAGTCTTAAGTTGATTGAGGCATCAAACGGGATGCAATTATTGGAGTTCGACATTCAATGGATTACAAGAAAAGGACCGACCAATGATGAATATAGAATTCCTATTCCGATAAAGAAAATGGAAATTGCCAAGGAGATAATTATTAAACTCGGAAAATCGTAAAACCTAAAACAAGATTAGTCCACAAGTGCAGCAACGTTCTGCCAAGGACCACCATTGATAACATCGACTCCGTGATTGGATAAAAATTGAGTAGCCTGTCCACTTCTTCCGCCACTTAAACAAACGGCAATCACAGGTTTTCCCCATGATTTAATTTCATCCACATTTAGGGATACTGTCGCTAACGTGATGTGTTTTGAACCTTTTACATGTCCGTTATTATATTCTTCCACGGTACGAACATCAAGGACAACTGCTCCTTTTTCTAAATACTCTTTAATTTCATTTGAAGAATGATTCGCATTTAAAAAATCAAAAAATCCCATAATTTAAACTTGCTCTTTTTTAACGTTTAATAATTGTAATCCATTTGAAATCAATTGCTCGTATTCTGGCTTCTCCTGAAGCTTTACCAAATACTCGAGCAATTCAAATTGGATTGCAAAATTAAAACTTAATGCCAACTCGTACAACTCTAAAACTAACAACCAATCATTATTGAATGTTGACCTTAATTTCGAGAATATTTTTGACATCGAATCTTCAGTTACAGCATTTGATTCTCTAAGCTTTCGAACTTGATCATACAACGCAAACAATTCTTTTTCCGAATCCGAATAGGTAATCTTTACGGTCTTCGTTTCAGACACTTTACCTACATCTTCAAAGGAAGCAACATCCGCAGGTCCTGCATATGCTGAGATTACATCCGTACCAATGGCCATATCATAGATTCCCCAATCTGGATGAAACAATACCTCATCTCCGTAGGTAACCGTACAATTATCAAGGGTGATGATCAAAATTTTTCCGCGAAGGTCTCGAGTTCCTGTTATTGCTTTACCTTCTACAACCACTCCGCTTTCGAACTCCAATCGCATGTGTTCACCTTCATAAATGCCATACGCTTTTAAATCCCTCGGACTCATATCCTCAATCGGTAAATTAATTCCTTTCAACTTACCAACCGGACTTCCGAACCCATCCGCATGAGATGTGATTCCATGACCAATTAATTCCTTATCCCGATTTGATAAAGCTGTCGGACCAGTAGTTTGGAAATAGGCTACTTTGTCATTTTTATGTTTGATAACTTTGGTAAAATTTCCTGAAATCTGAATTCCTGTTGACAATTCGATGGTTCCTAGTCCTTTTGAATCAATCAATTTTTCTACGCCTGATAAACCTCCTGTTCGAAGCGCCATAGTATTGGCAAACTCATCGAGAACAAGACTCAAATAGGCAAAATCTGGGGTCACATAAAGTTGAGGCTGAGGTTTTGTGATATCAAAACTCTGGTTGGCTGCATCAATACTATACGGAAGCTTTTTTACTTCCTCTTTTAAACACCATTTGCTTTCGCCAATGGAAGACAATAATCCCGCACCATAAATTTTAGGATTGTCGAGTGAACCAATCAACCCATATTCTACTGTCCACCAATGTAAATTCCGAATTTGGGCCATTTCAGACAACTCGCCCATATTATTTTGAAGATATTCAACCTTTTCTTGAGCCTCTTGAATTTCCTTTTCGGTTGAATTTGGATTTTCCTTCAAAATCGATAGTAAACGAATAGCTTCATACATTTCATAATCTTTAGAAGATGAAATCGCTTTGCTTCCAATTTCTCCAAACCGTCTTAAATATTCTGAATATTCAGGGTTTGCGATAATGGGTGCATGACCTGCCGCTTCATGAATAATATCTGGAGCAGGTGTATACTGAATGTGATTGATTGTTCTCATTTCTGATGCAATGACCAATACGTTATAAGCCTGAAATTCCATAAAAGTATTTGGCGGAACAAATCCATCGACAGAAACAGCTGCCCATCCGATTTCTTTTAAAATTCGATTCATTCCTTCCATGTGCGGAATGCTATCAATGGAAATCCCAGTTTTATCCAATCCGTCTACATAGGAATCGTGAGCAACTCTACTTAAATAATCTACATTCATTCGCATCACATATCGCCAAACAGCCTGGTTTTGAGGGGTGTACTCCTCATAAGGTTGCTTAACAATAAACTTGTGCAGATGTTTGGGTAACTTTTTGGTAACCTCGTTGATTTCAAAATGTTTATCCATTGCAGAATATTTATTTTTATGATAGTAAAATTACGGATTTTATAAATTTTCATCATAATAAGACTGTTAAAATCCGATTATTTCGAAAGGATTATTTCGCTGTGTCTACGAAATGGATTTCGACAAAAAGATACCCAAAACCCAACCTTCCTTATCAAATCTTTGTAATTTTAGCTCTCAATTTTTCGACATGAATAAGAAAGTTATTTTGATGATTTTAGACGGATGGGGAATTACACAAGATCCATCTGTATCGGCTGTTGACCATGCAAATACACCTTTTGTTGATTCACTTTACACCAAGTTTCCGCATGCACAATTGCGTACCGATGGAGAACATGTAGGGTTGCCAGAAGGACAAATGGGAAATTCGGAAGTAGGACACATGAATTTAGGTGCTGGTAGAATTGTTTATCAGAATTTGGCAAAAATCAATATTGCCGTTCGTGAACATACACTTCAAAAAGAGCAAGTATTGGTTGATGCTTTCGAATATGCGAAGTCAAATAACAAAAAAGTGCATTTATTAGGATTAGTTTCTGATGGTGGAATTCACTCCCACATCAATCACTTGAAAGGTTTATTAGATGCGGCTCACGAATATGATTTGGACAATGTGTTTTTACACGCTTTTACAGATGGAAGAGATTGTGATCCGAAATCTGGAAAAGGATTTATAGAAGATATTGAAAAACACCTTTCGAACACAACTGGTGAGTTAGCAACCATCACAGGTCGTTATTACGCCATGGATCGCGACAAACGATGGGAACGAGTGAAATTGGCCTATGACGCCTTAGTAAACGGAATAGGAGAAAACTCGACCGATGCTTCACAAAGCATTTCGAAAAGTTATGAAGATGGAGTAACCGATGAGTTCATCAAACCGATTATTATGGTGGATGAAAAGGGGGATCCGAAAGCCAAAATTGAAAATGATGATGTGATTATTTTCTTCAATTTTAGAACAGATCGTGGTCGTCAATTGACCGATGTCCTTTCTCAAAACGACAATCACGAATTTAATATGCACAAATTACCATTGTATTTTGTGACCATGACGAATTATGATGAAACCTTCCAGAATATCAAGGTCATTTACAATAATGAAAACATTGAAAATACCATTGGTGAGGTCTTAGAATCGGCAGGTAAGAAACAAATTCGAATTGCAGAAACTGAGAAATATCCGCACGTAACCTTCTTCTTTTCGGGAGGTCGCGAAGAGGCATTCGAAGGTGAAAAACGTCTTTTATGTCCTTCACCAAAAGTGGCAACTTACGACTTAAAACCAGAAATGAGTGCTTTTGAAATTCGCGATGCGATCATTCCCGAACTAGAAAATGAAGAAGTGGATTTCGTTTGCTTGAATTTTGCAAACGGAGATATGGTAGGTCATACTGGGGTAATGGAAGCCGCAATAAAAGCTTGTGAAGCTGTGGATCTTTGCGTAAAAGATATCGTTACTACTGCTCTTGATCATGGGTATTCTACCTTACTGATTGCAGATCACGGGAATTGCGAGACCATGAAAAACCCTGACGGAAGTCCGCACACTGCGCATACCACAAATCCTGTTCCGTTGATTTTAATAGACAAGGAGTTGACATCCATAAAAAGTGGTATCTTGGGAGATGTAGCACCTACCATTTTGAAAATGATGGGAGTACCACAACCTAAAGAAATGACACAAAACTCCTTAGTATAAACATGAAAAAACTTCTAGTTTTAGCCTTGTGCTTTGTCTTTTTCAATTGTGAAGCACAAGAAAAAATCACGGCAAAAAAGAACAAACAGGGGCACCTTGTAGGCATTGCAAATAGAGCCTCTTTTGATGATTCTTCTTTTAAATATTGGTTTGATGAAGAGTACAAGTACTACCAAACTGATAGCGTGGTGATCGATAAAATCAGGAAGAAAATCAAGAAGTTTAAAATTAAGGGGTACATGGGTACTTGGTGCAAGGACAGCAAAAGAGAGACCCCTCGATTTTACAAAATCCTTGATCAGACTGGATTTAACGAAAAGAATCTGGAGTTAATAACCGTCAATCGTAGCAAAGGAACACCAGATAGTTTAGAAGTAGGATTCAATATCATTAGAGTACCTACTTTCATTTTTTACCGACGAGGAAAAGAAGTAGGAAGGTTCGTTGAATATCCGAGAGAATCCATCGAAAAAGATATTTTAAAAATCATTTCAGGAGAGCCTTATAAGCATTCCTATGATAATGATTAAAAAGTCCGTATAATCTTATACTTTTGCAGTTCAATTAGAAGCAATGATAATTCCGAAGTCAAAAGAAGAAATTGAATTAATGCGAGAAAGCGCCTTAGTGGTATCAAAAACACTAGGGATGCTTGCAAAGGAGGTTAAACCAGGAGTAACTACGTTATATTTGGATAAACTTGCCGAAGACTTTATTCGCTCTCAAGGTGCCATTCCTGGATTCTTAGGATTGTATGATTTTCCGAATACATTGTGTATGTCTCCAAATGAACAGGTGGTTCACGGATTTCCAACTACAGAACCTCTAAAGGAAGGCGATATTATTTCTATTGATTGCGGAGCCATTAAGAATGATTTTTACGGTGACCATGCATATACTTTTGCTGTAGGTGAAATTGATCCGGATACAGAAAAGCTTTTACGTATAACTAAAGAAAGTTTGTATGCCGGAATTAAAGAATTCAAATTGGGTAATCGTGCAGGCGATGTTGGATTTGCAATTCAAAAATATGTTGAACCTTATGGTTACGGTGTAGTTCGAGAATTGGTCGGCCATGGACTAGGTCGTAAAATGCATGAGGATCCAGAAATGCCAAATTACGGGAAACGAGGTCGCGGTAAAAAGTTCGTTGAAGGAATGGTTGTTGCCATTGAACCGATGATTAATATGGGTACTCATAAAATTCGTCAGCACAGCGACGGATGGACCATCACGACTTTAGACAAAAAACCTTCAGCACACTTCGAACATGATGTTGCCATAGTTGACGGTAAACCTGAATTACTTTCTACATTCAAATATATCTACGAGGCTTTAGGAATTGAAAGTGACGAAGAAGAGTCTTTTCGAAAAGAACCATTAGTGGTTTAAATGAAACTATTCAAACTCATACTGAATACGATTCCAAGACCTTGGTTAATCAAGGCAAGTTATTGGGTAAAACCTCTATTTGTTCTCTATTTAAAAGGTAATAAATTCATCGATCCTATCGACGGTAAAAGCTTTCGTAAACTATTACCTTATGGTTACCAAAACCAACGTCCGAATGCTTTGTCACCTTCTACCCTTTCATTAGAAAGACATCGATTGATGTGGTTGTATCTAAAAGAAGAAACCGATTTTTTCGAAAAAGAAAAGCAACAAAGTGTACTTCACATTGCCCCCGAACAATGCTTTTATAAGCGCTTTCGAAAACAAAAGAATTTAAATTATTTAACTTCTGATCTGGATTCTCCCCTGGCAGATGTTAAGGCAAATATCTGTAACCTACCTTTCGAAGACAATCAATTTGATGTCATTTTCTGTAATCATGTTTTGGAACATATTTCTGATGATAAAAAAGCCATGGCAGAGCTATACCGCGTGATGAAACCTGGCGGATGGGGAATTTTCCAAATACCACAGGATATTAATCGCAAAGAAACATTTGAAGATGATAGTATAACCGATAAGGAAGAACGCACTCGAATTTTCGGACAATATGACCACGTTCGTGTTTACGGTCTTGATTATTTCGATAGACTTCACGAGGCTGGATTTAAAGTTGAAGAAGTTGATTACACAAAGAAAATAGCTCCAGAATTACTGGAGCGATATGCCTTACAAAAGGGAGAAATCCTACCCGTGGTATTTAAATAAGATTACATTACTTCTTAAAGAATCGGGCAACAAAATCTTCAATTGTTTCCAATTTATCATCTCCCAAAACAATCTTATCTCCTTGCATGATATGGAATCCACCCTCAGTTTTAACTACTCTTGATTCTCCAGAATAACCTTTAGATGCATCTGCTGCTGCACTGATTTTCGTTCCATTTTGATTCACCCAAATGGTTTCATTCCCTCGGATGGCCTGCATCGTATTATTGTAAAATGGACCGATATATTGATAATCGGTTTTTGCAGACAAGAAAGTACCATCAATGGAAAATAGGAAACCACTCAATACATAGTTTTCTTCATATAGTGGATGAACTCCACCGCCAAGATGACCACCAAAGGTATACCATGTTTTGTCCTTTTTCACCTCACCATCATTATTGTATTTATCGATAGCATCGGACTTGCGAAGACTTTTAAATAACTCTTTCTGATTCTCTAAACGGACCAATGATCTGGTATTCAAATCGAAAATAAAGGGTTCATACGAGTTATTCGGATAAGTAACCAATTGTGCATTTGCTCTAGGTAACATTACGGTTCCGTAATGAGTAGATAATATATTAAACGTTGACAAGGCCGGAATATCAAATCCTTCTGATGTTGACATATTATAATAGTATAATTTTGAGGGTTCATTGGCCTTATCCTTAAAAATAAAGATACCATCAAACGAAACGACATCTTCAAAATCATTGGCCTCTACAATAATTTCACCTACATCACTTAATAGACCTACTTTTTCCTTGTATCTGTAAATTGCAACTTGATATTTATTGAACGCATCGATACCATCAAAAGGCAGAACCATTGATTTGGCTTTTGATCGCCACTCGGTTTTTAGAGAATCTATGAACTTAATTTCCTTTTCTTTTTTAATACGTGCTTCTTCCAGTCGCTTTTGTTCTTCTTCCTGTTGTTCGAGTTCTTCGGTGATTAAAATCGCAAGCTCCAATTGATCCTCGTATTCCTCACTTTTTCGGTTCTTCACCAAAACGAAATACTTTTTAGATAATCGTTTAGCGGTTTTGTACTCTTCCAACTCATAATAGATTCGGGCTCCTAACATCGCCATGTCGGATGTTTTCACAGAGTCGACATATCGCATTGCTTTTTCGTAAAGTACTTTAGCTTCTTTAAAATCTATGCTTTCTTCGATTACCTTCCTAGCTCTTTTCAAATACACACCAGCGATTTCATCATTGGTCTGAGCATATGAAAAAATTGAAAATAGTAAACCGAGAAGCACAAATACTTTTTTCATGGAATGGAACAATTTTATTTTTGGAATTACAAAGTAACGAAATTAATTACGGATTGAATATTCAGAATAGCTGATGTAACCATTTGAATCGACCAAATATTCAGTTGTTTACACTATTGATTTAGATTGGAATACTCCTTTAATTCGTTATTTGAATCACTGTAAATTAGAATCACTTTTAAATCAGGACGCTTTTCTAAAAACACCTTTGCTTTTTCTAACCCCATAGCCATAATTGCCGTAGCATAGGCATCGACATCAGCACAATCTGAGGCCGCTATAACAGAAGCACTTAACAAATTACTTTCCTGAGCTAATCCTGTTTTCGGATTTACTGTATGCACATATTTTATACCATTGTCGGCAATTCTAAACTTTCTGTAATTACCAGATGTAGCCATGGATTTATCTGACAAATTGATTTTGGTATAACCGCCATTGTTGTCGGCATCAACCGGATTCACAACCTGAATCACCCAAGGTTTTCCTTCTTCCTTTGCTCCTTTGGTCCGAATTTCTCCTCCAATTTCAACTAAGTAATTATTGATCCCCTGATCTTCAAAAAACCGTGCGACCAAATCAATTCCGAAACCTTTAGCAATCGAATTAAAATCCAGATAAACATTAGAATTCGATTTTATAATTTGGCTATTCTTCAGACTTACTTTATCAAGTCCGACGAAATTCATAATCGAATCAATTTGATTTTGAGTCAGATCCAATTTAGTCTTTTTGGGTCCAAATCCATAGGCATTCACCAAACTTCCAACGGTAGGATCAAAGAATCCGTGACTCTCAACAAAAATTTCCTTCGATTTTATAAATACTTCCTTGAAAATCGTATCAATTTCAATGGTAGTATCACCTTTATTCACCTTTGAGATTAGGCTATTCGGAATGTATGTTGACACGCTATTATTGGTCACATCAAAAATGCTATCAATCGATTTTGAGTAGTCTTTCGAGTCACCCAAGTAAATTATTTTGTAGGTGGTTCCGAAAACGGAACCAGTTAATTCTACTCGTTTTGGATTATCATCAGAACAAGCAAAAAAAACTGATATTATTACAATTAGGATTAGATATTTTTTCATTTTTAGAAAATCTTAATAACCTCTGCAAAAATACCGCATATTTTTTCATAATTCTTTGTTAATCAAGCTTAGTTTCTCATGATTTTTTTAACTTTGGGATGAATTATTAGAATTAAGAGAAATGAAAAAATTATCAATTTTATTCAGTTTTATTTTCGCATTTTCATCTTGCGTTTCAAAAAAAGAATTTGCTGCCTTGCAATCAAAGCATGATAGCACTCAACAAGAGCTTCTAGCCACAAAAGCTAGCTTGCAAAAATGTTTAATTGAAAAGGAGAAAAATGACACAAAGGCAATGAGCTTAGAGCAGCAGGTGAAATCATTACAAATTGATAAATCGACTGCTTTAAAACAAGTGGAAAACTTAACTGTTTTAACTCAATCTTCATCAGACAACATTAAAAAAGTAATTTCTCAATTAAGCGAAAAAGACAAATACATTAACGGTATTCGTAAGGCTATGACGCAAAAAGATTCAATCAATCTTGCCATCAAATATCACTTAACGAAAAACCTAACTGATGGTATTCAAGATAAAGATATCGAAGTAAACGTTGAGAAAACGGTTGTATTTATCTCAATTTCTGACAAGTTATTATTCAAGAGCGGTAGCTACAATATCACTGAAAACGCATACACTGTTTTAGAAAAAATTGCGAAAGTGATTAAAGATCAGCCAGAGATGGATGTATTAATCGAAGGACATACTGATTCAACGCCAATTAAGAGAGATTTAATCCAAGATAACTGGGATTTATCAGCCTTAAGAGCTACTTCGATTGTTAGAGTATTACAATACAAATATGGTGTGAAGCCTCAGCGTTTAACAGCTGCAGGTAGAAGTCAGTACATTCCAATTGCTGAAAATGATACGCCAGAAAATAAAGCGAAAAATAGAAGAACTAAAATCATTATCATGCCTAAGTTAAATCAGTTCTTTGATTTATTAGAGCAGGATTCTGAATAAGAAGTTTACAAAAGCTAAAAAAAAAAATCACCTTTCTCAAGGTGATTTTTTTTGTTATAATATTTCTACAAAATCTTCGAAGGCCAGATAGTAAGGCTGGTTTTTAAATACCGGATTATCTACTGATTCGGCATTTGCAATTCCGACACCTGCAAACCATACCTTGGCGCCGTTCTTTATGGCATGTTCTTTAAAAGTCTCCATCCACAGCACATCATACTCATTAGGGTTCTGTAAATTGGATGTCGCCTTTACCAAAACAAAAATGGTCGGTTCTCCCTCTTTATACAATACGAACTGCGGATGTTTCTTTAACTGACTATTGATTGCTTGGAACTCATAACCCATACCAGTTAATTTTTCACCGACAACATTCATTGCTAAATTGTGGAGCTCTTGGGGTGTTAATACTTGCATTACTTCCTTTTATTTTTTCTATTGTAGTTTTTATCTCCTCTTGTTTTTGGCTTTTTATACTTTTTAGCAATCTCTCTTTTGTATTTGCCTCCTAGATTCACTTTTTTATTCTTCTCACTTTTCTCGTGAAACGAGGGTCCAGGAACATACTCAAGTCCAGTTCTATTTTTAGACTGTAACTCAACTTCTTTGGGGCGCTCTTCTTCAATTAATTGTTTTGAAATTTCTACACCTTCTGGAAAAGGAGTTGTTGGAATTTCATATTTCATTAATTCTTCTATTCTTGCTTTTGCAGCTTCTTCCTTTGCTGTAGAAAATAAAATCGAATTTCCTTTTTTCTCAGCTCGACCTGTTCTCCCTATTCTATGCATATAGTTTTCAGGAAAATCTGGAGTATCAAAATTAATGACGTGACTTACATTTTCAAAATCTAATCCTCTAGCCATAACATCCGTGGCTATTAAAATTCGATTGGTACCCTCATCAAATTGGCGAATAGAACGAATTCTGTAATTCTGCGTTTTATTCGAATGGATGACACATAAATCAGTACCATAAAACTCATCGAGCTGCTTGAATAAGAAATCTGCCATGCGTTTGGATCCAACAAAAATTAATACTTTATTGAATGATTCTTTATCCGCCAAGAGATGTTTCAATAAGTTGACCTTTGTGAAAAAATTAGTTACTTGATACGCTTCTTGTGAGATATTGTCCAATGGTGTACCGCTCACAGCAATTGATAACTTTTGTGGGTTTTTGAAGAAGTCATAAATCAAAGTATCGACCTCCTTGGTCATAGTCGCCGAAAAGAGAATATTCTGTCTTTTTTCTGGAATCATTTCAAAAATATTCATCAATTGGGGCCTAAAACCTAAATCAAGCATTACATCAACCTCATCAATCACCAATTTTTGAATGGTCTTTAATTTCAAAGCATTACTCAATCCCAAATCATACAGGCGTCCAGGTGTTGCCACAATGATATCTTGTCCTTGAATAATGGCTTGTTTTTGGGTATTGATATTTGTTCCACCGTAAACCCCCAATACCCTCACATTAATATATTTAGCTAACTTCTCAATATCTTCTACTGCTTGTAGAACCAACTCCCTCGTTGGTACCAAAACCAGAACCCGAGGATGTTTTTGTTTAGAAAACTTTAAATCTCTTAAAATGGGTAACATGTAGGCAAATGTTTTCCCTGTACCCGTTTGTGCAATTCCAACAACGTCCTTACCAGAACGAACTACTGAAAAAGCTTGTGATTGAATCGGAGTTGGAGTCTCGAATCCTAAATCTTCTATTGCATAATGCAATTGATTTGAAAGATCTAAGTCTTGAAAAGTCATTCCTGTTTTTTTTCAAAGGTACGTCATATAAAGCAATGAAAAATAGGAACCCTTGGTAGAAAGTATTGTAATTTTGCGTTTTCAATTTTCTATAAATGATTACTGATACTCACACCCATTTATATTCAGAGCAATTCGACGAAGATCGAAATGATATGATTCAGCGTGCTATTGATGCTGGAATTTCTCGATTTTTTATTCCGGCCATTGACTCTTCCTACACAAATCGAATGTTGGATTTAGAAAAATCACATCCAGAAAATGTGTTTCTGATGATGGGATTGCATCCAACTTCTGTCAAGGAGAACTTCAAAGAAGAATTGGCTCATGTGAAAGATTTGCTAGATAGCAGACATTTTTATGCAGTTGGTGAAATCGGAATTGACCTGTATTGGGATAAAACATTCTTGACTGAACAGCAAGAAGCATTTCGAACTCAAATCCGTTGGGCAAAGGAAAAAAACCTTCCTATAGTCATTCATTCTCGTGAGTCTTTTGACGAAATCTTTGAAGTTTTAGAAACGGAAAAAGACGAAAAATTAAGAGGTATTTTCCATTGTTTTACTGGAACATTAGAACAGGCACATCAGGCCATTTCATATAATATGAAATTGGGAATTGGCGGTGTAGTTACCTTTAAAAATGGAAAAATTGATCAGTTTCTGAATCAAATTGAATTGAAACATATTGTTCTTGAAACCGACTCGCCTTACTTGGCCCCGAAACCATATCGAGGCAAACGTAACGAAAGTGCTTACCTAGAAAAGGTACTTGATAAACTTGTTGACATATACGGATTGACTTACGAGGAGATTGCGAAAATTACTACCGAGAATTCTAAAGAAGTATTCGGCATATAAGCATGATTGAATCCGTAGTTATATCATCACCCATTGGACCAATACAAATCACTGGTGATACTGATGGTATCCAAGAAGTGACTTTTCTAACTGATGATCAAAATATCTCCAAAACAATCCCAGAATCATTAACAAATTGTGTTGCGCAATTGAACCAATACTTCGAAGGTAATAGAACGAATTTTGATTTGAAATTGAATCCGAAGGGCACGGAATTCCAACGGAAAGTATGGGAGATTCTCATAGAAATTCCTTTTTCAAAAACTCGATCCTATTTAGAGCAAAGTAAAGTATTTGGTGATGTTAAAGCGATTCGGGCAGTGGCATCTGCAAATGGTAAAAATCCGATTGCTATTATCATTCCTTGTCATCGCGTGATTGGATCTGATGGATCTTTGACTGGGTACGCAGGCGGAAAGTGTCGTAAGCAATGGTTATTGAATCACGAAAGTCCTTCTAAACAACAATCATTATTCTAATATGGACAATAGCATAAAAAGTATATTTTTACGTTACATAGGTACTATTTATGCCAAAAAAAACACTTCTAATCCTTTTTCTGTTCGGTTGCATAAGTGTGCAAGCCCAAATCGAAAATCCCACCTTTAGAAGAATCTCTATAAGCATCAAAAAAGACTCGGTACGTTTTGATTCTGTGCCCATCAATCCGGTAGATTTTAAAATTTTCGACTCAACCAAAAAGCTCATCCAAGCATCCGAATATAAAGTTGATTTTTCAAATGCCTTGCTGATAATTGATTCAAAGAGGTACACGGAGATCACCATAGAATATTTCCGATTTCCAGATTTTGTTACCAAAATTTATACGCCATACAGCGATAATTTAATTTTAGAAGAAACAAATAAAGATCCTGTTTATCGATTTAAAACCTCAAATAACAAAGAAAACGTTCAATTGTTTGAAGGACTAAAAACGCGAGGATTCATAGCTCGTGGCGTCACTTCTGGAAATAATCAAAATGCCGTTACCAATTCGGCTCTTGATCTCGAAATTTCGGGTAAACTGTCGAAAAACGTCAATTTAAAAGCTCGGATATTCGATACTAACATCCCTATTCAAACCAACGGATACTCTCAAAACTTCACCGATTTCGATCGTATTTATATGGAGATCTCTAGTGACAATTGGGGTGTACGAGCGGGAGACATCTCCATATCCAACAAAACAAGTTTCTTCGTACCATTTACAAAACAGATTGCAGGTTTACGAGTAAACGCAAATATTTCTGATGATTTCAGTCTGGCGGCATCGGGAGCTGTAGTAAGAGGTAAATTCAATAATTTCAGATTCACCGGAGTCGAAGGCAATCAAGGACCATACAAATTGTTCGGACAAAATAATGAAGCTGCAATTTTAATCATAGAAGGTAGTGATCGCGTATTTGTTAATGGGGTTCCGGTGGAGCGGGGAGAGAATAAAGATTATGTTATCAATTACAATTTGGGTGAAATTACCTTCAACACAACCTATCCAATAAATAATGACATGCGGATTACGGTAGAATTCCAATATTCCGATCGGAATTTTACGCGATTTATAACGTACAATGAGGCTGAATATAAAAAGGAAAATTTCGAGATTTCAGCCTTTTTCTACAGTGAGAATGATGCTAAAAATCAGGCACTTCAACAAAATCTCAGTGATGAACAAAAATTAATTCTTGCCAATGCTGGAAACGACCCAAATGCCATGATTGCAGAAAGTGCATTTTTGGACACTTATGATGAAAACAAAATACTGTACAAAAAATCAAATAATGGCATTGTTGATTTCTTCGAATATTCGACGAATGAAACCGATGAGTTATACACAGTAACGTTCAGTCAGGTGGGGCAGAATAATGGAAATTATGTTTTAGATCGGACCACAGCAATCGGAAACATATTTGTTTTTGTAGGCGTCAATCAGGGCGATTACCAACCCATCATTCGGTTAACTGCTCCAACAAAATCACAATTTGCCATGGTTCAATCGCGAATTAATCCGTCAGAAAAAACAGAAATAACCTCAGAAATAGCACTGAGTAATATTGATCCGAATTTGTTTTCATCTATTGATAATTCAGAAAACAAAGGACTTGCTGCCAAGGTAACTTTAAGGCAAAAATTGATTGATAAAAAATGGAAATTAACTTCTGCCCTTAGTCATGAATACGCACATAAAAATTTTAGTACCCTACAGCGATGGGAATCGATTGAATTTAACCGGGATTGGAACCTCTTAACCAATAGAGGAACGAAGAATTATTTTCAATCGACCTGGGAATTAAAAAATCAAAAGGATGATTTTATCAGGTACCGATTCAATCATTTAAATTATGTAGATTTATTCAATGGGAATAAACATGAATTTTTATCCCAATTCAATCTCGAAAATACATTTATACGTTTTAATACGAGTTATCTAACAAATACATCAACACTTGAAGAAAATTCATTTTTACGATCTATTGGAAAGGTTGAACATTCATTTTCAAAAAGTTGGATGGGAGTTGAATTGAATATTGAAGACAATACCCGAAAGAATATTACCAACCAAGAATTCATCAATACGAGTCATAAATATGAAGATTATGAAGCCTATTTTGGAGTCGGAGATTCAACAAAAATTTATGCGAAATTCGGAGTGAATTTTCGGACAAACGATAGTATCCGAAGAAATCAATTTGAACAAATCAATAGAAGAAAAACCTTTTATGTTCAGAGTAAATTGATTCAAAACAAGAAAACCAATCTAAGTATATTCGCCAACTACCGATTGACCGAAAATCAATTTGCAGCCAATGAAAAGGCACTAAACTCAAGAGTCATTTATCAGCAGAAACTGTTTAACAATTTTGTTTCACTCAACTCTACCTATGAAACCTCATCTGGAAATGTGGCGCGGCAGGATTTTATCTATGTAAGAACAGAACCCGGACTTGGTTTTTATACTTGGATTGACTACAACGGAGACGGAATTAAAGATTTTAACGAGTTTGAAATCGCACAATTTCAAGATCAAGCCGAATATTTGCGATTGCCAAAACCAAATATCCGATTTGTACCTACGCAACGTGCAAAATGGCAACAAAATGTCTTCATGAATTTTAATCAGTGGAGTAATCGTAACGGATTTAAAAAATGGATTTCCCATTTTAGTAATCAGACGTCCCTTTTGGCAAATAACGAACAAGAACGGTCTGAAAATTCCTTTCAATTAAATCCATTCGATTTCGATGAGAACAACCTTGTCAGTCTGCAATTAAATTTCAGAAATACGCTTCATTATAATCGAGGTTTGCAAAAATGCAGCACGAGTTACACCTATGGGAATTCGAAATTAAAGCAACAATTCCTCATTGGAAATCAGGAGAATGATATCGAGCTTCATCAACTTGATTTCGCTCATAAATTCTCAAATTTTTGGTTTATTGAATTTTTAGGTTCCTACAGCACAAATGGTTTGAATACTGAGAATTTTGCCGATCGAAATTATTTGTTGCATAATTATGAGATTCAACCAAAATTGAATTTCTTGTATTCGAAAGACAATCGATTTTCCGTATTTTATCACTTCAAGAAAAAGGAGAATACCATTTTAAATTTAGAGCGATTGAACCAACAAAAATTCGGAATTGAATACTTCTATTTAGGTCAAAAGAATGAACAGGTTTCGGCTATTATCAATTACTATTTGAATGATTTTTCGGGCAATACAAACTCGCCAGTGGCTTATCAAATGCTAGAAGGACTGCAGGCCGGTCGCAATTTTACTTGGAATCTTTTATTCAATAAAAAACTAAATTCGTTTTTAAACCTAAATCTAAATTACTTCGGACGAAAAAGCGAAAATGTGCGGGCAATCCATTCTGGAACGATTCAATTACGAGCTGATTTTTAACTCTGATCGGATTATCAATTCTGAATTTTTGAAATCTTTTTAAAACTTCTGTTTCTTTTCAATAATCTACTTTTTAAGTTTTAGTATGTTTGTGTAACCAGAATGTTGATTATTCCACACTAATACATTTCAAATGAAAAAAATTGTTTTTGCCTTAACGCTCTTATTGAGTTCATTATCATACAGTCAAACTGAGTTAAAACTAGATCTGGCAGACGCCTTAATCATAAGGAGTTTGGAAGGTTCTTTCGAAAACTATTTGAATGAAGAATCCTCATTCGGTATTTCGGCTTTGGTCAACTTAACCAATGAAAGTGTTTCTTTTCGATACAATGAAGACTTCATGATTGCACCGTATTACAGACATTATTTTAGCACTAACCAGACCTGGAATTTCTTCGGAGAAGGATTCATCGGAATCAATTCAGGGAAAGATAATGACGTAAAATACACCGACGGAGCACTGGGCGTGGCTGTCGGAATGAAATACATTGCCAGTGGAGGACTGGTTATCGATCTATACGGCGGATTAGGGCGAAACCTTTTTGGTTCAATCTCACCTGTGATTGTTCCTCGTATCGGACTAAATGTAGGCTGGAGACTCTAAGTTATTCCTGAATCTTTTTTAACCAGTTTCGCACAGAAACTTCTTTACCAATCATTGATCGTAATTCTGCAATGGCAACTCTTTGTTGATCCATAGAATCACGATGTCTAATGGTTACTGTTTGATCTTCTAAAGTCTGATGATCAATGGTAATACAGAATGGCGTTCCAATTGCGTCTTGTCTTCTATAACGTTTACCAACAGCATCCTTTTCATCATAAAAGGTATTAAAATCCCATTTTAAATCCTCAACGATTTCTTTGGCGATTTCTGGCAATCCATCTTTCTTAACCAATGGTAAAATAGCCGCTTTATAAGGTGCTAATACTGGAGGTAATTTTAATACAGTTCGTGTTGTTCCATTCTCTAATTCTTCATCAACAAGAGAATTCGAAAATACAGCCAAGAACATACGATCCAATCCAATAGAAGTTTCAACTACGTAAGGCACATAGCTCTTATTCTCTTGCGGATCGAAATATTGTAACTTTTTACCCGAAAATTGTTCGTGTTGCGTTAGATCGAAATCAGTTCTGGAATGAATTCCTTCCAATTCTTTAAATCCGAATGGGAAATTAAATTCAATATCAGCTGCAGCATCAGCATAATGGGCTAATTTTTCATGATCGTGAAAACGATAATTATCCACTCCCATTCCTAAGCTCAAATGCCAGGCTAAGCGTTCTTTTTTCCAATGCTCATACCATTCTTTTTGGGTACCTGGTTTGATAAAAAATTGCATTTCCATTTGTTCGAACTCACGCATTCTAAAAATAAACTGTCTAGCAACAATCTCGTTTCTAAACGCTTTTCCAGTTTGAGCAATTCCGAATGGAATCTTCATTCTTCCTGTTTTCTGAACATTCAAGAAGTTCACAAAAATTCCCTGCGCTGTTTCCGGACGCAAGTAAACCTGGGTAGAATTTTCGGCAGAAGCTCCAATTTGGGTACCGAACATTAAATTGAATTGCTTTACCTCTGTCCAGTTTTTTGACCCCGTTAACGGATCAACAATTCCTAATTCTTCAATCAGTAATTTTACATCGGCTAAATCTTCATTTTCTAAGGATTTTGCCATTCTTGATAAAATCGAATTGATCTTTTCCTGATATCCAAGAACTCTCGGATTCGTAGCAACAAATTGATCTTTGTCGAAAGCATCTCCAAATCGTTTTGCCGCTTTGGCCACTTCCTTATTGATTTTTCCTTCAATTTTCGCACAGTAATCTTCGATTAAAACATCTGCACGATATCTCTTTTTGGAATCTTTGTTATCAATTAATGGATCATTGAAGGCATCTACGTGACCAGAGGCTTTCCATGTTGTTGGATGCATAAGGATGGCAGCATCTACTCCAACAATATTTTCGTACAATTGAACCATTGCTTTCCACCAATATTCACGAATATTTTTCTTTAACTCAACACCGTGTTGCGCATAATCGTATACCGCACTTAATCCATCATAAATCTCTGAGGATTGAAATACAAATCCGTACTCTTTCGCGTGCGATAAAACCTTCTTAAACTGATCTTCCTGTACTGCCATAATGGCCACAAAGATACGTGTTTACTCAATTCTAGCAAGGTATTTTTAGTTTCTCTTCATAAAATATTTGCATGGTTTTCATTTCAATTTTATCTTCGATATTGCTATGAAATTGAACTTATTATCCGACCTCATCAGGATTTTTTATCCTGACCTTTGTATTGAATGTAAAATTCCACTTCTCGAACAAGAAAGATACCTATGTGTCAACTGCCTGCATCAGTTACCGCAACTTCCACTGACCGATTTCAGAAATAATGTAATAACGCAATCCTTTTATGGAAAAGTGACAATCCAATTGGGGTATTCCCTTCTGATTTATCGGCGGATGGGAATTGTAAAAAACATTATTCAAGAACTGAAATACAAAGGAAATGAGTCCATCGGAACGTGGCTTGGAAAATGGATAGGGTCCATTCTTGAACACAACCCAGAATTTCAATCTATCGATTATATCATTCCGGTTCCATTACATCCAAAAAAGTTAAAATTAAGGGGATACAATCAAGTTTCGAAGTTTGCACATCAACTTGGTAATTTCCTAAATAAACCAGTCATAGAGAATCAATTAGTTAGAGTTTCATCAACTAAGACTCAGACGTTAAAAGCCCGAATGGAACGCTTTTCGAATGTGAATACCAAATTCCAGATTGGCGTACCCGAGCTCTTTAAGAATAAACACATTTTACTTGTTGATGACGTAATCACTACGGGGGCGACTTTGACTTCTTGTGCCTCGGAATTCAAAAAGGTTGACAACTGTGACATAAGTATTTTAAGCATGGCATATACCGAATAGATTTTTGTACTTTTTTTATGAAAAATTAATCGTTTCTTTGTAGCGAAATGAGGTTATTTTCGAAACGAAATATCAGTATTATCTGCAGCGCATTAGGCTTTTTAGTTTTGTCTAATTGTGCTAAAACAGGAAGACCGCAAGGCGGCCCAAAAGATGAAGATGCTCCTATTTTTGTTACCGCAAAACCGCCTTACAAAAGCCTATTTTTTAAAGCTAAGGAGATACGAATTGAATTCGATGAATTTGTTCGAATGAAGGATTTGAACAAACAATTAATTGTTTCTCCTCCACTTAAAAATCCTCCTTTAATATCTCCACAAGGTTCGCCAAGTAAGGAATTTAAGATTAAAATCTTGGATACTCTTCAAGAGAATACTACTTATATTTTCAATTTTGGAAATGCTGTAGTGGACAACAATGAATCTAATGTTTTAGAAAACTTTAGTTATGTTTTTTCGACTGGAGATTACATCGATTCGCTAACCACAAAAGGGTCAGTAAAGGAGGTTGGAACTACCGAAAACAAAGCAAACATAAGTTTATTACTATATCGTTTAGACAGTGCATATACAGATTCTATTGTCTATAAGAAAAAACCGAATTACGTCACCAAAACTCAAGATTCGGTAAACTTTTCTTTCTTCAACCTTAAAAAGGGATCCTATAAAGTAGTTGCACTAAAAGAAGAAATTGGTGATTACATATTCAATCCGAAGACGGATAGAATTGGATTTTTAAATGATACAATTAACCTTCCGCAGGATAGTATTATTGAAACTCCAATTGTCTATTTTTATGAAGATCAACCCTTCGAGTTTGCGAGAGGAAAAGAATTGACCAAAGGGAAGATTCAATTCGGATTTAATGGAGATCGCAAAAACTTTAGTATCTCACTTTTGAGCAAAGTTCCGGACTCTTTTCAAAGTGTTGCGAAATACGAACAAGGTAGAGATTCACTAAACTATTGGTTTACTCCTATTGATCGGGATTCGCTCAATTTTGTTGTGCAAAAAGATGACTTTATCGATACCGTCACGGTTCGACTGCGCAAAAAGAAGATTGATTCCTTATTGATAAGCCCCTCTATTCGAAAAACGCTACATTTCCGAGATACCTTTTATCTCCGAAGTAATACACCTATTATCAAAGTAGATACTTCAAAAGTTAAACTAATCGATAAGGATACAATTAATGTTCCGTTTGAAGTGTTACCTTCAAAAAAAGAAAATAAAGTATACCTTTTATTCGATAAAAAACCGGTTCAAAAGTATACTGTAACCTTTCTTCCGAAAGCTCTAGAAGATATTTACAAAGTTTCTCATGATACGCTGAATTACAGTCTTTACACACAAGAAATCGAGGACTACGGTAGGATTACATTAAATGTGAACAACACACAAAACAAGAATGTAATCGTTCAATTACTTTCGGGTAGAAATCAGACTGATCTTGTGGAACAAAGAACAATTTCGGGCAGTGAATCTCTCGTTTTTGATTTACTCGAACCAAAAAATTATACGGTTCGCGCCATTATCGACGATAACAACAATAACAAATGGGACACTGGAAATTTCTTACTCAAAAGACAACCTGAAGTAATCATTTATCACCCAGAATTAAGAGATTTCGAATTACGAGCGAATTACTTCTTAGAAGAAATCTTAATTATCAATTAAGCATTTAAAGCCTGATCTAGATCAGCAAGTAAATCCTCGATTGCCTCAATTCCGACACTTAAACGAATTAGTGAATCTGTGATTCCGATTGCCAATCTTTCTTTTTCAGGAATCGATGCATGGGTCATGGTTGAAGGGTGATTAACTAAACTTTCCACACCTCCTAATGATTCAGCCAAAGTGAAGACTTTCGTGTTCTCTAAAAATTTAAATGTTGCCGCTTTACTATCATCTATTAATCGGAAGGAAACCATTCCTCCAAAATCCTTCATTTGCTTTTTGGCAATATCATGACCTGGATGTGAAGTCAAACCAGGATAATATACATCTGCTACTTTCGGATGGTTACTTAAGAATTCTGCCACTGTATTTCCGTTTTCACAATGTCTTTGCATGCGAACATGAAGTGTTTTTATTCCGCGAAGCGCTAAGAAAGAGTCCATTGGTCCTGCAACAGCTCCTCCTGCAAATTGAATAAAATGAATCTGTTCAGCCAGCTCAGGATCTTTAACCATTAAGGCTCCCATAATTAAATCAGAATGACCACCTAAATATTTCGTTGCCGAATGCATCACAATATCTGCTCCTAAGTTGAGTGGTTGCTGCAAATATGGTGTAGCAAAAGTGTTATCAACGGAAATCAGTATGGAATCGTCATAGTCTTTTACCAATTTCGAAATTGCTTCGATATCGGCAATTTTCATCAACGGATTCGTTGGGGTTTCTAACCAAACCAATTTTGTATTCTCATTTAGTTTTGAAGACACATTCTCTGGATGGCTCATATCTACGAAATGAAATTCCAATCCGTATTTTGAAAACAAACGCGTAAACATTCGATAGGTACCTCCGTACAAATCATCACCAGCTATCACCTCATCACCTGGAGATAGTAAACGTAAAACACAATCAATAGCTGATAATCCAGATGAAAATGCGAATCCGTGAGATCCTCCTTCAATTGCGGCAAAATTGTTTTCTAAAGCAGTTCGAGTTGGATTCGCTGCTCTAGAATATTCATAACCTTTATGAACGGTTGGACTCTCCTGTGCGTAAGTTGAAGTTAAATAAACTGGAGGCATTACAGCACCTGTACTTTCATCATGTTTATGTCCTCCGTGGATTGTTTTCGTATTAAATTTCACGTCTTCTATTTTTGAATGTTGGTCTTAAAAAAGATTACAAAATTACAAATTATCGCTAGCAAATTTCTTGATTAATTTTCCTACTGTCAAACCTTGAATAATGATGGAGAATACAACGACCAAATAGGTCATTACTAAGAATAAATCACGCTGCATTGCGGTTGTTAGACTTAAGGCTAACGCAATTGATATTCCACCTCGCAATCCGCCCCAAGTCATTATCAGGTTGGTTTTTGGAACAAACTCCAGTTGTTTGGAATAAAATTTTATCGGAGCCAGAAGTGATAAATATCTACCCAATAACAATAGCGGTATTACTAAAACTGCTGCCAAAATATATGTGGTATCAAAGGTTAATACAAGAATTTCCATCCCTATTAAAACAAAGAGCACCGCATTGAGTAAGACATCAATTATCTCCCAGAATTTATCCAAGTAATTTACTGTGGTTTTACTCATTGATGAATTTCGAACTTTATCTGTTCCGATAAGTAAACCTGCGGCTACCATAGCTAATGGAGCCGAAACGTGTAATTTCTGACAAAGTACTGTTCCGCCCATAACCAAGGCAAGGGTTAAAATTACTTCTGTATCGTGGTCGTCAATAGTTTTCAAAAGTTTGTAGGTAATCCATCCTAAAAGTAATCCGATACCTAATCCGCCAGCGACTTCAACCAGGAATAATTGAGCAATTCCTAGGGCATTAATATTACCTCCTTTTTGGGCAATTTGAAAGATGGTTAAGAATAAAACAACACCTACTCCATCATTAAATAATGACTCTCCGACAATTTTAATCTCAAGATTTTTTGGTGCGCCTACTTTTTTCATAATTCCCAATACAGCAATTGGATCTGTAGGAGAAATTAAGGCTCCAAAGAGCAAACAATAAATATAAGCTACTTCAAATCCTAAAAGTTGTAGCAAGTAATAGGTAAATGTTCCTGAGATAAAAACAGATATTACGGTACCTAAAGTGGCAAAGGCAATAATCGGTTTCCGATTTGCTTGTAACTGATTAAAATCGGTGTGCAATGCTCCTGCGAATAGGAGGAAACTTAGCATGATATCTAAAACGACGGTTTTAAAATCAACGTTGGTTATCAGCTCTTTCTCTAATTGCAAAAAGGTATCATCAAAAAAACTAATTCCTAAAATAATCAATGTGAAAACAATCGTAACGACCATCAACCCAATAGCGCTTGGTAATTTGATGAATCGAACATTGATGTATCCAAATAATGCCGAAAGTACTACTAATACTGAAGCAATTGCAAAATATCCCATTACAACTTCTTTTTAATCGAACGAATAATTCCGTAATGCATTCCTTCATGAATATTGTTAAACGGAATTGCATTTTCAATTGAAGTTAATACATAACCCGTACTTGTCGGATAGGTTTTATATTCTTTAAAAACGCCTGCCTCATAATCGGCAACAAGCTTTTCTGGCAAACTTTTCAATAAGGATTTTACTTCCTCGAATTCTTCTTTAGTAAAAACTTTTGCTGGAGATGTTCCTTTTCTGTGGGTTGCGATCAGTTCGTCTGAAATAGCCATTGGTAAACCTGATAATCCGTAATGAATTAACTGTTGAGTTACCGCTATGTGAGCTGCATTCCAGGCGATATTATTTTTAAATCCGGTCGGAATCTTATGTAAATCCTCTAAGGATAAATCTTCTAATTCTTTTAGAACTAATTCTCTCGCTTTTATTAAAATTTCGAATTCGTGTTTCATATTTATCCTTAATTTTATCTCGTAAAGATAAAAGATATCGAATGAAGAAAGTATATTTTTTGCAAACTTGTGATACCTGCAAAAGAATTTTAAAAGAAGTAAATCTGGAAGGTTTCGAAAAACAAGAAATCAAAACAAATCCGATCAGTGTCGACCAGCTCGAAGAAATGTATTCCTTTTCGAATAGTTACGAAGCTCTTTTTAATAAACGAGCAAAATTGTACAAGTCGATGGACTTAAAAAATCAGAACTTAACTGAGGCTGATTATCGTCAATACATTTTAGATCAATACACCTTTTTGAAGCGACCTGTGTTTATCATAGATGACGAAATTTTTATCGGGAATAGTAAGAAAGAAGTAGAAAAATTAAAAGAGAAGATTGGATAATCTTCTCTTTTAATTTTAATGAATTACTTGGTGATTTTTATATTGGAATCTGAGAATATTTCAGCTAATTCCTCTTTAGTCATATCGGTTTTCAAGCCGAATAAAACTAATTTTTCATTGTCATCACTAGCTCTTAAAATGATCTCTTTAACTCTATCATTTTTTTCTAGAATAAAGAACTCTGCATTTCCGTCACTTTCTTTTACACGCATTAAAGTGGTCAACTTATATTTTCTCACATAGCGTTTAAAATCTTTAGATACCTCTGAATCTTCGTTTTCGAAAACCATCAATTTAAAATCTCCCGATTTCTTTAGGATTTTTTTGATTTCGTCATTATCATCATCGCTTAAAAAAGCACCAGCGAACGAAGCTGATAGATTTAATGAAAAGGCTGATTTGTCTTTATGAATGTTGTAGAATTTCTTGAAAGTAGTTTCTTGTGCAGTTGCACCTAGTGTAAGCAAAAATGCTAAGATTAACGTGAATTGTTTCATAATACTTGATTTTCTAGGGAGACGAGCAGCTCAAGTATTTGTCACAAACGGTTGATTTAAAATTGCAAAGATTGGTACAACTCTGTAAGTCTTTTAGCCTCCAATTTCGCACTCCAATGCTCAGTGATTTCGGCCCTTGCCACGGATCCGGTTTCTTTTAAATCACCCGAAATTATCTCGCTTAAAATTTTTCCCAATTGCTGATGATTACCCACTTCAAAAAGGTATCCCGATTTACCATTTTGAATCAATTGGGAGTGAACACCAACATGTTCTGAAGCAATAGTCGTGCACTCACATGCCATTGCTTCGGCAGTAACTAATGCAAATCCTTCCGAGTGACTGGGTGCAACGAATATAGAAGCCGCCTGATAATAGGGAATGATTTCTCGAGTCTCAGGCATGAAATACACTTGATTCTCAATCCCAAAATCCTTTATAACGGATTGCAGCTCAGAATAAAATTTCTGATCATCAATCTTTCCAACCATCACTAAAGCCCAATCATTATGGTTTTTTAAAAATTCTACCGATTTCACCAAGCTTAGTTGTCCTTTTGACTTTCGAATTCTACCTGTATTTAGGATAATATTCGATTGACTGATATTCGAAAGTTTTATTGTTGAATCAGGCTTAAACTCATCAGTATTTACCCCATGCGAAATGCAAACATTTTCTATCCTAAGATCTTGATGCACCGACTCAATCAAGCTAACAACTTTGTCTGCCTTCTTCAGTAAAAACTTTGTTAATCCTGATGGGGTAGTCGCAGAATGTCGAGTCGCAACCAATCCGAATCTTGCGCCTAAAAATCGATACCAAAGCATCAGCATCAATTCATTATTGCGATGCGCATGAACTACAACCTGAGCATCAGAAAAAAGGAGTTTTTTTAATTCCTTTTTTGAAATATCCTCTCCATCAATATTCGATCCGAACACATAGGTTTTTAAGTTGTGCGAAAGAAATGGAAGTACATTCTCAATACTACGGGTGACTCCCGTTTTGCGTTTGTGAATATGGGTATGTACAACGGTAGGCCTCAAGGAGCTTACACAAATTTGCGTTCAATAAATTCCATGAAACGAGACTCTAATTCTTTTTGTGAAGACCAATCATAATCAGGTTTCACATTTTTAGTAATGAATTTTTTAGCCTCTTTTTGAGAATTAAAACTATTGAGTTGAGAAATAACACGGTTATAATCCTCCTGACTATTGTCAAACAGATTTTTCACAAAGGCAATTCGATCATTCAAACCAATTTGAATATTCTTCGACAATTTATCATTTAACGATTGTGGCATTTCATCAAAAAGGCTTGCTGTAATATCTACAGATACGGTATCCTTCAACTCATCCTCTAAAGTAGGCGGAGCAGTTTTAAGTTCGCCTACATCTTTGACGTCATCTTTAAAATTATTTTCAGGTGCAGGTGCCTCAAACAATAGTTCTTCTAATTCGTCAAATGGTTGTTCAATGACCTCTTCTTCTACAGAAGGTTCAAGTGTTAATTCAGGTACTTCGTCCTCTGCGGTCTCCTCAACTTCTTCCTCTAAATTATAAACAACTTTTTCTTTAACCGGGTCTTCCTCAGGAGTAACTTCAACTGGTAATTCCTCTGCCACTATTTCTTCTTCAATTTCTTCCTCTTTAACAACCTCTAAAACTGTCTCCAACTCTTCGGCAACAGATTCTTTTGATTCAAAAGCATTTTCAACAACAGCTACTAATTCTTCTTTAGTTTCTTCTAAATTTGGAGTGGTATTGACATAATTTTCAACAAAAGCTAAAACCGAAAGTTTCTCATGAATTTCACTTGCTTTTTCTAAAAGCGCGAAGACATCGTCTTTGTTTTTCATCTGTAAAATACTGTGGGCTAAACTGATTAATTCTGATTCTAGTTTTTTGTGCATTTCAAAGTCGTTTTAATTGATACTAATGCCTTAAATTTGATTACATTTGTTTGCTAAAGGTACAAGAAATCTCGTAGCATATAACGTTTAAAATTACAAAATGTTTCTCGAAAATCCGGTAAATCATACAGAACAATTTGGATGGATTGAAGTCATCTGCGGATCAATGTTTTCTGGTAAAACTGAGGAACTTATTCGTCGTTTAAAACGAGCAAAATTCGCCAAACAAAGAGTTGAAATTTTCAAACCTGAAGTTGACACTCGATATGATAACGAGGAAGTTGTTTCGCACAACGATAATCGTATTCGATCAACTCCTGTCCCTGTTTCTTCAAATATTTTATTGTTAGCCAATGATGTTGATGTTGTCGGAATCGATGAAGCACAGTTTTTCGACAACGAAATTGTATCGGTTTGTAATGAATTAGCAAATCGTGGCGTACGAGTTATCGTTGCGGGTTTGGATATGGATTTTAAAGGAAATCCGTTCGGACCGATGCCAGCACTTATGGCAACTGCAGAATACGTTACAAAAGTTCATGCGGTTTGTACAAGAACTGGAAATTTGGCTAACTATAGTTACCGTAAAAACTTAAATGATGATCTGGTACTCTTGGGAGAAAATGAAGAGTATGAGCCATTAAGCAGGGCTGCATTCTACAGAGCCATGCACGAGGAACGTCAAAAACTCGTTTCTGAAAAAGCGAATAACAACATCGAAACAAACTCCGAATCAATTGACTAATGGCAAATAATCATGTGACCATTTTAGAGATTGACAACCAGGCCCTGGAGCACAACTTAAATTATTTCAAAAGCAAGTTGAATCCGGAAACAAAAATACTGGCCGTAGTCAAAGCATTTGGTTACGGAAGTGATGGTGTTTTAGTTGGCGATTTTTTAAAAGATAAGGTTGATTACTTCGGAGTTGCTTATGCTCAAGAAGGAATTGCGCTTCGAGAGGCAGGAATCGAAACTCCGATTATGGTATTGCATCCTCAGATTCAAAATTTTGACGCCATAATCAATCATCGATTGGAGCCTTGTTTGTATAACTTCAAAACATTGGATGCATTTTTCGCCCTAGCGGATGAAAGGCTTCTTCTGAATTATCCGGTACACTTAAACTTTAACACTGGATTAAATCGATTAGGATTTTGGCATAATGATATTGCTATTTTATTATCTAAAATTAATGAGAATAAGTACATCAAAATAATTTCGTTCTTCTCCCATTTAGCTGCCAGTGAGGATCCGGAAGAAAAGGAATTCTCCATTAATCAAATAAATAATTTCGCCTACATCGTAAGTCAGATGTATAAGGCTTTACCTTATGAACCGTTTATTCATATGCTGAATACATCGGGAGTCATAAATTATAGCAATGCTCAATTTGATATGGTTCGTGTAGGTATTGGTCTCTACGGATTTGGTAACGATGAAAACGAAACTTCACAACTTCAAAATACCCACAACCTATACTCCGTTATTTCACAAGTTCATTTGATTGAACCTGGAGAAACAGTTGGCTATAATCGAGTGTTTGTAGCTAAACAACCAACAAAAACGGCTACTGTTCCTATTGGTCATGCCGATGGAATTCCAAGAGCTGTTGGCAATCAAAAAGGATTTGTAATAGTCAATAATCAAAAGGCACCAATTATCGGAAATGTATGTATGGATATGATCATGATTGATGTCACCAAAATCGATTGCAAAGAAGGGGATCGAGTAACAATCTTCAATTCTCAGGAAATGATTCAGGCTTTTTCAGATGCAGCTGAAACGATTCCCTATGAAACACTAACCGCAATCTCTGCTCGTGTTAAAAAAATGTTAAAGAAATTATAATTATTTTTATTACATTTATTCATAGTTACACAATTAATAATGGGAATGCTCAAAGAATTAAAGGAATTTACTATGAAAGGTAACCTTATCGACATTGCTGTCGGTTTCGTAATGGGTGCGGCATTTAAACAAGTGGTAACGTCATTCACAGGCGGAATTGTTTCTCCGTTGGTTGGATTGATTTTCAAAGCAGACTTTAAAGATTTAAAATTAATTGTTAAGGAAGGTGTAGCTGATGAGACCGGAAAAATGGTAGGAGAAGTAGCTGTTCTTTATGGTGACTTTATCACTAACGTAATCGACTTCATCATTGTTGCTTTTATAATGATTATGATTGTGAAGGGAGTGAATGCAACTAAGAAGAAAGAAGAACCTGCACCACCAGCACCAAAGGGTCCAAGTCAAGAAGATCTTTTGGTAGAAATTAGAGATTTATTGGCAAAAAAGAAATAAATCTATGTTAAACGTGTTTGAAATCCCGGATTAAAATTCGGGATTTTTTTATGCGAAAAATTTATGCTTTGAGAATCTTAAGAAAGTCATCTCGATCTATCTCTCGAGCTCCTAAACTCTCCAAATGATCAGTGTGAATTTGGCAATCTATCAATCTGTATTTGTTAGATTTTGCTAAATGAATAAAGGCATATTTAGAAGCATTTGACACCTCACTAAACATACTCTCTCCACAAAAAACTCCATTCACTACAACTCCGTAAAGTCCTCCCACCAAATCACCATCTTTCCAAACCTCAATACTTGACGCAAATCCTTCGTAATGCATTTCGATGTAAGCGCGCTCCATATCATCGGTAATCCAAGTACCTGCCTCGTCTGCTCTTAAAATGGTTTTGCATCGATGAATCACATCAGGAAAAGCTTTATTCTCTGTTACCTCAAAAGCATTATCGCGAAACAATTTTTTCATAGATTTAGACACCTTCACCTCATCAGGGAATAATACCATACGTCGAAACGGGCAATACCAAATGATCGGATCCTGTTCTGAAAACCATGGAAAAATTCCATTTTGATAAGCATGAATTAACCGTCTAGCCGACAAATCACCACCCAAAGCAATAATTCCATGCTTTGTGGTTTGTGAGTGCGGTGGGAATTTTATTTCTTCATTCAGCCAAAGCATATCAAATCAGAATTAAGGTTAAAACATAAATCACACTGGCAACAACCATGGCAATTAAGGTATACGGTAATATCTCTTTTGCTTTCAACTTGGTGATTCCTAATAAAGGTAAGGCCCAAAACGGTTGTAACATATTCGTTATTTGATCGCCATAAGCCAAGGCCATGATCGCTTTTGGTAAAGGTACTCCAAGTTGCAATGCAGACTCAATTACGATAGGTCCTTGCACCACCCATTGTCCACCACCACTCGGTACAAAAATATTTACAAGTCCTGCACTAAATAGGGTGAAAATTGGTAAAGTGACTTCATTTGAAATGGAGATAAATGCATCAGAAATCAAATTAACCATTCCCGACTGTGTCATCATTCCCATGATTCCGAAATACAAAGGAAACTGAATTAAAATGCCTGAGATATCAGAAATAGATTCACCAACAGCGTTTGCAAAATTCTTCAAAGTTCGGTGTAAAATAATGCCTAGTCCTAACATAAAGAAATTCAAAAAGTTCGGTGTTATTTTTAATTGAAGGATATCAGATCCGTATTGAACAAAGGCAACAAATATGATGACACCTCCAAAAAGGGCAGCCAATATTCTCGAGGAGTCCAGTTTTTCTGCTCGTGTATTTTTTTCATCTTCTGATTGAAATTGATATACATCCAAAGCAAATTTGGTCGGATTCGAAGTTCGTCCTAAATAGAAAAATAAGATACTTATAAGGATGAATACTGCCGCAAAGGTGATGAAGTTCCATGTGCTAAAAACAGTGTCGGAAAATGTAATTGTATTCGGAATCTGACTTAATAATTCTGGAGTGGACGTATTCGTCATAATCGACTTCAAATGCCCATCCTCGTTAATTTTCACTGGGGCAGACCCCGATATTCCACTATGCCACACCATCAATCCAACATAACCAGCGGCTCCGATTAGAGGATAATTCAGCGGAATGTTTTTTTGCTGCGCCTGTTCGCCAACCTTTCTCGCTAATAAAGCTCCGAAAATCAATCCAAGACCCCAATTAAAAAAAGCCACTAACATAGTAGAACTAGCAACTATAGCAGCACTGACAGAAGTTGAGGTGCAATATTTAGTAAGTCTTTCAATGAGATTACTCATCGGTTTAGAGAGCACTAACACATGTCCCAAAACCAAAATCAGCATCATCTGATAAGCAAATTCTAATAAGCTAGTAGACCAAATTCCTTTTTCCCAAAAAGACAAAACATCTAAAGAATAGTTTAACACATTCTTGTCTGCTGGTATGGTAAAGAATAGGGTTAACAGGAAGGCGGTTATCGTTAATAATATCGCCAAGGTAAATGGGGAGGGAAGATAGTTAGTAAATACTTTTTCTATGAATCGGGTAATTTTCATATGCAATAAAAATAAAAAAAGCACTTAAAAAAGCGCTTTTTTTATTTTTCTATTTTTTAGAAAGGCAAATCATCTGGTTCGTCTTCCGAAAAATCATCTGTAGTTTCAAATTGTTCTACTGGAGGTAAATTCTCTTGTGCTGGTGGACTTTGTGTCAAGCTTTCTACTCTCCATCCCTGAATGGAATTGAAGTATTTTGCTTCCCCTTGTGGATTAATCCACTCTCTACCTCTAAGGTTGATAGATACTTTTACATCTTGCCCTACCTGAAAACTATTCAGTAAATCCACTTTATCCTGAATAAATTCAATAGACAACATCTGCGGATACTGCTCATCCGTAGTTAAAATTAGCTCTCTCTTTCTAAAACCGTTCGATCCAAATGTCTGAACGTCTCCAATAATTTTTATCTTTCCTATTACTTCCATTCTATTATTTAATTAACAGCACTTTCCAAGCGCTTTCAACATCGTTTTTGGCTAAATATCCCTTTGCAAATGTATGTTTTTCCCTAGCATCTGCCTTTGAAATTTCTGGATGTTCTTTCATAAAGTTATCAACAGCATCAGCATCTGGCAAACCATCCACATTGCCTAACATCCCTAAATCATTTCCTGTTAAAACAGTACTGTTTCGAATTTCTTCAGGAATTGAATCCACTCCTATTCCTAAAGAACTCAATGGCTTCGGAATTTCAAAAAATCCGTCACGCGCCCTTGAATAAAAACTACCTCCTGCTCTGGCAACCAAATCAATTTTATTTTGATCGATTGATCCGTCCTCAGCTAAAACATCTTCATTAATATGAACCTTTACCACTTCACCAACTACTAAATTTCCTGCACCTCCTTCTGTTCCGGTATAAATGATATCCTTGACCTTGCATTCAAATTGTACTGGTGATTCAGCCACTCGAAAAGGCTTTACCTCGTCTGAGGGCAACATTGTAAATCCGGCTTTTTCAAACTCATTAACCCCCTTCGGATATTCGGTACTACTCAAAGACATCTGCTGAATCATCGGATAACTCACCACATTAATCACCACTTCTTTCACTTGCTCCACATTTTCCAAGGTGTGTTTTGTCGTATTATCACGAACTCTTCTGGCCGGAGAAAAAATGACAATTGGCGGATTGGAGCCAAAAACATTGAAGAAGCTATACGGTGATAAATTCGGATTACCATCCGCATCAATTGTGCTTGCAAAAGCAATGGGTCTAGGTGCAATCGCTCCTAATAAATATCCATGTAATTTACCTGTCGGCAGGTCTTTTGGTGAAAAAGAATACATATCTGAAATTTTGTAAGGTAAAGATACTATCAAATATTGAAACGCCTGAAGAAAATCACAATCGCAGATTAGATTTTTGGATTAACCTTCAAGATCGTACAGATTATAGACACCCCGTTCATCTTGGTCGCGTTCGCACCCGTTTGATTTGGGTTGAACGTTACGAAAAAACATCACACTGGCGATTTGTCACAACAAAGAAAAAAATAAAACTAAAAAGGGATTCATTGCAAATCCCTCTTTTTTTTTAACTTGTATATTCACAAAAACTTATAAAATGAAAATAAACGGAATTGAATATTTAGACCCTTATAAAGAAAACGAAACAGACAAAGTTTACTGGCTTTCCAAAAAGGAAGAAACCATCGGTGAATATCTATTCTCCTTTGATTTAGTTAAAGTGTACAGCCTCTATTTGGATTACCCACACAATTTAACTACCGAAGAAAGGGAAATATTTGATAAAGAAAACCCCTATTGGGCTAAATACTTTTCAACTCGCTAATTCGAACCCTTATTCCTTTTTTTTACACACGTGGTCAGTGAATTGTTCGGATAATGGTTCCGAATGATCGTTTTAGCTTCCAATATTTCTTTCGGAATTGCCATCGGAAATGCCATACACGACAACCCGCTTAAATAATGTTCACAATTGTTTCAACTTCTAAGATCATGTTAGAATAGAGTTTTAAATAATATCAATAATAGCAGCGAAACTCCATCGTCGCCAATCCGACACCAATGTGAATACCATTCAATATAGAATTCTTTGTAATTCGTTTCGCTGTATTCCGTCACCGATAAATCTCTGAAATTTTGTAAGAAAAAGATACTATCAAATGTTGAAATGAGTATAGGTGTAAACCACTATATTTGTTTTATGTCCTTGATCAACAATGTCATCATTTTTAAACGAATCGGAATCTTTCTTTCCCTTCTTATTGTTTCACTGATACTTTGGAATACCTATGTGTTCTTTCAAAAGTTCAAACAAGAGGAACGGATCAAAATGGAAATTTTAGCCGCCGCTCAAAAAGAGTTGGCGACCAATACTAATTTGGATGCAAGTGTTGATTTACCATTGAAGATTATTGAAAACAGCAATACGATTCCGATGATTTTGGTCGATGACAAGGGTGAAATCATCAATCATCAAAACCTGGATTCTATAAAAGTTTTGCAACCCGATTACGTCAACGAACAACTGGAAATCATGAAGAATGAAAACAATCCGGTTGAGATTAGTTTTAAAGGCAGAAATAAGCAATTTATTTATTATCGAAATTCAGACTTACTCAATAAACTGAGTTATTATCCGCTCGCACTTTTACTGATCCTCGGTTTGTTTTTATCCGTGGTTTATTTGTTTTACAGTTCGAATAAAATTGCAGAACAGAACAAGCTATGGACTGGAATGGCCAAGGAAACTGCACATCAGATTGGTACTCCGCTGTCTTCCTTATTAGGTTGGATCTCCATTTTAAAATCCGAAAATGCAAATCAGAAATATATCGATGAAATCGAAAAAGATGTTCAACGCTTAAACACGATTGCCAATCGTTTTTCAAAAATCGGTTCCCTTCCAGAGCTTAAAGTGGAAGATATTGTAAGCATCACCAAAAAGGCCTACGATTACCTTGAACGCAGAAGTTCGAAACAAATTCAGTTTTCATTTTCAACATCCGTAGACGCGAAAACTATACCGTTAAACGAAGAATTATTCAGTTGGGTGATTGAAAACCTCATTAGAAATGCTGTGGATGCGATGCAGGGAAAAGGAAGTTTAGCTGTCGAATTAATCGAATCTGGAGATAAAATTCAGATATGTATTTCAGATACGGGTAAGGGCATGCCTAAGAAATTATTTAAACAAATCTTTAAACCCGGATTCACAACCAAAAAACGCGGTTGGGGTCTAGGACTTTCACTATCTAAACGGATTGTCGAGGACTATCACAAAGGAAAAATCTTCGTACAAAAATCAGAGATTGGTAAAGGAACTACCTTTCAAATTCTATTGAATAGCTAAGTACCTATTCAAAATTTCGCGCGATGCTTTCGGCGAGGGCAACAAACTCTTCGTGAGAAAGTTTCTCTTTCTTAGTGAAACGCATATCATCCATGATGTTAATCGGAATTAAATGCACATGCACATGAGGTACCTCTAGACCAACCACACTCATTCCGATTCGTTTACAAATCACAGATTTCTCAAGAGCTTTAGCCACTCGATAAGCAAAACTCATTAAACCAGCATAAGTCGCTTCATCCAAATCAAAAATCTTATTGACTTCTTGCTTCGGAATGACTAACGTATGACCTTTTGCATTCGGATTGATATCCAGAAAAGCAAAGTAGTTTTCATCTTCTGCTATTTTGTAAGATGGAATTTCACCATTTATGATTTTCGTGAAAATAGTTGCCATAGAATAGAATTTATATAAAAATTAAAAACGCTTTCCGATTGGAAAGCGTTTTGAATATCATTTGTGCTTTTTATCGGCTTATTTCGATGATTTCGAAATTCATCAAACCATTCGGAACTTGAATTTCGGCAACATCGCCAACTTGCTTTCCAAGTAATCCTTTTCCAATTGGTGAATTCACAGATAACTTCCCGTTTCTAACATCCGTTTCAGAATCGGCTACCAAGGTATATTGGAAAGTCATTCCGTTAGCTACGTTTTTGATTTTCACTTTCGAATGAATTAAAATCTTTGAAGTATCTAACTGACTTTCATCAATAATTCTGGCATTTGCAATAACATTTTTCAGTTTTGCAATTTTCGTCTCTAAGTGTGATTGTTCCTCCTTCGCAGCATGGTATTCTGCGTTCTCACTCAAATCTCCTTTATCTCTAGCATCCGCAATTTCTTGCGTTACTCGTGGACGCTCTACCTGCTCTAGATGCAACAATTCTTCTTTCAATTTCTTTAATCCTTCTTCAGAATAATAAGATATGTTACTCATAGTTTTAAAATTTAAAAATCTCATACCAACAAGCGGAATGAGATTGCAGTACAAATGTACAAAATATTTGTAAATTCGTTTCGTTTAAAGAGCAATACTGCCTTATGAGCCTTAAAAATCTTTTACTTTCTTGCGTTTGTTTTTTGGCCTTAACAACCTGTAATACAAATGCAAATCTCCTTAATTGTATTCAGTCACTTCCATTGAACTTGGTAAAAGATTTGAATAACCCAGAACTAATCAATGCGCAAACTCCAGGAGGTCATGCCGAATTTCCAGGAGGCAACCGCGGAATCCTTTTATTTAATAAAAACGGCAATACTTTTGTCGCTTTTGATCGACTCTGCCCAGTTAACGATTGCAATCAACCCATGACTTTCGAAAATAGACTTTTAAAATGTAGCTGTGACGGAAGTACCTATTCTGTTGATTTTGGCGGAGCTCCTCAAACGGAAGGATTTCAATGCCCTGCAATTGAATATCAAGTGATTCGAAATGGAAGTACGTTGAGTATTTCTAATTTTTAATGGGGTAATCGATAAATCTTGATTATTTTTGTCAAAAGGCTCAAACAGTGGTAAATTACTTCTCTTCAGATTTTAAATTAGGTGTACTTGGTGGCGGTCAACTAGGACGAATGTTATTACAAGAAACTCAGAAATTTGATATTCATACAATGATTATGGATTCAAGTCTAGAGGCTCCATGTGCTCCTTATTGTAATGAATTTATTCAAGGTGATTTACTAAACTATAATGATGTCTATAATTTCGGTAAACAAGTCGATGTATTAACGATTGAAATCGAAAAAGTAAACATTGATGCTTTGGATGATTTAGAAAAAGAAGGCATAACTGTTCTTCCAAAACCAAATACGCTTCGAATCATTCAGAGTAAAGCGAGACAAAAACATTTCTATACCGACAACAATATTGCAACGGCGCCTTTTTCACATTATGCCTATTTAGAAGAATTGCATCATTCAATTGACAATTCAATCCTTGATTTTCCATTTGTTTGGAAAGCAGCTCGATTTGGGTATGATGGTAATGGAGTGAAAATCGTTCGTAGTTATGCTGATTTAGACGGATTGCCAAATGTGGAATGTATCACCGAAAAACTAATTCCCTTCAAAAATGAATTGGCGGTTATTGTAGCGAGAAATTCGGATGGTGATTCGAAAACCTATCCAGTAGTAGAAATGGAATTTCATCCGGAAGCAAATCAGGTGGAATATGTGATTTGTCCAGCACGAATTGATGATGAGGTTGCGAAAAAAGCTAGACAAGTTGCCTTAGACGTTGCCAATGCGTTAGACTTTGTCGGATTGTTAGCTGTGGAAATGTTTCAAACAGAATCTGATGAAATCTTAGTAAATGAAATCGCTCCGCGCACTCACAATTCAGGTCACTATAGTATTGAAGCAAGCTATACTAGTCAGTTTGAGCAACACTTAAGAACCATTTTAAATCTTCCTTTAGGGAATACAGAAAGCAAAGTTGCCGGAATTATGGTAAACTTGGTTGGTGCTGAAGGATATGCTGGTGATGTGGTGTATGAAAATATCGAAAAAGTAATGAAGATTGAGGGTGTAACTCCTCACATCTACGGAAAAAAACAAACGCGTCCATTTAGAAAAATGGGACATGTAACCATCGTCCATAAAGATGTAAACGCAGCGCGAAAAATAGCGCAAGAAGTAAAACAAACAATCAAAGTAATTAGCAAATAGATATGGTAGGAATCATCATGGGAAGCGATTCAGATCTTCCAGTAATGCAAGAAGCGATAGATATTTTAGAAAGTTTTGACGTTCCAGTTGAAGTTGATATCGTATCTGCACATCGAACTCCAGAAAAGCTTTATGATTATTCGACAAACGCTCATAAAAGAGGAATCAAAGTAATTATTGCGGGTGCTGGTGGAGCAGCGCATTTACCTGGAATGGTGGCCAGTATGAGTCCGTTACCCGTAATTGGCGTTCCTGTTAAAAGTAGAAACTCAATTGATGGTTGGGATTCTGTATTATCTATTTTACAAATGCCAGGTGGTGTTCCAGTAGCAACCGTGGCCTTAAATGGTGCTAAAAACGCCGGAATTCTTGCTGCACAAATCATCGGATCTTCAGACAAATGTGTGTTAGACAAAATTGTCGCCTACAAAGAAGGATTAAAATTGAAAGTCGAAAAGGCATCAGAACGCGTTAGAAAATAATTTGATTTTCTGGACGCAATCCAACTCAATACAATCATTTCTGTTATTGGTGATTGACTCATTCATTTATTGACCCATTAAGTTATTCATTTATTGACTATGAATCCATTATTACAAGATTTTGACACTGCTCCGTTTGAGCAAATTACATACGATCATTACAAACCAGCTATCGAACAAGCCATCCAAATCGCTAAAGACGAAATTGATGCCATTGTAAAAAATCCAGCTGAACCAACTTTCGAAAATACGACAGAGGCATTAGATTTTACGGGCCAGAAATTGGGAAGAATTACGAGCATTTTTTTCAATTTGAATTCGGCCGAAACCTCCAAAGAAATTCAAGAAATCGCCAAAGAGGTTTCTCCGTGGTTAACGGCATTCAAAAATGATATGATTTTAAATGCCGAATTATTCCAACGTGTAAAAGCTGTGCATGATCAAAAAGAAAATCTTGACTTAACTCCGGAGCAACAAATGCTACTGAATAAACAATACAAAGGATTCGCTCGAAATGGTGCAAATCTTTCTGACGAAAATCAAAATACACTCCGTAAACTGGATGAATCCTTAGCAAAATTGTCTTTAGAATTTGGTGAACACGTACTTGCAGATGGGAATGCGTATGAAATGCATTTAACGGATGAAGAGGACTTAAAAGGATTACCAGACGGAGCGAAAGAAGCCGCAGCCATGATGGCTAAGCAAAAAGGTAAAGATGGATGGTTAATCACTTTAGATTATCCAAGTTATATCCCATTTATGACCTACGCCGAAAATCGTGAGTTACGAAAAGAATTGTCAATTGCTTTCGGTAAAAAAGGATTCCAAAACAATGAAAACAATAATGAAAAGGTTGTTTTAGAAATTGTAAGATTACGTCAGCAGAGAGCACAATTACTAGGGTTCAAAACTCATGCTCATTTTGTACTCGAAGAACGAATGGCCGAAGCTCCAGAAAAAGTAATGACCTTTCTAAATGATTTGCTACAAAAAGCAAAACCTGCTGCAAAAGAAGAGTTTGAAACCTTATCAAACTATGCAAAAAAATTAGACGGAATTGATGCTTTACAAAAATGGGATTCTGCTTACTACTCTGAGAAATTGAAGAAAGAGAAATTCGATTTGGATCAGGAATTATTAAAGCCTTACTTCAAATTAGAAAACGTAATTGATGGCGTATTTACTATTGCCAATAAACTATTTCAACTCAATTTTGAAGAAGTTTTTGATATTGAAAAGTATCATGAGGAAGTAAAGACCTATAAAGTAACCAAAAATGATGGGGACTTTATCGCTGTTTTTTATGCTGATTTTCATCCGAGAGCTGGGAAACGAAATGGTGCCTGGATGACCTCTTACAAATCCCAACAAGTTTTTGAAGGCATCAATGAAAGACCACATATTTCGATTGTTTGCAACTTTACCAAACCAACAGAGAGCAAACCTTCACTGTTAACATTTAATGAGGTAACGACATTATTCCATGAATTTGGTCATGCACTTCACGGAATGCTCGCCAATACCACGTATAATAGTTTATCTGGAACATCAGTTTCGTGGGACTTTGTTGAATTACCTAGTCAGGTGTTAGAGAACTGGTGTTACGAAAAAGAGGCACTTGAATTATTTGCTAAACATTATGAAACAGGCGAAGTCATTCCGATGGAATATGTTCAAAAAATTAAAGATTCTTCAACCTTTATGGAAGGCATGCAAACCATGCGTCAACTGAGTTTCGGATTATTAGATATGGCTTGGCATTTCAATGAGAATCCAGACGAAATTTCGTCGGTTAAAGAATTCGAATTAGAGGCCTTTAAAGAGACTTCTCTGTATCCTGATGTGGCAGAAAATTGTATGAGTACAGCTTTCTCTCACATTTTTCAAGGCGGATACTCAGCAGGATATTATTCCTATAAATGGGCAGAAGTTCTAGATGCTGATGCTTTCGAATATTTTAAAGAAGAAGGAATATTCAATAAAGAAGTGGCTACTAAATTTAAAGATCATGTCTTAAGTAAAGGTGGAACAGAAAAACCAATGGAATTGTACAAACGTTTCAGAGGTCAGGAACCGAATCCAGAAGCTTTATTAAAACGTGCTGGACTAATTCCAGCATAAATTAATTTCCGAATTCCAATTCGAAATCAATGATTTTTCCTTCATTGGTCAGCCCTTGAATAATCAATTTATATTCTTTGCTTTGCTGCGGAATTTTGGCTTTGAATGTCAATTTTTCATTCGTCAATTTTAGTAATGGTTCCCAATGCAGGGTAGCATACTTGTTAAAGTTTTCAGAACCAATTTCATACTGATAATCGGGTTGGGTATAGATTTTTGGTTTTTCAAATCCGTAAGGTAATCGAATGTAAAGTACTTCCGAATCTCGTTTTGGTCTGGATTTCATTTCCTTAAACAATCCCTCTTTATTTAAGTAGATATGAATTGATCCGAAGGGATTTAACCCACCACCACCAATACCAGATTTATTAATTCGAATACTCTTGACTTCGTGCATATAAATATTCTTCAGTATCTCTGCGTCTTGCTGACGCATCAGAATCTGATCGATATAGATATTCATGGGTTGCACTCCACCTCCGCCACCAATAATGGTTTGACTATTGGTGCGGGTATTGTAAATACTGACAAATGAAGATCGATTATCGACAACTATGCTGGATTGGAATTCTAAATATTGAAGAACAGTTCTGTAGTTATAAACGTTCTCCTCGTTTACTTCAAAATTTTGAGTGAAGGTAGTGTCGTCTAGCGGATTTACATCCGGGTCTTTCTTTGAGCGCTTGTTAGACTTGATTTCTATTCCGCCAAGTTGCTCATAATCTTCTGTAAAAAATGGATTCACATCTCTCGAAACCAAATTTTGTCCAATAAACGTTTTCTTCAAGTTGACTTCAATTATAGTATCATAGAGATCCTTATGCGGCTCCAATTTGAATCTCGGAATGACTTTCTTGGTGGTTTGCGGATCCATTTTCAATTCGTCATCACTCGCATAATACAATTCCTTTAAAGAAAAACCTCCTTCCTCATCTGTAGTGAAACTTCCGGCTTCATAGGAAGTGAAAAAATTGACAACCGTATTTCGTAATGGTTCTTTCTTCTTACGATTGTACAAAGTCCCACTGACATCAAAACCTCTTTTAAAATAATGACTGATTTTCGTCGTGTCTTTGGCTAAAATTTTATCCCATTGATTTGAGAATTTTTGCAAATCGAAAAACTGCTTCAAAGTGATAGGGTCTAATACATATTCCTTTTTCACCTGATGTAAAATGGAATCAATTGGATTTAGGTATATCTGACGAAATAATCGATTTTTCGCAACGGCATTATTCGATTTGGGCAGAATAGATACTGACAGTTCAACAATAGAATCCGTGAGTTTTTTCTCAAAACCAAACTCGACACTATCCTTATGAATTCGATTTTGAGTCACTTCAATTTCCCTATAAGACTTCTTGAAATTATTGAAAAATGAACGCTCTCCAATCAATTCTTTTCCACTAAATATGGAAAGGGTATTGATTCCTTTTAATAACTTATCCTTCGAAAAATAAAAGGCGTTTTTACGTTTATCATTTAAATTTAAAATTCCGGCCAAGGCTATTTTTCCATCCGAATGGATGAGGTAAGACAAGCTATCAGCTGTTTTCAGATTCGCCCGAAATCCGAAGTAAAACTCACGACCTCGATCAAACACATTAAATACCAATCCGTTTTTAGATACGCTTGGTAACTGCTGACTAAACTTTTTAGACCCGAGAACAACTTCTGCTCGATAAGATGAACCAAATTCTGGTTTCAAAAAAAATCGCCCAAATCCAGAATCATCCGTTTTAAAAAAAGCTACATCTTCGTCTTTGTCATCTTTTATCACCCCCTCAATAGCAAGACCGGTAAAGTTCTTATCGGCAGCACGAACAAAAACCATAGAAGTAAGGCTATCAATTAAAATATTGGCCTCCGGATACACCTTAAAATGGGCTAACACATCAACATCTTCCTTGAGATTACTCTCTTCAACATTGACAAAAATAGGTTTGGGTTTGGTGCGTTGAAAATTTAAGTTCCAGTTGCTTTCAACAGAATAATAGAGAACCGATCCCTCGTAATTCTTGGGAATCGTTATAGAATTGGCTGCAACACCATCGGCGACCGCCAAATATTTTTTAAGAATTCGTTTACCCTTATCATTAAACAGTAAAAAACATACTTTCTGCGTGTCGAAAAATAATTTCTTCTCCCTTTTATCCAGCACATACAATTGGAAATAGGCCTCCTCACCCGGAAAGTAATTTGCCTTGTTAAACTGACAAATAAACTGTTCTTGCGGATACTTATAATATTGAAAATAAGATTCAGCAATTTCTTCAACGACTTTCTGTCCAAAGAGTAAGGGACCATATCCGAAGAAAATAATACAAAGAAGTCGTTTCACTAGATAAAGTTAACGTTTATTCTTTTCCTCAATCCATTTACTCAAATACTTTGTGCTTTTGAGTCGATGGTGCAGCAACAAACTTCCCATAAAATTCTGATTTCGATGACTTTCCAAAACAGTAGATATGGCATCTAATTTCGCAGTAAATTCGGACTCGTGCACCGTTTTATCAAACTGTTGTAAAAGCTTAAATCCCTTTTTTTGTGCTTTTTTCCAGTTCGAATCATTACGGTAAAGTTCGACAGCTTTAGAGGCGAATTCATCCCAATTATTAGACATCGCTCCACACCAGTTTTCTGCATCCGAATAACCTTCAATACCAATAGAAGTAGTGACAGACGGACAACCATTTAGCATTCCGTCGAGAAATTTACCTTTCAATCCGGCACCAAAAGATAATGGTGCTAATATGACTCTCGCATTTCGTAAAACTTCATGTTGATTCTCTACAAATCCATGAACATAGAATCCTTCGGCAGGCTTATGAAAATCTTTAACCTGCTGAGTTGCATACGCCCCATAAATATGAAGATTTGCTTGAGGTAGCTTCGCTTTTATTTTTGGCCAAATTGATTTTTTTAAGGCAATCACAGAATCCAAATTCGGAGCATGTAAAAAATTTCCAATCGAAATAAAATCTATACGATCCTCAAATTCTGGAACCTTTATAGCTTCAATAGATTTTCCAAGTAAAAAGGGTAAATACAATAAAATGGACGAACTTATCTGAAAAGTCTCCACCAGCAGATTCATTTCAAATTTGGAAATAATTAGAGATACATCACTACGTAAAATAGCTGCAATTTCTCGTTTTGTAATTTCTTCACTTAATAAATCGGAAGGCTTAAAAGTTTCTTCTAACTTGTATTGCTTCTCACGCACTTTCCGCAAACAATGAAGATCTTCAGTATCTAAAACTCGAACTGCTTTTGGAAGTTTTTCGGCAACGCGCCATCCGAATTGCTCTTCGGTAATATATCGATCAAAAAGAACTATAGATGGATCTATGTCTAGGAGCAGCTCATCAAAAGACGTATCATTTAGCCGCAACTTATGCACCTCAATACCCAATAATTCCAAATCGATACTATTATCGTTTTGATGCGCGGTAGTTCCAAAGACTATTTTACTTCCTTGTGCTTGAAAGTATTCGATAAGTTGTAGCATTCGGCTTCCAGCTGCCGAAGAGTTGGGTTCAACCCAAACAGCTCCGATAATAAAAACCGTATTGTACAATTATTCTTGGGTCATTTGAGCTTTGTAATCAGCTTGCTTTTGCTTTGCCCAGGCCACAACTTTGTCAATTTGTTCTTGAGACAAATCAGCATCGCGATGCACCCATGTGTACGAATTCAAAGGCATATGTTTCTCTTCTACCTCTTCCCAGATTTCTTCGAACTTATGCTCTTTTCTTTTCAATGAATACTCGCTCCACTTTGAGAAATTAACTTCCTTTTTTCCTTCCTTAACGTGATCTGCAATCCAATAATTTACGGGTGTAATATTATTATACCAAGGATATTTGGTTAGATCACTATGACAATCAAAACAAGCCTGCTTCATGATTTTATGTACCTCTTCAGATGGTTTAGTTTCTGCAATAAATGGATCTAAAGAACTTACTTCTCCTTGATTCAATTCAGGGCCGAAAAATTGAGCAACCACGAATACGATTAGAATGGCTAACAATGCTTTTTTGACGATTTTCATAATTGTTAAGTTTCCGCCAAAGATAGGAATTAACCGCAATTCTTTGTAGGTAAATGATGTAGATTACGTACTTTTGCATGACAAAAATTTTCATAAAAAATGAATTACGATTTAATTGTTATTGGATCAGGACCAGGAGGTTATATTGCAGCGATTAGAGCTTCACAATTAGGGAAAAAAGTTGCCATTATTGAAAAATATGCCACTTTGGGTGGAACCTGCTTAAACGTAGGGTGTATTCCATCAAAGGCACTTTTAGATTCTTCACATCATTATTACGATGCCGTTAAGCATTTTGAAGAGCACGGAATCTTAATTGATGCTCCTAAAATTGATTTCACTAAAATGATTGATCGTAAGGCTAAAGTAGTTGAACAAACTACTGGAGGAATCAAATATTTAATGGACAAAAACAATATTGATGTTTATGAAGGTTTAGGTTCTTTTGTCGATGCGACGCATGTAAAAGTGACCAAAGCGGATGGTTCCGAAGAAGTGATTGAAGGTAAAAACACCATCATTGCTACGGGCTCAAAGCCAGGTTCGTTACCATTTATCACTATTGACAAAGAGCGTATTATTACGTCTACCGAAGCATTAAAATTGAAAGAAATTCCGAAGCACCTGCTGGTTATTGGTGGTGGAGTGATTGGATTGGAATTAGGTTCCGTGTACAGTCGATTAGGATCTGAAGTAACCGTAATCGAATACATGGATAAAATCGTTCCTGGAATGGATGCTGATGTTTCTAAAGAACTTCAAAAAGTATTAAAGAAACAAGGTGTTAAGTTTAACGTAAGCCATGGCGTTTCATCTGTAGAAAGAAAAGGAGATGAAATTATCGTAAAAGCAACCAATAAAAAAGGTGCAGAAGTTGAATGCAAAGGAGACTACTGTTTAGTATCGGTTGGAAGAAGACCTTATACAGAAGGATTAGGTTTAGAGAATGTTGGTATCAAAGTAAACGAAAGAGGTCAGATCGAAATTAACGATCACTTACAAACGAATGTGCCAAACATCTATGCTATTGGTGATGTTGTGAAGGGTGCTATGTTGGCTCATAAAGCTGAAGAAGAAGGTGTTGTTGCTGCGGAGATTATTGCAGGTCAAAAACCACATATCGATTATAATTTAATCCCAGGAATCGTTTACACTTGGCCTGAAGTTGCTGCAGTTGGAAAAACTGAACAGGAATTAAAAGATGCCGGTGTTAAATATAAATCAGGGAAATTCTCAATGCGCGCCTTAGGTCGTTCAAGAGCTAGTGGGGATATTGACGGATTTGTAAAAGTACTTGCTGATGCCAATACGGATGAAGTATTAGGCGTACATATGGTTGGCGCTCGAGTAGCCGACTTAATTATGGAGGCTGCAGTTGCGATGGAATACCGAGCGTCTGCAGAAGATCTAGCACGTATTTGCCACGGACACCCAACCTACTCTGAAGCCATGAAAGAGGCTGCTAAATCAGCGTGGGATGGTCAACCGTTAAATGCATAACTAAAATTTAAACCTGTGATTCAAGCAGGTTTTTTTATTTCAAGTGAATTGAAAAGGCCAATGGGTAAATTCAGATTTCTTGTTGTTGTTTTATTACTGTCTTTTAATGCTCTAGCACAGGAGAATGATTTTCGGAAAACACAGCCTTCAAATTTTTTATCCAAGACCTATTACAGTGCTAATTTCGGTGCGATGTTCTATCCGTTTTCCAATGATAACCTTCCGCCAGGATATGCCACAGATTCCTACAGCAGAAATTATTTTTCGGGTCGATTTTTATTAGGTTATAAATTAAATCCGAATCTCGGAATTCAATTTGGTCCAATGCGCGCCGCTGCCTGGTTTAAATATGATAACGTAAATAATATTGGTTACGAAAGAAGTGTTTGGGTAAATATTTGGTCATTATCATTAAAACAAAATATCAACCTAAGTGATACATGGAGTGTTTTTGGAGAATTTGGAGCAGCCAACCAGACCAGACTCGGATTTAAAATCAATGATGTAACGATTTATGACAATGCGCATTTTATCAATCTGATTTATGGCTTCGGATTAAATTATCATCTCAATGAGAAATGGAAACTAAGTTTAAATTCTACATTTCTTCCCAAATCACAAAAACATAATCAACCATCCGTTTCACAAGTTGCCTTCGGATTTGAATATCACATTAACAAGCTGGATGAAGCTAAAGCAAAACGATTGGCAGATAATTCCTATTTCTTCCCAAATAATATTATCCAATTCAGTTATGGAACTTCTAGAATTGGTTTCGGGGTAAATCGATTCTTCGGCATGAGCCTTCAGGTGGGTAATTTTGAAAGTTTTGGAATTCCAATTTTCTGGGTGGGAGACGTTAAGGCTGCCAATACTTTTTCTGTAACTTATGAAAGACTTGCCCTTCGAACAGAAAAAACATTCTCCCTAGATTGGGGAGCTAGTGTTACCGCCTTTAATACAGTAAATTCTAACGATTATATTTTCGCATTTTCGATTTTTCCAACCTTGCGTTTTTACCTATCTCGAAAAGCCAATTATGATTTCTACGCGAGTTATTCGATTATCGGGCCTACTTTTATCACCAAATCGAATATTGACAATCTAGGCACAGGACCTAATTCAATTTTCCAGGATAAAATGGGTATCGGAATGTTCTTTGGAGAAAAAAGAAAATATAATTTTGAGCTCCGAATCATGCACTACTCGAACGGAAATATTTTTAACGATAATTACGGAGTAGCCATCCCGATTCAATTTACATTAGGGAAAACCTTCTAGTTGATGAATAGGACTGTTAAAACATATGAGGTATCTAATATTCGTGATTTCAGCGATCAATTATTCGCATGGTCTCAACAATTTGATACTGTCATGTGGCTCAACTCTAACGATTATGAGCAAAACTATTCAAGTTTTGAAAAGGCGTTAGCTATTGAAGATTTCACCTCAATTAAAACCGATTACTTCAATGCTTTTGAGAAATTAAAAGAATTCCAATCACTAACTAAAGATTATATTTTTGGTTACATCTCTTATGATGTCAAAAATGATACAGAACGCATTTCTTCTCAAAATTTTGATGGATTACATTTTCCGGATCTTTATTTTTTTCAGCCAAAAAAGTTAATCTTCATCAAAGAAAATTCAATCGAATTCCACTATCTGGGAATGGTTGATGATGAAATTGAAAGCGATTATGAAGCCATTACTAATCAGGGAGTATTACCAAAAACAAAAGAGAACTCAGAAGTAAAAATTAAACTTCGAATTCATAAGGATGAATATCATCAAAAAGTAACTAAGGCATTAGAACATATTCATCGGGGCGATATTTATGAAGCTAATTTTTGTCAGGAGTTTTACGCCGAAGAATGTGAAATTGAACCTTATCATGTGTTTAAGGATTTGAATAAAATTTCTGAGCCACCTTTTGCTGTATTCTTCAAAAATGACGAAAGATATCTGTTATCGGCTTCTCCAGAACGATACCTAAGAAAAGAAGGTTCAAAAATTATTTCACAACCCATAAAAGGAACGGCCAAACGTCTTTTGAACCCGATTGACGATGAAAAAATTGCACATGATTTGATGCGCGATGAAAAAGAACGAGCAGAGAATGTTATGATTGTCGATTTGGTTCGAAATGATCTCTCAAAATCATCGAAGAAAGGTTCGGTAGAAGTAGAAGAATTATGCAAGGTATATACCTTTAATCAGGTGCATCAATTAATATCCACAGTGGCATCAGAAGTAAAAAATGATATTCATCCGGTAGATGTTATTAAAGATACTTTTCCGATGGGAAGTATGACCGGGGCCCCCAAATTATCAGCCATGGAGATCATGGAGAAACTGGAAGAAACCAAGCGCGGATTATACTCAGGCACGGTCGGTTATTTCACGCCGGATGGTGATTTCGACTTTAACGTTGTGATCCGAAGTATTCTATATAATGCTGTAGAACGATACGTATCTTTATCCGTCGGAAGTGCGATTACTGCTAAATCAAATCCAGAAAGAGAATACGAAGAGTGCCTTCTTAAGGCCAAAGCCATGAAGTACGTTTTATTGAATTCAAAATAAGTATCTTGTAGGTCTATTAGTTTACTCAAATGACACACAAGGAATTCAATTTTACATTTCACAATACACAATTTTTTGGTCAAACATGGACAGCTGATGAAACAAAGGCTGTTGTCGTTATTGTTCACGGAATGGGAGAACACTCATCCCGATATCATGATATTGCAAAATTATTAAATGACAATCAATATTCGGTGGTGGCATTTGATCATTTTGGTCATGGTAAAACAACCGGTAAACGAGGTCATAATCCAAATTTCGAAGCAGTTTTGGAAAGTGTCAAAATTGTAATTGAAAGGGCAAAGAAACAGTTTCCGAAAAAACCCGTTTTTCTATACGGGCAATCGATGGGAGGTAATGTAGTTCTGAATTACGCTTTAAGAAGAAAAACTAAACTTCAAGGTGTAATCGCTACAAGTCCATTTCTACGATTGGGATTCAAAGCTCCAGCAATAAAGCTATTCTTTGGTAAAATCATTCAAAAAATAGCTCCTTCTCTCACCTTACCTAATGAATTAGTACCAGACCATCTGTCCAGAGTTCCAGAAGAAGTTCAGAAATACATCAATGATCCTTTGGTACACGATAAAATCAGTCCGAATTACTCTTTGGTATTTTTCGATACTGGTGAATGGGCAATTCAAAATGCACACAAAACCAAAACACCAATGTGTATTTTCCATGGTGATGCTGATCAAATCACAAGTCATGACGCCTCTAAGGAATTTATAGAAAATTCAAAGACTGGAACCTTTAAATCGTACAAAGGTGGCTACCATGAACTTCACAACGATAACTGCCGTGATGAAATGCTCACAGATGTCATCAATTGGTTAGATGCTCAGCTATAATTTCTGTAATTTTGGAACATGTTTGACAGGTTCAAATTACATATTGAAACGAATCTTCCATTTCTCATTGGTAAAAAATTACTAATTGCCAATTCGGGTGGAATCGATTCTATGGTATTAACTCATCTGTTCTCAAAAATGGATGTTGACCTGCATGTAGCCCATTGTAATTTTCAATTGCGTGGTAAAGCGAGTGATGAAGATTCAGAATTCGTTAAAGAAATAACTTATTTACCATCTAATCAGATATATATAAATTTATTTGGCACAGAAAATTACGCTAAAAAACATAAATTATCTATTCAATTAGCTGCAAGAGAATTACGTTATCAATGGTTTGATGAACTCCTGAGAGAAAAAGACCTGGATTACATTTTGACAGCTCATCATGCCGATGATAATCTGGAAACTTTTTTCATCAATTTCACACGCGGATCAGGATTAGAAGGCCTAATTGGAATTCCACAACAAAATGGCAACATTGCTCGTCCATTACTTCCTTTTAGTCGAGAAGAAATTTCAAAGTACGCTAGCGAAAATCAAATTGAATGGCGAGAGGATGAGACGAATACGTCAACCAAATACCTCAGAAACAAAGTCAGACATGAGCTAGTTCCATTATTAAAAGAAATCAATCCAAGTGTATTGGACTCCTTTTCTAATACACTTGAATTCTTACATGAATCACAATCTATTGTTAATGATCGAATTGAATCTATTTCAAAATCAATTGTAAATAGAAAGGTCCAACATGGAGAAGAAATCATCGAAATAGATATCACAAAACTTAAAGAATTATCACATCCGAAGGCCTATCTCTATCAAATTCTGAAACAATTCAATTTTACTGCGTGGAATGATATTCACGATCTTCTCGACAGTCAGTCTGGTAAGCAAATATTTTCAAAATCACATCGTTTAATTAAAGATCGAGAGGCACTATTGGTGTCCGAATTGCAAGTCGATTCACAGGAAAGTATTGGTGCAGAAATTGATAAATTCAGCAAAGGCATCAGTTCACCAATCAACCTGAAATTTGATACTCAAGAATGCGAAAATTCAGCTGGAACAACAGAGATTCTCGTTGATAAAGATTTGTTAAAATACCCGCTAATTGTAAGGAAATGGAAGAATGGAGACTATTTTTATCCGACCGGAATGCAGGGTAAGAAAAAAGTGAGTAAGTACTTTAAAGATGAAAAATTCTCACTTTTAGACAAGGAAAATACATGGATTCTTACCAATGCGGATGATGAGGTCATCTGGATTATCAATAAAAGACAAGATCGCAGATTTGCGAAAACTAAAAACACAAAACAAACGCTTAAAATATCGTGCGAAACAACATAATTTTCGGAATAGCATTTTTATTCATCTCGAACTTCATATTCGGTCAGACCGAGGAAAATCCTGTGGTTTGGAAAACGTCCTTCATTAAAATTACCGAAACCGAGTATGACATCATTTTTGAAGCTAAAATTTTAAAAGAATGGCATCTATATTCCCAATACAATCCTGACGAAGCTTCGTTACCTCTTGAAATCTCATCTAATGACCCGGATAATGTTCAAATCGTGGGAAAAGCATCAGAAAGTAAAACCTACACCGGATATAGCGATGTATGGGAAAAAGATGAAATTTTCTTTAAGGATTCGGCACGAATCGTACAACGGATCAAATTGACCAATAAAGACATTACCACCATTAAAATGAACTTGTTTGGGCAAGTTTGTAAAGAGGTGTGTATCAATATCAATGAGGATTTCAATATCTCCTTGGATGGAAAAGCTACTAATACAAATCCTGCTACCCTAGACGAAAAAAGTAAAAAGCTATCGGCTAAATTAGTTCTCGACTTAAAAAACAAGGAACTTCTCAAATCAGAAACAGAAACAAATTCAGAAGGTGGGAACTTATTAAACATATACATACTAGGATTTATCGGCGGACTCCTAGCCTTACTTACACCTTGCGTTTTTCCAATGATTCCTTTAACAGTATCATTCTTTACGAAATCGGCTGAGAATAAGAAAAAAGGAATTGCCAATGCCTTATTATACGGAGCTTTTATTGTGGTGATTTACTTACTACTAAGTATCCCATTTCACACCTTAGACACTATCGATCCAGAGATATTAAATACGATTTCTACCAATTTATGGTTAAACCTATTCTTCTTTGCGATATTGGTGTTTTTCGCATTTTCATTCTTTGGATATTATGAAATCACATTACCGAGTTCATGGGGCGATAAAATGGATTCTGCCTCTAGTATTGGTGGAATCATCGGTATCTTTTTTATGGCCTTGACCCTTGCCATTGTATCCTTTTCATGTACGGGTCCAATTCTAGGATCATTATTAGCAGGATCATTAACTTCGGATGGAGGAGCGATGCAATTGACCGCAGGTATGGGCGGCTTCGGATTGGCATTGGCGTTACCATTTGCCTTATTCGCCATGTTCCCAAGTTGGTTAAACTCATTACCGAAATCTGGCGGATGGTTAAACACCGTAAAAGTTTTTTTAGGATTCCTCGAGCTTGCTTTCGCCTTCAAATTCTTATCTAACGCCGATTTAGTAGAACATTGGGGACTGTTAAAAAGAGAAGTTTTTATTGGCTTATGGATCGTCATCTTCATCGGACTGGCACTGTACCTATTTAAAAGAATCAAGTTTCCGCATGACGGACCAGATAAAAAATTATCCTTTTCACGAATCTCTTTTGCAGTGTTGGTGATCAGTTTCGTGATCTACCTTGTTCCGGGAACATTCAAAACTACTACATGGAATCTGAATCTATTAAGCGGATTCCCACCTCCTCAATTCTATAGCATTTATGAACAGGAAACCGAATGTCCATTGGGATTGAATTGCTACAAAGATTTCGAACTCGGATTGACAATTGCTCAGGCAGAAAACAAACCGATACTATTAGATTTCACCGGATGGGCATGCGTAAATTGCCGTAAAATGGAAGAAAATGTATGGATTGATCCGTCGATTTACAATCTATTGAACGAAAAGTACGTTCTGATTTCCTTATACGTAGACGATCGAAAACCACTTCCAGAGGATGAACAATTTCAATTTTTACGAAAAAACGGAACTGTAAAAAACATCAAAACTATTGGCGATAAATGGGCCACTTTTCAGACGGTAAACTTCCAAACCTCATCTCAACCTTACTATGTTTTAATGAGCCCAAATTTAGAAATCTTGAATTCGGCAATTCAGTATACCGATGTCTCGAGTTACCAAAATTGGTTAGAAAAAGGGTTAACTAAGTTCAATGAAGAATAGAATCCTAAAAGCATACAAAACGGGAATAGGATGGGGAATCACCATGTTTATTATTATGGTGTTTGTATGGCCTTTAATAAATCGTGAAGAAATTACTCCAAAAAGTATACTTACAGGAGTTTTAGTCTGGATAATCTTTGGAAGCTTCCTTTTTGGCTATTTGATGAACTTGAAACTCTTTAATGACTCAAAATAAACTTCGAAGTTCAATTTTTGAGTAATTTTTGGTCAATTTCGTTTAAAAACACCCATTTTTTACCTTCGATTACTGAAACGTTTTCGTAATTAATTGCCAAGAAACGACCAAAAACACCCCTTTTTACTGAACCTTTTTGTAATTTTCAGAAAAGTTTAATTGCGATGTCTTTATTACCCAAATTAGCAAGGTTCAACGAAAACGTACTGTCGAAATATCAAATTTACAATGGTATTTTCATGAACCTTCCATATGATACAAATGCCAATACTGGCGTATTCTTACCCTTATTTCACGAGGTATGTAAAGAAGGTTTTGAAAGAGGAAAAAATCCAACCGAAATCATTGAATACTTCTTTAAACGCTATAAGAACAGACCTAGAGAAAAGGAAAGAATTGATACCATGTTTCGCTTTATTCAGTACATAGAACGTCAAGTTGTACTGTTCGATGCTGTAGAAGACGCGGCTTTTTCTACCATAAATAATATGGATGGACTAGGAACGATTCGTAACCTTAAGGCTACTTCTTTTACATCTCACAAAAAAGAGGCGTTGAAAAAACATTTACAGGAATTTAAAATTCGACCTGTATTAACGGCACACCCAACTCAATTCTATCCGGGTAAAGTTTTAGGTATCATTACCGATTTGGGAATCGCTATTAGAAATAACGATTTACGGGATATTCAGCGTTTAATGGCGCAGTTAGGTAAAACTCCTTTCTTTAAAAAGGTAAAACCAACACCGTACGATGAAGCAGTAAGTTTAATCTGGTACTTAGACAATGTATTTTATGAGTCTATTCCGATTATCTACAACTATATTCAAGAGCATATTTTTGAAGGTGAAGACCTGCAAAACGAAGTGATCAACTTAGGATTCTGGCCAGGAGGAGACCGCGATGGAAACCCGTTTGTTACGCCACAAATCACTTTAGACGTTGCCGAAACGCTGCGTCAGACAATTCTTAAAAAGTACTACGAAGACGTTAGTAAGTTAAGACGACGTCTCACCTTTAAAGGAGTTGAGGAAATTGTAATGCGAATTGAAAAGCGTTTATACAAACACGTAAAGCGTAGCTATAAGGTAGTCAACTTCTCTCAAAAAATATTATTAGAAGAATTGTATGCGATTCGAGAGTTATTGGTGACTCAGCATCACTCGTTATACCTAGAAGAACTAGATTATTTTATTCAGAAAGTAAAATTATTCGGGTTCTATTTCGCATCCTTAGACCTTCGTCAGGATAGCCGAGTTCATCATGCTGCATTCACGAATATGGTAGAAGAGTTACTAGCCAAAAAGAGTACGATTTTCCCTGAAAATTATTTGGAACTATCCGAAGCAGACCAAATTGAATTTTTATCAACCATTAAAGGAAGCGTTGATCCGGAAGAATTCTCAGATGAGATGTTAGTGAAAACATTGGCTTCGATGCGTGCGATTAAGGAAATCCAATACAGAAACGGAGAAAAAGGTTGTAACCGATACATCATCAGTAATAACCAAACCGCATTGAACGTAATGCAGACTTATGCCATGTTGAAGTTAAGCGGATTTGATGAAGATTTACCTGTGGATGTAATTCCGTTATTCGAAACGGTAAACGACCTTCAAAATGCAACACACGTGATGCGCACATTGTACGGCAATAAAGCTTATCGCGAGCATTTAGAGAAACGAGGAAACAAACAAACAATTATGCTTGGGTTCTCCGACGGAACCAAAGACGGTGGATATTTAATGGCGAACTGGTCAATCTTTAAAGCAAAAGAAGCTTTAACCGGAATTTCAAGAGAAAATGATATTGATGTCGTATTCTTCGATGGTCGTGGCGGACCACCAGCTCGTGGAGGTGGTAAAACCCATAAATTCTACGCGTCTTTAGGTCCAACAATTGAAGATAAAGAAGTGCAATTAACCATTCAAGGGCAAACCATTAGTTCGAACTTTGGAACGGCAGATTCTTGTCAGTTCAATCTTGAGCAATTATTGAGCTCCGGATTGACAAATGAAATTTTCGAACCTGCCCCAATGACTGAGGAGCATACTGCAATCATGGAAGATTTGGCACAAAAGAGTTACAAAGCCTATTCTGATTTCAAGAGTCATGAAAAATTCATCCCGTATTTGGAGCGCATGAGTACCTTGAAATATTATGCGAAGACCAATATCGGTAGTAGACCAAGTAAACGATCGACTTCGGACAAATTGAATTTCTCTGACCTCCGTGCCATTCCGTTCGTAGGAAGCTGGAGTCAGTTGAAGCAAAATGTACCTGGATTCTTCGGAGTAGGAACTGCTTTACAGAGCTATGAGGATGCTGGTGAATTCGACAAGGTGATTGATTTCTACAAGACATCAGATTTCTTTAAAACCTTAGTGGAAAATAGTGTAATGAGTTTAACCAAATCATTCTTCAAACTGACGGCATATATGGAACACGATGAGGAATTTGGCGCTTTTTGGAAATTGATTCACGAAGAATATCAAACTACCAAACGATTGTTATTAAAATTAACCGGTCACGAAACTTTAATGGAGAATTATCCTAGTGGTAAGGCTTCTATAAAAGCGCGTGAAGACATCGTTTTACCATTGTTAACCATTCAGCAATATGCACTGAAAAAAATTCAGGAACTGAATAAAGCTGCAAAGCCAAATCAGAAGAAAATTGCCGTGTATGAGAAGATGGTAACCCGTTCGCTATTCGGAAATATTAACGCAAGTAGAAACTCTGCATAAAAAAGAATCTTAGTTTAACAGCAAAAGAGTAGATTAACCATTTTAGAATGGTTACCTTTACCCTTCATATACCTAGAAAAGAGCTTTTAGCTGAAATTTATGCGCTCTCGTTCTGATAATGAGCGTAGTTAAAATTCATAAGACTTTTTTGTTAGACAACATGTTTAATGATGGTTTGGTGCTTCATAAAAAGCATCTTCATGCTCTTTTATGGTTATAAAAAAGGTATAATTTAAAACACATTTATGTTAAGAATCGTTGTAAAAGAAGGAGAAAATATTGACAGAGCATTAAAGCGCTATAAAAGAAAGTTCAAGAATGTAAAACAAATGCAGGAATTACGGTCTCGTAAACATTACAGCAAAAAATCAGTCTTACGTCGTGAGGAAATCAAAAAAGCTGAATACAAGCAAAAATTTTTAAGAGAACAAGCAGAGTAAACTTCGCTATGTAAAACTTTCTGATTACTTTAATGACAAAAAATTGCTATGCTCATTAAAGTTAATGGCTCTGCCGTATTCGGTATTGAGGCCACCACTATTACTATTGAAGTTAATATTGATAAAGGTATTGGTTACCACCTTGTTGGTTTACCAGATAACGCAGTACGCGAAAGTTCCTATCGGATTACCGCCGCACTTCAAAACAACAAGTACAAACTACCAGGCAAGAAGATTATCATCAACATGGCACCTGCCGATATTCGGAAAGAAGGTGCTGCCTATGATTTACCCATTGCCATCGGAATTTTAGCTGCTTCCAATCAAATTCAATCTCCCAATATTGAAGACTATGTCATCATGGGCGAACTGTCTCTAGACGGAAGTTTACAACCCTTAAAAGGTGCACTTCCGATTGCGATTAAAGCTCGGGAAGAAGGATTTAAACACCTTATCCTTCCAAAAGTGAATGCACAAGAAGCAGCTATCGTTAATGACCTAGAAGTTTTGGGTGTGGAATCTATTGCTGAGGTGATTGATCATTTTAATGGAGATGCCTCCATCACTCCAACTGTAGTCGATACCCGTGCCGAATTCTTCAAACAAATTGATTTTCCGGAATTCGACTTTGCCGATGTAAAAGGACAGGAATCGATCAAACGGTGTATGGAAATTGCAGCTGCTGGCGGACACAACATCATTTTGATTGGTCCACCCGGCGCTGGAAAAACCATGTTAGCCAAACGTATGCCGTCCATCTTACCTCCTATGACCTTACATGAGGCATTAGAGACGACCAAGATTCATTCGGTAGTGGGTCGCATTAAAAGTTCTGGCTTATTGGTACAGCGACCATTTCGAAGTCCACATCACACGATATCAGACGTCGCCCTTGTTGGCGGGGGCCAATATCCACAACCAGGAGAGATTTCATTGGCACATAATGGCGTGCTCTTTTTGGATGAATTACCAGAATTCAAAAGAAGTGTACTAGAAGTCATGCGTCAGCCTTTAGAAGATCGTGAAGTGACAATTTCCAGAGCCCGATTTACCGTCACCTATCCGAGTTCATTTATGTTAGTGGCGAGTATGAATCCGAGTCCGTCAGGTTTCTTTAATGACGGTACTAATCCATTGGCTAGTTCTCCGGCAGAAATTCAACGCTATATGGGTAAAATTTCCGGTCCGTTGTTGGATCGCATTGACATCCATATTGAAGTGACTCCTGTTCCTTTTGAAAAACTATCGGAAGATAGAAAGGGGGAATCTAGTGTTGATATTCGAAAACGAGTAATGGCGGCTCGGGAAATTCAAGCAGAACGATTTGCCGATTTTGAGCACCTACATTACAACGCTCAAATGCAAGTGAAACAGATTCGGGAGTTTTGTAAACTATCCGAAGACGGATTAACATTATTAAAAAATGCCATGGAAAAATTGAATCTTTCGGCTAGGGCTTATGATCGAATTTTAAAAGTATCGAGAACCATCGCCGATCTAGCCGATGAAGAAGCTATTTTACCGAATCATATTGCAGAAGCTATTCAATATCGTAGCTTAGATCGTGAGGGATGGTTGGGGTAACCCCATATGACAATTATCATTTCATTTCAATACCAGTTCATGTAACTTGATAGAATTAAATCGTCAGTTATGGATACGTCATTATTTCTATTAAAATTCTGGGGCTGGTATTGTGTGATTTTCTTCTTCATTTTGAGTTTTAACCCGAAACGCATCAAACAAATTGTAGAAGATTTACAAGATCAGAAGTTTACCATTCTTATTTCGTTCCTAGCTATCATTATCGGCTTACTTAATATTCTTTTCCATAATGTTTGGGAAGCGAATATTAGTTTAGTAGTTACCCTATTTGGTTGGCTAGCCTTATTAAAAGGAATTATGCTGTTCACCTTTCCAAGAACCACAACCAAGGGAATTACCAAAATGAATATCAAATTTGTACAAGCCATGTACATTTTTGTATTCCTTATTGGAGTAATTCTATTAAATGAAGCCTATGGAATTGTTCCTTTCTAATTAGAAAAAGTACGGAATGATAAATTGATAGAACAATATCAATAGCACAACTGCAATACAGTTGAGCACGATTCCTGCGCGCGCCATCTGATTTACTTTTACATAGCCACTTGCAAAGACAATGGCATTTGGGGGGGTCGCCATGGGCAGCATAAAGGCACAACTACTCGCCATAGTAACCGGAATTAATAAATACAACATCGGAATTCCTAGTCCGATCGCAATTCCAGCAACTACGGGAGCCAACACAGCAACCAAAGCCACATTACTCATCAATTCGGTCATGAATAACATCAGTACAATTAGCAAAGACACGGTTAAGAATACCGGGAAATTACCATCTTTAATAACCTGAGTAATCGCATCTACCAATCCGCTAGAAGCCATTCCTTTTGCTAAGGCCAAACCTCCTCCGAAGAGCAATAAGATTCCCCATGCTAGCTTGCTGGTATCACTCCATTCAAGCACAAAAGTTCCTTTCTTTAGATTCAACGGAATCACAAACAAAGAGATCGCTCCAAACACACTAATGATTGTATCTGTTAATCCCAATCCGGGAAATAAATTATTGATCAACGTTCTCGTGATCCACAGCGAAACAGTAATTGCAAAAATGGTCAATACACGTTTCTCTTCTTTAGATAGTGAACCTAACTTTTTTACTTCTGAATGAATCAGATTCGCCGAAGTAGTGAATTTGATATCATTGCATGGAAACATCCATTTAACAAGCACGATATAACAAAAAGCAACCAGCATTATCGAAAATGGCAGTCCCATCGTCATCCATTTTAAAAAGGATATTTCGGTATTGTATTCATTCTCTAACAACCCAATTAGCACCGAATTTGGCGGCGTTCCAATGACCGTGGCAATTCCTCCTGCATTTGCCGAAAAGGCAATTCCCAACATAATACTCAAGGCAAAATTTCGATCGCCAGACGTAAATCCGTCCTCATCATCAATCAGCAATTTAATTACAGAAATCGCAATGGGTAACATGACTACCGTACTCGCTGTATTGCTAATCCACATGCTCATAAATGCAGTTGCAATCATAAATCCGAGCACCACGCGATTCGGAGTTGTTCCGGTTAATTTGATGATCGACAGAGCTATGCGTCGATGCAGATTCACTTTTTCTAACGCGAGGGCTAAAACAAATCCACCAAAGAATAAAAAGATAATCGGACTACCATAATTGGCGCCAACATCGGCCGGATTCATAATGCCAAGCAACGGAAACAAAATCAAGGGCAACAGCGCAGTAACCGCAATGTGTACTGCTTCGGTAATCCACCAAATCACCATCCAAATCGCTACTCCGATGACCTTATCTCCAAGTTCGGATACCAATTCGAACGGGAGGTGAATCACGAAGAAGAACAATAAAGGACCAAGGAATAATCCGACTTTTTTAGAAGTAGGCATAGCGCTGATTTAATGCTCTAAAATAAAAAAACCTCTCAAACTTGAGAGGTTTTGTATTGTAAATTGCAGATTTCTCGACTGCGCTCGAAATGACAATTTTTTAATATCTGTAGTGCTCTGGCTTAAATGGTCCTTCTACGGTTACACCAATATATTCTGCCTGATCTGAACGCAATTCGGTTAATTCAACACCGATTTTCGCTAAGTGTAACTTCGCTACTTTTTCATCTAAGTGTTTCGGTAAGGTATACACCTTATTCTCATACTGATCTACATTCGTCCAAAGTTCGATTTGAGCTAACGTTTGGTTGGTGAATGAATTGGACATTACAAAGCTTGGGTGCCCAGTTGCACATCCTAGGTTTACCAAACGTCCTTCTGCTAATAGAATGATATCATTTCCATTTATATTGTATTTATCAACTTGTGGTTTGATTTCTATCTTTTCACTATTTGCATTTAACCAAGCCACATCAATCTCATTATCAAAATGACCAATATTACAAACGATCGTTTTGTCTTTCATCGCTTTAAAATGCTCAGCTCTTACGATATCTTTATTTCCAGTCGTTGTAATCACGACATCTGCATTTCCAATAACAGTTTCTAAGCGCTTTACTTCGAATCCGTCCATAGCTGCTTGTAAGGCACAAATAGGATCGATTTCAGTTAAGGTTACGATAGAACCAGCACCTTTAAACGAAGCTGCTGTTCCTTTACCAACGTCACCATACCCACAAACTACCACACGTTTTCCAGCTAACATCACATCCGTAGCACGACGAATCGCATCTACTGCAGATTCTTTACATCCGTATTTGTTATCAAACTTAGATTTGGTTACTGAGTCATTTACATTGATGGCTGGCATTGGTAATGTTCCGTTTTTCATACGCTCGTATAAACGGTGCACTCCTGTAGTCGTTTCTTCTGATAATCCGTTGATACCCTCTACCAATTCCGGATAGTTATCAAATACCATATTGGTTAAATCACCACCATCATCTAAAATCATGTTCAATGGCTTACGATCTTCACCAAAGAATAAGGTCTGTTCAATACACCAATCAAACTCCTGCTCGTTCATACCTTTCCATGCGTATACAGGAATTCCAGCTGCTGCGATTGCCGCTGCCGCCTGATCTTGGGTAGAGAAAATATTACAAGAACTCCAAGTAACCTCAGCACCTAAATCTCTCAACGTTTCAATTAAAACTGCTGTTTGAATGGTCATGTGTAAACAACCAGCAATACGAGCTCCTTTTAAGGGTTGAGATTCTTTATATTCTTCACGAAGTGCCATTAATCCAGGCATTTCTGCTTCTGCCAATTCAATTTCTTTTCTTCCCCATTCTGCCAAAGAAATGTCTTTTACTTTGTAAGGAACATATGCAGTTTTTGTACTCATTTTAGCTATCTTTATTGTTTTAACCAGGGTGCAAATTTACGACTTCCTTTTTATTTCATTATGCCTTTATTCAAAACAATTCAAGTTAACGATTTCACAAAAGTCTGTATTTGGTGTATCGATGAATCACTGGAAGGGCTGAAGAACGGAATTGTATTATCAGAAAACAGCAAGAATCGATTGGCTTCCATGAAATCTGAAGTGCATCAGAAAGGATTTTTATCCATTCGTCATTTACTTAAGACCGAAGGATACTCGGATGCGGATATCCATTATGACGAATACGGAAAACCGCATTTAAAAGATGGCAACCACATCTCTATTACTCACTCTGGAATCTATACCGGAATCATACTTTCATCCAAAGCACCTGTCGGAATTGATATCGAAAAACAACGCGATAAAATATTACGCATTGCGCATAAATTCACACCCATCGAAGAATACAAAACCATTGCGAATACCGAAGCTTTGGTGCGGAAGTTAACCATTGTTTGGGGCGGAAAAGAAAGTTTGTATAAAATCTACGGAAAAAAGAAGTTATTGTTCTTACATCACATTTATATTGATGATTTCTCCTTCGATGAAAATGAAACTTTCGGAGAAATACGATTTGAAGGTGAGGTAGATCGCTACGATATCCATTTCTTAGAATTTGAGGATTATACTTGCGTATATGCCTATCAATAGTGATACTTGCACTAGAAATCTATGACAGAACTCATCGACTTTTTTATTGACACCTATCGCGAAACATCCACTTTGTATATCGTTTTAGAGGCGATCGCCTTTATTTTCGGAATCGCATCGGTATGGTATGCGAAGAAAGAAAATATTCTAGTCTATCCGACCGGTCTGATAGCAACATCCATTACCGTATATCTATTGTACAAAGCCAGTTATTTTGGTGATATGATGATGAATTTCTACTACTCCATCATGAGTATCTACGGATGGTGGAACTGGTCACGCAAGAAAGACAACGCTTATGTCGTTCCGATTTCGCGAACCAACACCAAAGAAAAACTGATTGGAGTCATTTTAGTGATTCTCACCATGATGGTGACCTATGGGGTATACCGATTCTTTGACTATACCATTGAAACCGTAAACTATATCGACATCTTCACCTCCGGAATCTTTTTCACAGCAATGTGGTACATGGCGAACAAGAAAATTGAAAACTGGACCTTATGGATTTTTGCTGATGTGATTACCGTTCCGTTATATGCCTACAGAGGATTGGGCATGTTATCCTTACAATACCTTATCTTTACCATCCTTGCAATCCAGGGATATTTGGCATGGAGAAAAAGCTTAGACAAGAACCTTTAAACATTATTCGAATCGCATTGTTCGGACCAGAATCGACAGGAAAGACAACCTTATCCAAACAATTGGCACATCATTATGATACGGTTTGGGTACGAGAATATGCTCGTGAATACCTTCAGGAAAAATGGAATAACGAACGTAAAACCTGTGAGCTGGAAGATATTTTACCCATCGCCTATGGTCAGATGGCCTTGGAAAATAAAGCCGCAAAACGTGCCGATAAAGTCTTAATCTGTGACACCGATTTATTAGAAACCATGGTGTATTCAGAGCAATTCTATGACGGAATTGCCGATGAGAAATTGCGGAAAGCCGCAAATGAAAATTCCTATGATTTATATCTGTTAACGTACATCGATACGCCTTGGGAGGAAGACGATTTACGCGATCGACCTCATCAACGATTGGAGATGTTCAACGCCTTTGAACACGCATTACAAGCCTACAACAAACCATATTTGCTTCTAAAAGGAAACAAACAGGAACGTCTGGATAAAGCCATTGCTGCTATTGACGAATTGATTCAAAATGGTGAGAATTTATACTCCTATTCAGAAAATCTCAAGGAATAAACCATGCATGTCCAGACCATTTTAAATGAATGTCAATTCAAAGCCGTTCGAAGTTCAGGCTCTGGAGGACAGCATGTCAACAAGGTATCATCTAAAGTGGAATTACAATTCAATGTGGTTCAATCCGAAGGCTTATCGGAACGAGAAAAAACGAGAATTCAGCAGAAATTAGCTTCCAAACTGACTCAAGAAAATGTACTCATTCTTCAGGCCGGAGATACTCGGTCACAACACCGAAACAAACAATTGGTCATTTCTCGGTTTTTGACACTTTTAAAAGATTCACTGAAGGTTCCGAAAAAACGAAAACCCACCAAACCGACCCGAGCTTCGGTCACCAAACGGTTGGAAACCAAACAAAAAAATGCGGTTAAAAAGCAACTACGAAAAAAACCAAAACTGGATTAATTTCTAATTCAAACTGCTTTCCCATTCATTTTTTACATCGTATTTTTGCAGCGTTCTCACAAAGGGGTGCTTTGTTAGTTCTAAGTTTTAAGTTTTGAGTTTTAAGTTTTGAGTTCATTCTCAACTAAACACTAAACACTTAAAACTAAAGACTAAAGACTAATAAGGCTGAGATCATACCCATAGAACCTGGAACAGGTAATGCTGTTTAGGAAATTCGAATACCGAAATGCAAAAAATACAAGCAAATTGGTATTCTACATAAAGTTAAATGACAAGAATAATTGCCTCTTTTTATTCGTTTTAAAATTATTTAAAATGAGAAAAATTCTATTTTTTTTATTCTTGTGTGCAAGTGTATTTACGCACGCCCAATCCTTTACATTTTCCGGAAAAGTAGTCGATCAGAATGACGAAGCGCTAATGGGGGCATCCATTTACGTAAAAGAAATCCGTAAAGGAACGACCACCGAAGCCGACGGAACATTTGCTATTCAGTTAGCAAGCGGCGATTACACCATTAGTGTTTCATATTTAGGCTATCAAACCAAATCGTTTGTGATTAACCTAAACCGAAATCTAAGTCAGATGATCACCTTAAGTGAATCTGAAAACGTATTGGATGAAGTATTGGTTTCTGCCATTCGTGCCGATGTTTCGATTCCGGTAACCTTTTCGAACTTATCCAAAGCAGAGATTGCCAAACGAAATTTAGGACAGGACATTCCGATGCTTTTAAATTACCTTCCTTCTGTTTTTTCATCTTCGGATGCTGGGGCAGGAATTGGATACACCTATATGAATGTGCGTGGATCCAACAGTGAACGCATCAACGTGACCATAAACGGTATCCCATACAACGATGCCGAAAGTCATGGAACCTTCTGGGTAAACCTAGGTGACTTTGCCTCTTCAACTCAGAACCTTCAATTGCAAAGAGGTGTCGGAACATCAACCAATGGTTCGGGAGCTTTTGGAGCGAGCTTGAACATTCTAACGGATGCCGTTTCTGAGGAAGGATACGGAGAAATTTCGAATTCATTCGGATCATTCGGAACAAGAAAACATACCTTGAAATTCAGTACAGGGAAACTAAACGATCACTTCGAAATCGCTGGTAGACTGTCAAACATTTCCTCTGACGGATATGTAGATCGTGCATTTGCAGAGTTGCAATCGTACTTCTTACAAGGTAGCTATGTAGATGATAATACCTTAATAAAGGCTATTACTTTTGGCGGAAAAGAACGTACGTATCAAGCGTGGTTCGGATTGGATGCTACTCAATTAGCACAAAACCGAAGACAAAATCCGTATACCTATGACAATGAAGTAGATGATTATCAGCAAGATCATTTTCAGTTGCACTGGAATGAAAAACTAAATGACAGTTGGACTACCAATTTAGGGTTGAACTATACGAAAGGCCAAGGATTCTTTGAGCAATACAGAGCCAATGAAGATGCGGCAGCATTGAATAATTTAATTGTAGATGGTACCGATGCTATTGTTCGTAGATGGTTAGATAATGATTTTTATGTGATTAATTTTAATACCGATTATAAAGGAGAAAAATTCAATTTGGTAACCGGTGTATCGCACTCAAACTATACCGGAGATCATTTTGGTGAAGTCATTTGGGGAGCCGATTTAACACCGGGAACCAATATTAGAGATCGTTATTATTTCTCGGATGCCAAAAAGACTGATTTCTCGATATTTGCTAAAACTACCTTTGAAGTGAGTGAAAACCTTTCGGGATATGTAGATCTTCAGGGGCGTTTTGTAGGTTATCAAACGCAGGGATTAACATCAGATCGTATTCCGATTGACATCGATGCGAATTTTAATTTCTTCAATCCGAAATTAGGATTCACTTACAATATAAATACCTATAATAATTTATATGCCTCATTTGCCGTAGCTAATCGAGAGCCTAACCGAAATGATTTTGAAAATGGAGTGTCAACGCCAGAGACCTTACATGATTACGAATTCGGATGGCGTTACCGAACGGCTAAGACAAAAATCAATACCAATGTGTATTATATGAATTATAGAAATCAGTTGGTATTAACAGGAGCCATTGATAATGTAGGGCAACCCATTCGAGCGACTTCGGGAAGCAGTTACCGTCTGGGTATTGAAATCGATGCTGATTTCGAATTGAACAAAAACTGGTTCTGGAAACCGAATCTTGCCATCAGTAGTAATCGAAATCGAGACTTTGTTTCATCAGTTGATGGTACTTTAGAAAACCTAGGAAATACGAATTTATCATTTTCGCCAGATGTTATAGCTGGTAACATGATTACCTATGCACCCAATCAAAATTTACAATTCACGTTCTTATCGAAATATGTAGGCGAGCAGTTCATGAGTAATTTAGGAAGCCGTATTTCTAATGCCGATGTTTTGGACGGATTTTTCACCTCAGATATCAATATTGTATATCAAATCAATCTGAAAAAGATTTTTAAATCCATCACATTTACCGCATTGATCAATAATATCTTCAATGCCGAATACGTTGACCGTGGCTATTATTATACCTATGATGATACCTGGTCGAATCCAGGAAGTACAACAACCTTAGATGGGGCAGGTTTTTATCCACAGGCCACGCGCAATTTCTTGTTAGGAGCGACGCTTCGATTTTAATTAACTCAAAAATAAATTAAAGAAGGTCTCTTTTAGTAGAGGCCTTTTTTTATATAAAATGCTTTTTGTAGAAAAAAGACTAACCTAGAAGCTAACAATCAACTCACTAAAAAACTTCTATTGGTTAATTTATTCATAATTGGCTATTTACTAATTACCCTCGGTATCGGTTTCTGGGCCTCAAAGAAAATTAAGTCTTCCAACGATTTTGCACTAGCCGGAAAAAGTTTATCCATCCCACTTGTCGCTGTGACCTTATTTGCTACTTGGTTTGGCAGCACACAAATAATGGGTAATCCAGGTTATTTTATTACAGATGGATTCTCGGCCTACATCTCTTTAATTGTTACTGGCGGAATATGTTTGGTGGTTGTAGGTCAGTTTTATGCCTGGAAATTGTATCAGATGAATATCGTCACAATCAATGAATTTTTTAGAATTCGCTACACTAAAAAGCTCGAAATAACTACTTCGATAATCATGGTGTGTTCTTATCCCCACTGGATTGCCGCTCAATTTGTGGCATTGGCATATCTTTTTAATACGGTGATGGGCATACCCTTTCATTATGGTATTTTATTAGGGGTATCAATTGTAGTTTTTTATACCTATATCGGCGGAATGTGGGCTGTAGCCTACACCGATATGGTTCAAAGTGTAATGATTTTATTAGGATTAATCATATTACTCGCTCAAGTTTTAGGAGAAACAAAAGGAGTAACTCCCATATTTTCAAGTCAATCTTCAGAATTTTTCTATTTGACACCAAAAGGAGGCATTGACGAATGGTCTGATTACATTGCTTTACTATTGGCATTTACCGCTGGTGCCATTCCGGTACAAGAAATTTATCAACGCGTATTTTCTGCTAAAAGTGAAAGATCTGCCAGAAATGGTTTGTTCTTGGGGGCCATTCTAATGGTAGTCATACCAAGTATTCCTTTATTAATCGGATTAGGAGGGGTCTATTTCCACCCCGAATTAACCAACTCGGGCAATAGTCAAGATATCATTCCAACCTTGGTTAAAACGATGACTAGCATCACTGTTCAAGAGTTCTTTGAACAAGCCACCATTAATCCGAATGCACTTTTAATTAAAGGAGTTATTTGCGGATATCGAATCGAAGACATCGAACGCAAAACCACTCGTGAAGCTCGATACATGGACAAACTAGTGGACGAATTAGCCAAAGGACGCAAAATGGAAAAGATTTTACGACAAGGGTAACGACTATCCTCTATTCGTACCTTCTCTATAGGTAGGAATGCCCAATTTTAATTTTCGCTTTATTCTTGGAGTGGGTTGAAAGTTGATATGAAAACTTTTGATGTCTTTACGTACATCCAAGTCATTTGGACTATTCTTAGCTTTTCCTTTAAACCCAATCTTAAAACGACCAATATAATCGAGGTCTACAATACAACCATTAAACAGTTCTCGTTCAATTTGAGAACCTAATGCATGCAATACAGCCAGCACATCGGTCTCAGACAAGGTTGTTGCTTTGCTAATATGACTACTCATTCGCTCCAAATCAACCACCCCCTTATTCACCGCCTGCATGATGTATTGCTTCTTATTGTTCCCTATACTGTTATTTCGTTGCGTAATTCGATACCGTAATGCCATTTGATTCGTTTGTTTTTATTATATTAGTCTAAACCCAATATCCATAAGGGTTTACGGACTTCACCTAAAAATACTACAATATTTTTTAAAAAGTAGTACAATTTTTATAAAAAATACTAGAATATTTATTTAGAAATAGTAGAATACTACCAAATTTCATCAGTACGCGTACCCAACTCAATCCGTATCCCAACCTAATTACACACTGATGCGCACCTGATTTCGCACTGCAAAAAAAATTCGGCCCGTAAGTATCACCCTTTTTGCTACATATTGTTTATCTTCCACTCAAACCCAACTTACCATGAAGATCATCAATGTCATGATTACCGGTACAGGTAGTTTTGTGCCAAAAAACATTGTCACCAATCAGGATTTTGCAAAACACAAATTCTTTGATACTGGAGGTGCTCCTTTTACGGCATCTCACGAAGAAATCGCCGAAAAATTTAAAGCGATTACGGGTATCCAGGAGCGAAGATATGCCGATACCAATATGGTGGCTTCCGATCTTGGTGTCATCGCTAGCAAACTTGCTATTGAAGATGCGGGTATTGATAAAGAAAGTATCGATCAAATTATTCTAGCTCATAATTTTGGTGATATCCCCTCTGGTACGATTCAGACAGACATCCTACCAAGTCTAGCATCCCGGGTAAAACAGGGATTGGGTATTTCCAATCCGAATTGCGTAGCCTATGATATTTTATTCGGTTGCCCGGGATGGATTCAGGGAATCATCCAGGCCACCGCTTATATTCGATCAGGAATGGCAAAACGTTGTTTGGTGGTGGCAACGGAAACCTTGTCGCGAGTACTTGATATACACGATAGAGATTCTATGATTTTTGCAGATGGTGCAGGGGCTTGTATTGTTGAAGCCGTAGAGGGCGAAAAACAAGAAGGTATCATCGGTATGGAAATGGGAACTTGGGCAGAAGACGAAACCTATTTCCTATATATGGGTGAAAGTAATACCATCGATGCTAATCCAAAGGTACGTTACATCAAAATGAACGGTCGAAAAATATATGAATTTGCCCTTACGCAAGTTCCGAAAGCGATGAAGTCCTGCCTCGATAAAGCAGGAGCCAATATACATGATGTAAAAAAGGTTCTGATTCATCAGGCCAATGAAAAAATGGATCAGGAAATCATCAAACGATTATTTCGTTTGTACCGCGAGCGCAACATCCCAGATGACATTATGCCAATGAGCATCCATAAACTGGGTAACAGCTCTGTGGCCACAGTACCTACCTTATTAGATCAAATTCGCAAGGGTACCTCCGAAGAACATCATGAAATTCATAAGGGAGACCTGATTCTTTTAGCTTCGGTTGGAGCCGGAATGAATGTGAATGCTATTGCCTATCGGTATTAAGCATGTAATGGGTTCATAAGCCAATTCAAAAAAATTCATTTTTAGTCATTTTTCAATAAAAAACAGCAATTTTTGAATGTTTTTGAAACAAAAACTATCATTTTTTGCACAAAACTTCGTTTTTCCGTAAATTTGCACCGATGAAAAAAAGAGGCAATACTTCACAATTCGAAAATAAAAATCAAACCATTTCTAGTTCCATCTTCACAAAGCAACTAGACAAATTTATTCCTCCAGCTTTCTAGCTACTTCCATCAATCATCACCCAACAAAATTTGTACTGATATCAAATTTGATATCATATATATCATTGTGTAAACCAAACTCACATCATGAAACTGATTTACGTTAAACGAAAACAGAAACATCAAAAATATTATTCCAAAAAAATGGGAATACTCAACGCCAGAGTAACCACCATTAAAAAATACCTGCTTGGTTTTCCGATACAAACCCTACACAAGTATCGTGAAACCTATTATGGAGAAGTAAAAAGCTGCCAGGAATGTAATTTATTAAACTAAGCCCAATTCTTATATGAGACAATTAAAAATCACAAAGCAAGTTACCAATCGAGATACCAGATCCTTAGAAAAATACTTTCAAGAAATCAGTAAAATTGATCTCATTACTGCCGATGAAGAAGTTGAACTGGCCCAACTAATCAAAAAAGGAGATCGACGAGCCCTCGATAAACTGGTAAAGGCAAATTTGCGATTTGTGGTTTCGGTTGCCAAACAATATCAAAACCAAGGATTAAAACTATCAGACCTGATTAATGAAGGAAACTTAGGATTGGTGAAAGCTGCCAAGCGATTTGATGAAACTAGGGGGTTTAAATTCATCTCATACGGTGTTTGGTGGATTCGCCAAGCCATCCTTCAAGCTTTGGCAGAACAATCTCGTATTGTAAGACTACCTCTTAATAAAATTGGTAGCATTAGTAAGATTAATAAAGCCTATGCGCGTTTAGAGCAACAACAAGAACGCGAACCGAACTACGAAGAGATTGCCAAAGAATTAGACATGAGCATTACCGACGTAGAGAACTGTATGAAATCTTCAGGACGAAGTATTTCTATGGATGCTCCGCTTAAAGAGCAAGACGACTTTAGTTTATACAATGTCTTAGAAGCAAAAGAAAGCGTAAAGCCAGATTCCAATATGATAAATCAATCGTTAAAACATGAAATCAGCAGGGCTTTAAATTCTTTAACACATAAAGAATCCATCGTGCTTCAAATGTATTATGGCATCAATAGAAAGACCTCATCAAGTTTGTCTGAAATTGGAGAAACCATTAACCTATCACGTGAAAGAGTTCGTCAAGTAAAACAAAAAGCCTTACGACGACTACAATCTCAATCTCGAAATAAAGTCTTAAAAACATATCTAGGCTAAGTAATTTGCCAGTTTTTTGTTTGTAAAGCGAATAGTCATTTCCTAGTGAAATGACTATTTTTTATTTTTGCACCCTTAGTTGATTAAATCGATCTTATGAGCATTAATTTAGAGGATTATTCGTACGAATTACCAGAATCCAAAATCGCATTACATCCCCCCAAAAAACGCGGAACCTCTAAATTATTAATCTATAATAAAGGGACGATTAATCACCATCGATTCGGAGACATTTCAACCCAATTACCCTCCGATACTACCCTTGTTTTTAATGATACAAAGGTGATTCCAGCTCGTATCATTATGCATAAGGATACTGGAGCACAAATTGAAATATTTTTGTTGGAACCACTTACGCCTTCCACGACTCATGAGGTGGTAATGGCATCCGTAGGTCAATGTACTTGGAAATGTATGATTGGGAATGCCAGAAAATGGAAAGAGCATACAACCCTGTCGCATCCTACGTTGGATTTTACCGCTACCCGAATTGGGAAAAGTGAGGTCTTATTCGAATGGAAAGAAATTGAATTTAGCGAGCTTCTAGAGGAAATCGGAAAGATTCCATTGCCACCATACATCCATAGAGATGTAGAAGATGATGACAAGGATCGATATCAAACCGTATACTCTAAAATGGACGGCGCTGTTGCGGCTCCGACTGCCGGATTGCATTTTACTGAAGAAATTATTGCGGATTTACGCAACAAGGGAGTACGTGCCGAATATCTAACACTACATGTTTCTGCAGGAACCTTTCAGCCTATAAAAACCGATGATATTACCAAGCATCCAATGCACAATGAGCAGGTATGGATTCAAAAAGAAACCATCAAATCCCTCATTTCATCGACACAAACCATTGCGGTAGGAACAACATCAATGCGTACACTCGAAAGTCTGTATTGGTTCGGAGTTCGTTTGGAAAATGGATTGGATGATTTCTACATCAAACAAACAGATCCATATACGTTTGAGGCCATCGAAACCAAAAAGTCTTTAGAAAATATACTTCTTCATATGGAAGAAAGGAATGCAGCGGTATTGGGTGGACAGACAGAAATCTTCTTATATCCGGGATACGACTTTAAGATTTGTGACGGCTTAATTACCAATTACCACATGCCAAACTCTACTCTTGTTTTATTGATTGCCGCATTTATTGGAGAAGATTGGCGAAAGGTCTATCAAGAGGCATTGGATAACGATTACAAGTTCCTGAGCTACGGTGATAGCTCTTTATTAATTCCGTAAATTAAGTCCATCAAGATAAAAGAATACATATTTACTTCAGAACGTCTCGGATTCCGGAACTGGAAAGCTTCAGATCTACCAATATTAATCGAGATGAATACAAGCCCAAAGGTGATGTGTCATTTTCCGAAAACTTTGACAAAAGAAGAAACCGAAGGATACTTTTCCAAACTCCAGAAGCATTTTGAAGAAAGAGGGTATACCTATTTTGCAGTTGATGTTCTTGATTCCAACGAATGGATTGGATTTATTGGATTGGCCTATCAAGATTATGTCACCGAATTCTCGCCAGGGGTTGATGTAGGGTGGCGACTACATCCAAAGTATTGGGGTAATGGATTTGCCACAGAAGGCGCAAAACGCTGCCTCGAATTTGCATTTGACACATTAGAACTTGATCGCGTATTTGCCACTTGTACCCTATCGAATGAAAAATCGGAAAAGGTAATGCAGAACATAGGGATGTCTTATGGAGGTGAATTCCTACATCCCAAATTAACTGATTATCCGAAAATGCAACGCTGTAAATGGTATGAGATTCAATCAAATACTACTTAAAATTCACCTCAATTTTAACAATTGACAAAAAAATAATGCCAGGTGGAAAGACATGAAGATCTTTATACTAACATCATCTGCTATTGTTGATGATATTGAAGTGGCAAATGATTACCAACTTATCGAAGGTGTTTTATTAAAGCCTTTAGATCCTAATAAACTATTAGCTAAGCTTTAGGTATCCATTCGACCAATCGCACAGCTTACGAACGACTTGGCTTTGTGCCCTAGGGTGTTTTTATCACCCACCATTGGGTAACCCATTTTTGATAATTTTTCTTTTACGATCTCAGACACGTCTGTAGAAGCTTCATAAGTAACTTCTGAAGTGTCTACCGAAACTTCAACATTATCTACATGATCTAAGGATAATAATCCTTTTTTAATTGTAGCGGCACAACCACCACATTTCAAATTTTCTATAACTATAGTCGCACTCATTATTTTTCAAGTTTTTCCCAAGAAAGATATCCTCCTTCTACATTAATAACATTTTGAAATCCTTTTTCTAGCAATATTTTCGAAGCCTTTACACTTCGACCTCCGCTTCGACAGTACACATAAACGGGCTGTTTCATATCTAATGTTTTAGCCGACTTTTCAGCGAATTTCTCATCGTAGAAATTATCAAAAATAGCGCCCTTTATAAATCCCTTTTCCCACTCTTCTGGAGTACGAACATCCAACACCTGAATGTTAGACTTGGTATCATAGATTTCTTTAAAGGCATCAATAGTGATGCTTGTATATACACCTTGTTTCTGTTGTTGCTGACAAGAAGTTAAACTAAAGGCCAAAAAAAGTAAGATAAGCTGTTTCATTATTTAGTACTTGAGCATGAAATGGTTTGTGTTCTTTTTATTCCGGTTTTCTTGATCGCTCCATAACCTCCCGCAACATCAATCACCTTATGGAAACCACGAGCTTTTAAGATTGAAGATGCAATTACCGAACGATAGCCTCCAGCACAATACACATAAAAATCTTTATCCGTCGGAAACTCTGCAATATGATCATTGATAAAATCCAATGGTGTACTTGGCACATTCTCTACGTGCTCGTTCGTATACTCTCCTGGTTTACGAACATCAAAAACTAAAGCGCCTTCATCAATCTTTTGTGCTAATGTTTCTGGTGAAACAGATTCTAAAGTATCAATCTCTCTGCCATCTGCTTTCCAAGCATCAATACCTCCATTTAGATATCCTAAAACATTATCAAACCCAACACGCGATAATCTTGTAATCGCCTCTTCTTCTTTGCCGGCATCTACAACCAATAAAATAGCTTGATTGATATTTTTAATCAATGCTCCTACCCATGGGGCAAATGAGCCTCCTAAACCTATAAAAATCGATTGAGGAATAAATCCTTTGATAAACTTGGATTGATGTCTTACATCTAAAATTAAGGCATCTGTTTCGTTAGCTACCAAATCAAATTCAGATGGACTCAGTGGTTTTGCTCCTCTTTCGATTACGGTATCAATTGAATCATAACCTTCTTTATTCAACTTCACATTTAATGGGAAGTAGGCAGGCGGTGGTAATAATCCGTCAGTTACTTCTTTGATGAATTCATCACGAGACATATCAGCACGAAGTGCATAATTGGTCTTCTTTTGATCACCAATCGTTCCTACCGTTTCTTTGCTTAAATTCTTTCCACATGCAGAACCAGCTCCATGTGCTGGATACACAATCACGTCATCTTCTAACGTCATGATTTTTGTACGCAAACTATCGAATAGGATTCCGGCCAAATCTTCCTGAGTCATACTCGCTGCTTTCTGTGCCAAATCAGGACGACCTACATCACCGAGAAATAAGGTGTCACCACTAAAGATCGCATGGTTTTTCCCATTGGCGTCTTTCAATAAATAGGTTGTGCTTTCCATGGTGTGACCTGGTGTATGTAAAGCAACAATGGTAATATCTCCTAATTTAAATTCTTCACCATCCGTAGCAATATGCGAATCGAAACTCGTACTTGCACTTGGACCATAGACAATTTTTGCTCCTGTTTTTTCGGCTAGAGTCACATGTCCACTAACGAAATCGGCATGAAAATGAGTTTCAAAAATATATTTGATGGATGCATTATCTCGTTCTGCTCTATTGATATAATCTTGAACTTCGCGCAACGGATCTATAATCGCTGCTTCTCCGTTACTCTCTACATAATAAGCTCCTTGAGCTAGGCATCCCGTATATATCTGTTCAATCTTCATAGGTTTACTTTAAATTCGTTTCAAAATTACATTAGTTTTCAATTTCTTTCTCATGATTTTTATCATCAATACATATGGCATTATTCATAAGCCTGATGGATGTATTGTGAATATTTTATCTGACTGTCTCTATTTCCTGTTTTGTAATAGACTACCGCATCATTTGGTCGCATAAAGAAGTGATAAATATCAATAATCTCTAAAATTCCACTTCTAAACAAGGAATCCCGAACCGGGCCTTTCACCGCAGCGAAGTAAAAAGTGATTTCTTTTTTCTGATAAAATAGGATTCTTTCTTTCAACATTTCAACAGCCGTACTATCGACCCGGTTCATACTTTCAGCATCAAAAACAATAATCTTTAAGACTTCACCTTTGGCTTCAACCATTTCATCCAACTTATCTCTAAAATAACCCGCATTGGCATAAAATAATTGTGCATCAAAACGGAAAACAAGAATATCACTTTCAATGATTACTTCTTCAAAACGATTTTTATTTCGGAAAAAATCAGAGTCTGGCACCTTTCCTAATTCGGTAACATAAGGTCGAGTTGTTCTAAATAAAAGAATAATTAAGGACAGGGCTACACCCACAAAAATTCCATATTCGATTCCGAGAACCAAGGTCGATGCAAAGGTTGCTATCAACAACCAGAAATCTAAATTATTGGCTTTCCACAGGTATCTCGCTTCCTTGAAATTTATGAGTCCGAATACCGCCACAATAATAATTGCTGCTAACACGGTTTTCGGTAAATAGTAAAACAATGGAGTCAAGTATAATAAAGTTAAGGCCACCATGATCACTGATACAAAAGCCGACACTCCTGTCTTTCCGCCAGTTTCCTGATTGATCGCGGATCTTGAAAAACTAGAAGCAATAGGATATGATTTAAATAAGGAACCCACCATATTACTTAATCCCAGCGCAATCAATTCCTGATTCGGACGGATACGATATTCGTCTTGTTGGGCTTCTAAGGATTTTCCTATGGAAATGGTTTCCAGGTAACCTACCATCACAAGGGTTAAGGCAATGGGCATCAATTCTCGAATCTGATCCAAATCATACGACGGAATATTGAAGGTAGGTAAGCCCGACGGAATGTCTTTCACGATAGCTACCTGATCGAAATGCACTCCAAAGTATTTCAATAGTACGATTCCGAATACCACCACAATAAGTGCGTTTGGTATTTTTTTGTTGATGCGCTTTAGAACAATGATAATAAGCACTGAAATTAAACCGATAGATGCGGTTTGTAAGTTGATATCTCCAATACGCTGAAATATATCAACAGCAACTACTTGAATCAAATCAGATTGTATAAAATCAACTCCTAATAAATTCCGAAATTGGTTTAATCCGATGGTTAAGGCCACTGCGGATGTGAATCCGGTAATTACTGGTCTCGATAAAAAGTTAACAATAAATCCGAGGCTAAAGATTCCAAGTAAAAACTGAATGGCTCCTACCAATAAGGCCAAGAGAATCCCAATTTCGATATAACTCTGTGAACCCGCTAGTGCTAAGGTAGACACACCCGTTGCTACAATTAAGGAATCCATAGCGACAGGACCGATAGCCACTTGTCTTGAAGATCCAAAGATGGCATAGATGATTTGCGGAACTAGGGCGCAATACAATCCGTAAATAGGCGGTAAACCTGCAATTAAGGCGTAGGCAATTCCTTGTGGTATTAAGATTATACTCACTGTAATTCCGGCCACCAAGTCACCTTTTAAGTAACTTTTGTTGTAATTGGGTAGCCAATCTAAAATCGGAATTACCTTTTTGATATTCATGATTAAAAAAGTTTGCCTTGTGGCTTTCCTTTAATTCGACCGAGGTGCTTATATGCCAAATCGGTCACTTCTCTACCCCTTGGTGTACGCATAATGAATCCTTGCTGAATTAAGAAAGGTTCATATACTTCTTCGATGGTTTCGGCATTCTCACTAATGGCAGTTGCCAGGGTATTGATTCCGACAGGGCCACCTTTAAATTTATCGATAATCGTAGAGAGTATTTTGTTGTCCATTTCGTCCAATCCGTGCGCATCGACGTGTAAGGCCTCTAAGGCAAATCGTGCGATTTCGATGGTAATTCGACCATCACCTTTAATTTGAGCAAAGTCGCGTACTCTTCGAAGTAATGCATTCGCAATACGTGGCGTTCCTCGACTTCGACCTGCAATTTCGATGGCTGCTTCAAAGCTGATAGGCACACCTAAAATCTTGGCACTACGTTGAACGATGGTCGACAGCAATTCTGTTGAATAGTAATGCAGTCGGCTACTGATTCCGAAACGTGCGCGCATTGGCGCTGTTAATAATCCAGATCTGGTTGTCGCACCAATTAGTGTAAACGGTTCCAAATTGATTTGAACAGTTCTCGCATTTGGACCAGATTCAATCATGATATCGATCTTATAGTCTTCCATAGCCGAATACAGGTATTCTTCTACAATCGGACTCAATCTATGGATCTCATCAATAAACAGCACATCACGTTCTTCGAGGTTGGTCAATAGCCCGGCTAAATCACCTGGTTTATCCAACACAGGACCAGAGGTTACTTTAATTCCGACATCCAGTTCATTCGCTAAAATATGGGCTAAGGTTGTTTTCCCTAAGCCAGGAGGTCCGTGAAATAGGGTGTGGTCTAAAGCTTCGTCTCGTTGATTGGCAGCCTGAACAAAAATTTTGAGGTTTTCAATAGATTGTTCCTGACCCGAAAAGTCATCAAAAGATAAGGGTCTTAACTTTTTTTCAACATCGAGTTCTTCGTTCGAATAATGACTGTTATCTGGGTTCAAATTTTCGTTCATCTTAACAAAGATAAAAAGAATTCAAAGCAAACGGGATGCATAGAAATTAAAATGCCTTTCCGAAAATGGAAAGGCATTTTATGAATTTATGTTTTTCGACTATGAAGGTTCTTCTCCTTCTAACAATGGTGTGGTTTGTAGTACAAAATCTTCACCATGTAAGTAGTCACTATCGTCATCATTTGGATCTACTTTCTTACTGTAGTCGTATGCCCATCTGTGTACTTCTGGAATTTTTCCTGGCCAGTTTCCGTGAATGTGCTCTACAGGAGTAGTCCATTCTAATGTATTTGATCTCCATGGGTTTTGCGTCGCTTTCTCTCCTCTGTAAATTGAGATAAAGAAGTTCGCCAAGAAAATCAACTGAGCTGCTCCACCGATTAAAGCGAAAGAAGTAATCACAACATTAATATCTGCCAAGTCATCAAACATTGGGAATGCTGTATTCGTATAGTATCTTCTTGGTAAACCAGCTAATCCCATAAAGTGCATTGGCCAGAATACACCGTACGCTGTGATAATGGTTAACCAGAAATGCCAATACCCCATGGTTTTGTTCATCAATCTACCATACATTTTTGGGAACCAATGATACACTCCTGCAAACATTCCGAATAAGGCAGATACCCCCATTACTAAGTGGAAATGTGCCACAACAAAATACGTATCATGGATATTAATATCTAAGGCAGAATCTCCTAATACAATCCCTGTTAAACCACCGGTTACGAAGGTTGAAACCAATCCGATAGAGAATAACATCGCTGGATTCAATTGCAGATTACCTTTCCATAATGTGGTTACATAGTTAAAGGCTTTTACTGCAGAAGGAATCGCAATTAATAAAGTGGTAAATGTAAATACCGACCCTAAGAATGGGTTCATCCCAGATACGAACATGTGGTGACCCCATACAATCGTTGATAAGAATGCAATCGCCATAATTGAACCTACCATGGCACGGTATCCGAAAATTGGTTTTCTTGCATTTGTCGAAATAACTTCTGAAGTAATTCCTAATGCAGGTAATAAGATGATATATACTTCTGGGTGTCCTAAGAACCAGAATAAGTGTTCGAACAATACTGGCGAACCACCTTGATAGTGTAATACTTCACCTGCGATAAAAATATCTGACAAGTAGAAAGAAGTACCAAAGCTTCTATCGAAGATTAATAATAAAGCTGCCGATAATAATACTGGGAACGATACCACACCAATAATAGCAGTGATAAAGAATGCCCAGATCGTTAATGGTAATCTTGTCATCTTCATACCTTTCACTCGTAAATTGATTACAGTAACGATATAGTTTAACGAACCAATTAAAGAGGAGGCGATAAATATTGCCATAGAAACTAACCAAAGTGTCATACCAGCACCAGAACCTGGAATCGCTTGTGGTAATGCACTTAATGGAGGGTAGATTGTCCATCCTGCAGAAGCTGGTCCAGCTTCAACAAATAATGAAATCACCATCACCACACTAGACAAGAAGAATAACCAGTAAGAGATCATGTTCAAGAATCCTGACGCCATATCTCTTGCTCCAATCTGCAATGGAATTAATAAGTTAGAAAATGTACCACTCAATCCGGCAGTTAATACGAAGAATACCATGATTGTACCGTGAATGGTTACTAGGGCCAGGTAAATATCCGGGCTCATGATACCATCCGACTGGTGTGGTCCTAAAAATGCTTCAATGATCGTAAATGACTTTTCTGGCCATGCTAATTGAAGTCTAAATAACATTGACATAAATACACCGATAATCCCCATGATCATACCAGTTATTAAAAACTGCTTAGATATCATTTTATGATCTTGAGAGAAAATGTATTTAGTTACAAATGTTTCCTTGTGATGATGTTCTGACATGATCTTTTCTTGTTTGTTTTTTATTGTTTAATAACTTCAGCTAATGTGGCTTGTTTACCAATCCACTCATTAAATTCATCTTCTTCTACAACAGTAATTTTCATCTGCATGTTATAGTGAGAAGCTCCACATATTTTATTACATAGTAATAAATAATCAAACTCATAAGGATCTTCACCCTTCTCTTTTCTTATTTTGTTAATCCCTCTAGTTTTTGCAATCACCTCAGGATTTTGTCTCATTTCTTCCGTAGTATATTTTGGAGTAAATCCGAACTCGGTAACCATACCTGGAACACAGTTCATCTGTGCTCTAAAGTGTGGCATATACGCTGAGTGTAATACATCTTGCGAACGGAATTTAAAATGAATCTTTCTTCCTTTTGGAAGGTATAATTCTGTAACTTGGATATCGTCTTGAGAGTTTTTATCAGACATATCAACTCCCATTGTATTTATACCTTTAATAAAGTTTACGTTTCCAAGTCCTAATGTGTTGTCTGCTCCAGCATAACGAGCGTCCCATCTAAACTGCTGTGAATACACTTCAATTACAAGTGGCTCCTCTTCTGCGGAGATGTCCATTACGTTGTTCCACTGCCATAACCCGTAACCAATTAACACTACCAACACCAAGGCTGGTGTTACGGTCCAAATCAATTCCAATTTGTGGCTATCTGCGTAGAATTTAGCTTTTCTATCTTTCTGTCCTTTGTATTTAAATGTAAAGTAGAAAATTAGGAACTGCATTATGAACTGAACGATGCCAATAATCCAAAATGTGATATTGAATAAGTTATCATCATGTTCACCTTCTAAACTCGCTGCTTCTGGAAGCATGATTACGTTCATAGCAATCAATGTATAAATCATTGTTGCGTATAAGATTACCATAAAGTATATGGCATTTTTTCCTTGTGCAGCGTTATCCTTATCATTTGCAATGGAACCTCTAAAATTTAAGATTCTAGTGATTTGCCAAATGCTTACACCTACTGCGACAAAAATCAAAATGTAAAACAGTGCTAACATGTGTTATATTTCTTTTCTTCTGATTAATTAATTTTTAATGATGATCATCTGCAGTTTCTCCTGTGTGCTCAATATTATAATAGTGGAAATGCTCACTTTCTCCTAACATTGGGTTTCCTTTCGCTACTGGATCAGCTTTTGTAAACGCGCTGAATACCGTATAGATAAAAATACCAATAAAGAATAATAAAGCTCCTAATTCAGGAATTCCGAATCCCCAAGATGAACCAACTGTTCCTGGCATCACCATGATGAATACATCTAAATAATGTCCTGCTAAGATTACGATACCTCCAATGAATACAAACCAAGGTCTTGATTTGAAATCACTATTGATTAATAATAATACAGGGAATGCAAAGTTCATCACAACCATTGCTAAGAATGGTAATTTATACTCTGTAAAACGTGCAACGTAGTATGTTCCTTCTTCTGGAATATTCGCATACCAAATCAACATAAACTGTGCGAACCATAAGTATGTCCAGAATACTGAGAAACCAAACATGAATTTCGCTAAATCGTGAATGTGACTATCGTTTACTTGTGGTAAGAATCCTTTTGATCTTAAGTAAATCGTTACAAATGCGATTACAGTTAATGCACTTACCAATAAACTAGCTAACACATACCAACCGAATAATGTTGAGAACCAGTGTGGATCAAGACCCATAATCCAGTCCCAAGTCATCATAGACTCAGTTAACATGAATACTACTAAGAATACAACAGAAACGTTGTAATTTAATTTGTGTGTTTTATAGTTGTCATTTGCAGTATCTTCTGCAATTGAGTTTCTTCTGATAAACCATCTGTAGGCATTCCATAGTGCTAGGTAGATGATCCCTCTAATCACCCATCCTGGAGTGTTAATCCACCAAGATTTTCCATCTACAATTGGATCATAGTTTTCGTGACCTGGAGTGAACGTACCTTCAGTCATCCAAACGAATAAGTGATTGTAATGCATTACAGAAAGAATAATCACAATCAACATAATGATAGATGTCGGTACAATATTCGCAGTAATTGCCTCCATCACTCTGAATAAAACAATAGACCATCCTGCTTTAGCCACACGTTGTGCAGCATAGAATGCTAATACTAATAACGAGATGCCTAAGAAGAAGAATAGGGCTACATAAAACGCAGACCAAGGTCTGTTTTGCATTTGATGTAATAAGTGTTCTCCGTGTTCGTCTTCATGACTATCTGTAGCATGACCATCTTTGGTATGCGATTCTTTATGAGTCGCATCTGTGTGAGCCTGTTTTTTAGTTGTATCTCCGTGGTTGTCTGCATGAGCAGTACCATGATCATTCCCATGATCATCACCATGAGCTACCATAGCTTTGGCTTCTTCTACTGTTGATGGAGCAGAATAAAATCCGTAACCAATTCCTAAAAGACCTACAATGATAAGTCCGAATGCTGTTAACTTTAAATTTTTTGAAAATTGATACATATTTTCCAAATTCAATCTATTGCTTTATTTTAATAAATCTGCTCTTAATTTTTCTACGTAGTGCACTACTTGCCAGCGCTCGTTGTAGGTTAATTGAGAGGAGTGAGATCCCATTAAGTTTTTACCATGCATAATAACGTGGTAAATTGTCCCTGCATTAATATCTCTGTCTTTGTAATTTGGGATACCGTTAAACTTTTCTGCCTGCGATAAATATCCGTTACCGTCACCTTTTTTACCATGACAGCTAATACAGTAAATTTCGTAGGTTTTCTTACCCTTCTCTAGGTTTGCTTCTGAAGCCTCTAATGGATTTGTTAACTCCGTTCTTGCTTTTTCGTAACCATCGATAGTATTTGGGATATCATAAGCTGGATGACCACCTCTTGGAATTGTTCCTGCTACAGGCTTGCTGTTTACTGGTGTTCCGTTTAATCCGTTAGAACCATCCGTTTTATAAGGTACAGATACATACATGTCTGGCATATATTGCACTTGAGGAGAACGTTTATCTGAACAAGATACCATTCCCACAAAAATGATTAATACCGCTACTAATTTGATATTTTTCATCATACCTCTTTTAATGCTTGTCTACTATATTAATTTCTACTGCCCCTGTTTTCTCTAATAAAGCAGTTAATTTCTTTTCGCCTCCTTCTGCTACAGGAATCTCCATTAAGAAATGATCATCTGTAGTTCTAGGATCTGGATTCTCTGCTTTTTTGAATGGCCAGATTCTACTTCTCATATAGAATGTGATTACCATTAAGTGAGCTGCAAAGAATACGGTTAATTCGAACATTACAGGAACGAAAGCCGGCATGTTTTCGAACCAAGAGAAACTTGGCTTACCACCAATATCCTGTGGCCAATCCTGAATCATCATGTAATTGGTCATCCAAATCGCTACTGCAAGACCAGTAACTCCAAACATAAATGAAGCAATTGCCAATCTAGTAGGCTCTAATCCCATGGCTTTGTCTAATCCGTGAACCGGAAAAGGACAAAACACTTCTTCGATATGATGGTGCTCCGCTTTAACCGCTTTAACAGCATCTAATAAAATCTCGTCATCGTTATAAAACGCGTGAATCACTTTTGATGCTCCCATAATTATTCTTTATCTTTTTTAGTCGATTTACCTTTTGCTTTCTTCACCTTGATTTCAGGTTTCGTAGGTATTCCTTGTTCGTCTCTTCTGATTTTATAAAACTCACCAGAAGATTTCAAAATCGTTTTTACCTCCGCTTGTGCAATTACCGGGAATGTTCTTGCGTACAATAAGAATAGTACAAAGAAGAATCCGATTGTACCAATAAAGATACCTACATCTACAAACGTTGGCTCAAAACGCCACCAAGTTGATGGTAAGTGACCTTTACTCAATACAATTGCAATAATATCAAATCTCTCGAACCACATTCCAATGTTAATCGCAATCGAAATGATGAAAGACCATACAAAGCTTCTTCTAATTTTCTTAATCCATAATAACTGTGGGATCGCGATGTTGAATAACAATAGCGAATAGAATGCCCACCAATATGGACCAGTTGCCGCACCTACAGATAAGTAGGTATAATATTCATATGGAGAACCTGTATACCATGCAATGAAGAATTCAGTTGCATATGCCACAGCTACAATACCACCTGTTAAGATGATTACGATGTTCATGTACTCAATATGTAATCTTGTAATATAAGCCTCTAAGTTGGTTACTTTACGCATGATACCTAATAAGGTTTGTACCATTGCGAATCCAGAGAAAATAGCCCCTGCAACGAAATATGGAGGGAAGATTGTCGAGTGCCAACCTGGGTTAACTGATGTTGCGAAGTCAAACGATACGATGGTGTGTACCGAAAGTACTAATGGTGTAGCCAAACCAGCTAATACCAAAGATACTTCTTCAAAACGCTGCCAGTCTTTTGCTCTACCAGACCATCCAAAGGAAATTAATGAATAAATCTTCTTTTGGAAAGGCTTCACAGCTCTATCACGAATCATAGCGAAATCTGGTAATAAACCTGTCCACCAGAACACTAATGACACTGATAAATAGGTAGAGATCGCAAATACGTCCCATAAAAGTGGCGAGTTAAAGTTCACCCATAATGATCCGTACGTATTTGGAATTGGTAATACCCAGTATCCATTCCATGGACGCCCCATGTGGATGATTGGGAATAAACCAGCTTGGAATACTGCAAAGATGGTCATCGCTTCTGCAGAACGGTTAATCGCCATTCTCCATTTCTGACGGAATAACAATAATACGGCAGAGATTAACGTACCGGCATGACCAATACCTACCCACCATACGAAGTTGGTGATATCCCATGCCCAACCGATGTTTTTACTAAGACCCCAAACACCGATTCCTGTTCCAATCGTGTAAAAAATACAGCCAAATCCCCAAAGCATTGCTGCTAAAGAGATGTAAAAAGCTATATACCAATTCTTGTTGGCTTTTCCTTCGATTGGCTTTGCAATGTCTTCGGTAATATCGTGATACGTTTTATCACCTAATACTAAAGGTTCCCTAATGGGTGCTTCGTAATGAGACATATTCTATATCTTAATTTTAATTACGCTTCGTTTGTATTTCTAACTTTCACTTGGTACACTACGTTTGGCTTGGTCTGTAAGTAATCCAATACACCATAAGCTCTCTTATCAGATACTAATGGAGTAACTGCATCCTCTTTATTGTTTACATCACCAAATACCATTGCTCCTGTTGAACAAGCAGATGAACAAGCGGTTTCAAATTCGTTCGCTCTAACAGCTCTTCCTTCTTTTTTAGCTTTAAGAATCGTTGCTTGAGTTGATTGTATACAGAATGAACATTTTTCCATAACACCTCTCGAACGCACCACAACATCTGGATTTAATACCATCTTACCGTAGTCGTTGTTCATGTTATAGTCAAACTCATCATTGTTTGAATAGTTGAACCAGTTGAAACGACGTACTCTATACGGACAGTTGTTTGCACAGTAACGTGTACCCACACATCTGTTATACGTCATTTGGTTTTGACCTTGTCTACCATGAGTGGTTGCAGCAACCGGACATACCGTTTCACACGGTGCGTGGTTACAGTGCTGACACATCATTGGTTGGAAAGTCACTTCTGGATTTTCTGCTTCAGTTTCTAAAGCGCGATACATTTCAGCACGGCTTAATCCTTGCTCTTTTGCATCTTCTCTCGTTTCTACTTCAGAAGAATAGTATCTATCGATACGTAACCAGTGCATATCTCTACCAATACGAACTTCTTTCTTACCAACAACAGGTACGTTGTTCTCTGCATGACATGCTACCACACAAGCCCCACACCCTGTACAGGTATTTAAGTCGATTGATAATTTGAAATGATGACCCATTTCTCTGTTATGCTCATCCCATAAATCGATGGTATTTGCTTCTACTTCGTTGTGGTCATAAGACACATAAGCAGGCTTGTTCCATCCATGGTGATGATCTTTTGGATCAACAGTTAAGTATTCTTTTAAAGTAGTTACTTTTAAAATATCGTGGCGTCCAGCAATTGTTTTTTGTACCTGAGTACAAGCAAACTCATGCCATCCTGAAGTCTTTTCAATAGTTACGTCAAATTGCATGTTATTGAAATCCTTGTATAAAGGATAAGCATTCACCCCAATTTGCATTTCTTCCTTTAATCCATGAGTTCTACCATATCCTAAAGACAATCCGATAGAACCTTTAGCCTGACCAGGCTGGATCATTACTGGTACATTTTCTAAAGTAACTCCGTTTACTTTAACAGTAGCGTAGTTTCCATCAATAGCACCGTTATCTCTTACTGGGTTTTTGAATCCTAATTCCTTAGCATCAGCCATTGAGATTGATAAGTAGTTATCCCAAGATGCTCTTGTAATTGGATCAGGGAATTCTTGTAACCAAGGGTTATTAGCTTGCTTACCATCACCTAAACCAGCAGTAGTATATAAGTTTAATTCATATTTCGAAGGTTTAACACTTGCTACTAAAGCTCCCGCAACTGAATTCACATCAATCGTATTTGCTGATGGTGCAGAAGAAACAGATGCATTGAAGAATCCGTCGTGTAACACTTTATTCCAAGTTGTTCCAGAGATTACTTCATCTGCCCAGTATGATTTTAAGTAATCATAGTAGCTCGTTGAACTTCCAGACCACTTTATTAATAAATCCTGCGCTTGCGCTGTATTAAATAATGGCTGAATAGTAGGCTGCATTAACCCGTACTGACCTGCTTTAAATTGCGTATCTCCCCAAGACTCTAAGAAATGAGAAATAGGTAATGCATACTCCATAGCATCAACTGTACTATTGAACTCCGTAGACATTGCTACTTTTAAAGATACCTTTTCTAATGCAGCAGCAAATTCAGCAGCATTTGGTAACGTATACGCTGGATCTACATTTAATGTAACTAATCCGCCAACGTTTCCTGATTTCATATTCGCAACCAATTCACTTACTGCAGCGTCATTACCCTGACGGATGTGAATTGTATTTGCGGTATCGATAATTTCACTTTCCAATACATTATTGATTGCTAACGAAATTAATTGTGCGCTTTTATCGTTAATTCCAGTTAATACAACTGCTTTGTTTCCAGCTTTCTTTAATGCTTGTGCAGCTTTCTTAACATCAGCATCAACAGGAGTTGCTTTTGATGGAACACCTGCTCCGGTTAGAGCATTGTATAAGTTGATTAAAGCGAATACCTGATCAGAAGGCTTTACTACAACACGTTTATCGGCATTTGCACCGGTAATAGACATGTTGCTCTCAAACTGAACATGGTAAGACATATCACCATTCTCTGGCTTTCTTCCTTCTGCGTAATCTACTTCGAATCCACCGTGGAAATCTCCTAAGAAATCAGCTCCGAAAGAGACGATCGTTTTCGCTTCACCTAATTTATAACTTGGTAAGGCACGTGAACCATACACTTCATTAAATGCTTCAACAGCTCCATACTCTGAAACCGCATCATACACAACGTGCTTTACATTTGGATAAGCTTTGATAAATTCACCAATGATTTTATCAGTAGAAGGACTCGCCATTGTTCCAGTTAATAGAACAACTTCTCTGTTCGCTTCTTTTAATTGAGCTAATGAAGTACCAATTTCTTTATGTGCTTCATCCCAAGTAATTTTATTTTTTCCTTTAGAAGGTTCTTTTAAACGTAACTTCTCATCGTATAATGATAATACAGAAGCTTGAACACGCGCTGTAGTCGCACCCTTTGCTTCACGGTTAGGCATGATTTGAATTGGTCTACCTTCTCTGGTTTTTACTAAGATATTCGCAAAATCGTAACCATCTGCCATTGAAGTTGCATACCAATCAGCAACACCAGCAATGATGTCATTTGGTTTTACTACGTAAGGAATTGATTTGTTTACTGGTCCCTCACAAGCTGCAACAGTAGCTGCCGCTGTTGTGAAACCAATATATTTCAAGAAATCTCTACGAGTGGTAGAAGAACTTTCTAATGTTTCTTTATCTCCAAGGAATTCGTCGGTAGGAATCTCTTCAACAAACTCGTTGCCTGCAAGATTTTGAACAACCGCATCGTTTTCTAATTCCTGAACACTTTTCCAATATTTCTTATTTGAAGCCATGTAATACTTTTCGTTTTTCGTTATCAGTAATGATCAAATAACTTTTTATGATTAGTAGTGGCACTTACCACATTCCTTACCTCCTAATTGAGCTATGGTTACTTCTTCTACGTTATACTTTTTCGCCAATTCTTCATGGATTTTCTTATAGTACTCATTTCCTTTAAGATCCACTTTCGTTTCTTTATGACAGTCGATACACCATCCCATCGTTAATGGAGAGTATTGATACATCTCATCCATCTCTTCAACTGGACCATGACACTTCTGACATTTCAATCCGGCAACAGTAACGTGTTGTGAGTGATTGAAATATGCGAAATCTGGCAAGTTATGGATACGAATCCATTTTACTGGTTTGGTTTTTCCAGTATACTCTAAGTTTTCAGCATCCCAACCAGCAGCATCATAAATCTTAGCGATTTCTTTATCTAACTCAGCTTTACCATACGTCACACCGTCCCACTCGATTTCTGTTCCTTCAGCAACCTCTGCAATATTCATGTGACAGTTCATACACACATTCACAGAAGGAATACCAGAATGCTTACTGTGTTTCGCAGATGAGTGACAGTATTGACAATCGATTTTGTTTTCACCAGCGTGGATTTTGTGAGAGAACGCAATTGGCTGCAAAGGACTATAGCCTTTATCAACACCTACCTTGAATAATGTTCCGAAACCAACATAAGCGGTTACTAAAAGTAACAAGATGGTTCCCATAACATGTAGGAAAGTATTTTGCCTGATACCAATCCATAGTTCTTCTAAATCTCTACGGATGTTCGACTGAACTTCTGGGGAAGTATTTCCTTTTAATTCATTTACTTGCTTCAACAAGCTTGCAATCATCAAGAACGCTACGATGATCGCCGCACACAAAATGTAAATCAGCCATTCTGGAGCACCTTGCTTTCCGCCTGTGGTAGCAGTAGTTGTTGCTTCAACTGCTGCCTTTTTGATTTCACCAACAGTAGTGTAATACAAAATGTCATCAATTTGCTGATCTGTCAATTGCGGGAAAGCAGTCATCGCAGATGGATGGTATTCTGCAGCTTCTCTCGCTTCAGCATTTACTTTTTGGAACTCAGCATTGTTGCGAATCCAAGACTTCAACCAATCATTTTCTCTTCTAGTCTCAACACCAGCCAATGCAGGTCCAATTAACTTTGCATTCAATTTATGACAAGAAGCACACAAGGACTTAAATAACTTTCGTCCTGCTTTTTGTCTGGTTTCATCAACATCTTGTGCCGATGCAACACTTAAATTAAAGATTAAAAGGAATGTAAAACTTTGAAGTAAGTATGTTTTAATTTTACTGTGCAGAAAAACACTTTTCATATTTACAATATCGTTTTTGTTTGCTTTGATTTTGCTACAAATTTCTTGTCGTAACAAGTTGGGCAAAAATAGTACATATGAATAAAATGACGACGGATTAAAAGCGCTTAAATTTTAATTTATAATTATTCTAAATAAGTAAATTTTGGAGTAAAGTAAACGAGAAGTCGTTATTTTTACACACCCATAAAATTTTGATAATGAAGGTATTTAAATTTGTTGTATTCGCAGTTTTAGTTTTTGGTATGAGTCAAAACACGGTGGCTCAAACTGGAAAAACCAACAGTAGTGAGTCAATTAAAAATTTGATCTCTAAAAAGCGAGCATTCAATGCAAAATACGGTTATGGATTCCGAATTCAAATCTATTATGGCAATGAAACGGAGGCTAGAAAACTTAGAAATAGTTTTCGACGCAATTTCCCAAAAACCAAATCTTATTTAAAATACGAACAACCGTACTGGAAAGTATTGGTAGGAGACTACAAAAACAAATTACAAGCCGACCGAGCGTCGATCGACTTTTCTGAAAAATTTGCTGGTTTGATTATTGTTCCGCTCGGAAAATAAAATCGAATTACTTCAATTTCTTTTTAACGGCTACTTCTTGGTAAGCTTCTAACTGATCACCGATTTTAATATCGTTGTATCCTTTAATCTGAAGACCACAATCGTATCCTTTCGAAACTTCTTTTACATCGTCTTTGAAACGTTTTAAAGATGATAACTCACCATCGTGAACTACGATTCCGTCTCTTACAATTCTCACTTTAGAATCTCTGTAAATCTTACCTGTCATCACCATACAACCTGCAATGTTTCCGACTTTAGAAATCTTATAAACTTCTCTAATCTCTACATTACCAGTTACTTCCTCTCTCATTTCTGGAGACAACATACCTTCCATCGCGTCTTTCAGATCGTTGATGGCGTCGTAGATAATCGAGTATGTTCTGATGTCCACTTCTTCTTTATCTGCAACGGTTCTCGCATTTCCTTGAGGTCTAACGTTGAATCCGACAATAATAGCATCTGAAGCAGTAGCAAGTAACACATCACTCTCTGTAATGGCACCTACTCCTTTATGTAAAATATTTACCTGGATCTCTTCTGTAGATAATTTCTGGAACGAATCTGTAAGTGCTTCAACAGAACCATCCACATCACCTTTTAAGATAATGTTCAATTCTTTAAAGTCTCCAAGTGCGATACGTCTACCAATTTCATCTAAGGTTAATGTTTTCTGCGTACGAACAGACTGCTCACGTTGCAATTGAGAGCGTTTTGCAGCAATTTGTTTTGCTTCACGTTCATCATCAAATACATTGAACTTATCACCTGCTTGTGGCGCCCCATCAAGACCTAAAATTGATACTGGCATTGACGGACCTGCTTTCTTCACTTTTTTACCTTTATCATCGAACATGGCTTTTACTTTACCACTGTTCTTTCCGGCCAGCATATAATCACCAATGGCTAAGGTACCTGCCTGAACTAAAATCGTGGCTACATAACCTCTACCTTTATCCAACTGTGCTTCCACTACAGTACCTAAGGCGTTCTTATCAGGATTCGCTTTTAATTCCAGAATTTCTGCTTCTAGTAATACCTTTTCAAGTAGTTCGTCAATTCCTTGACCAGTTTTTGCAGAAATATCTTGCGATTGGATGTTTCCACCCCATTCTTCAACCAATAAATTCATTCCAGAAAGTTGTGTTTTCACATTATCTGGATTTGCATTTGGTTTATCAATTTTGTTGATTGCAAATACAATTGGCACTCCTGCCGCTTGTGCATGCGAAATTGCCTCTTTTGTTTGTGGCATAACATCGTCATCCGCTGCCACAACAATAATAACTAAGTCGGTAACCTGAGCACCACGAGCACGCATGGCTGTAAAGGCCTCGTGACCTGGTGTATCTAAGAAGGTAATTTTTTGTTCACCAACTTTTACTGAGTACGCTCCAATATGCTGAGTAATCCCTCCACTTTCACCTTCAACGATATTTGCATTTCGGATGTAATCCAGTAAGGAAGTTTTACCGTGATCAACGTGACCCATTACCGTAACAATTGGCGCACGAGTTTCTAAATCTTCTGGTTTATCTTCAAACTCTTCAATGGATTCTTCAACTTCTGCACCCACGAATTCAACTTCGTAATTAAATTCTTCTGCAACAATCACTAAGGTTTCAGCATCTAATCGCTGGTTCATAGTCACCATCATTCCGAGAGACATACAAGCAGAAATAATGTCTGTAACAGCCACTTCCATCATTGTTGCCACCTCGCTAACGGTAACAAACTCTGTAACTTTTAAGATTTTGCTTTCCTCTTGAGCCGCTTGCATTTCTGCTTCAGACTGCTGACGGTGCGCATCTCTTTTCTCTCTTCTATATTTTGCTCCTTTTCCTTTACTTGATTTACCCTGAAGCTTTTCTAAAGTCTCACGAATCTGCTTTTGGATTTCTGCCTCTGTTGGTTCTTCTTTCTGGAACGCAGGTCTTTGCTGACCTCTACCTCTGTTATTGCCCTGGTTTCTTCGGTTGCCTTGTTGCCCCCCACCACCGTAAGGCTTTGTAATACGTTTACGTTTTTTGCGATTCTCCTTATTGGCGTCGTCTTTTTTATCCTCTTTTGGCTTTTTATTTGGTTTTTCGAATTGTTTCAGATCAATTTTCTTGTCTTTTACAATTTTAGGACCATCAAGCTTTTTATATTTGGTAGTAATAACGTCAGAATCAGTATCTTCTTTCTCTTCTTCTTTCGCAGGCTCTTCCTTAACCGGTTCTGATGCCTTTGGCTCTTCTTTTGCTTCCGGTTGTTCAGCAACTTTAGGTTCTTCTTTTTCTTTATCGCCATCTAAGTCAATCTTACCGACTGGCTTAAATTCAATTTTTTCACCTTTTGCCTTCAGAATTTCCTCCTTCTTCGCCTCCTCTTCTTTCTGCTTCTCTAATTTGGCTTCAAGTTCTAAACGCAGTGCTTCTTTCTCTTTTCTCTTTTCTTCACCTACTTCTTTAGACGCCGCTTTTTTGCTCGCATCGGTTTCAAAGCCATCTAACAACACCTGATATTCCTCTTGGGAAATCTTAGTTGTTGGTCTAGCCTCAACTTGATAACCATTGTTCGCTAAGTGCTCAACAGCTCTGTCTAATGAAATGTTTAACTCTCTTAGTACTTTGTTTAGCCTTAATGTTTTGCCTACAGCCATATATGTTTTTTACCTTAATACTTTTTTTAATTTGAAGTTACATGGTTTTAATCTTCAAATTCTTCTTTTAAAATGCGCTGAACATCAATAATTGTTTCTTCTTCTAAATCGGTTCTTTTCACCAATTCTTCAACGCTAGTTTCCAATACGCTTCTCGCTGTATCTAAACCTATATTTTTGAATTCCTGGATGATCCAGCTTTCGATTTCATCTGTGAACTCTGTTAACTCTACATCTTCTTCTTCGATACCATCACGTTGTACGTCAATATCATAGCCTGTTAAATCACTCGCCAAACGGATGTTCACACCTCCACGACCAATCGCTTTAGAAACCTCTTCTGGTTTTAAAAGCACATTAACACGTCCTTTCTTACCTTTCTTAGGCTCCTCATACATCTCGATATCCATTGAAGTCACTTTAGCAGGACTTAGCGCTCTCGCAATATACAATTGTTCGTTTTTAGTATAGTTGATTACGTCAATATTTTCATTTCCAAGTTCACGAACGATTCCGTGAATCCTTGATCCTTTCACACCAACACAAGCTCCAACCGGATCAATTCTATCATCGTAAGAATCAACCGCCACTTTCGCTTTTTCTCCTGGCACCCTTGCTACCCCTTCTACAGTAATTAATCCGTCGAATACTTCAGGAATTTCTTGTTCAAACAATTTATTTAAAAATGCAGGCGCAGTTCTCGATAAAATAATAGAAGGTTTATTACCTCTTAATTCTACGGATTTAATCACACCTCTTACAGCATCACCTTTTCTAAAGAAATCTGAACGAATTTGCTCACTTTTTGGCAATAGAATTTCGTTTCCTTCATCATCTAACAATATAATTGCATTGTGACGCACGTGGTGTACTTCTGCACTGAACAACTCACCTTCTAAATCTTTGAATTGCTTGAATACATTTGTACTATCGTGTTCATGGATTTTAGAAATCAAGTTCTGACGTAATGCCAAGATAGATCGTCTTCCCAAATCTCCTAGTTTCACCTCTTCAGAAACATCCTCTCCAATTTCAAAATCAGGTTCAATTTTGATCGCCTCACTTAAGGCAATTTCTTCATTATCTTCTTCTACTTCACCATCGGCAACAACCACACGGTTTCTCCAGATTTCTAAATCTCCTTTATCTGGGTTGATAATGATATCAAAATTGGCATCAGATCCAAACTTACGTTTTAGAGCAGCTCTCAACACTTCCTCTAAAATCGACATTAACGTTACTCTGTCAATACTTTTGTTGTCTTTGAATTCTGAAAATGATTCAATTAATGCTAAATTTTCCATTGTTTACTTTAAAAAACGATCTTCACTTTTGCTTCTATTATATCTTCGAATTTAATGTCGGCCTGATGGGTCACGGTGATTTTTCCTTTGCCTACAGGTTTCTTTTCTCGACTTTTCCATTCTAAGGAAATAGCTTCTTCGGTTACACTTTTCAATGTCCCTTCAAAACTATTATCTACTGTTTTAACCTTTAAGATCTTATCGATATTCTTTATATACTGTCTTTGAAACCTTAAGGGCTCTGCAATGTCTGGGGAGGTTACCTCCAAAGAAAAATCCTCTTCTTCACGATCGAGGTTATGTTCCACATTTCTGCTCACGCGAATGCATTCGCTTAACGGAACTCCGTTATCTCCATCTATGGTCACCTTTATTTTGTTTGCGGATGAAATTGATAAGTCTATCAAAAACAAAGATGGATTTTCTTCTAACACCTCATTTACAAGTTTTTCAACTCTTTCCCTGTTCATTTTGAGTATAAAAAGAGGGGACTCTCGTCCCCTTCATATCCTTTAAAATCGATGCAAATATACAAAATGAATCAAACTAAACAAACAAGCCTATATCATTTATTTTTATTATCTTAGTATATAACAAAGACCTATTAGAAACATATAATAATGAAGAGAATTTTAGTACCTATTGATTTTTCAAAAACATCGGAGTTTGCAACCAAGATGGCAGCTCGAATTGCAAAAAAATCTGGGGCTGACATTTATTTGCTGCACATGATTGAATTACCTACGGGAATTGTCGGCATGGGAGCAGGGGCTAATTTCAGTATTCCTGAAAGCATGCTGTAATTGAGAAAAATCAAAGAACGAATGATAGAATACAAAGATAAATTCTTTGATTCAAAAACTACTGTGCATCATTCCATTCTATTTCTTCATCCTTATGAAGGAATTGAAAAGTACACTAAAAAAAATAGACCCAGACATCATAATAATGGGATCAAGAGGACTTTCTGAGTTTGATGAAATCATTATTGGCTCGAACACAGAAAAGGTGGTTCGCACATCTGAGACACCTGTTTTGGTGGTTAAAAAGGATGAGAACAAATTTAGAATCAAGAACATTGTTTTTGCTTCTGATTTTGCGAGTGAAGAAGAGAAAGAAGTCCTACGTAAAGTAAAGGTTTTTGCAGAAAATTTCGGAAGTAAAATCCACCTATTGAAAGTGAATACACCTTCAAACTTTGAAAGTACCTACGAAGCAAGAACTGGCATTCAAGACTATATCAAGGACATCAATCTTGACAAATATACGGTAAACATCTATAGCGATGTCTCTATCGAAAAAGGAATACTACACTTCGCTCAAGAATTGGATGCAGATTTAATTTCACTCTGCACCCATGGTCGTAGTGGTATTTCACATCTTTTTACGAGCAGTGTGACAAAAAACCTCTCTAAAAATGCCCTAAAACCAATGTTAACAATTAGGGTATAGCTTTCGGTTTACATTTATAGTATGTAATCTGTGCTAATAAAATTAGATTCTTTTTTATTGAGCAAATCACTCAAAATTTGATTATTATACTTGGTGTCTTTTGAGGCCACAAATGTTCGAATCGAAAAAGAACGCAATGCATCCTTTACACTTAATGTAGCCACCGCAGAATCTTTCCTTCCTGTAAATGGATACACGTCAGGTCCTCGTTGACAGGAGCTATTCAAATTTACTCGACAAACTAAATTAACTAAGGCATCTATCAACGGTGATAAGATTTCGATATCTGTGCCAAAAACACTAACCTGCTGCCCGTAGTTGCTTTCTGCCATATCATTAAGTGGGTGCTGAATATCTTTAAAAGACACAATAGGTATCACAGGACCGAATTGTTCTTCATGAAATACTCGCATGTCTTTATTTACAGGGTATAAAACTGCAGGAAAAATAAAATTGGCTGTGCGTTCACCGCCTTTTTCATTTATAACTTCTGCCCCATGAGCCTTGGCATCATCAATCAACTCTTGGATATAATCTGGTTTACCCGGCTCTGGCAAGGGAGTTAATTGAACTCCTTCTTCCCATGGGTTACCAAATTTTAAGGCATCGACAGCCAAAGAAAACTTTTCTTTAAAAACATCTATAATAGACTCATGTACATAAAGAATTTTAAGTGCTGTACAGCGCTGGCCATTGTAGGAGGTGGTTCCATTGATACATTCGGCAATTGTCAAATCCAAATCAGCATCTGGCAATATGATGGCCGGATTTTTTGCCTCTAGACCAAATACCATGCGCAATCTATTTTTTTTAGGATGACTCGCCTGAATTGCATTAGCAGAATTACTGTGTCCAATTAAAGCCAATACATCTACTCTGCCAGTAGCAATAATCGGTGTAGCTAAGGTTCTACCTCTTCCAAATAAAATATTTACAACTCCTTTAGGAAAACTATTTTGAAAAGCCTCCAACAAAGGGGTTATTAATAAAACTCCATGTTTAGCAGGCTTAAAAATTGCAGTATTCCCCATAATTAAAGCAGGAATAAGCAAACAAAATGTCTCGTTTAATGGATAATTATAAGGGCCTAAGCAAAGAACGATACCAAGCGGTCCTCTTCTAATATGCGCATAAACCCCTCCGTGCTTATGAAACTTTGCTGCATTCCGATCCATCTCCTTGTACGCCTCAATAGTATCGTAAATGTAATCAACTGTTCTATCAAATTCTTTGGCAGAATCTTTAAATGATTTACCGATTTCCCACATCAGTAATTTAACAACCTCCTCGCGTTTGGTCTTCATTTGTTCTACAAACTTTTCGACACAGGCAATACGGTCTTCTACTTTCATTGTCGGCCACAATCCTTGACCCCTATTGTAGGCGTCTCCTGCCGCATCAAGCGCTTCTAAGGCTTCTTTTTCGGTCAAATTAGGAATGCTCCCCAAACATGTAGGTTTATAGGATTCTGTGGATGAAATGGTAGAGTAAACATCAGAAGTTTTTCCTTCCCATGTTTTTAATTCGCCATTTACTAAATAGGTTGATTGATGAGTCTGTTTTTCAATTCTAAATTGATTTGGAATACTCATAACTTAAAGATTTATTATTAATTAGCTAAGTTAAACCAAAAACTGGAATAAGTCTGGCTTGTTATTTAAATAGTCACCAAAGAATTTTTTTTCTTTCATTCGTTCGATTAAAGGTTCTAAATCATCGGATGATTTTAATTCTAATCCGACAACTGCAGCCCCATTTTCACGATTGGTCTTTTTGGTGTATTCGAAATGGGTAATATCATCCCCAGGACCTAAGATTTCGGCCACAAATTCTTTCAAAGCTCCTGCCCGTTGCGGGAATCGAATAATGAAATAATGTTTCAAATTCGCATATAGCAATGCACGCTCTTTAATTTCTGCAGTTCGGGTAATATCATTATTACTACCACTCACGATACAAACCACATTTTTGCCTTTAATTTCGTCTTTATAAGCATCTAAGGCAGCGATGCTTAAAGCACCTGCGGGTTCCACAACAATAGCATCTTTGTTATACAAATCAAGAATAGTCTGACAGATTTTACCTTCATCAACAGTAATCATGTCGTGAAGATTATTTTTACAAATTGAAAAGTTCAATTCGCCTACTCGTTTTACTGCTGCTCCATCAACAAAATTTTCAATCTTGGGTAAGGTTACCACCTTATTCGACTGCATGGCTTGTTGCATCGAAGGAGCTCCTTTAGGCTCGACTCCTATTATTTTAGTTTCTGGAGACAATTCCTTAAAAACTGAACTTAATCCGGAAGACAATCCACCTCCTCCAACCGGCACAAACAAGTAATCGATTTTATCCTTTGATTGCTCGGTTATTTCCAATCCGACGGTAGCCTGACCTTCAATTACTTTCGGATCATTAAAAGGATGAATAAAGGTTTTATTTTGAGAAATGGTTTCTTCGATAGCGGCGTGATAGGCATCATCAAAAGTATCGCCTTCCAAAACGATTTCTACATAACCTTTACCGAACATTTTTACCTGCTCTACCTTTTGCATCGGTGTTGGAGCAGGCATAAAAATTGTTCCGTGTATTTTTAATCGATTACAAGACAAAGCCACACCTTGGGCATGATTTCCCGCACTTGCACATACAATTCCGTTTCGTTTTTCCTCTTCATTAAGAGAGGAAATTTTATTGTAAGCTCCTCTAATTTTATACGATCGAACTACTTGTAAGTCTTCTCGTTTAAAGAGAATATTTGCATCGAAATTTTTAGAGGCGCGCGCGTTTGCCATTAAAGGTGTTTTCGTCGCTACGTCTTTCAACTTTTCGGCAGTAGCTCTTACCGCATCAATTGTCGGATAATAATATGTGGTCTTTGTCTCCAATATGTTATTCTTATGCTGAGACTAAATTGGATTCTTCTACTGGTTCAGTTTTTATCGATTTCATGGCCGTCATTGAAGCTCTTAATTTCGCCCCTACAACTTCAACCGGATGATTTCTTATCACCTGATTTACATGAATCAATTGCTGATTATCAACGCCATTGTCACTTGCGTATGATTTACCAATCACATCCGTAGAAACCTTAGTCATAAAATCGGCTAATAATGGTTTACATGCATGATCGAATAAATAACACCCATACTCAGCAGTATCAGAAATCACACGATTCATTTCATATAATTTTTTACGAGCAATAGTATTCGCAATTAATGGAGTTTCATGTAATGATTCATAATACGCAGACGCATCAATAATTCCGGATTCCGTCATGGACTCAAATGCCAATTCTACTCCGGATCTTACAAATGCTACTAACAACGTTCCATAATCGAAATATTCTTGTTCAGAAATTGATTCTGAAGTAATTTCTTGCTTTTCAAAGGCCGTTTCACCCGTCGCTTTTCTCCAGGTCAATAAATTGATATCGTCATTCGCCCAATCTTCCATCATTGTTTTTGAAAAGTGACCGGTCATGATATCGTCCATATGTTTTTGGAACAATGGTCTCATGATCTCTTTCAACTCTTCACTCAATTCAAAGGCTTTAATTTTTGCAGGGTTGGATAAGCGATCCATCATATTGGTAATACCACCATGCTTTAAAGCTTCGGTAATGGTTTCCCATCCGAATTGAATCAATTTAGCGGCATAACCTGGGGCAATTCCTTCTTCAACCATCTTGTCAAAAGATAAAATTGCTCCTGTTTGCAACAATCCACATAAAATGGTTTGTTCTCCCATTAAGTCGGATTTTACCTCTGCCACAAATGACGATTCTAACACTCCAGCTTTATGCCCACCTGTTGCAACCGCATAAGCTTTTGCTTGTGCCCATCCTTTTCCTTCCGGATCATTTTCTGGGTGTACGGCGATTAAAGTCGGAACACCAAATCCGCGTAGAAATTCCTCCCGAACTTCAGATCCTGGTGATTTTGGAGCCACCATTATTACTGTCAAGTCTTTACGAACCTGCATGCCTTCCTCAACAATATTGAAACCATGAGAATAACTCAATGTAGCTCCTTCTTTCATTAATGGCATTACCGTAGATACAACATTCGTGTGTTGTTTGTCTGGTGTTAAGTTGATTACTAAATCAGCAATCGGAATTAAATCATTATAGGTGCCTACTTCAAAATTATTTGAGGTGGCATTTACGTAAGAGGCTCTTTTTTCATCAATTGCACCTTGGCGTAATGCATAAGAAACATCCAATCCAGAATCTCTCATATTTAACCCTTGATTTAATCCTTGTGCCCCACAGCCAACGATTACAATTTTCTTTCCTTTTAACGCAGATACACCATCTTCAAATTCTGAAGACTCCATAAATCTACATTTTCCTAATTGCTCTAACTTTTCTCTTAATGATAGTGTATTAAAATAATTTGCCATTTTTTCTAATTTGTAAATGCGGCTAGCATAGTTGATATTTTCATTTCGTCTTTGGTCACGGAGATTCTTCCCGAACGAGTAAATTGCATGATTCCAAAAACACTTAATTCTCTATATAATAATTCGACCTCTTCTTTTTTACCTGTTTTTTCAAGGACGAAAAACTCTTTGTTTACGGTCACGATTCGAGCACCACTTTCCTTAATTATATTCTGAATTTGACGCTCTTCAAATAGTAAATCTGACTTGATTTTAAACAAGCCCGACACTTGATAAATGGTATCTTCATCTTTATGATAAAATGCCTTAATCACCTCGACTTGTTTTTCAATCTGACCGATAATTTTCTTCATATTCACTTCAGAAACATAGACTACAATTGTGAATCTAGATACTCCTTTAATCTCTGACGGAGAAGTATTTAAACTCTCAATATTGATATGTCTCCGCTGAAATATTGCTGATATTCTGTTCAGCAAACCGATATTATTTTCGGTATAAACGGATACCGTAAAAAGTTCTTTTTCTGTACTCATTAGTCTAATCGTATTTCTGATACACTTGCTCCAGACGGAATCATCGGGAACACATTGTCTTCTTTTTCTACTCTTACTTCTAAGAAATAAGGCTCTTTCGATGCAATCATTTCCTCAACAGCCTCTGCTAAATCTTCTCTCTTTTCAACCCGTCTTGCATTGAGGTAATATCCCTTTGCAATGGCTACAAAATCAGGATTAATCATTTCTGTGGATGCGTAGCGTTTGTCAAAAAACAACTGTTGCCATTGACGTACCATTCCTAAGAAATCATTATTTAAAACCACGATTTTGACAGCTAGTTTTTGCTGAAAAATAGTTCCCAATTCCTGAATGGTCATTTGGTATCCACCATCCCCACAAATTGCAACTACCTCTCTTTCTGGCGCTCCCATTTTTGCACCAATTGCTGCCGGTAAACAGAAGCCCATAGTTCCTAATCCGCCAGAGGTAATATTACTTTTAGATTCTTTGAAATCGGCATATCGACAAGCCACCATTTGGTGCTGACCTACATCAGTAACAACCACTGCTTTACCATCTGTATTGGCGTTAATCTCTTTCAATACCTCGCCCATAGTCAACCCGTCTTTGGTCGGGTTTAAATCTTTACTGATGATTTTATCATACTCAATTGTATACAAATCTTTGAACTGCTGATGCCATTCTAAATGTGAATTTTCATTGATTAATGGTAGAATTTTCTGAAGATTTTCTTTGGCATCTCCTAACACCGCAACATCGGTTTTTACATTTTTATCTACCTCTGCAGGATCGATTTCAAAATGAATCACTTTTGCCTGCTTGGCATAATCATTCAATCGCCCTGTCACACGGTCGTCAAAACGCATTCCGATAGCGATTAATACATCGCATTCATTGGTTAGGATATTGGGTGCATAATTACCATGCATACCCACCATTCCAACGTTTAAAGGATGAGAAGTTGAGATGGCAGAAGCTCCTAGGATGGTCCATGCAGATGGAATTCCCGCTTTTTCAATAAAGGCTTGAAATTCTTTTTCGGCTTCTCCTAAAATCACGCCCTGACCCCAAACCACAAATGGTTTTTTCGCACTATTGATTAATTCCGCCGCAGCTTGTAACGACTGATCATCACATTTAGGCACTGGATTATAACTTCGGATTATTTCACACTTGGTATAGCTAAAATCAAACTCTTCAAATTGCGCATCTTTAGTAATATCAATCAAAACCGGACCTGGTCTTCCGCTCTTTGCTATGTAAAATGCTTTTGCAATCACCTCCGGAATATCTTCGGCTTTTGTCACCTGACAGTTCCATTTAGTAACCGGAGTTGAAATACCAACAATATCAGTCTCCTGGAAGGCATCCGATCCTAATAAATGAGATGGCACCTGTCCTGTGATACACACCATCGGCGTTGAATCAATCTGTGCATCTGCAATTCCAGTAATTAAATTCGTGGCTCCCGGTCCAGAAGTTGCCATGGCTACTCCGACTTCACCAGAAACGCGAGCATATCCCTGAGCAGCATGAGTTGCACCCTGTTCATGTCTCGTTAACACGTGATGAATCTGATCTTGAAACTTAAATAATTCATCGTAAACTGGCATGATGGCACCTCCGGGGTAGCCATAAATGGTTTTAACGCCCTCTTCGATCAGACAACGAACCACAGCCTCGCTTCCTGAGATCCTGATGGTTTCTTTTTTTGCATCTGATGGTGATGTTATAGTTTGAGTTTGCATATAAGTATAATTAAGCGTCTGTTACACATCCTTTCGAGGCAGATGCAACAATCTTTGCGTATTTATGTAATATTCCTTTTTTATGTTTCGGTTCTGGAGCCTTCCAGTTTGATCGACGTTCTGTTAATTCTTCATTAGAAAGCAGTACATCAATTGTGTTATTTTCAGCATTAATTCTGATGGTATCGCCCGTTTGAATCAAGGCAATATTTCCACCAGTTTGTGCCTCAGGAGTGATGTGTCCAACTACAAATCCGTGGGTACCGCCAGAGAAACGTCCATCAGTAATTAAGGCTACCGATTTTCCTAATCCCGCACCCATAATCATAGAAGTAGGCTTTAGCATTTCTGGCATTCCAGGTCCACCTTTCGGGCCCACGTATCGAATAACAACTACATCCCCTTTGGAAACATCACCTTTAGAAATTCCGTCATTCGCTTCCTTTTCTGAGTTATATACAACAGCCTTTCCTTCAAAGAAAGCACCTTCTTTACCCGAGATTTTTGCAACAGCCCCTTCGGATGCTAAATTCCCATACAAAATTTGAATGTTTCCAGTCGACTTTAAAGCATCTTTGGTCGGATAGATTACATCCTGATCTTTTTCAAATTCTAAGGCAACTACATCCGCTAAATTCTCTGCAAGGGTTTTACCCGTAACGGTTAAACAATCGCCATGTAAGAATCCTTCGTCTAACAAATATTTCATCACAGCCGGTGTTCCTCCGATACTATGGATGTCTTCCATTAAATATTTACCCGATGGTTTTAAATCAGCTATCAATGGCGTTCTATCCGAAACACGCTGAAAGTCTTCTAGTGTAAAATCAATATCGGCTGCATAAGCAATTGCCAAAAAGTGCAGTACAGCATTCGTAGAACCACCTAAGGCATTCACCATCGTAATGGCATTTTCAATTGATTTCTTAGAAATAATGTCTAAGGGTTTTAAATCTTTTTCAAGCAATCCTCTTAAAGCCAAGGCCGTTCGTTCAGCCTCTGATTTCTTATTCGGGTTTTCTGCTGGAATTGATGAATTGTAAGGCATTGCAAATCCCATCGCTTCAATTGCAGAAGCCATTGTGTTAGCGGTATACATTCCGCCACAGGCACCAGCACCCGGAATCGCATTTTTGATGATTTCACGGTATTCCTGTTCATCAATTTCACCAGCCACTTTCTGACCTAAAGCTTCGAAAGCAGAAACAATATTTAGTTTTCTTCCTTTGTAATTTCCAGAAGCAATAGTTCCGCCGTACATCATAATTGACGGGCGATTCAAGCGAAGCATTGCAATGACTGCACCTGGCATATTTTTATCACAGCCGACCACAGCAATCAATCCGTCATAACTCTGAGCATTCATTACAGTTTCGATTGAATCAGCAATAATATCTCTTGAAACCAGGGAGTAATTCATACCAGAAGTTCCCATGGAGATACCATCAGAAACTCCAATCGTGTTGAATCCAAGTCCAACCATATCTGCAATTTTGCATTCCACTTTCACCTCGGCGGCCAATTGGTTCAAATGCATATTACATGGGTTTCCGTCATACCCTGTACTAGCAATTCCGACCTGAGGTTTTTTCATGTCCTCATCGGTTAATCCGACAGCATATAACATGGCCTGTGAAGCCGGTTGTGATTCGTCTTGTGTAAGTCTACTACTATGTTTATTCAATTTCATATTCTTTCCTTCTGGACTAAAGTATTAGGTCTGTATTTTTAAAATTTTCTTTAGTTTTTAAAGTTGCTATATCTAATTGCTTTAATTTTAACTTATTTCCTTGTATTTCAGTTAGTTAAATGATTTTATTTATGATGTTCAATTTTTTAAAAATCATAAAAAAACCTTCCGTAAAAGGAAGGTTTCCAAATAATTAAGTAATAATCTTCCTCTCATTTTCGATTGAAAATAATAATTGCCTTCGCTATGTTAATTGAAATTCGATTAATGAAACTAGATAATGGTACTTTGTCCAAAGTGAATGTTCTTAAAATTGATATTGCTATCATCCTGATTTTCGATGTAATCTGCAATGAAATCTCCAACTTTCGAACAAGGAGCTGCATAACTATCTTTTCCTTTTAAATCGGCCGTTGTAATTCCTAAAGTAATTGACTTTTCAACCGCAGCTTCTACAGCAGTCGCTTCTTCATACAATCCTAGATGTTGTAATAACATGGCAACCGATAAAATCGAAGCTAACGGATTAGCAATGTCTTTTCCTTTCGCCTGTGGATAAGACCCGTGAATCGGCTCGAACAATGCATTTTTATCTCCGATAGATGACGACGCTAACAATCCGATAGATCCACCAATTACACTTGCTTCGTCTGAAATAATATCTCCAAATAAGTTTTCGGTAAGGATTACGTCAAACTGTTTCGGATTCAAAATTAACTGCATGGCTGCGTTATCTACAAACAAGAACTCAAGAGTTACATCAGCATATTGTTTGCCAATTTCTGTTACTGTTTTTCTCCATAGTCTCGACGTTTCCAGCACATTCGCCTTATCCACTAGGGTAAGTTTTTTCTTTCTAGTTTGTGCGGCTTTGAATGCCAAATGTGCTACTCGCGAAATTTCTTCAACGGTATAGGCACAACCGTCAAAAGCAGACTGACCATCTTCACTAAGTTCCTTAACTCCGAAGTAAATTCCACCCGTCAATTCTCTAAAAATTGAGATATCAGTTCCTTTAATGTTCTCTTTTTTTAATGGCGAATTGGCAATTAACTTGTCGTATGCTTTTACCGGACGAACATTACAGTACAGCCCTAATTCTTTACGTAACTTTAATAATCCTTGCTCCGGACGAACCTTTGCGGTTGGATCATTATCGTATTTCGGATCACCAATTGCTCCAAATAGAATCGCATCCGATTGTTTACAAACTTCGATGGTTTCATCGGGCAGTGGATTCCCAGTTTTATCGATGGCACAAGCACCCATTAAAACCTCTTTATACACAAACACATGATCGTAAACATCACCAACTGCATTTAATGCTTTTTTTGCCTGGGCAATAACTTCTGGTCCTATTCCGTCTCCCGGAATAACAGCTATATTGTATTTCATAACTTAATTTGTTGAGGCTTCGAAAGCTCTGATTTTTTCTAATTTACTTACTAAAAAGTCGATATCGTCATACCCATTAATCAAACAGGTCTTTTTATACGGATTGATATCAAAGGTAATGTCTCCAACAGGCGTACTCAATAACTGATTTTCTAAATCAACCGTTACCTGAGCATTCGGATTTGATTGAATGTAATTCATCAATTCTTTTAAAAATTCTTTTGACACTTGAATAGGTAACAATCCGTTATTCAATGCATTTCCTTTAAAAATATCAGCAAAGAAACTACTGATAACTACTTTAAATCCGTAGCCAACTATCGCCCACGCGGCGTGCTCTCTACTCGATCCACATCCGAAGTTATCTCCTGCAATCAACACACTTCCTGAAAATGTTGAATCGTTCAAAACAAAATTTTCATTCACGCTTCCGTCTTTATGAAAACGCCAGTCTCTAAACACATTATCTCCAAATCCAGCCTTATCTGTCGCTTTTAAAAAACGGGCAGGAATGATTTGATCGGTATCAATATTTTCAATCGGTAAGGGAATCGCTGTCGATTCTAATGTTGTAAACTTTTCCATTCTAATTCTGTGTAATATCTACAATTTTACCTTCAATTGCTGTTGCAGCCGCGACTAACGGACTTGCTAATAAGGTTCTTGAACCTTGACCTTGTCGCCCTTCAAAATTTCGATTCGAAGTAGACACGCAATATTCACCTTCTGGAATTTTGTCATCATTCATCGCCAAACACGCGGAACAACCTGGTTGTCTAATCTGGAATCCGGCTTCTTCAAAAATGGATTGTAATCCTTCCTCTTCGATTTGTTTTGCCACGCGTTGTGAACCTGGTACTAACCAAGCTGTAACATTATTGGCTTTTTGTTTGCCTTTTACAAATGTTGCTGCAACTCTAAAATCTTCAATTCTTGAGTTTGTACAACTTCCGATAAACACATAATTTATAGGTTGATTCACCAATGAAGCTCCTTTTCGGAAATTCATATATTTCAATGATTTCTCGAAAGAGGCATCATCCAACTCTGGAATATTTTCAGTGATTTTGATTCCCATTCCAGGATTGGTTCCGTAGGTAATCATCGGCTGAATATCTTCTGCATCGAACCAATATTCCTGATCAAATGTAGCATCAGGATCAGTTTTCAAGGTTTTCCAATACGCTACCTTTTCGTCAAATTCTTCTCCTTTTGGCGCGAAATCTCGACCTTTAATGTATTCGAAAGTGGTTTCATCTGGCGCTATCATTCCGCCACGAGCACCCATTTCAATACTCATATTACAGACAGTCATACGACCTTCCATCGACATATCTTCAAAAACAGATCCGGCATATTCACAAAAATACCCTGTTCCCGAATTCGTTCCCAATTTTGAAATGATATATAAGATTACATCTTTCGGAAGAACCCCGTATTTCAATTTTCCGTTCACGTTTACACGTAGCTTCTTCGGTTTTTGTAACAACAAACATTGGCTTGCAAAAACCTGAGCTACTTGTGATGTTCCGATTCCGAAAGCAATCGTTCCAAAAGCACCATGTGTAGAGGTGTGCGAATCACCACAAACCATTGTCATTCCAGGCTGTGTAATTCCCAATTCAGGGGCAATTACATGAACAATTCCGTTGTTTTCGTGACCTAATCCGTATAACGGAATGTTATTCAATTTGCAATTTTCTGCAAGCTGATTTAATTGGTTTCTTGACAACGCATCTTTCACAGGCAAATGCTGATCAACCGTAGGCGTGTTATGATCTGCAGTAGCCACAATTTTGTCTGGCCTTGCGATTGGAATGTTCCGTTTTCTCAATTCTTCAAAAGCCTGTGGACTCGTTACCTCATGAATCAAATGCTTATCGATATACAATACCTGAAGACCATCTTCTAAAGTATCTACCACATGTGCATCCCAAACTTTATCAAATAGTGTTTTTCCCATAATTATGCCATTGCAATTTTTGAAACCTTATTGACGATACTCATAATTTGATGTAAGTCTTCATCAATGATTTCCTTTTGTTTATCTGCAAATTCTAAGAACGTTTTGTAGGCTTCGTCTAACTGAATTTTAGTTAGTTCATAACCAATTTTTTTCGCTCTGTACGCCAAAGCTGCTCTACCGCTTCTTGCAGTTAATACAATTGCAGACTCAGTTACTCCAACCTCCTCCGGATCCATAATCTCATAGGTTTTTCTGTTCTTGATTACACCATCTTGATGAATTCCCGAGCTATGTGCAAATGCATTTGCACCTACCACTGCCTTATTTGGCTGCACTGGCATTCCCATTTTCTCACGTACCATTAAACTGGTATCGTATAGTAATTTGGTATTGATATCCGTATGCAGATTCAAGTACGGATGTTGTTTTAAAATCATTACAACTTCCTCTAAAGCGGTATTTCCTGCACGCTCTCCGATTCCGTTAATCGTACACTCAATTTGGCGCGCTCCATTAATCACTCCAGAAATTGAATTGGCCGTTGCTAATCCTAAATCGTTATGACAATGACAAGATAAAATTACATTCTCGATGCCTTTCACGTTCTCCCGCAGGTATTTCATTTTTGCTCCATATTCCTCTGGAAGACAATACCCTGTAGTATCTGGAATGTTTAAAACAGTCGCTCCTGCTTTAATCACCTCTTCACATACTTTTGCTAGAAATTCATTGTCTGTTCTTCCGGCGTCCTCTGCATAAAACTCAACATCTTCTACGAATGATTTCGCATAACTCACGGCTTTAACCGCTCGTTCAATTACTTGATCGCGTGTGGCGTTAAACTTGTATTTAATATGTGAATCACTTGTTCCGATTCCGGTATGTATTCTTGGCTTCACTGCGTGTTTTAATGCTTCTGCAGCAACCTCAATATCTTTTTCTACGGCTCTTGTAAGACCACAAACCGTTGCATTCTTCACCACTTTAGCAATTTCAGAAACCGAAGTAAAATCACCCGGGCTTGAAATTGGGAATCCAGCTTCGATGATATCGACACCTAATTCATCAAGCCGTTCTGCAATAATGAGTTTTTGCTTCGTATCTAGTTTACAACCTGGGACCTGTTCTCCATCTCTCAGCGTTGTATCGAAAATTTGCACCTTATTATCTTGCATAATTGAATGTTATTAAAGACTTTTCTAGTTCAAATGTATATATTGGCAGTTTTAATATGAATCGGAATCTTAATTTATAGCCGATTTTCAATGCACAGGATTAACTATTAAATTATTGTTATTCAGTTTTTTATGAGGAATAATATTACATTAGCCAACACCAATATTGACCCTCTTTTTGAGTTGATAAAGTCGCTTTCAAAGAGTGAAAAGCGTCAATTCAATTTGTATGTAGGTCGATTAGATGGTAATGTGAGTGCCAAATTCTTCGCTCTATTCAAACTACTCGACAAGCAGAAAACATATAATGAAAAGCAGGTAATTGATAGTGGTATTGTATCCAAACAACAGCTATCAAATTTAAAAGCACACCTATACAAACAGATCTTGGTGAGTTTACGTTTAAATCCGGCACATAAGAACATTAGAATTCAAATTCGAGAGCAACTAGATTTTGCAACAGTTCTTTATCAGAAAGGGCTTTACAAGCAGAGTTTAAAGTTGTTAGACAAGGCAAAAGCAATGGCTTTAGACAATGAAGAAAAGAATATTGCCTATGAAATTGTGGAGTTGGAAAAGGTGATCGAGACCCAATACATCACGCGAAGTTTGAATAACAGAGCTGATGAACTTTCTATTCAGGCAAAGGAACTAAGTCAGCACAATGTTATTGCCAGTAAATTGTCGAATTTATCACTTCAATTATATAGTCATTTGTTACAAAATGGATATGTAAAAAACAACGAAGAGCTCAAATTTATTACTGAATATTTCTACAGCAAACTACCGACATATGATTTCCAAACCTTAGGTTTTCGGGAAAAATTATGGCTGTACAAAGCTCATCTTTGGTATAGTTTTTTAACTCAAGATTTTCTTCAGAGTTATAAATATGCAAGTAAGTGGTTAGACCTTTTTAGAGAAAATCCGAAGTTAATTTCACTACATCCTGTATTCTATTTAAAAGGTAAAAATTACCTGATGGAAGCTTCATTTTTTGTCAAGAAGCGAGACACTTTTGAACAGGAACTTGATTTATTGGAGAAAGAAATAAATGAGGATATTATTCCGAAAAATACAAATACCGAAATCCTCCTCTTTTTATATTTCTATTCGCACAAATTGCACAGTCATTTCTTGAATGGAAATTTTGCTGAAGGAGAATACTTGGTGGATGTTATTATGAATAAAATTCAACAGTATCACTCCAGATTGGATTCCCATCATATTGTATTACTGTATTATAAAATCGCTTGTTTGTACTTCGGAATGGGTGAAAACAAAAAATGCATTTCATTCTTACAACTAATTATCAATTCGAAAGATATAGGGAGTGCAGAAGATCTACAGTGCTTTTCTAGAGTGTTAAATCTTATCGCCCATTACGAATGCGGATTGGACTACGATTTGGAGCGTCAATTCGTTCAGACTTATAAGTTCTTATTAAAAATGGAAAACCTTCAGGAGGTTCAAAAAGAATTTATCACTTCCATTAAAGATTTAAGTGATGTATATCCGCATGAGATTAAAAATGAATTCAAAAAAATCCATACGAGGCTTAAAAAATACGAGCATCATCCTTACGAAAAGCGCGCGTTCCTGTATTTAGACATCCTTTCCTGGCTAGAAAGTAAAATTGAGAACAAACCTATTTCTGAAATTATTAGAAATAAAATAACAAAATAGGTGTTTGTTTTTTGTTTTGATAATTATTTGAATTCATAATTGTGATATTCATAGAAATTCTGGTCTTTTCCAAAAAAAGATGCAAATTGATTTTCTCTGAGCTTTTTGTATATTACTTTTGACCCGTGAGTTATTCAAAAGTAAATACGACTTTTTCTATCGATCCACCGGTTATCATGACCAAAAGCATGACTCGCATTACTACAATTATGATTACCCTTTAGGGGGTTATTATTACACATATCATTTTTTTCAATTCAGTTTACATAAAAGTTAAATTCTTAAACAATATAACCTTACGAAACATAACGTTATGAAGGTATTAAAATTCGGAGGCTCATCAGTAGCAAACTCAGAAAACATAAATAAAGTCATGCAAATTATAGGAGAACAATCGAAAGATCAAACACTTGCGGTTGTTGTCTCAGCGTTCGGTAAAACAACAGATAATCTTTTGTTCGTTGCCGATAAGGCATTAGAAAATATCACAGAAGCGAAAGAAAAATTAAGTGAAATTCATGAACTTCATCAACAGGTGGTTCGAGATTTGATTTACAATCAGAAAGTAGAAGTCGATGAATATGTATCCGAAATCTTTTCTGAATTAAACTCGATCATCGAAGGTGTTTATTTACTTCAAGAATTATCGGAGCGCACTATAGCTAAGATTTCAAGTTTTGGAGAACGATTGTCATCCTACATCATTGGAAAAGCCATTAATGAGCGTGTGAATGGTGATTATTATGATAGTCGTTTATTGATTGTGGCCAATAATAGTTATTTGAATGCCCAGGTTGATTACAAAGCAACCAATAAAAAAATTCAAGATTTCTTTAAGAAGAACTCAAATGATATCACAGTAGTTGGTGGATTTATTGCTTCTAATAAAAAAGGAGAAACGACTACACTTGGCCGCGGCGGATCCGATTTCTCAGCAGCAATTCTTGCAGGATCACTAGGTGCTGAAGAATTACAAATTTGGACCGATGTAAGCGGAATGTTTACTGCCAATCCGAAGTTGGTAAAACAAGCTTTTCCAATTAAAGAAATCTCTTACGAGGAAGCGATGGAACTTTCGCATTTTGGAGCAAAAGTATTATATCCACCAACAATTCAACCGGTATTGCATCAAGAAATTCCGATTCGAATTAAAAACACATTCGAACCAGAAAATGACGGAACATTAATCGCTAAAACATCGAGTAATAATCGGGTAATTAAAGGTATTTCATATATCGACAATATTAGTTTAATAACCATTGAGGGTTCTGGTCTGGTTGGATTCCTAGGATTTTCAAAGCGATTATTTTCAGCTTTATCCGGATTCTCCATCAATGTTGTGTTAATTACACAGGCATCATCCGAACATTCTATTTGCGTAGGTATTTACGATAAAGATGCAGAAGCAGCTCAACAGGTATTAAACGATGAATTTGAAGTTGAACTTCTTAAGAAAAAGATTAAACCAGTTACCATAGAAAATGATTTGGCCATAATTGCTATCGTTGGTGATTACATGAAAAATCATCAGGGATTAAGCGGTCAAATGTTTAGTGCGTTAGGAAGAAATAATGTGAATGTAAGAGCCATTGCACAGGGGTCTTCCGAAAAGAATATTTCTGCGGTGATTAAAAAAGCGGATGCCAAAAAAGCACTAAATACGCTTCACGAACAATTCTTTGAAACCCAAACCAAACAGTTGAATTTATTTGTGACTGGGGTTGGCAATGTTGGAAAACGATTCCTTGCTCAAATCAAGCAGCAAAATGAATTCTTAAAAAAGAACCTAAAGTTGCAAGTTCGGGTAGTGGGAATTTCAAATTCGAAGAAAATGGTATTCAAATCCAGTGGTTTGGATTTATACAAATGGGAATCATTATTAGAAAATGGTGAACCTAGCACATTGCAGAGTTTTTACGAGCGCGCCAAATCATACAATCTAAGAAATTCCGTATTTGTCGATAATACAGCTAATGAAAAAGTAGCTGGTATGTATGGCAATTACTTCAAAGAGAGTATTTCTGTAGTGACATGTAATAAGATTGCAGCTTCTTCTGAATTTGAAAATTACAAATCATTAAAGAAAACTGCATCCGAATACAACGCTCAATTCCTTTTCGAAACCAATGTGGGAGCGGGATTGCCTATCATCGATACCTTAAAACATTTAATTGCTTCGGGTGATCGAGTTCATACGATTCAGGCCGTATTATCAGGAACATTAAACTATGTTTTCAATAATTACGATGGTGAAAACACTTTTAAAGAGGTAGTTCAAAATGCGCACGCCTTAGGGTTTACCGAACCTGATCCGAAAATTGATTTGAGCGGAATAGATGTAGCCAGAAAAATCTTGATTTTGGCTCGTGAAAGCGGATATCAATTAGATCTAAGTGATGTTACAAACAATGCATTTTTATCTGATGAAACACTTTCAACGAAAGACAATGATGCCTTTTTTGATTCTTTAGAGAAATTTGAAAAACACTTTAAAGTGTTAGTTCAAAATGCACACCAGAAAAACTGCCGATTAAAATATGTGGCACAATTCAAAGATGGTAAGGCCAGTGTTGGTTTGAAAGAGATTCCAACCGATCATCCATTTTATAATTTAGAAGGAAGTGATAATATTGTATTGTTTTATACCGATCGTTACCCAAGTCAGCCATTACAAATTAAAGGAGCTGGTGCAGGTGCAGATGTGACAGCATCGGGTATATTTGCGGATATAATTCGAATCGCCAACCAATAACAATGGAGTACTTACATATTTTTTCGCCCGCAACTGTGGCAAATGTTTCTTGCGGATTTGACACCTTAGGCTTTGCAATTGATGCACTTGGAGATGAAATGACTTTCACCAAAATTGAAGACCCAAAAGTTACTATTACTCAAATAACGGGAGCAGATCTTCCTTACGAAGCGAATAAAAACGCTGCTGGTTTTGTTGCGCAGAAAATGTTAGATGATGCCGGTGTGGATTTTGGATTAGAAATTACAATCCACAAAGGATTTTCACCTGGGAGCGGATTAGGAAGCAGTGCTGCAAGTGCTGCCGGAGCTGCATTCGGTGTAAATCAATTTTTAGATGAACAATTCACAAAAACGGAATTGGTGAAATATGCGATGCTAGGTGAAGAAGTCGCTTGTGGTTCTCAAATTGCAGATAATGTTAGTGCTGCTCTTTTCGGAGGTTTTGTATTGATTCGAAGCTATGATCCTTTAGACATCAAATCGATTCCGGTTCCGAGTGAATTGCGAGCGATTGCATTACATCCACAGGTGGAGGTAAAAACAAAAGATGCCCGTGATGTGTTACCTAAAAATATCGCTTTAAAGGATGCAATTACACAATGGGCAAATGTAGGAGGACTCATTGCTGGATTGTATGATAACGATTATGAATTGATTTCAAATTCCTTAACGGATATCATAGTTGAACCTAATCGGAAAAATCTAATTCCAGGATTTGATAAAGTTCAAAAATCAGCAACAGAAAATGGAGCTTTAGGGGCCGGAATCAGTGGTTCTGGACCAACAATTTTTGCTTTATGTAAGGGTGACGCATCTCAAAAGCGAGTGTTTGACGCCATGAAAAACACTTATTCAAGAACTGAAATTCCGTTCCATATTTATCAATCAAAAATTAATAAAGAGGGAATTAAAATCCTATCGAAAAAGTAGCTATGAAATACTTTAGTTTATCCAATCATTCGATTCAAGCTTCATTTAAAAATGCTGTAATTCAAGGTCTTGCACCAGATCGCGGATTATTTTTCCCAGAAAGCATCAGCGCTCTTCCTAAGGATTTTATTGATTCCATTGAGGACTATTCGAATCATGAAATTGCCTATAAAGCTATAAAGCAATTTGTCGGAGATGAAATTCCTTCGGATGTTTTAAAAAAAATCATCAGGGAAACACTGACCTTTGAATTTCCCATAGTTCCGATTTCAGATCAGATTTCAACTTTGGAATTATTCCACGGACCAACAATGGCTTTCAAAGATGTTGGGGCGAAATTCATGGCAAAATGTCTAGAATATTTCAACTCCGAAAGTGACGATCATGTTACCGTTTTGGTAGCTACTTCCGGAGATACAGGTGGCGCCGTTGCCAACGGATTTTTAGGCACTAAGGGAGTTGATGTTGTGATTCTCTATCCATCCGGAAAAGTAAGTGACATTCAGGAAAAACAATTGACCACTTTAGGTCAAAACATCACAGCTCTAGAAGTTGATGGGGTTTTTGACGATTGTCAGGATATGGTGAAAACTGCTTTTTTAGATGGTGATATTCCGAAGAAATTGACTTCTGCCAATTCGATCAACATCGCAAGATGGCTACCTCAAATATTCTATTTCTTTTTTGCATACAAGCAATTGAAATCAACGGGAAAAGAGATCATATTCTCAGTTCCAAGTGGAAACTTCGGAAATATTTGCGCTGGATTTATGGCTCAGAAATTAGGTTTACCAGTCAAAACCTTAGTAGCATCAACCAATGTGAACGATACTGTTCCTAACTTCTTAGCCTCTGGAGAATATGATGTGCAACCATCAATTGCCACAATTTCAAATGCTATGGATGTAAGTGATCCAAGTAATTTTGTGCGAATTCAGCAATTATTTGATAATGACTTTGATCGATTAAAAGATCATTTGGCTTCTTTTTCTTTTACCGATGATATGACTCGAAAAGCAATGACTGAAATCTTTCAAAATTCAAATTACATCGCCGATCCACATGGAGCAGTTGGCTATTTGGGATTGAAAGAATTCAACTTAGATTCGAATCAAATCGGAGTATTTCTAGAGACTGCCCATCCAGTTAAATTTTTACCTGTAGTCGAGGAAACTTTGAGCGTAAAGGTTGCTATTCCACCACAAATTCAAAAAGTGATGGATAAAAAGAAGAAAAGCATCCGCATTTCAACCTATGAGGGTTTGAAAGCTTTTTTAAACAGCTAAAGATCTATGATTCGGTCTTTAGTAAATCCGTAGAATTTCGCATTCTCTCTTTCAAATTTCGTGTTGAGTCCAGTGAATTCACTAAATGCCGGTAAGACAATTTCATGATGGGTTTCCACAAAGCAAGGTAACTTAATCCGTTGTCTACCTTTCCCTTTTAGAAAAACCCCCGGATGAATATGACCCGAAAATGTGATTTTCTGTTCTTCAAACTGATGATTTTCCGTATCGTGAATAAACTCAAAATCATCTAATTGCCACGTTTCATTGAACACCATCAAATTTAGTTTTTGATACAGTGAATTGGGCAGTCGGTCATGATTTCCTCGAACAAGTATAAACGCTATGTTTCTGAAATTTTGCAGCCATTGATGAAACGTCTCCAAATCAGAATTATACTCTGCGTGAAACAAGTCACCCACTACAATTACTTTTTTAGGTACAAAATGTTCAATACAATCCTGTAAACGTTGTAAATCATTCAGCAACACGTTTTTCGCAATCGGAATTCCATATTTCTGAAAGTGTCCCGATTTACCGACATGCAAATCACTTAACACCAAAGCTTCGACACTTGGAATATAAACAACTCTTTGCGTGGTTAACAAAAGTTCTAACCCTTGTTTCTGAATCTTCTTTGTGACTATGCCTCCCATTCCATCGATTGTTTTTGCATACGTTCAATTCGTTTTCCGAGCTCCTCATTTGTCAATAATCCACGTAGACTATCAACTTTTAGTGGAAAGCTCAATGGGGTAAATCCTTTTGCCTTTTTTAAGATGATTTTCGATGATGAGATTCGTTCGAAAGCTTCCTGTAATCTGGCCGATTCCAACTCATAATCGAATACTTCATTGTAGGCCTGTCGCAACAATAAATTTTGAGGTTCATAATCGGATAACACACGAAATATCAGACTTGAAGAAGACTGTAAACTTTTATGGGTTTTTCTCGCCCCAGGTTGCGATTGCACCACTAGGCCAGCAATTTGAGCAATATCTCTAAACTTTCTTGAAGCCATTTCACTCGCATTGATACTGGCCGTGACATCTTCGATTAGGTTTTCTTTGGATAAGATTTGCTGCACATTTTCTTCGTTTAGCGGAATAAATTGATCACTTAACAATTCAAATCCGTAATCGTTCATTGCGATTGCAAACGTCAATGGGGTAATCTGTGCCAATCGATAAGCCACTAAGGAAGCCATGATTTCATTGACTAATCGTCCTTCGAATGGATACATAAAAATGTGATAGCCTTCCTTGGTTTTAATCAACTCAATCAAAAATTCATCAATGGTGGGAATGTGTGAATTTGATTCCTGATTTTTCAATAATGGATGTAAAAACTTCAATTCGCGTTCCCTTCCAGTTGCCCTAATAGCATCGCTCAATTTCATCCGTAGAAAATGACTTAATTGGGATGATAAGGGTAATCTTCCGCCATTCCAACTTGGAGTTATCGCTTTTTTCTTAGTGCTATTTTTAACAATGATTGTCATGTCTTTGACATACAAAATCTCTAAGACGCGACCACTTAATGTGAAGGCGTCACCCTTTTTTAATTTAGAAACGAAGTATTCTTCGACCATACCCACATAGCCCCCTTTTTGGTATTTCACTGTTAGCATTACCTCGCTCACAATTACGCCAATATTCATTCGGTGCAACATAGAAATACGTCGACTTTTCACTTTATACATACCATCATCATCCAGAATCACTTTGTGGAATTCTTCGTATGCGTTGAGTGTAGTTCCGCCCTGAGTAATAAAATGCAAACACCAATTAAACTCTTCGATAGTGAGTGGCTGAAATGCAAAAGTGGATTTTACCAATTGATAGGCATCGTGCTTATCAAAACCTTCTCCGACAGCCAGCGTGACTAAGAATTGAACCAAAACATCAAAAGGCAAAATCATTGGCAATCGTGCTTCTATTTCCTTTTGTTTGATGGCTTCTTTTACGGCTGCAATTTCAATTAATTGGAGTGAATGAGTCGGTACAAAATAGATTTTGGAAATTTCAAACGGAGAATGACCGCTGCGGCCTGCGCGTTGCATGAATCTAGCGATTCCTTTAGAAGATCCTATTTGAATCACACAGTCGACAGGTTTAAAATCCACACCTAAATCCAAAGAAGAAGTACAAATAACTGCCTTTAACAATCCATCTGCTAAAGCCTCTTCAATAAAGTTTCGTTGTACTTTAGCAATAGAACCATGATGAATGGCAATTTGCCCTGCCAAATCAGGAGCTTCGTCCAAAATGATTTGATACCATAATTCACTTTGATTTCGTGTATTTGTAAAAATCAGAGTGCTGGTATTTTCGTATATGACGGGAATTATTTTTTCGCTCAATGATTTCCCTAAATGACCTGCCCATGAAAGTTCTTCCACCTCATCGGGAAGAATAGAGACCACTTTCAATTTTTTCTGTTCTTTGGCTCGAATCATGGTCGATTTGATATTCTCATCCGGAATCAAAACCGATTTTGCTTCTTCTAAATTTCCTATGGTTGCAGAAATTCCCCAAACCGAAACCTTTTTCGCGATTTTAGAAATTCTGGCAATGGCCAATTGAGTAAGAACCCCTCTTTTGGAACCTAATAATTCGTGCCATTCATCAACGGCTATACATTGAACATTTTTAAACCATTTGGAATTATTTTTCTGAGAAAATAAGAGTTGTAGCGTCTCTGGTGTAGTGACTAAAATATCAGGCATTAAACGCTCTTGACGTCTTCGATCTTTTTGTGCCGTATCTCCATTTCGAACCTCTGCCAACCAATCCAATCCAATTTCTTCCAAAGCTTCATTCATCGCTTTGGTGATGTCTTTTGCTAAGGACCGAAGCGGACTTACCCAAATCAGTTTTAAACCTTTTTTAGATGCCGAAGGATTGTTTAAATGCTGAATGATTATGGCTAAAAAAACAGAGAATGTCTTTCCAAATCCGGTCGGAGCAACTACCAATCCAGAATATCCATTAGCATATTTTTGCCATGTTTGCTCTTGAAAAACGAAGGGCTCCTGACCTTTGGATGCCATCCAGTTTTCAATAATTTGATATCCCTGTGATTGTTTAAAGTTTTTCAAAAATTAGCTCTTGTTATGTTCTCGATACAATTCTGAATATCTTCAGAATCACTCGAACTGACATTCAATCTTTTTAATTATTTATTAAGGCCTTGACACTCTCGATGGTATCAATATCTTTTACTGTTTTGTCTCGACGCCATCTTTTTATTCGAGGAAAACGCAATGCCACTCCACTTTTATGTCGTTTACTAAACGCTATACCTTCGAAAGCAATTTCAAAAACAAGTTCTGGTTTTACAGTCCGAACTGGCCCAAACTTTTCAATTTCATTTTTGGTCACCCATCTCGAAATTTCTGTAATCTCTTTATCTGTTAATCCGGAATATGCCTTCGCAACAGTTACCAATTTATCAGCATCTTTTACGGCGAAGGTGTAATCGGTATATTTTGAACTTCGTCTACCGCTCCCGCGCTGCGCATAAATCATGACCGCATCAATAGTTAACGGATCCACCTTCCATTTGAACCAATCTCCTTTTTTTCGACCCATATGATAGATGGAAGATTTGCGCTTCAGCATTAAACCTTCGCTATTAAAATTTCTTGCTTCTTCTCGAATCGAGTGTAAATTATGCCAAGAGTCGAATTCGATGATTTCAGATAATTTGATGGTCTCACTAGATCGATATTCAAAAACGATTTCAAGTTTTTCACGACGCATTTCCATGGATTGTTCAGTAAACGATTCACCTTCAAATTCAAGCAAATCATAGGCGAAAAATCCTACCGGAATTTCTTCCAGCATTTTCTTAGAAACATTCTTTCGATTCAGACGTTTTTGCAGGTCATTAAAGAGCAATACGCCTTCTTTTTTAACGGCTAGAATTTCTCCGTCAACCACAAAATCATGTGGGAATTTTGAAAAATATTCGACCAACTCAGGAAACTGATTGGTCACCAATTCTTCTCCGCGAGACCAGATAAAGATTTCATTATTTCGCTTGATTACTAATCCTCGAATTCCATCCCATTTGTATTCTACCTGCCATTCGTTGGGTGGTCCCAACTCTTCCAAATCCTTATCTAAGGCATAGGCCAAGCAGAATGGATAGGGCTTTGAATTGTCATAATTGATATGGGATCCAGAAATTAAATCATCAAAAGAAGTATCATTCGGATGCCAGTTCCCAACCAAACTATGCATGATTCTATTCGGATCGCTATTGGCATATTTAGCCAAGGCGTTCACCAGCGTTTTCTTGGAAACGCCAATTCGAAAACTTCCTCCAATCAATTTGTTAAATAACAATCGCTGATAATCATCCAGAGATTTCCAGGCTTCCATGACATAGGCTTTTTTCTCCTCATCTGATTTGGGTTTTAGGGCGATTAATTCCTCCACCCAAAGATGCAGTGGTTTTTCTTTTTCCTGCCTCAGATGCGGCAGCACTAAGGCTAATGTTTCTCCTAAATCACCTGTAGCACTGTAACTCTCCAAAAACAGCCACTGCGGAATGTTCGCCAATTCGATACACCATTCTCGCAAAAGAGTTGTTTTTACCGGTCTTGATGGTCTTTTCCCTGTGAATAGAGCGATCGCCCAAAGTTTATCTAAATCGGTTGCAGATTGAAAAAATGACACCAATGCCTCAATCTTTGCATTAGTCTTATTGGTCATTTCTATTTTTTGTAAGGTCTCTGCAAAATCTCTCATTCGGCTGCTATGGTTTCTTCAGATTTTGACAATTCTTCCTCACCATAAAGGGTATTGAATTCTTTAGCGTAAATCCCTTGCTCATTTAAATATTTAGACAATACAGCCTGATAGCCATGTGTTACATAGACTTTCTCTGCTTCTGTCTCTTTTATGGTTTGTAGCAATCCATCCCAATCGGCGTGATCACTAATTACAAATCCGGCATCGGCCCCTCTCCAACGTCGATTACCACGAATTTGCATCCAACCGGAGCAAATCGCAGTCGCAGCATTCGGAATTCGCTTTAGCATTCGGCTTCCCAAAAGAGCAGGTGGCAAAACCACAATATTATTTTGAACCTCTTTTTTATCAAAATCGGCAGTAATCAATGTTGACTCAGGCAAATCAATTCCAACCGAAGAAATTGCCGAATTCAATTTATCAATGGCTGAATGCACATAAATCGGCGCCACATTTTCGACTAATTTTAGAATTCGTTGTGCTTTCCCAAGGCTATATCCGAAAAAAACAGACGTTCGATTATTCTTTTGATTTTCTGCAATCCAATTGACTACTTCGTTTTGCAATTGCTCCTCCGATTTCCATTTATAAATGGGAAGACCAAAGGTACTTTCGGTAATCAATTCGTGACACTTCACTGGTTCAAAGGGCGTGGTTAAAAAATCAGGTTGGGTTTTGTAATCACCCGTAAAAACAACCACATATCCTTTGTATTCCAATTTGATTTGGGCGGATCCTATGATATGCCCAGCCGGGAAAAAAGTCACTTTTACACCGTTGATAGTTTTCGTTTCGTTATATCCCAAACTATCAATTTGAATATTTGCTCCAATCCGATGTTGCAAAATAGGCTTGCTATGGTGGTGGCATAAATACTTTTTATTTCCCCATCTTGCATGATCGGCATGACCATGCGAAATGATCGCATAATCTACCGGCCGCCAGGGGTCTAAATAGAACTTACCGGGCTTGCAATAAATGCCTTTATTGGTATAGGTTACGAAACTCAAAAGTATTTGTGATTAAAATGTAAAAATACGAACAAAAAGTCTTTTGAAAATTCGATTGGTAGCCAGATGTAATGGTATCGCCTTTTTTATAGTACATTCGCAATACAGCAGAAATGTATTTTTAAGAAGAGAAGTGAAATGGATTCAACATTAAAAAAGCACTGGGAAAATGTATATCAGAATAAAACTCCAGAGCAAGTTAGCTGGACTCAAAAATTCCCAAAAACCTCTTTGGATTTAATAGCTCAATTTGATGTTGATTTATCAAGTAAAATCATAGATGTTGGGGGCGGTGATAGTCATTTAGTGGATTTTTTAATTGATGAGGGGTATGAAAATATTTCGGTTTTGGACATTTCATCAAAAGCTATTGAAAGAGCTAAAGACAGACTCGCCGACAAAGAGCAAAACATACATTGGATCATTTCAAATATTCTTGATTTTATGCCCGAAACTAAATATGATGTTTGGCATGATAGAGCGGCATTTCATTTTCTAACGTCCAAAAAAGATATTGAGAGTTATGTGAAAATTGTAAGTCAATTTGCAAATCACATTGTGCTGGGAACATTTTCAAAAAATGGGCCTTTAAAATGCAGTGGATTACCCATTAGCCAATACAACGCTGAAGATTTACAAGCGTTACTAAAATCTGATTTCGAATTGGTATCAAGTCATTATGAAGATCACACTACCCCTTTCGATACGCAACAAAACTTTTTGTTTTGTAGTTTTCGGCGAAAAACAATTTGATATCTTGCTTTTCGATAGAATTTATTTCTTGCATGGAAAATAAATCACATCATCATACCTTTATTTTAAATTTTGCTGAGTGCTATTCGGTATTGAAATGGAACCAGACATTGTAAAAAAACAAATCATAAAAGGATATCGGAAATTTATTTTTGATCGTTATCAATATGACAAGATTGTAGCGAATTATGATATACCGAGTTCCATCACCGAAGACATTCTAACGGAGCTACGCGAGTATTATTTAAAACATATATATCCCGAATACAAGGAACGAAAAGCTCTTGATCAGGCATTTAAAAGTTTAGATAATTACATTCAGCAACCACAAAAGTTAATTTCCATTTTATTGGACGCTTCTCGATTATTATTTAAATATAGGCGTCACTTACCTAAGATTTTAGGCACAGGATTAAAAGCTTTAAAGACTTTCAATTCAGCATCTAAATTTGAGCAGACTTTTGTCGACCAGGCGATCCATCAGAAATTAAAAGGACCTTATACCGAAAAGAAAATTAAAGTTCTTTTACGAGCTATACCTAAAGTTGAAATTGACGATTTCATCGCTACATCCCAAGCTTTATTCGAAACATTACATGATCGACCTCAGGTTAAAAAGATAAAAGAAATTATTTCGTACATCATTGGAGTGATGAAAAAGAATGCACATCGCTATACTAAAGATCAGATTAAAGGATTGGAAATGGGATTTGCTTTATTGGACGAAGGGGATCGATTACTTCAAAAGCTGAATCCGAAAGATCAGCGTAAACTCATTTACCTGATTACAGAAATTGAAACAGATATGTTAGCAACCATAAAATAAAAGACACAAAAAAAACCTCTTCAAAATTTGAAGAGGTTTTTTGTTGGCCCACTAGGACTCGAACCTAGAATAACGGCACCAAAAACCGGTGTGTTACCATTACACCATGGGCCAATGCTAAAAGCGGATGCAAATTTAAAGCAATCTTTCAATTTTTCAAACAATTTTATTCAAATTTTGAATTTAACAAACTTTTAAAAGCTTTTAAACGTTTCTTAGAAGCTTAACAGCTTTAAATTCTTAAATTCGTCTAGTTATTTCAAACCATATGACTTCAGAAAAATTCAATAAATGGAACCTTATTTTAGGTTGGTTCTCTTTTGCTGTTGCCCTGATTACCTATTCTTTAACTCTTGAACCCACAGTTAGTGCTTGGGATGTAGGAGAATATATCTCAACCGCGGTAAAACTGGAGGTAGGTCACCCACCGGGAGCACCTTTATTTCAAATGTTAGGAGCATTTTTTGCTATGTTCACTTCGGATGTTTCGCAAATTGCGAAAATGGTAAACTTTATGTCAGCTTTGGCTAGTGCATTTACCATCCTATTTATGTTTTGGACCATCACAATTTTAGCCTTGAAATTGGCTGCAAAACAATCTAAAAAAGTTTCTGAAGGAAAATACATTGCCATTTTAGGAAGTAGTTTGGTAGGTTCTTTAGCATACACCTTTTCAGATAGTTTCTGGTTTAGCGCTGTTGAAGGGGAAGTATATGCGATGTCATCCTTCTTAATGGCCATTCTATTTTGGTTAGGATTGAAATGGGAAAGCGAAATTGATACGCCTCGAGGAAACAAATGGCTGATTCTAATCAGCTTTATTGTGGGGCTCTCCTTTGGAGTTCATATTTTATCGCTTTTGGTAATTCCGTCAATTGTAATGTTGTATTTCTTTAAAACATACAAGAACATTACGATTAAAACAACAGCCATTGCATCGGTTGTATCTGTTTTAATTTTAGCATTTGTATTTAAATTTTTATTCCCATTTACTTTAAAATTCTTTAGCGCATCTGAGTTGTTTTTCATCAACAGTATTGGGTTACCGTATAACTCGGGAAGTATCATCGCAGCCATTATTTTAATCGGTGCGTTTTACTTCGGACTTAATAAAACAAGAGAACAAAATAAGGTGCATGCCAATACGTTGATCTTATCTGTAATGTTCATCATGATTGGTTTCTCATCGTGGATGATGTTACCTATTCGAGCAAATGCAAATACTACCATTAATGAAAATAATCCTTCTAGTGCGCGAGAATTACTAGCCTACTACGAACGTGAACAATACGGAGATGCCAATGTTTTTTATGATACCTATTACTCAAATTCGTACAGTAGAGAGCAGGATCCGAATCAGCCTTATCGAGATGACAAACCTAAATACGAGAAAAAAGATGGTAAATATGTTATCGTAAACAAGTATAAAAATGTTGTTCCGAATTGGTCAGATAAGCACAAAGGATTTATTCCTAGAATGGTTGATCCATCCAAAGAGAAAATGTACAAAGCGATTGCAGGTATCAAACCAAATAGCAAACGCCGACCAACATTTGCAGAAAACATAAAATTTATGGTAAGCTTCCAGTTTGGCTATATGTACGGAAGATACTTTATGTGGAACTTTGTGGGTCGTCAAAATGATATTCAAGGAAATCTAGATATTTTTAATGGTAATTGGCTTAGTGGCATCAAATTCATTGATGAAATGCGATTAGGATCACAAGATAATTTACCGAGTCAGGTTTTAGAAAATAAAGGGCGAAACACCTATTATTTTCTACCACTAATTCTGGGATTAATCGGATTGTTATATCACATAAGAAATGATAAAGAAAACTTTTACACATTACTTGTATTTTTTGTTTTCACAGGATTCGCGATTATCTTTTATACCAATCCTAAACCTTTTGAACCGAGAGAACGAGATTATGCTGTTGTTGGAAGTTTTTACATTTTCGCCATATGGATTGGTATTGGTGTTTATGCCTTATATGAATGCTTAAAACAATTTGCCAATAAAAAGACCATTGCAATTACGGTTAGTTTACTGTCTTTACTTTTAGTACCTACTTTAATGGCGTCTGAGAACTGGGATGATCATGACAGATCTAACCGTTATACAACGCGTCTTAATGCTCAAGCATATTTAGAAAGTTGCGATAAAAATTCCATCATGTTCACTATTGGTGATAATGATACTTTCCCACTTTGGTATATGCAAGAAGTGGAAGGTATTCGAACGGATATTAAATTAGTGAACACAAGTCTTTTTGCTACGGATTGGTACATTGATCAGATGAAACGTGCGACGTATGACGCGCCTCCTATTCCGTCGCAATTAACTCATGATCAATATAAATATGGAAGTTTGGATATTGCCTACTATATTGAACATCCTAGGTTTAAGGATGGTGCGATTTCTATACAGGATTTTATGCGATGGATAGCATCGGACAATGATGCGACTTATTACATCGATGAGGAAAATGATGTGCGTGAAAAGTTCTATCCGACGAACAAGATCAGAATTCCGGTGAATAAAGAAAACGTTTTGAAAAGTGGAATTGTAGCCCAAAAGGATGCCGATAAAATTCTACCTTATATTGACATTGAAATAGATAAGAGAGGAATTACTAAGAATCGAATATTAATGCTTGATATTCTGGCTAATTTTGATTGGAAACGCCCAATCTATTTCACGGGAGGAGCAAATGCAGAAGAAGAATACATTTGGTTAAAAGATTACCTACAGTTAGATGGAGTTGCATTTAAATTAGTGCCAATCAGAACTCCGACCAAACTTTACAATCAGGAAGGTAAACTGGTTCGAGAATTAACCCTATTTGATATAGGACGCATTGATCCGCAGAAAATGGAAAAAAATCTGATGGATTTAGATTGGCGAAATATTAATGATGGTAAAATCTACCTTGACGAACAAACCAAAAGAAATACCATTTCATTGAGAAATAGTTTCCAACGATTATCGGATGCGTATGCGATTCAAGGTGATACGTTAAAGGCCAAGGAAATGTTAGACTTCTCAATTGAAAAGATGCCTATCAAAGATTTTGATCACTACACTTTATCTGTTGGTTATCCAGAAATGTATTACAAGCTTGGAGCAAAAAAAGAAGCTAGAGAAACTGCAGAGACCTTGTTGCAATTGTATAAAGAGAAGGCATTATGGTTAAGCACATTCTCCAAGGAGTTCACAGAAATTATCATTGATGAAATAGACACAACCCTATACATTTATAATTCAATCTTAAGTGACATCAAACAATATGACGAAGAGGATTATTTTAAAGGAAAACAAGAAGAATTTACCACGGTGATGAAACTATTTAGTCATCTGATTGAAGAATAAAAAAAGCTCCAATTCGGAGCTTTTTTTATACATATTGTTGAACGAGATCAATTAAAGTTGTTGCTTCTTGATGACCCGTTTGTCGCCATTTCATTTCGCCATCTTTATAAATCATAAACGTCGGATTCCCCTTGACTCGGAGGGCATCTGCTAAGATTTCATTTTTCCTAATGTCAATTTTAATCACTTTGGCAGAAGCACCTAAAGCAGCAGCAACATCACGAAGTGTATCTAAGCTATTTTCAGCTTCATCCCTATCCGAATAGAAGTCTATTAAGACGGGTTTACTAACATTGATAATTTCACCAAACTTGGCCATAGGGTATCGATTTTTAGGGGGAAAACAACTCGAATTTTCAAACTGCTCCTCTACAAATATAAAAATTTTACCCAAATAGACTGATTATCAGGCTTTTTTAAGTTCAATTACTGTAATCTCAGGCCAAATTCCTACACGACCAGGAAACGCATGATAACCAAATCCGCGATTTACATTGATGTATCTACCGAACTCCTCGTAAAGGCCTGCCCATTGTTTGTAGACATATTTCGATGGACTCCACTTAATAAGTCCAGGAATTTCAATTCCCATTTGAAGTCCGTGAGTATGACCGCTTAGGGTTAATTGATAATTAAAATCGTCTTCCTTAACCATATATTCCCAATGACTTGGATCATGTGTCATAAGAATTTTAAAATCTTCTTTTTGCACCTCTTTTGAAGCCTTTTTCAGATCTCCTTCCTGATTAAATCCTCTACCCCAATTCTCAACTCCTAATAAGGCAATTTTATCTGAACCTTTTTCTAAATATCGATGTTCGTCTAATAATAATTCAAAACCAATCTTCTTATGAATATCCTTAACGGCCTGAAAGTTTTCTTCCTTTGCTTCACGACTTTCCCAGCTCATATAATCACCATAATCATGATTTCCTAAGATTGAATATTTGCCCTCTTTCGCTTTTAATTGAGAGAAGACATCTATCCAATTATCCATTTCATCAGCTTTATTATTCACAATATCACCTGTAAATAAAAGTAAATCAGAATCTTGCTGATTAATCAAATCAACACCGTATTGAATTTTCTCTTTATTGGTAAAACTCCCAGAATGGATGTCAGAAATCTGAGTAATTGTGAATCCGTCAAAAGCATCCGGAAGATCCTTAAAACTGAGTTGATGTTTTAAAACTTTATAATTGTACTTTCCCTGAATGATACCATAGATAAATGATGTAAACGGAATAGCAGCCAAAAACAAAGCAATCTGAGATACAAATTTTCTTCTGCCCGGAATTGATTTTGTTTCTGCGGATGAAATTGCAGAGACCCCTTTAACTGCCAATCGATAAATGTCTTCACCTAACATCACAAAAATGATCACCAATTTGGGAAGAAGAACAGTCAACAGTAATCCGAAGGTTAATTGACCTTTCGGTGTCTGACCCGTACTTCTAGAGAAGGTTAACATAGTCGCAAAAAAATAGATATAGACAGCAATACTAACCGCTAAAAATCCGAAGCGAACGAATTTACTTTTAGAGATGGTTTTGAAAGCTTGAAAAGAATAAATTTCAACAGCAATGATCAATGTAGCCAGAAGTAATAATGGGAAAATCCAACGAGACATAAGGTCTTTTTTAACAGCGCAAAGATACTTTATATTAACAGATTCAATTTTAAGTTCCTGTTAAAGTTTCGTAGCTTTAGATGCTCATAAAATCTCAAATATGTCAGATTCCAAACGCCTCTTTTTAGTTGATGCTTACGCCCTAATTTTCAGGGGATATTATGCTTTTATCAAGAATCCAAGAATCAATAGTAAAGGTTTGGATACCTCGGCTATTATGGGCTTCATGAATTCACTTTTAGACGTTATCAAAAGAGAAAGACCAGATCATCTAGCAGTTTGTTTTGACAAAGGCGGAAGTGCGGATCGCGTAGAAATGTTTGAAGATTACAAAGCCAATCGTCAGGAAACTCCAGAAGCTATTAAAATAGCCGTTCCTTACATTGAAGAGATTTTGAGAGCGATGCACATCCCGATTATGGTGAAAGAAGGATACGAGGCAGATGACATCATTGGAACGCTTTCGAGACAAGCCGAGAAAGAAGGATTCAAAACTTACATGGTAACCCCAGATAAGGATTTTGCTCAATTAGTAACGGATAATATTTTCATGTATAAACCTCGTTTTGGTGGCGGATATGATGTTTGGGGAGTAACAGAGGTTAAAGAGAAATTTGCAGTAGAACGGCCAGAGCAAGTCATTGACTTTTTAGGGATGATGGGTGATGCTTCCGACAATATTCCTGGGCTTCCCGGAGTCGGAGAAAAAACAGCCAAGAAATTCTTAGCTCAATTTGGGTCGATGGAAGAGTTACTGGCCAATACAGATCAGTTGAAAGGAAAAATGAAGGAGAAAGTGGAAGCTTCGAAAGAATTAGGCTTACTCTCCAAAAAGCTGGCTACGATTATGCTTGATGTTCCTGTCACTTTTGATGCAAAAGATTTTACACTCGACGAGCCCGACTTAGAAAAGGTTAAGGAGCTCTTCAATGAATTGGAGTTTAGACAGCTGCTCACCAATTTCTTAAAAACATTTGCTACTGAAACAACTAACGGAAGCTTAACTACAGATAATTCCAGCACGGAATCAAAAGCGGTTGAAAATGCTCCTATAGCAAAAACCAGCTCTGATGGTCAATTCGATTTGTTCGCTACGCCAGGATCTGGAAGTGCAACTACTGATGAAGGCGGAATGAAAGACATCCATTCAACCACACATTTCTATCAGTTGGTCGATTCGCCGATGTCTAGAAAGCTATTATTGCAACAACTCCTGCAACAAAAATCGGTTTGTTTCGATACGGAGACAACGGGACTAAAAGCATTGGAAGTTGAAATCATCGGAATTGCATTTTCTTGGGAAAAAGGAAAAGGTTATTACGTTTCATTCCCAGAAGATCAGAATGAAACACAGCAAATTCTTAACGAATTCATCCCATTTTTTGATGCTGAAATCATTGAGAAAGTAGGTCACAATTTAAAGTATGATATCAAAGTGCTTTCCAACTATAATATTGGAGTGAAGGGCGCTTTATTCGACACGATGATTGCTCATTATTTGATCAATCCAGACATGCGTCACAACATGGATGTTCTTTCTGAAACCTATTTAAATTATAAGCCAGTTTCAATAACCGAATTGATTGGTAAAAAGGGTAAAAATCAATTATCAATGCGTGTGGTTCCTTTGAAAGATCAAACGGAATATGCAGTTGAAGATGCAGATATAACATTTCAATTAAAAGAGCACTTTACGAAGGAATTGGAAAGTGGAAATCTTACTAAGCTATTTAATGAAGTTGAGATTCCTTTAGTGTCCGTTTTAACCGCAATGGAAATCGAAGGAATTAAGCTAAATACAGAATTTTTAGGAGGACTTTCTACTGCATTGACAACCGATATTTCTGAATTGGAAGCTGCCATTTACGAGCAAGCTGGAGAAACGTTTAATATCGCTTCTCCGAAACAATTGGGTCCTATTTTATTTGAAAAATTAAATTTGGTAGATAAGCCAAAAAAGACCAAAACAGGTCAATATTCAACTGCCGAAGATGTCTTATCGTATTTAGCGAAAGATCACAAAATTGTAAGAGATATTCTTCAATATCGTCAGTATAAAAAATTGCAAAGCACCTATGTAGATGCTTTACCAAATGAAATCAATCCGAAGACAAGCCGTGTTCACACAGTTTATGCTCAGGCGGTAGCAGCAACGGGGCGATTGAGTTCAAATAATCCGAACTTACAGAACATTCCTATCCGAACAGAAAGAGGTAGAGAAGTGCGAAAAGCCTTTATTCCTAGAAGTGAAGATTATGTTTTGCTCGCAGCGGATTACAGTCAGATTGAATTGCGAATTATTGCTGCTTTAAGTGAAGAAGAGAACATGATTTCTGCTTTTCAAAATGGAGAAGACATTCATGTTTCGACAGCTGCCAAAGTTTTTAATGTTGCCTTAGATGAAGTGACTCGTGAACAAAGAAGTAATGCGAAAACAGTAAATTTCGGAATCATTTATGGTGTTTCTGCATTTGGTCTAAGCAATCAAACGAATTTATCGAGAGGAGAGGCAAAAGAGTTGATTGATACGTACTACGAAACATACCCAAAGTTAAAAGCCTACATATCACAGCAAATTCAATTTGCAAGAGACAATGGCTATGTAGAAACCGTTTTGAATCGACGCCGGTACTTGAAAGATATCAATTCAAGAAATGCTGTGGTGCGTGGAGCTGCCGAACGAAATGCAGTAAATGCACCAATACAAGGGTCTGCAGCTGATATCATAAAACTCGCTATGATTAATATTCATAAAAAACTAGAAGAAGGAAATTACAAAACTAAGATGCTTCTTCAGGTTCATGATGAATTAGTATTTGATGCTCACAAGGATGAGTTAGACACGATTCAACCCTTGATTAAAAATGAAATGGAGAACGCTTTTAAACTTTCGGTTCCGTTAGATGTGGAAATTGGTTTAGGAAACAATTGGCTGGAAGCTCACTAGATAAAAACATAAATAAAATTTAAACTAATTTTACTTCTTTGTATTCCGTTACTTTTCTGCTGTAAAACTGATGATACCTCTTCAAGCGAAGAAATTGTCATTTACGATGGAGGGATCCCTGAGCAAATTAAATTAAAGGGTTCACTGGAACTTGATAAAACTCATCCTAATTTAATTGACCCAAGAAATTCTCAAGAAGACAATGAAGCGGTTACTAAGTCATGGCTGAATTTAAATCAGAGTCTTGGGAAGTTTTTGGCAGACAATAATTTCGAGTGGAGTACTACCTCCGAAAAAATTCAAATCTGGCACAAGTTTTACCTTCATAAAAATGGTCGATTGAAGTATTATTACTTTAAAGTTTACGACAATCAAATCGACAAAAACAACAGAGATGAATATCGTCGAATGGTTACTGAGTTTTCAAAGTCATATCAATTACCTCTTCAACGAGATAGTCAATTTGCGCAATGTGGGCGTGGTGTTTTTTTAAACTAATTAAAAGAAACTAAACCCGAGACCAAGAGAAATACTATCAATCCGATCATTTTCGAATCCGATAATTCCTTTTCGGTGAAAATCAATTCGAAAGATGGTATTCCAACGACCTTCTCCTCCAGCTTGAATTCCTAATCCGAATCCATAGTAATTTCCATCCGGATAAAAAGAAGAAGGACGCCACATTTTACCATATCGAAATTCAGTAAAAAAGGTATCATCATCTCTTTCAAAAATATTGTATTTCAATCCGGCATAAGTCGGAAAGGCATTGGTGTCGTAGCGCCAGTGATCATCAAATCCGGCATTAATACTCAGCGCTACCTTTCTTTGAAACTCATAACCAAACCCTACTCTTAAAAATAATCCGGAGGGCACAATTAAAGGTTCTCCATCATTTGGTTCAATAGTATAATATTCATTTACGGCAAGTGAAAAATTAACTTCTCCTGTAAAAAATGGTCTTCCCAATTTATTTTGACTGACCATATAAGTAGCTGAAAAAAATAGAAATAGAGGTAGTAGTTTTCTCATAAATGAAATTTTCATTTTTGTTTCAAAAAGTGTGCCTCTATTAATTATTCAGAAAATAAAGAATCAATTCTTCGAGAAGTCTTTATTTTTACCTGGAATTATGGGTATTATTTCGACCGACATATCAAAAGCTATTGAAATCCTGAATAACGGTGAATTGGTTGCTATTCCTACAGAAACCGTATATGGTTTGGCTGGGAATATTTTTAATGAATCGTCGGTGAAGAGAATATTTGAGACCAAAAAAAGACCAGCTTACAATCCGCTTATTGTTCACATTCCGTCGATCGAATACTTAAACAAAGTAGTTTCATATATTCCTGAAAAAGCGAAGCAATTAGCAGATGCATTTTGGCCGGGATCCCTCACTTTAATATTACCTAAGAATCCATCTATTCCGGATTTGGTAACTGCTGGGAAATCAACAGTCGGGGTTCGAATTCCGAATCATCCAATTACGTTAGAATTACTTCAACGATTAGATTTCCCATTAGCCGCACCAAGTGCAAATCCATTTAATCGAATTAGTCCGACTAGACCAGAACATGTCGCTGATTATTTCGAAGGTTCACTCAAAATGGTATTGGATGGCGGCGTTTGTCAAAAAGGTGTAGAATCGACTATAGTTGGTTTTGAAAATGAAACTCCAGTCATCTATCGTTTGGGTGCAATTTCAGTTGAAGACATAGAGTCGGTGGTGGGTCCTGTGGAATTAAAAAACAAAAAAGAAGAAAGTCCCGATGCCCCTGGAATGCTTCTGAAGCATTATTCGCCCCAAACAAAAATTTTCATTTCGGATTCAATAGAATCTGACCTTGAATTCTACAAAAGTGAAAAAATTGGTGTTTTAAGTTTTTCAAATTCTTATAATCAATCCTTAGTTAAGGTCAATTCAATTTTATCGCCTTCTGGAAACTTAGAGGAAGCGGCGGCAAATTTATATCAAGCCTTGCACGATTTAGATACCCAAAATTTAACTTTGATCTTGGCTGAAAAATTTCCCGAGATTGGCTTAGGAAAAACCATTAACGATAGACTAAAGCGCGCAGCCTCTTAAAGTTCTTACTTCCCCTCCTTTAATAGGGAGAAAAGCGCCGAACGAAAAATTGATAGCAAAACGCTAAAGATTAAGGCTACAAAAAAGCCAGAAACGGCAAATCCGCTCACCAAATTATCAGCTAAAAGAATGATTACGGCATTGATCACAAACAAAAACAATCCCAATGTGACAATGGTAGCTGGGAGCGTAAAGAATATTAATAGCGGTCGAACAAACATGTTTAAAATGGCAATAACAACTGCTACAATTAAAGCGGTTCCGTATCCGTCTACAGTTACTCCGGGTAAAATATTAGCTAATACAACAACAGCTAAAGCTGTCAAAATTAATTTTAAGAAGGTTTTCATCTTTTATTTTTATCCTTGTAGCACCAAAAACATGCCACATCTAAGAAACTGAATTTCTGTCAGTTATTTGTTTTGAAGGTCTTCAGAAGCTTTACGTTCCAATTCAGCCTGAAACTCTTCCATCACAGGTTTCACTGTGCTATCTGGGATATCTGCCACTTTTATATACATCAACCCATCTACAGCATTGTTAAACTTCGGATCAACATTAAAGGCGACCAATCGCGCATTTTGTTTCACATATTTTTTAATCAACACAGGAATACGCAGTGCTCCAGGCTCAATTTCATCTATCACTTTATCGAATTTCTGTAAATCAGCCTCGGTAGCGTCGAATACGAAGTCTTTATCAGCATCTTTCAATTTCACCTTATACTCTTTCTTCGGATGGATGTACTGTGCGATATATGGATCATAGTAATGCGATTTCATAAATTCAATCATCAACGATTTTGAGAAGTCGGAAAACTGATTACTAATAGAAACACCTCCCATTAAGTACTTATACTCCGGATGCCTTAACGTCACATGAACAATCCCCTTCCATAACAAGAACAAAGGCATTGGTTTTTGCTGATATTCTTTAATAATGAAAGCACGACCTAATTCAATGGTGTTCTCCATCATCTGATACAATTCAGGTTCAATCCTGAATAAGGTCTGAACGTAAAAACCATTAATTCCGAACTTTTTGAAAATTGGACCACCCAATCCCATTCGATAGGCCCCGACCAAGACATTCGCATTACAATCCCATAAGAACATATGGTGATAATACTTGTCGTATTTATCTAAATCAATTGAATTATTGGTTCCTTCACCTACGTCTCTAAAAGTAATTTCACGTAGCCTTCCTATTTCATGAAGAATATTCGGAATTTCACGTGCATTGGCAAAAAAAATCTCGTAGTTCTTACTTACCAACAAACGTTTGTTATTATCGCGTAAAGCATTCACTTCTTTAGCGAATAATTCCACATTTTTCTGAGAGGTAATTTTCTTAGCAGGCTTCGGAATCTTTAAATTCTGAGCGGATAAAATATTTTTATTTTTCTCAAATGGGTTCGCGAGCATATAGGTCTTCTTACGAATAAATTCGTAGAACTGAGGAATTTCTGGATAAGCATCCTGATCGCTCAATAAGATTGGTTTACCAACCCTAACCTTTATTACTCGACCATTTTGGGAAATAACCTCAGAAGGTAATTTTGCTGTTCTAAGTGTGTCACTAATTTTTGACAGCATGTAGAATAATCGACTGTTTTTTGCATGAAAGTAAATCGGAATCACCGGTACTTTTGCTTTTTTTATCAGTCGAACTGCACCTTCTTCCCAAGGCTTATCTACCTTTAATTTTCCGTCTTTATAAGTAGAAACTTCCCCTGCCGGAAAAATACCTAATGGTTTTCCTTCTTTCAAATGTTGAAGCGCTCCTTTAATTCCGGCGACGCTGGATTTAGCATCCTTTCTATTCTCAAAAGGATTCACCGGCATCACATAAGGTTTTAACGGTAAGATTCGATGTAACAGAAAGTTTGCAATAATTTTATAATCAGACCGTTTTTCAAGCAAGAGTTTTAAAAGTAATATTCCGTCAATTCCGCCTAAAGGATGATTAGAAATAGTAATAAATGGACCATCTTTCGGGATTCTTTTTAAATCTTCTTCAGGAATCTCAAATCGAATTTCACAATCTTCAAGAACACCATTAAGAAAATCAAGATCGGATTTGTGTTTGTTGTTGTTGTAGATATTATTCAGTGCAGAAATACGAAGCACCCGAATTAGTAACCAACCAATGAAAGTACCAAGAAAACCGAATCTTTTTAGACCGATAACATTAGCAATTTCCTTAGACGTTACAAGAGACATACTACAAAAACTTGACGAAACACAAACATACTAAAAAAAGTAAAATGGAACCCTTTTTAATTTGGACGGATTACAATCTGTGTGGTGTCTTTATTGGTCTGTTTTAACAAGACATTTCCTTTACTTGAAATCTCTTTGATGGCCTCTTGATTAAAATGACGAATGGTATACAAGTGTACATTTTCATCAAAACGAATTTCAAAATCGTTTTTCAAAGCTTCATAGAACTCATTGAACTTACCAAACTTGTTATCTAAACACAATGAAAAGCTAATTGCAGAATTTTGAATCAGGTTCACTTTAAGCTGATATTCATGAAGCTTCTGAAAAATATAACTCATGTTATTTTCAACTATAAAAGAGAAATTCTTATCAGATATCGACACAATTACCTGATCTTTTTTTACAATGTAACACGGAATAAAAGGTTCCAAAACTGAACCTCTTGACACTTTTGTGCCTGCTTTATAAGGATTCACAAATGAACGCACGAAAAGTGGAATTTCTTTGCGCTGTAGTGGCTGAATCGTTTTTGGGTGAATCACCGATGCACCATAAAATGCCATTTCAATTGCCTCTTCGTATGAGATTTGCTCTAGTAATGTCGTTTGATCAAAAGCTCTTGGATCGGCGTTCAATACACCTTCCACATCTTTCCAAATCGTAACACTTTCCGCATTTAAACAATAGGCAAAAATTCCAGCTGTGTAATCGGATCCTTCACGCCCCAAAGTTGTCGTATTCTCGGTATCGTTAGCCGCAATAAAACCTTGGGTAATATTTATAGTCGAAGTATCAACCTTGGTAGAAATAATTTCCTGAGTTAGTTCCCAATCAACTTTTGCATCTCGATAACTACTGTCTGTTTTGATGTAATTTCTTGCGTCGAACCACACATTTTCAGTCCCTAGTTTCGCTAAATATGCACTTACAATTTGGGTAGAAAGCAATTCACCAAAACAAATGATTTGATCATATACATAGTTATAACGTTTTGAAGAATTTCGAGCTAAAAACCATCCCAATTCACCAAAAAGAATGTCAACTACTTCATAGATTCCATCTTCCTTATCGAATAAGGAATCCATAATTTCCTTGTGGTAATTTGCAATAAAATCAAGTTTTTTCGGAAGTTCTTCTGATTTGTTATAATATGCATCAACTACCTCTTCAAAGGCATTGGTCATTTTCCCCATTGCAGAGACAACAACCAAGGTATCGTTATCTGCCTCCGTTGCAATAATATTAGCTACATTTTTAACGCTATCTGCATCCTTTACTGATGCTCCACCAAATTTGAAAATTTTCATAGATTCTGATTCACAAAATTCAACAATCCTTTTTCATCCATCTGAACTACAGACCAATCGCTCAAATAATTAGCGCCCGAATTTTCATAAAACTCAATAGCATTGGTATTCCAATCGAGCACTTCCCAGGCAACCCTTTTATAACTGTTGGTATATGCATATTGTAAAACTTTGCCATATAATGCTTTACCGATACCTAATTTTCTTTTGGATTGCGTCACGATTAAATCCTCTAAATGAATAGTAGGACCTTTCCAAGTGGAGAAACGTTCGTAGAATAGGGCAATACCAACAATTTCATCATCAGCTTCAGCCACAAAAAACTTAAACATTTGATTTTCACCAAAACCGTACTTCGATAAGGCTCCTTCTGTAATTTCTACTGCTTCGGGCTCTTTCTCGAAATATGCCAATTCCTTAATCAATCGAAGTAAGGAAGGTACATCTTTCTGTTCACCAAATCGTACTGTAAAATTCATGTCAAAAATTTGGTCAAAGATAGTTTATTTAAAAGTTGAGTCCATAGTTGTGAAGATTTTAAACAATTCTTTCACTAATGTTTAAATGTTATAATTTCCGAGTATACGAAATCGATTTAGCCAAAAAAAAGTCTCATCTTTGTAGTACTAATCAATCCTAAAATAATGGCTACGAAAAATCAAACCCTAGGCGAATTCATCATTGAAAATCAGGCAGCATTTAAATACACAACAGGCGAGCTCTCTAGATTAATCAATTCGATTCGTTTGGCCGCTAAAGTTGTAAACCACGAGGTGAACAAAGCAGGATTGGTTGATATTATCGGCGCGGTTGGTGGCACTAATATACAAGGTGAAGATCAACAGAAGTTAGATGTGTATGCAAATGACACTTTTATCCAAACCTTAATCAAAAGAAACATTGTTTGTGGATTAGCAAGTGAAGAAGAAGATGATTTCATCATTATCAATAGTCAAGATGAACAACATCAGAACAAGTATGTTGTATTGATTGATCCATTAGATGGTTCTTCAAATATTGATGTAAATGTTTCTGTGGGTACCATCTTTTCCATTTACAGAAGAATAACACCAGTTGGAACCCCAGTGACTATGGAAGATTTCTTGCAACCAGGAAATCAACAGGTAGCGGCGGGATATGTGGTTTACGGAACCTCAACAATGCTGGTATACACAACGGGCCATGGTGTAAATGGATTTACCTTAAATCCGGCCATTGGAAGTTATTATTTATCACATCCCGATATGGAATTCCCAGAGGATGGAAGGATTTACTCAGTTAACGAAGGAAACTATTTAGATTTCCCATTGGGGATTAAAAAATACATCAAGTATTGTCAGGAGGAAGAGGGAGATCGACCTTATACCAGTCGTTACATTGGTTCTTTAGTATCGGATTTTCATCGAAATATGATTAAAGGTGGAGTGTATTTATATCCGAAAGGATCCCGCAATCCAAATGGAAAATTACGCCTTCTTTATGAGTGCAATCCTATGGCATTCTTAGCCGAACAAGCCAATGGAAAAGCTTCCGATGGTTACCAACGAATTATGGATATTCAACCTACAGAATTACACCAAAGAGTACCGTTTGTTTGCGGCAGTAAAAACATGGTCGATAAGGTTGAGGAATTTATGCAGACCTACGGAGAATAAAACGCTGTCAACTTATCTTATAGAAAGATGACTGCCAAACTCAATTTTGTTATACCTTTGCTTTTCCTGAATTATGAAAAAAATAATTGGCCGAGTAGAAAAGGTACATCTTATTGACTTCGACATTGCCGAAATTGATGCCAAAGTTGATACGGGAGCGTACACCTCATCCATTCATTGCAAAAAAATAAAGGAAACCACAATCGATGGAGTTCCTCATCTAAAATTTGCCTTATTAGATAAAAAACACAATCATTTTTCGGGGAAGAAATTTATTTTTAAAGAGTACTTTATTCGAGAAGTAAAAAGTTCAAATGGAATCGTATCGAAGCGATTTTCTATAAAGACAAAAGTTCAAATGGCCAACAAAACCTATAAAATTGAATTTACATTAAACAATAGGTCAAGTATGAGATATCCTATTTTATTGGGAAGAAAATTTTTAAATAAGAAGTTTTTGGTAGACCCGAGTGTTAGTTACCAAACACAGCCTTAAATTATCATTCAATGAAAATTGTAATCCTTTCTAGAAACCCCAAATTGTATTCAACACGCAGACTGGTTGAAGCAGCACAAAAGAGAAAACACGAGGTTTTAATCGTCGATCCTTTGAAGTGCAATATAGAAATGGAAAAAAAGTCTCCTAAAATATTTTACAAAGGAGAATATCTAGAAAATATAGATGCTATTATTCCTAGAATTGGTGCGTCAGTAACCTTTTATGGGACTGCTGTAATTCGTCAATTTGAAATGATGAAAGTATTTACAACGTGTTCCTCTCAGGCTTTAATCAGATCCAGAGATAAACTGTATAGTCTTCAGATTTTGTCTAGAGCTGGTGTTGGATTACCAAAGACTGTTTTCACCAATTATACAAGGGATGTAGAGCACATTATAGATTCTGTTGGCGGGGCACCATTAGTGCTAAAACTGTTGGAAGGAACGCAAGGCTTAGGCGTTGTTTTAGCTGAAACTAAAAATGCTGCAACATCGGTATTAGAGGCTTTTAATGGACTGGGAGCTCGAGTAATTGCACAAGAGTATATTGAAGAAGCCGGTGGAGCCGATATTCGTGCTTTTATTGTAGACGGCAAAGTTGTTGGGGCTATGAAACGCCAAGGAAAAGAAGGCGAATTCAGATCTAATTTACACCGAGGAGGATCTGCTAGTTTGATTGAATTAACTGATGAAGAAGAGAAAACTGCATTAAAAGCTGCACGTTCTTTAGGATTGGCAGTAGCGGGTGTAGATATGATTCAGTCAAAAAAGGGACCATTAGTTCTTGAAGTAAATTCATCACCTGGATTAGAGGGAATAGAAACGGCTACTGGAAAGAATATAGCGCGAGAAATTATCCGATATATTGAAATCCATCAGGATTAAGATATTTATAACCTATTGTTATTCCTTATTTAAATATAAGATTTCATTAGTTCAATGGGTTGAATGACTTCCTATTTATCACTACTTTTGCATTATTAACCTATTAATTAATACGAAATGGCTTTTCAATTACCAGAATTAGGCTACGCATACGATGCATTAGAGCCTCATATAGATGCAAGAACTATGGAAATTCACCATAGCAAACATCACAGCGGATATACAACAAAACTAAACGCTGCTATCGAAGGAACAGATTTAGATGGTCAATCTATCGAAGATATTTTAACTAATCTAGATATGAGTAATAGTGCTGTACGTAACAATGGTGGTGGATTTTATAATCACTCATTATTTTGGACAGTAATGAATCCTGAAGATAGAGGATATTTATCTGGAGAGTTAAAAGATGCTATCGAAGCAGAATTCGGGTCAAAAGATGCTTTTGTTGAGGCTTTTAGTAAAGCAGCTGCTACTCAATTCGGATCTGGATGGGCTTGGTTATGTGTTCACAAAGGCGGAAAAGTTGAAGTATGTTCAACGCCAAACCAAGACAACCCATTAATGCCAGGTGTATCTTGTGGTGGAACACCAATTTTAGGATTGGATGTTTGGGAGCACGCTTACTATCTAAACTATCAAAACAGAAGACCAGATTATATTGATGCTTTCTTTAAAGTGATCAACTGGAATGAAGTAGAGCGCAGATATGCAGAAGCTAAATAAATAGTTTTAATTATTCATTATCTATAAAAAAAGCACCCGAATTGGGTGCTTTTTTAGTTTTATTAATTCAATATTAATAGGCTCTTTTGTCGTTTCCTTCATAGAAGTTAATAAACGCCTGATTTACAACTCTACTTCCTCCTGATGTCGGATAATTACCTGTAAAATACCAATCTCCTTTATTATCTGGACAAGCTCTATGTAATCCTTCAATAGATTGATAAATCACTTCAACTTCAGCATTAATTTCAGAAGTCTTTAGCATTTGGGCAATCTTATTAGAGATTTGTTCTGGCATAAACGGCTTGTAAATGTCCCTTACATAATTTACAATCTCTTCATCTGATTTTGATTGTTGTTCCTTGCACTTTTGATACGTTTCGTCAACAATATGATACTGATTAGTTTCTTTCAACAACTCCAAAGCAGCTTTAAAAGCAATGAAATCTCCAATCTTCGCCATGTCAATTCCGTAGCAATCAGGATAACGGATTTGAGGTGCAGATGAGACTACCACAATTTTCTTTGGTTGTAGTCTATCTAATATTTTGATAATACTTTTCTTAAGTGTAGTTCCACGAACGATACTATCATCAATAATAACAAGATTATCAGAAGGCTTTACTACACCATAAGTAATATCATAAACGTGTTCTACCAAATCATCTCGAGAACTATCATCAGCAATAAAGGTCCTTAGTTTCGCATCTTTAATGGCGATCTTCTCAAATCTTGGACGTTCACTTAAAATCTCTCGAACACGGTCTGCAGATAATTGCTTACCGCCGTCTAATATTTTCTTCGTTTTCTGCTGATTTAAGAAATCTTCTGCAGCTTCTGTCATTCCATAAAAGGAAGTCTCAGCTGTGTTAGGTATGAACGAAAATACCGTGTTGGATACATCGTCATTAATAGATTCTAACACCTTCGGAAAAACATACTTTCCTAAATTTTTACGCTCCTCATAAATGGCAGCATCCGATCCTCTTGAGAAGTAAATTCGCTCAAAAGAACACGCTGTCGACTCACGTGGTTCTTTAATTTGCTTGATACTTACCTTCCCGCTCTTCTTAATGATAAGGGCATGTCCTCTTTCCAATTCTTGAACATCCTCTAACTTCACATTAAACACCGTCTGGATTACTGGTCTTTCCGATGCTACGACAACCACCTCATCATTTTCGTAAAAGAATGTAGGTCGAATTCCGTTTGGATCTCTTAATACAAAGGCGTCACCATGACCAACTAAACCAGCTATTGCATATCCACCATCCCAATTTTTAGATGATCGTTTTAACACCTTTTTTAGGCTTAAGTTTTCCTCAATAAAAGGAGAAGCTTCCTTTTTAGTTAACCCTTCTTTTTTGGCTTGTTGATACAATTTAGAAACCTCGTCCTCTAAAAAGTGTCCTATTTTTTCCATTACCGTCACTGTATCTGTAAATTCCTTCGGATGCTGACCTAACTCTACCAATTCTTCTAACAATTGATTCGAATTCGTCATATTGAAGTTACCCGCAACGATTAAATTTTTATGTTTCCAATTGCTCTGACGCAAAAATGGATGTACACTTTCGATACTGTTTTTACCGAAAGTTCCATAACGTACATGGCCTAAAAACAAATTACCGAGGTACGGCATATTTTGTTCTTGCCAAGCTACATCATCTTTTTTATCTGGAAATTGTTCTAAAACCCCATTAATTCGTTCATTGATTTGCGAAAAAATATCTTGAATAGGTTGCGTTTTGTTGGAACGAACTCTACTGATGTATCGTGTTCCCGGACTTACATTGAACTTCACACTCGCAAATCCGGCACCATCCTGACCACGGTTGTGTTGTTTCTCTAAAAGCAAGTACATTTTATCGATTCCGTAGTATGATGTACCATACTTTTTCTTGTAAAATTCTATGGGTTTTTTAAGTCGAACAAGTGCAATTCCGCATTCGTGTTTTATAGCGTCACTCATTGGTTATAGTTATAAAAAAAATCCGCAGGGTTACATACGGATTTTCTTTGTTAGGATAATTTTATATCAAATTGTGTTAAATCTCTAAACGCTTGTAATCTGCTTTCCACCTCCGAAAAACTTACCTCTTCCATTCGTTGCGTGCCGAACTTTTCAACACAGAACGAGGCCAGATTCGAGCCATAAATTATGGCATTCTTCATATTTGCAAACGAAATATCTTCTGTTTTGGCTAAATATCCGCAGAAACCTCCCGCAAAGGTATCACCAGCTCCAGTCGGATCAAAAACGGATGCCAATGGTAAGGCAGGTGCAAAAAACATATTGCCATTATTAAACAATAATGCACCGTGCTCACCTTTTTTGATAACTACATATTTTGGACCCATTTCATGAATCTTCTTAGCCGCATTTAATAGCGAATACTCTCCTGAAAGCTGCCTTGCTTCTTCATCATTAATGGTGATTACATCAACTCTTTTTAACACCTTGTGTAAATCATCAAGAGCGCTGTCCATCCAAAAATTCATAGTATCCAAAACGACTAGTTTCGAAGTGCCATTCATTTGATCTAAGACGGACATTTGGGTTGCAGGATGTAAATTTCCAAGCATCACGATACTCGCCTCTTTAAATTCTGATGGGACTACTGGCTCAAAATTTTCAAGCACATTTAATTCGGTAACCAAGGTGTCACGCGAATTCATATCGTTGTGATATACACCACTCCAAAAAAAGGTCTTTCCTTCTTCAATGACTTCAACTCCATCCGTATTGATTCCCTTTTTATTCATCATATCTAAATATGATTTTGGAAAATCACCACCTACCACAGAAACAACACCAACTGGAATATCGAATAAAGAAGCCGCTAATCCAACAAAAGTACCAGAACCACCTAGGATTTTATCTGTTTTTCCAAAAGGAGTTTCGATAGCATCAAAAGCAACCGTACCTACAGCCAGAAGTTTACTCATATAGAATTAATTTTAAGAGTATTATAAAATTTTATGTTGCGCGGAATCTAATATTAATCCGTAATTTTGCATAAAATTTTAAGCTACAAAAATAAGTTTAAAAAATGACTATAAGACAAATACAGGAAGAAATTATTGATGAGTTCTCAATGTTCGATGATTGGATGGAACGATACGAGTACATTATCGATTTAGGCAAGTCTCTTCCTATTATTGATGATGCCTTTAAAACTGATGACAACCTCATTAAAGGATGTCAATCTAAAGTTTGGTTGCACTCAGAAGTAGACAATAATCATGTTAAATACACAGCAGATAGTGACGCTATTTTAACAAAAGGTATTGTTGCTTTATTATTACGCGTTTTTTCGGATCAACACCCGAAAGACATTCTTGAAGCTGACACAAGTTTTATAGATGAAATTGGTTTGAAGGAACATTTGTCTCCTACAAGAGCCAACGGATTAGTTTCTATGGTGAAACAAATCAAAATGTACGCAATTGCACAACAAGCAAATCTAACAGCATAATAGTTGAACGATGACAGAAAAGGAATTGGAAGATTACGGCGATAAAATTGTTCGAGTTTTAAAAACAATTTTCGATCCAGAAATCCCTGTAGATATTTATGAATTAGGACTTATTTATGACGTTTTTGTAAACGAAAATAAAGAAGCCAAAATATTAATGACATTGACTTCTCCAAACTGTCCTGTGGCAGAAACGCTACCGGTAGAAGTGGAAGAAAAGGTTCAAACCATTAAAGGAATTGATTCTTGTGAGGTAGAGATTACCTTCGATCCTACTTGGACACAAGATATGATGAGCGAAGAGGCTAAACTAGAATTAGGGATGCTATAATATGGCAGACGAAATTGTAAATAGAGTTGCAAATAGTCCTTTAAAAACTATTGATCTTGAGGAAATGTATCCTCCCGGAGCAAGAATTCTTTTTGATATTAAGGACTGGCTTTATGAGGGAATGATTTTGCGAGAAAAAGAATTTCGTGGTCATGTCAGCGAACACGACTGGAGTCAATACGAAAATCAATTTGTAGCACTAACTTGTTCAGAAGATGCTATTATTCCGTCATGGGCATTTTTATTGATTTCATCGGAGTTAGCTCCTTATGCAAAAAAGGTAGTTATCGGTAACCTTGAAACCTTGGAAACGTCCATTTTTCAAGATTTAATTTCAGATTTAAATATTAAAGAATTCAGCGACAAACCAGTCATCATCAAAGGTTGTGCCGATAAACCAATCCCACCTTCAGCATTTACATTCTTAATTCAAAAATTACAACCGGTTGTCAAATCCATTATGTACGGAGAAGCCTGTTCGACTGTTCCGTTGTATAAAATGAAGAAATAGTTTCTTGTTTAAAGACTTCCATTTACTTTTGTGGTCATAACCAACAATTGTGAAACGAGTTTTCATCTTTTTTTTCCTGATTTCTCTCACATCCTTTTCCCAAGGAAAATATGATTCCATTCGGAAAACTTATATCCAAAAACGAAAGCGTCTAAAAGTTGATCTAGATTCAATTCAGAAACAGATTGATGCCATCAACAAGCAAATCAAAATTTGGAAAGAAGAAGAGGCAAAAGCCTGGTCTGTGGATGGACGGTTTACTTTCTTACTGAATCAATCCTCTTATTCAAACTGGGTTTCTGGTGGTGAAAATGCGGTATCTGGAAATATTTTAGTCAATTATGACTTCAACTACAAGGAAGGAAAATGGAAATGGGATAATAAAATCATAAGTTCTTATGGTTTGAGTTTTGTCAACAATCAAGGGTTCCGAAAGACCGATGACCGTTTCGAATACAACTCCGTATTAGCATACAATGCTAATAAGCGCTGGTACTTTTCATTTTTCAGCAACTTTATTTCACAATTTTCTAGTGGTTTTGATTATTCTCAAGATCCAAATCGATTAATCTCAAATACCTTATCTCCTGCCTATTGGAGTTTCGGACCTGGTATGTTTTGGCGAAAAAACGACAATTACAGAGTTAATATTGCACCGGCAACATCAAGAATTACATTTGTTTCACCTGCATTTTCTGGACAATATGGTGTAGATCCTGGCAAGACCAGTGCCTACGGATTAGGTTTTAACCTTTCTGGGTATATCAAATTCAATTTGGTTAAAAATGTGACAATGGAAAATATTGTTCAAATCTATTCTGATTATCTGGATAAACCACAGAATATTGATGTGAATTACCAAACGAATTTTTTGGTTACTCTGAATAAGCTTTTCACTTTAAACTTCACCTTGCATACTATTATTGATGACAAAGCGGCGAGCACCGAACAGTTTCGTCAATTATTTGGTTTTGGCTTCAATTATACCTTCCACAAAATTTAATTGGAATCGCCGTTAATATCTCTATTTTTGATAAAATTTAATCATCATGAAAAAAATACTTAGCATTTTTATTTTGTTCTTATCCTTTTCTATTTTTTCTCAATCGGCAGATGAGTTGAAAAAAGAATTAGCTTCGAAAAAAGACTCAATTTCCAAATTACAGTCAAAAGCAAAGGCCATTAAGGCAAAATTGGATGCCATGCCCGGTTGGAAAAAAGGGGCTTTTGGCACAATTGGCATGAGCCTATCTGGCTTTAGCAATTGGTACGGTCGTAATGCTCCTGATGCATCAGCAGGGAATATTGGAGTTTCTGTTACTGCTTATGCCAACTTACTTCAAAACAAGTTTTTCTGGAGAAATACAGGAATGCTAACCTTGGGATGGGTAAAATTGGACGATAAAAATGTTGCTGGAGATGAAGGATTCGAAACCGCAACTGATGTATTCAACTTCACTTCTTTGTACGGTCGTAAATTAAATAAAAAGTGGGCGGCCTCTGGACTACTTGAATATAGAACTACAATTATTGAAAACTTTAATAACCCTGGATTCTTAGACTTGGGTGTTGGTTTTACATGGACTCCTATTTCAAATTTAGTGGTAGTAATTCATCCAGGTAACTACAACTTTGTTTTTGCTTCGGATCAGAATGTATTTAACTCCTCTGTAGGTGCAAAAATCGTAGGTGACTACAATGCGAAGTTTGGCGGATTAAGCTGGCGTTCGAACCTTTCGATGTTCCAGAGTTATGAATCCAATGATTTTTCAAACTGGACATTGACCAATTCATTAGGATATACGTTATGGAAAGGAATTGGACTTGGTTTCGAATTTGGATTACGTAAAAACAAGCAAGAAGCACTTGCAAATGCGCAGATAAGTAATCCTGCAGAAACGTTCGATACCGTTGATAATAAATTACAATCTTACTGGCTCTTCGGACTTAATTACGGATTCTAATTAAAAAATAAACAAATGAAACCTCGAGAAAAGTCTTAAGGTTTTTTTGTTTTTTATATTTTTACACGAATGCTATTGATATGGGCCTTTTAGTACTTTATGCACTTGTCTCCATTTTATTTTCCTTTTTATGTTCGATTTTAGAAGCGGTACTTCTTAGTATTACGCCAACATTTATCAACGTAAAAATTGCCGAAGGAAAATCCTATGCCCTGACGCTGCAAGAAATCAAAAAAGATGTAGACAAGCCACTTATCGCCATCTTAACACTGAATACAATAGCACACACCGTGGGAGCAATCTTGGTTGGTGTACAAGCAAAAATTTATTACGCAGAGGCTTACGGATCCGCAGTAACTAAAGTGTTTGGTTTTCGTTTGACTGAAGACTATTTAGTAGGAATAATTTCAACCATTATGACCATTTTGATTTTAGTGGTTTCTGAAATTATCCCAAAAACTATTGGAGCAACGTATTGGAAAAGTCTTGCTGCTTTTGCGACCCAGACACTATCAATTCTAATTTTTGTATTCAAGTGGACAGGTGTTCTTTGGATCTTACAATTGTTCACAAAAATCTTTGGTAAAGGTGGCCATGGATCGGTTTTAAGCCGTGAAGATTTTACGGCGATGACAGATATTGCACAACAAGAGGGTGTTTTTCAAGAATCCGAAAGTAAGGTAATAAAGAACTTATTGAACTTTAAAGAGGTTCAGGTGAAGGATATTATGACACCTCGAACCGTTTTAAAAACTGCGGATGAAACGACTTCTATACAGGAGTTTTTTGATGAAAATCCGAATTTGAGATTCTCTAGAATTCCAGTTTATCTTGAAAATCCAGATAATATCACTGGATACTTCTTAAAAGATCAATTATTAGAAGCGATCATCAATGGGGACGGAAATAAACCTCTTCAAGAAATTAAAAGAACAATCTTAGTAACACGGAGAAACTTACCGATACCGAATCTTTTTGAGCAATTAATCGATCAACGCGAACATATTGCTTTGGTAGTTGACGAATATGGTTCTGTAAGTGGTCTAGTTACTCAAGAAGACATGATTGAAACCTTGCTGGGGCTTGAAATTATGGATGAAAGCGACAATATTGAAGATCTTCAATTATTAGCTAGGAAAAGCTGGAAAAGACGAGCAAAACGTTTGGGAATTATTGAAGATGAAAATGATTCTGAATCAGACGAGTATTAAGCGTCATATTCATAGTATAAAAAGTCGTTGTAAGGGAAGCGCTGCACATGAATTTTCCGCACCTCATCGTATACCTTTGATTTAAAATCTTCTAGATTTTTACGATTTAAAGCAGAAATAAAAAGAGCTTCCTGCTCAATATCATTCATCCAGGTATTTTTCCAGTCTTCTAAAGTGTAATGCGCTTTTGTTTTTTGCTTTAGCAAATCATCTTCGTCAATCGTTTCATGATCATAAGCATCAATCTTGTTGAAAACCATTATGGTCGGTTTGTCTTTGGATTTGATATCCAACAAAATCGAATTTACCGACTCAATATGTTCTTCAAAATTCGGATGTGAAATATCAACTACATGTAATAACAAGTCGGCTTCTCGAACCTCATCTAAAGTTGATTTGAAAGACTCCACTAATTGTGTAGGTAGTTTACGAATGAATCCTACCGTATCTGTCAGTAAAAAAGGAATGTTTTTTATTACAACTTTTCGAACCGTAGTATCTAGCGTTGCAAACAATTTGTTTTCTGCAAAAACATCAGACTTACTAATCACATTCATTAAAGTTGATTTCCCAACATTAGTGTATCCTACCAAAGCAACCCGAACCATTTTACCACGATTCTTTCGTTGCACTGCCATTTGTTTATCAATCGTAGCTAATTTCTTTTTGAGTAAGGTGATTTTATCGCGTATGATACGTCTATCAGTCTCGATTTCTGTTTCACCAGGACCACGCATTCCTATTCCCCCTTTTTGTTTATCCAGGTGAGTCCAAAGGCGAGTTAAACGCGGCAACAAATATTCATGCTGAGCCAATTCAACTTGTGTTTTTGCCGAACTGGTTTGGGCTCTTTGAGCAAAAATATCCAAGATTAAATTGGTTCGATCTAAGATTTTACAATCCAGAATTTTCTCGACATTCCGTAACTGGGCTGGAGACAATTCATCATCAAAAATAGCTGTTCCAATGTTATGGGTTTTAATATATCCTTTAACGTCTTCCAATTTTCCAGTTCCTAAAAACGTCTTCGGATTTGGTTGTGCTAATTTCTGAACAAAGCGCTTTTCGACAACCCCGCCCGCCGTCTGAGTGAGGAATTCGAGTTCATCCAAAAATTCTTTGGATTGACTTTCATCCTGATATTGTGTAATTAACCCGATTAACACAACTTTTTCTGATATGGCTTCTTTTTGATCAATCATAAAGCTGCAAAATTACAAACTTATCCCTACTAAACAGAAAAAACCTCAAGATGTCTTGAGGTTTTTCTACTAATTCAAATTCAATTATACTTTTATCGGATGGCCGGTAAATTTTCTGCAAAAGTAGTTCACAATCAGAGTTAAAACTGGATTTTAATATTAACTTTAGGTTATCTAATTATAAACAAATGGGCAAATCAAGTAAGGACAATTTCACAATCGCCTTTTACAATGTAGAAAACCTCTTCGACACCAAGGATAATCCATATACTCATGATGATGATTTTACTGCTGAGGGCAAGCGTCAATGGAATCAAAAACGCTATCAGAAAAAAATTAGAAAACTCGGTTCTACAATTAATCAACTTGGGCGTGAGTATAGCAAATACTTACCTGCTATTGTGGGATTGGTTGAAGTTGAGAACAAAAAGGTTTTGAGCGATTTAATAGCCGAAAAAAAACTTACATAATTACTATCGTTTTGTTCATTTTGATTCTTCGGATGAACGAGGAATTGACAATGCTTTAATTTACCAACCTGATTTCTGTGAAGTCGAATATTCAAAAACCTATCGGCTAATTCTTTTTGACGAAGATGGTTCTCGAGATTATACCAGAGATTTATTATTGGTTTGCAGAAAGTTAAAAGGAGAAACTATTTATATTTTAGTGAATCACTGGCCATCCCGTCGGGATGGTCTCGAATTAACAGAACCAAATCGAGTTAAAGCTGCCGAATTGATTGTTGAAATTATTAATGAATTTGAATCCAATGATCCCAATGCTCGATTCGTAATTATGGGTGATTTCAATGACAATCCGAACAATAGAAGTATCCAAACCCTACTAAACCCAGGGTTATTCAATCCGATGCAAAAGTTATATGACAAAGGTCTGGGAACATTAACCCACAAAAAGGAATGGCATTTATTTAATCAAATCATTTTGAGCAAAGGATTCAAAGATGAACCAAAACAACTTGAATTTAAAAAAGCCAGAATTTACAATGAAGATTGGCTAAAAGTATTTCGAGGAAAGTTAAAAGGAAGCCCATTTCGAACCTTTATCGGTCCTTGGTACAAGGGTGAAATATCAGATCATTTTCCTATGTATTCCATTTTCCAATATGATGATTAGCTATTTTTGATGTTTTTAAACGCCTCGTTTAATTTTTCATCATTGATGATATATTTTTTGTATTTACCGTCACGATAACGGTAATAAATAAACAAAGGCATCAGAATGAATGCCAAATACAACACTCCTAAACCCATCACTACTTGTGCCCTTGGATGTTCTATTTTAATCAATGAAAATCCGGTAATCATCCAGATTAGAAAAATCACAAAAAGTATTTTTAATGCTAATTTCATGTTGCAAAATTACAAAAGTTATATTTTTAATGACTCATGAAAACACGTATTGACTTTTTACTTCTTTTACTGATAGTTTTGAGCTATTCAAGTTGTAATCAATCTTCAAAAAATCAAAAAATGGAATCAAAAATTGTCATAGCTCATCGCGGAGCATCTGGGTATTTACCTGAGCACACCATGGAATCAAAAATAATGGCACATGGAATGGATGTGGATTTCATTGAACAAGATTTGGTGTTGAGCAAAGACAATGTACCCATCGTAATTCATGATATTTATTTAGATGATGTGACTAATGTTTCGACTATTTTTCCTGAGAAAAAAAGAGAAGACAATCGATTTTATGTGATTGATTTCACTTTTGAAGAATTGAAACAATTAACAGTTTTTGAGCGATTTAATCCTAAAACTGGAAATCAGGTATATCCAAATCGATTTTCAAAAAGGACTTCAAACTTTAAATTGCATTCACTTCAGGAGGAGATCGAAGTCATTCTGGAATTGAATGAAAAAACAGGAAAAAACATCGGAATTTATCCAGAAATAAAGGCACCTTCTTTCCATCATAAAGAAGGAAAAGATATCTCCAAAATTGTCTTAGAAATCTTGTCTAAGTATGGGTATAATTCTAAAAAGGACAATTGTATTCTACAATGCTTTGATGCCACCGAGTTAAAACGAATTAGAACGGAATTAAAATCAAATTTATTTTTGATTCAACTGATTGAACATCCGAAGGAAACCAAACTATTAAAAGATTTTGCCACCTATGTGGATGGCGTTGGTCCTTGGTATAAATTATTAATCGCAGATTCAAAATCAGAAAAAATTGAATACTCGAACTTCGTTGCAGAAGCTCATGAATTGGGTCTTAAAGTCCATGTATATGCCTTGCGCGAAGATGATGTGAAAGACTACTCTAACTTCAATGAAATGATGAATTCTTTATTTTTTGAGGCCAATATTGATGGTGTTTTTACCGACTTTCCAGATGTAGTTATCGAATTTCTGAATGCTACACAGTAACCTCAATTAATTTATTTCGATACGCCGTTAGTAGTTTCGATTTTGATATAAATCCTAGGTATTTATTTTCTTTTAAAACGGGAAGGTTCCAAGCACCACTCGATTTAAATTTACTCATTACTTGAGTCGCAGTGTCTGTATGAAAAATGATTTCTGGAGCGGCTTTCATAAAAGTTTCAACCGTAATACTTTCATACAATTCTCGATCAAACATGACTGAACGAATATCATCTAATAAGACGATTCCTAAAAATTGACCCTTGTCATTTACAACTGGAAATATGTTTCGATTCGAACGAGCGACCGCTTTTTTCAGCATAGCTCCCAATGTCATTTCTGGATGTAGAACTTTAAAATTGGTTTCAATTTCTCTTTCAATATCCATCATCATCAAGACATTTTTATCCTTATCGTAAGTGATTAATTCCCCTTTCTCTGCAAGTTCTGTGGTGTAAATTGAATTAGCAACAAAGTATTTGGTTAAGGCATACGAAATAGCGGCCACTAACATTAACGGAACAAATAATTCATATCCGCCAGTTATTTCAGCAATCAAGAAAATCGAAGTTAAGGGAGCATGAAGCACACCAGCCATCAATCCTGTCATACCGATTAATGTGAAATTACTTTCAGAAACACTTCCGCCCAACTGATTGATAATTTTTGCCACAACATTTCCAAGAACACTTCCCATAACCAAAGTCGGAATGAAAATTCCACCAACTCCACCTGCGGCAAACGTAATGGTCATCGCAATAGCCTTAAAAATGGTAATGAGCAAAAGAAAAACAACTACCACCCAAACATTATCCATATTCACATTATAGCTAATATCTGCTAGGGCTTTTTTTGCATCTCCATTCAGAAGATTATTGATGATTTCATATCCTTCACCGTACAAAGGGGGTAACATGTAAAGTATAAATCCGATGGCAAATCCACCGATAATAAGGCGGTGAACAGGTTTTTTAAAGCGTTTAAAAAAATTGATGATTCGGAAATAAATTTTCGAAAAGTATACGGATGCAAAACCGGTTGCTATTCCCAAAATCACAAAGTAGAAAATATGATTAATCTGAAAATCATCTTGCAATTCAAATCCGAGTAAAGCATCTTTTTCAAAGAAAAAATAAGAAGTTACTACTGCAGATACTGATGCCAATAATAAAGGAATCAAGGATACGAAAGCTAAGTCCAAACTAAAGATTTCTAAAGCAAATATAATTGCAGCTACGGGCGCCTTAAACATAGAAGACATCGCACCAGCTGTTGCACAACCAATGAGCAACATCCGGTTCTTAGTATTCATATGGAACAATTGAGAAGTCCATGAACCTAATGCAGCTCCTGTACTTACCGCCGGGCCTTGCAACCCTACAGATCCCCCGAAACCAACAGTAATTGGAGCTGTAATTAAGGAAGCATAAATACGATACTTTTCGATGATTCCTTTGCGCTTAGATACGGCATGCAAGGTTGTTGAGATACCATGACCAATCTCCTTTTTTATCACTTTCTTTTTGATGTAATACACCAATACCAATCCGATAATTGGGAAAATGAAATACAACAAATAATGAATGTCTTTAATGAATCTACCTTCTAAAATATCATGAAAAAAGAAGGTCAGGTTTTTTAAAACCAACGTCCCAAGTCCCGCTAAAAAACCAACAATAACACTAAGAATATACAAGAATTGATGCTCAGTAACATACTTGTATCTCCAGAGTAAAATTTGCTTTAAAACTTTGCTTTTGGTTGGCATAAAAGAATGTAAAATCTATTGCTTACTCAATAAATAGTCGGTTCCTAAATAACCATTATTGTTGTTGTAATACCAGGCGCGATTCTTAGGCATTTTTATTCCGTTGATATCTTTTAATCCAGAAAGTAAAATATATTCACCATCATTTTTAGATTCATCTTTAAAGAATTGATAGACCTCCATGGCATAGGTTTTCGGATTGAAATAAAAATACCAAGTGTCTTTTCCAACAGCTTCATCATAGGTAACTTTTAGAACTAAATAGTCCTTGCCTTTAAAAGTTTTCTTTTCCACTTTTTGATGAATAACCGTTCCTTCGTCCTTCAATTTCATCGGTAATCCATACAAGTAGGTATAGTAATTCTTATATAGATTTGCTCTTTTACAATCCTCTTCTAATTTTTGTTTCCACTCCTCTTTTGTCAGTTCTTTCTTAAATTTTTCTCCTATTGTTGACGCAGAACATTTCTTTTTATTTAATTCATAAATCGTCGAAATAGAATCTCTTTTAGCTCTTACTCTAAAATATTCATTTGGTAAGTCGATTGTGATTTTACTTAAACGTGGAGATCGTTTCGGAGTTTCCATTTTCACATACAATGTGCCGTTAAAGGTTGACCATTGATTATTGGGATCATGAAACTGGATTGCTTTCTCTAACAACTGATTTCCAGTTAACGATTGCGAAAAAGATTGAATACTGATAAAGGCTACAAGAAGGAAGATTGATTTTTTCATGAATTAAATGTAATAAAAAATCCTGCTAAGGCAGGATTCTTTTGAGTTTACATATCTAATTTGATATTGAGTTCTTTAAGTTGTTCTTCATCCAGTGGTGCTGGTGCATCAATCATGACATCGCGCCCTGAATTGTTTTTCGGGAAGGCAATAAAATCTCGAATGGTTTCTTGACCTGCCAATATTGCTACCAATCGATCTAACCCAAATGCGATTCCGCCGTGTGGTGGCGCACCGTATTCAAATGCATCCATTAAGAATCCGAATTGTGCTTTTGCTTCTTCATCAGAGAAACCAAGATGTTTCAGCATTATTTTTTGAGTTTCCTTATCATGAATACGAATTGATCCTCCTCCAATTTCATTACCATTTAATACTAAGTCATAAGCATTCGCCTTTACCTCCCCAGGTATAGAATCCAATAATTCCAATTGTCCTGGTTTTGGAGACGTAAACGGATGGTGCATGGCATGATAATGTCCTGTCTCCTCATCCAATTCTAATAATGGAAAATCAATTACCCATAGTGGTGCAAATTGATCAGGCTTTCTTAACCCTAATTCCTCGGCTAAGTGCATTCGTAAAGCTGATAATTGAGCACGTACTTTATTTGTTTCTCCAGACAATACACAAATCAAATCACCAGGTTTTGCACCTGTAACTTCTGCCCATTTCGCTAAATCATCTTGATCATAGAACTTATCAACGGATGACTTATACGTTCCATCCTCGTTCACTCGACAATAGACCATTCCGAGTGCTCCAACCTGTGGACGTTTTACCCATTTGATCAAATTATCGATCTGCTTTCTTGTGTAAGCATTTCCACCCGGAACCGCTATTCCAACAACCAATTCCGCTTGATTGAAGACATTAAAATCTTTGTGTTGAGCTACGTTATTCAATTCCCCAAACTGCATTCCGAAACGAATATCCGGTTTATCATTTCCGTACAAACGCATCGCATCATCATACAACATCCTCGGGAATTTGTCTACCTCAACTCCATTGATTTCTTTCAATAAATGACGCGTTAAACCTTCAAAAGTATTCAGAATATCTTCTTGCTCCACAAAAGCCATTTCACAATCGATCTGAGTAAATTCTGGCTGTCTGTCGGCACGTAAATCTTCGTCTCTAAAACACTTTACTATCTGGAAATACTTGTCCATACCACCTACCATCAGCAACTGCTTAAAGGTCTGCGGACTCTGAGGTAAGGCGTAAAACTGACCCTCGTTCATTCTGCTTGGCACCACAAAATCACGAGCTCCTTCCGGAGTAGATTTAATTAAATAAGGCGTTTCAATTTCAATAAAGCTCTTTTCAGATAGGTACTTGCGCACCTCCATCGTCACCTTATGTCTAAAGATCAAACTGTCTTTTACAGGATTTCGTCGGATGTCCAAATAACGATACTTCATACGAATATCTTCGCCTCCATCCGTTTCATTTTCAATGGTGAAAGGAGGTAATTTCGATTCGTTCAAAATCGAAAGTTCAGACACCAATACTTCAATAGCTCCAGTTGGGATTTTATCATTCTTAGATTCGCGTTCAATTACCTGACCGGTAACTTGAATCACGAATTCTCTTCCTAAAGATTTGGCTTTTTCCATGATTTCTGAAGAGGTTCTTTCTTCATCAAAAATCAATTGAGTTACTCCATATCGATCTCTCAAATCAACCCAAACCATAAAACCTTTGTCTCTGGATTTTTGAACCCAACCCGCCAAGGTAACTGTTGAATTGATATCTACTGCTCTTAACTCACCACAAGAATGACTTCTGTACATCGCTATTGAATTTAGGTCGCAAAATTACACATTTTATCCATTAAAAACTTCGTAAGTTTGTATTTATGAGTGTAATAAATCTTCAAGAAAAACTGAATCTATTTTCAGATCGATGGTCTCCAAAAAAGATTGCCGAATTAAACAATCAGCAAATACTTTTAGCAAAAATTAAAGGTGAATTTGTTTTTCATAAACATGACCATGAAGATGAAATGTTCATGGTCTTGAAAGGGCAATTGGATATCGAACTAAGAGATAAGACCGTTACCATAAACGAAGGCGAATTTTACATCGTTCCAAAAGGCGTTGAACACAAGCCTATTGCCAAGGAAGAAGTACATATTATGCTCTTCGAACCATTATCTACTAAGCATACTGGTGATGTTATTGCAGATATCACTGTTTCTGAATACGAATCAATTTAAATATAGATGGGTAAACTTTATTTAGTTCCGACGCCAATTGGCAATTTAGAAGACATGACTTTTCGAGCGCTTCGGATTTTGAAAGAGGTAGATTGTATTCTTGCAGAAGATACGCGTACTAGTGGAAAATTACTCAAACACTTCGAAATTGATACTCCGATGCAATCGCATCACATGCACAATGAACATAAAACGGTAAACATCATAATCGACCGACTAAAAAACGGAGAGTCGTTTGCCTTAATTTCTGATGCAGGCACACCTGCCATCTCAGATCCTGGATTTCTCTTATCAAGAGCCTGTATTGAAAATGGAATCGAAATAGAATGCCTACCTGGCCCAACTGCTTTCGTTCCTGCTTTGGTCAATTCAGGATTACCGAATGATAAATTTGTTTTCGAAGGGTTTTTACCTGTCAAAAAAGGAAGACAAACTCGGCTGAAACTTTTGGCAGAAGAATCCCGAACGATGGTGTTTTATGAGAGTCCACACAAACTGATTAAAACGCTTACCAATTTTGTAGAATACTTCGGTGAAGAACGTAAAGTGAGTGTTTCGAGAGAACTGACTAAACTGTATGAAGAAACCATCCGAGGTACCTCGAAAGAAGTTTTAGATCACTACACACAAAAACCTCCAAAAGGCGAGATTGTAATTATAGTTGAAGGATTAAACTAGTAATTAGTATTTCGAACCATCGTGTTTTCCAACTTCGAAACCGTGTTTTCCTAAATACTGATTACCGCTTTCAATAGCACCTTCTTCCATGGTAGTTCCCATAGAATCATTCCAGCGATTCAAATAACCAAATAGAGAAATCACACCTAACATTTCAACGATTTCACCTTCGTCCCAATACTCGTAAAGTTCATCTTTAATCTCCTTAGAAACAGCATTTGGAACCATTGATGCCGCCAAAGAAAAATCTAAGGCTGCTCTTTCAGCATCGGAAAATGCAGGATGGGTTTTATACTCCCAAATATTGTCCAACTGTTCTTGCTCCGCTCCGTATCGCTCTGCCGCACGAATCGCATGTGCCTGACAATAACGACAGCCCGTTGCGTTACTAGAGACCCAAGCAATCATTCGTTTCAAAGCAGAAGTTACCCGACCCTCATTGGCCATCACCGCTTTGTTCAAATTAATAAACGCCTTCGAAATAGCCGGTCTTCGCTGCATGGTAAGTACTGAATTGGGACAAAATCCTAAGGTTTCATTGAAGAATTCTGCTAATTCTTTGGTTTCTAAATCATGTTCCGGACTAAGTGGTGTTACTAAAGGCATATTATTGTTTTTTGAGTATGTTAAAAATACAAGATTTTGAATTGGTTATCTTCTGAGCAATGAAAAATTACCTGTTCTTTGAATTGCAGGTTTGTCAGGGTCTGACGGAATTAAGGTCAAGGTGTACCAATAATCATCAGAAGGTAATAATCTTCCGTTGAATGTTCCGTCCCATCCTTGATCACCTACTTCCATTTGAGCCACCAGTTTTCCATATCTGTTGAAGATATTGATGCTGCTATTCGGATAAAAGGTCTTATTGGCTCCTTTGATCACCCAGAAATCATTCTGAGAATCTCCGTTCGGAGTGAAGAATTTCGGGAATTGTAATACCGATACTAACAAGGTGGCATCTGGTACACATCCGTTCTTGTCATTGACAATAATCTGATAAATCCCTCCTTCAATTCCTTCAAACAATGGTTCATCTTGGAATCCTGCAAATGGTGTTCTGGTATTGGTCTCTGTATTGAGTATTGCAAAC
>JBMHDU010000008.1:0-11009 GCA_049889235.1 Polaribacter sp.
ACTAAGTATTTAAATTCATCCGGATTCCCAAAACGACTTGTAGGAGCGAAGTATCCTGTTAACTGATATCCCCAACTTGGATCGTATGGGTATTCCATTACAGGCATCATTTCGACGTGAGTGAAATTCATTTTTTTCACATAATCCACTAGTTCATCAGCCATATCTTGATAGGACAAAAATTTATTATCGTCCTTTCGTTTCCATGATCCTAAATGAACTTCGTATACAGAAAATGGCGCGTCTAATGCATTTTTTTCTTTTCGAGACTTCATCCATCGTGAGTCTTTCCATGAGTAATCATCTTCCCAAACTACAGAGGCGGTATTGGGTGGTAATTCACTTTTTTTCGCATAAGGATCAGCCTTTTCAACCGAATAATTATTATGGTGACTGAAGATTTTATACTTGTATAATGCACCAACACCCACATTCGGAATAAATCCTTCCCAGATTCCACTGCCATCCCATCGAACATTTAACATATGCTCACCTTCAATCCAATAGTTGAAATCTCCAACAACCGATACGCTCTTAGCACTAGGTGCCCAAACTGCAAAATAAGTTCCGGTTTCACCATCAACAGTAGCTACATGTGAACCAAACTTCTCATAAAGTTTGTAATGCTTTCCTGCCTTAAATAAGTTGATATCGAATTCGGTAAATAGGCTAAATGGTTTTGTCTTCGCCATAAATTATATTTGGTTAATGATGTTTGATATTCCCTTCAATGGAATCACAGCCCATTGAGGTCTTGAATTGAGTTCATATCCCAATTCGTACACTGCCTTTTCTAGCAGCGAATATTGCAGCAAAAATATTCGTTCTTCTTTATAACCAATATTTAAATTTGCCTTTTTTATTAGCGCTACATAAGTCCCTAAAAATAAGTTTATTATGTAGTTGTATAAGATTTCTCCAGCTTCAAATAATTCTTCCTGAGATCCTTTGTATAATTCATTATTATTAAAAATGGATGAGTAAATCGCATAGTGATACGATCGAAATAATCCGGCTACGTCTTTCAAAGGAGGTTGTTTTACTTTCCGATCCCGAATCGTACTTTCTGGCTCACCTTCAAAATCGATAATGTAGAAATCGTCATTCTGAACTAGAATTTGTCCTAAGTGATAATCACCATGCACGCGAATTCGCAAACCTTTCAATTTGGTCCAATCGAAGTCTACAAATCGCTTTCTGATTTCATTTTTTCGGGCTAAGAAATCATTGGCAAGATCTAATACCATGCCTTTTAGTTTATGAAGGTTGTTTTCGACGGTATTTAATCGATTCTGAAATTGATATAACAATCGATTTTTTAACCAGACTTCATAATCCCCATTAAAATGAGTAGGCTCAAATGCAGTATCTGTAAATTCTGAACCTAAAGCTATATGCATTTCAGCTGTACGTTTGGCTAAAATTTGCGTTTTTTGCAATAGGTTTAATCCAACCCAATCAATGATTTCCGGAGAAACATCTGTGATTTCTAAGCGCTCAAATGGAGTTGCTTTCGGAAGCTGTTTTACATTAATATTTTTGAATTCCAGGTTCATGAAAACCTTGTGGATTTCCTTAAGAATATAATCCCATGCATCACCTTCATTCTCAACCAATTCTTGCATTAAGGCAATGGTTAAGGTAGATTGATCCGAATCAATAACGTTAATACTTCCAAGATAAGTCGGCGTATTTTTATAATCGCTGATTTCTGAAAGGAAACGACTCATTTCATAATCAGGATTTTGATCCACATAAATTCTTCGGAAGAACTTTAAGACATACTTTTCGTTGTAGACAATGGAAGTATTACTCTGTTCAACTCCCATGAAACGAGATGATTCGTACGCTATATTTTCGAATATGACATTCTTGTGGTATCGAACTTTGGTCTTATCAATTGGTTCTGCAGTAAGAATACGCTCAAATACTAGTTTTCTGAAAGCTTCCAGGTGCACAGCATCAATGATATATCCCTTCTGATTTTCAATACTAACAGGTAATATTCGATTTTCCTGAGCGAAATTTTCGTCAGTAACGAAAGCAATAGGTAAGAAGTAATGCTGATAAAAAGCTTCTTTGAAATTAACTTCTAAAATTAATCCGTAATAGACTTCCTCATTCTGTTGGATGCGAAAATATTCGGCAAGCTCGATGTACTTCATCTTACTCGCTTTCCCCCCATACCAACGTTTTTTTACAATGTAATTTTCTAAAACATCCGAAAGAAAAACAGATACAAATTCTTTATTCTCAAGAAGTTCTTCCCAAGGTGTATTGAAATTGAAATTCGTTTTTCCCGATTGTGCTTTAGAAGTGCTACCCATGCTATTTGCTAATTTTAAAGAAATGGAAAGGTAGTGTAGGATGTAATTCTACATAATTCCATTCTTCGCTCCAGTGATAACTATTTGAGGTAATTAAGTCGTGAACCTCGATAGAATGTCCTGGATGTATTCCTAATTCCTGCAGTGGCAATTGTACAAATCCGGTTTGTTTGTAATACGGATCTAAACTTATTACCGTTAGGGTTTCGTTCGTTTTTTCATCATCCCACTTGTAAAACGCCATTAAATTCTGATTTTCAATCGTACAGAATCGAATATTATTAGTTTGCTGATAAGATGGGTTTTCATGACGAATCTTATTGATAGACCCAATTAGCTTGGTCAATTTATTTTCTTTGAACCAATCGTAATGATACACCTGGAATTTTTCAGACATGTAATACTCTTCCTTGCCAGGAATTGCCTCATTAATCATTTGTTCGAATACTGGTCCGTAAATCCCGATGTTGGAACATAAGGAAGCGGCCAATGCATATCGCTGAAGATATTTTGATTCGTTAGCTCCTTGTAGGTGATACGGATTGATATCGGGTGTATTTGGCCAGAAATTCGGTCGCATGTATTCCTTTTGATCGGTTTGCGTTAATTCATTTACATATTCCGTTAATTCGTGTTTTGAATCTCTCCAAGTGAAATAGGTATACGATTGTGTGAATCCTTGTTTTGCTAATTGCTGCATCACTTTCGGTTTTGTGAAAGCCTCAGATAAAAACAGCGTATCCGGATGTTTTTTCTTTACTTCGGCAATGACCCAATTCCAAAAATAATATGGTTTTGTATGTGGATTATCAACTCTAAAAATGGTGATGCCGCAATCAATCCAATGCAATAAAATGTCTAGACATTCTTGCCATAGATTTTTGTAATCTTTTGATTCCCAATAAATCGGAAGGATATCTTGATATTTTTTTGGCGGATTTTCAGCATACTGAACTGTTCCATCTGGTCTCCACTTGAACCAATCCGGATGATCTTTTACCCAGGGATGATCTGGAGCAGCTTGTAATGCATAATCCATTGCAATTTCAATTCCTTGAGCTTTAGCATCTTTCACCAATGCTTTAAAATCCTTTAATGTTCCCAATTCCGGATGAATATCCATATGACCACCAAAGCGAGACCCTATTCCCCAAGTAGATCCTGAATCACCTTCTTTCGCTTCTGTGGTGTTGTTTTTTCCCTTACGGTTCACTTCGCCAATCGGATGAATAGGAGGGAAGTATAAGGTGTCAAAGCCCATTTCTGCAATTCTAGGCAGTAAGCGATGACAATCTTTAAAGGTACCGTGGGTATCTGGTTGCTCAGAAGCAGATCTTGGGAAAAATTCATACCAAGTACTGAATTGAGCTTTTTTACGATCTACGTAAACTGGGAAATCCTGAGTTTTATTTTTTAAATGTTTTCTAGGATGTGCTTTGAAAATGTCAATTAAGCGCTGATTTTTACACTCACAAATGGCGTCTTTGTAGCTTTCTTCATTCGTAAAAATATCAATGAGATACTTTAAATATTCAGCATCATATTTAGCCGCTTTTTTGATTAAGGGCTTAATCAATTCAGCGCCTTCAAGCAATTCGGATTTTACATGTTGATTGTCATCAATTTTACGATCAATCCCATGTTGCCAATTTAATTCGTAATCAACCCAGCCTTCAATTTTATAGTGATAAAACCCTTGTTTTGTGGTTGAGAAGCTTGCTGCATATTCATCATTATTGATGTGTTGCATACGCACCGTTTGCCAAGATTTATCATTTTCATATTTGAATAATAAATCGGCCTGAAGTACATCATGTCCATCAACTAAAATATCCGCAGTCACATGTACCACTTCATTTACCACACGCTTGATGAAAACCGTTCCGTTATTTAACTGTGGTTTTACATTCTCAATTACAATCCTAGTTTGCTTTTGCATTATTCTTTATTCTTTATTGTTTTGATCCGATTACGGTTCGGTGAGGAATGGTTTTGTCTTTTTTTACCACAACTACACCGTCTCGAATCATGTATAAATCATTTTCGTAATCTTCTAGATGAGGACCTCCGTTTATCACTACATTGTCACCAACTCTAGAGTTTTTATCTAAAATACAGTGGTTAATTTGACAGTTTTCACCAATGCCTAATGGAATGAATTCATCATTCTGAATTTCTTCTAAACTCTCGTAGTAATCGCTACCCATCATGTAGGTCTTCGTCACTATTGATTTGGAACCAATTCTCGATCGAATTCCGATAACGGATTGTTCAATCTTATCTGCATTGATGATACATCCATCAGCAATTACGGCTTTGTTTAAAATAGTTCCAGAAATTTTTGATGTTGGTAAAATACGTGCTCTCGTATATACACGATTATCTTGGTCAAATAAGTTGAATTTTGGAATGTCATCAGCCAATCCTAAGTTCGCCTCAAAGAAGGAATCAATTGTTCCGATATCGGTCCAATATCCCTCGTACTGGTAGCTAAATGTTTTTCCTTTGGAAATAGATTGTGGAATGATTTCTTTTCCGAAATCAATCGTATCTGTCTCTTCCATTAATCGAGTTAGCAAGTCTCTATTGAAAACATAAATACCCATAGATGCTAGGTAATGTCTCCCTTGACTTTTCATTTCATCACTTACATCAGAACCCCAATCTGGCAATAAATCACTCTTTGGTTTTTCAATAAATGATGTGATTTTATTGGAAGCATCGGTTTTCATTATTCCGAATGATGTAGCATCTTTTGCACTTACCGGATAGGTTGCTACCGTGATCTCGGCACCACTTTTCTGATGATTTTCAATCAAGTCTTTAAAATCCATATGATACAATTGGTCACCCGATAAAATCAATGCATAATCAAATTCATGTTGTAAAAAATGATGCATGCTTTGTCTTACGGCATCCGCAGTGCCTTGGAACCACTTGTCACTTTTCATGGTTTGCTCAGCCGCAAGCACATCAACAAATGAGGAGCTAAAAAAGCTAAAGTGATACGTGTTTTTGATGTGCTTATTCAAAGAAGCAGAGTTGAACTGGGTAAGTACGTACATTCGTTTGATATTCGAGTTGATACAATTCGAAATTGGAATGTCTACCAATCTATATTTTCCAGCAATCGGAACTGCAGGTTTTGATCTGCTTTCTGTGAGTGGATATAATCTCGATCCTTGACCTCCGCCAAGAATTATACTGAGTACATTGTTATTAATCATAGTTGTTTTTTAAATTAGAGATGCATATAAATCGGCAACTTCCTTCGCAATAGCTACCCAATCAAATTTTTCTTCGGCTCTATTTCGTCCTGCTGATGCCATTTTGTTCTTCAATTCAGGATTCTCGATTACCTTATTCACTCCGGCAGCAAGATCTCTTGAGAATTGATCCGGATTTACCGGTTCAAATGGTGCTTCTTTTTGTTGCTCCACCGGAACAAGAATACCTGTTTCATTGTGAACCACTACTTCTTTTATTCCGCCAACTGCGCTTGCAACAACTGCAGTTTTGCATGCCATTGCTTCTACATTTATGATTCCGAAAGGTTCATAAATTGACGGACAGCAAAATACATCAGCATGCGAATACAACTGTATAATCTCTGGTTTGCTCAACATTTTTTCAATCCAGAAAATATTATCTCTATCCTTTTTCGCTTCTGCTACGGATTGTTTCATTTCTTCGGCTATTTCAAGCGTATCTGGCGCACCAGCACAAAGTACAATCTGAACATCTTTATTGATATATTTAATGGCGTTTACTAAATGAATAATCCCTTTTTGACGCGTGATTCGACCTACAAATAATAGGATAGGTTTATTGTTGTCGATGCCATATTCCTCAAGAGTAGACGTGCTGGTCGTAACTTGATATTCTTTTAAATCAATTCCGTTATAAATGACCTGGATTTTATTTTCATCTACATCAAAATGGTTGAGAACATCTACTTTTGTTTCTTCGGATACTGCGATAATCGCATCAGCCATTTCGATAGCTGTTTTTTCAACCCAAGAAGAGGCTTCATATCCCAAACCTAGTTGTTCTCTTTTCCAGGGACGAAGCGGTTCTAAAGAATGCGTAGTGATGACTAACGGAATCCCATAACATAATTTGGTTACAATTCCGGCAAACTGTGTATACCAGGTATGACAATGTACAATGTCTGCATCCACATTTTCTGCATTCATATGAATACAAGTCGCAAGTGTCTTAAAAACTGATTTTAATTTCGGATCGGAATTGTCAAAAATTGAATTTTCAAAAGGGAATCCCTTGACGTTCAGTTGGTTTGTTTCACTATCTTGATCGCCAAAACAGCGAACATCAACCTTCATTAATTCGGCCAATTCTTTGGCTAAATATTCAACATGCACGCCAGCACCCCCATATACATAAGGTGGATACTCTCTTGTGTAAAATAGTGCTTTCATAGTTTTTTTAGTCTAATAATCTCGACTTGAGGGTGCAAGATTAGTCAATCCGTTTAAATAGAAGATTAACTGATGGTTAACTATTTCTATTTTTATTGATTTCGTCGTGAAGTTGTCGACGTAATTTTTGCTCTCTTTCTAAGGTCTTTTTACGATGAGCTTCAAATTCCTTTTCTACTTCTTCAAGATCACTCAGAGCCGTTTTCGTTACCGAGTTGCTTTTTGCAAATTGATAGATAAAATGGATTAAACCAGCTAATAGGATTCCCACTAAGGCCCAAACCATTAAGTTGTACGTTCCTTTGGCGATTTCAATACCTAAAAATGAGAAACTATTTTCTTTTGAAATGGCCTCCTTTAATTTGGTATTGGTTTCTGCTAATTCCTTCTTTAAGGATTCAATTTCTGAACTCTTAGCAGTGATGGTTTTTTCTTTGGCTGATATGCTTGTTGAGTAGACCTTAAGTGAATCTAATACGCTCGACTTTAACGTGTTAAATCGATCTCTATTGATGACTTTATAATTCTGATAGGTACTGGAAGTACGGTATATATTGTCGAACTGATTTTCGATGGTGTTGAAAGTGTTTTCTTGGGCATTCATTTGAAACGAACACAAGATAAATAGGGCGATAAATAAAGGGGATTGGAATTGTTTCATTGTGGGTCACTTTTCATGTAAAAGTAAAAAAAAAACCCAAACGATGTGTTTAGGTTTTTCTATACAAGCAAGTTGATTCAACTTATTTTATTTTATCCACTACAGCTTTGAATGCATCTGGATTATTCACGGCTAAATCTGCAAGAACTTTTCTGTTCAATTCGATTTCGTTCGCTTTTAACTTACCCATAAATTGTGAGTAAGACATTCCGTGTAATCTCGCTGCAGCGTTAATACGTACAATCCACAAAGAACGGAAGTTTCTTTTGTTGTTTTTTCTGTCTCTATAGGCATATAACATCCCTTTTTCGACAGCATTTTTTGCTACTGTGTAAACGTTTTTTCTACGTCCGAAGTAACCTTTTGCTTGCTTCAAGATTTTCTTACGTCTATTTCTTGAAGCTACTGAATTTACTGATCTTGGCATAATTTTTAATTTTTTTGTAGTAGGCGCTCTTCAAATTTTAGAGTCTTTAAGGCCTAACTCCACGGTTATTAATTAATTCCCTTAACTAAATTATTTCAAATTTAGTTGTTGCTTGATGTTAGCCTCATCATTCTTGTGAACAAGTGTATCATGAGTTAACTTTAACTTACGTTTTTTAGATTTTTTAGTCAGAATATGACTCTTAAACGCATGCTTTCTTTTAAGCTTTCCAGAACCAGTCACTTTAAATCGTTTCTTGGCACTAGATTTCGTTTTTAATTTCGGCATCTGTTCTCTGTTTTATCTTGCTTGTTATTTTTATTTCACTTTCTTAGGTGCAATGAACATAATCATTCGCTTACCTTCTAATTTTGGCATTTGCTCTACCTTTCCGTATTCTTCAAGTTCTTGGGCTAATTTTAATAGTAAAATCTGACCCTGTTCTTTAAAGATGATAGATCTTCCTTTAAAGAATACAAATGCTTTTAATTTCGCCCCGTCTTGTAGAAACTTAATAGCGTGCTTCTTTTTGAATTCGTAATCATGTTCGTCGGTTTGAGGTCCGAAACGAATTTCTTTAATGGTTACTTTAGTTGCTTTCGCCTTTAGCGCTTTTTCTCTCTTCTTTTGTTCGTATAAGAATTTCTTGTAATCAATAATTTTACAAACTGGAGGTTTCGCTTTAGGTGAGATTTCAACTAAATCTAATTCTAACTCAGCTGCTTTTTCTTTTGCTTTAGCAAGCGGGTAAACTCCAACTTCTACGTTATCACCTACTAATCTCACTTCGTCAACGTACTTAATGTATTCGTTAATTCTGTGCGGATTTTCTTTTATTACTCTCGCTGGCCTTCTCGTTCTTTTTCTACGTATTGCTATGACTTATGGTTTTAATTAAACTTTATTTTATTCTTTAAATTTCTTTAGCGTTTTGCCAATTTCTTCTTGAACTAAAGATACAAAATCTTCAATAGTGTATGTACCTAAGTCCCCTTCACCGTGTTTTCTGATGGAAACGGTGCCATCCATTTCTTCCTTCTCACCAACAATAATCATGAACGGAATCTTCTGAACTTCTGCGTCCCGAATCTTGCGACCTGTCTTTTCACTCCTATTATCAATGAGCGCGCGAATTTCGGAATTTTCTAGCGATTCTAAAACTTTTTCAGCATATTTTTGATATTTCTCACTGATTGGCAGGATGATAGCTTGTTCTGGCATTAACCAAAGCGGGAAGTTTCCACCTGTATGTTCAAGCAGCACAGCAATGAATCTTTCCATACTTCCGAATGGTGCACGGTGGATCATCACAGGTCTGTGTAATTCGTTATCACTTCCTTTATAGGATAGTTCAAAACGCTCAGGTAAATTGTAGTCTACCTGAATCGTGCCTAACTGCCAGTTTCTGCCTAAAGCATCCTTCACCATGAAGTCTAATTTAGGTCCGTAGAAAGCAGCCTCACCTTCTTCAATTACGAAATCCAATCCTTTGTCTTTTGCTGCGCTAATAATTGCATTTTCAGCAATTTCCCAAGTTTTAGGATCACCTATGTATTTATCAAGATTATCAAAATCACGAATCGATACCTGTGCGGTAAAATCTTCAAATCCTAAGGACCCGAATACATATAATACAAGGTCGATTACTTCCTTAAATTCAGTATCCAATTGTTCTGGTGTACAGAAAATATGAGCATCATCCTGAGTAAATCCTCTTACACGAGTTAATCCGTGTAATTCACCACTTTGTTCATATCTGTATACAGTACCAAATTCTGCAAAACGCTTTGGTAAATCTTTATACGAATGTGGCTTGAAATTATAAACTTCACAATGGTGCGGACAGTTCATTGGTTTTAATAAGAACTCTTCATCTTCCTTCGGAGTTGTTATTGGTTGAAAACTATCTTCTCCATACTTTTCATAATGTCCTGAGGTAACATATAATTCCTTCTGACCGATATGTGGAGTCATTACCATTTCGTATCCGGCTTTCTTCTGCGCTTCTTTTAAGAAGGTTTCCAAACGACCGCGTAAAGCAGCTCCTTTAGGTAACCATAATGGTAAACCTTGACCTACTTTTTGAGAAAAGGTAAATAATTCCAATTCCTTTCCGAGTTTTCTATGATCTCTTTTCTTAGCTTCTTCTAATAAGTCTAAATATTCCTTCAACATCTTTTGTTTCGGGAATGAGATACCATATACTCTGGTTAATTGTTTGTTCTTTTCATCACCGCGCCAATAAGCTCCGGCTGTATTCATGATTTTCACAGCTTTAATGATTCCTGTATTCGGAACATGGCCTCCGCGACATAAATCAGTAAAGTTTCTGTGGTCGCAAAAAGTGATGTCACCATCAATAAGATTTTCAATCAATTCAATTTTGAATTCATTGTTCTCCTTTTTATAGAAATCTAAAGCATCGGCTTTCGAAACCGAACGCATCTTGAATTCGTATTTTCCACGAGCAATTTCAAGGAACTTATCTTCAATCTTTTTAAAGTCTTTTTCTGAAAGTGATTCGTCTCCGAAATCAATATCATAATAGAAGCCATTTTCGATGGCCGGACCAATAGTTAATTTCGCATCCGGATAAAACGATGTGATTGCATCTGCCAAAACGTGAGCAGAGGAGTGCCAGAAAGCTTTTTTGCCTTCCTTATCATTAAATGTATATAAGGTAAGGTTACCATCTTCGGTAATCTCGGTTGATGTTTCTACAGTTCTACCATTAAAGCTAGCAGAAATAACATTCCTGGCTAGGCCCTCACTAATCGATCTAGCGATATCAATTACCGCTGTATGCTGTTCAAATTGCTTGACGTTTCCGTCTGGAAATGTAATGTTAATCATTGGTCGTTTTCACTTTCGATTTGCAAAGATATTAGAATAAGAATTTTGAACAATCTATTTTGAGTAATAATTATCGATAACATAAATAAAAAAGATAAAAAAAATGATATCGCTAAAATGCTAGTTTTCAAAGGTGTATTGATTGCGAAATCTGCAATCGAAAAAAAACATGATTTTTTTTTAAAAAAAAGTTATTGTTGAAAGAATATTAGTTTATATATTTGCACCCGCTAACAAAAACAGCGGTTCGTTCAAAAGTAATTTTGGAAGGGATTTGAGAGAGAATCTTGCCAGTTCGAGTC
>JBMHDU010000009.1:0-6515 GCA_049889235.1 Polaribacter sp.
CCATGATTGATGATAACTTGTGGCCATTGACTAAGTACAGAGAAATTTTCTTTACCAAATAAGCTATAATTCTTAGCCTCAAAAATGTACCTTTGTGAGGTATTTTTAAGTTATGAGTGAACAAGTTTCTAAACGATACGCGCAACGAGGAGTATCGGCTTCTAAAGAGGATGTACATAATGCTATCAAAAATGTAGACAAGGGTTTATTTCCAAAGGCATTTTGTAAAATTATCCCAGATTACTTATCGAATGATGATGACTATTGTGTAATCATGCATGCGGATGGTGCCGGAACAAAATCTTCATTGGCTTACATGTATTGGAAAGAAACTGGAGATGTTTCTGTATGGAAAGGCATTGCTCAGGATGCACTCATTATGAATATTGATGATTTGTTATGTGTTGGAGCTACGGATAATATTTTATTGTCTTCAACCATTGGGCGAAATAAAAATAAGATTCCGGGAGAGGTAATTTCTGCCATCATTAACGGAACAGAAGAATTAATCTCAGACTTAGCGAAATTCGGAATTACAATTCATTCTACGGGAGGCGAAACTGCCGATGTTGGTGATTTGGTTCGGACCATAATTGTTGATTCGACCGTAACGGCACGAATGAAACGTTCTGAGGTTATCGATAATGCCAACATTCAGGATGGCGATGTAATTGTTGGATTGGCATCTTATGGTCAGGCGACATATGAAACGGAATACAACGGCGGTATGGGATCAAATGGATTGACTTCTGCACGTCATGATGTTTTTCATAAATACCTTGCCAAAAAATATCCGGAAAGTTTTGATGCTGAAGTGCCTGGTGATTTGGTGTATTCGGGTCAAACAAAATTAACAGATGAGGTTCCCAATTCTCCAATTGACGCTGGTAAATTAGTGTTATCTCCAACAAGAACCTATGCTCCAATTATCAAAGAAATCCTTTCAAAATTTACTTCGGATGATGTTCACGGAATGATCCACTGCAGTGGTGGAGCACAAACGAAGATTTTGCACTTCGTGGATAATCTGCATATTATTAAAGATAATATGTTTGAAATTCCGCCATTATTCAAATTGATACAGGAACAATCAAACACAGATTGGAAAGAAATGTATCAAGTGTTCAATTGTGGACACCGAATGGAATTGTATGTGAATCCATCCATTGCCGAAGAGATTATCGCCATTTCAAAATCATTCAATGTGGATGCTCAAATCGTAGGAAGAGTAGAAGCCTCTGGCAACAAACGATTAACAATTACAAGTGCCTACGGCGTATTCCAATATTAATCTTCAATTTCTTTGAAGCGAGTATCCTTGTTCTGAAGCATAAACGCATGGCGTTTGAAATCTATAACTCAATGCTCGAATATTTACTTAAGCTTCTTTTTTTCTTCAAAGTTGCCAAATACCAATTAAAAACTAGGTTTTTCAATCACTTTCGATGTAGAAGAAAACAGGAAGATAGCACAAAAAGAAGAATGAGATTACACATAAAAGTTGGGTTGATATCTTAAATATACCATTAAAATTGTAAATTCGCAGCGCAACAAAATCCAGTCAATGTTAGAAAAAATACGTATCGTAAAGCAGCGTTATGATGAGGTTTCAGACCTAATTATCCAGCCCGATATTATCTCAGATCAGAAGAAATATGCGCAATTGAGTAAAGAATACAAAGATCTTGGTGATGTTGTAAAAAAAGGGCAAGAATATGAGTTGTTGTTGAATAACATCGAGGAGGCTAAAGAAATTATTTCTGACGGATCTGATGCAGAAATGGTAGAAATGGCTAAGATGGAAATGGATGAAGCTCAATCCAAGCTTCCTAAAATAGAGGAGGACATCAAATTTATGTTGATTCCGAAAGATCCGGAAGATGCGAAGAACGCTGTTGTGGAATTACGTGCAGGAACGGGTGGTGATGAGGCGAGTATTTTTGCAGGTGATTTGTTCCGTATGTATTCCAAATATTGCGAAAGCAAGGGATGGAGAGTTGATGTGGTTGATTACTCCGAAGGAACCAATGGCGGATTTAAAGAAATTCAATTCGAAGTATCAGGACCGGATGTTTACGGCACATTAAAATTTGAAGCTGGTGTTCATCGTGTACAACGTGTTCCACAAACAGAAACGCAAGGTAGAGTGCATACCTCCGCGGCAACATGCATGGTATTCCCAGAAGCAGAAGAATTTGATGTGGAAATCAACCCAAAAGATGTGAGAATTGATTTTTTCTGTTCCTCAGGGCCTGGAGGGCAGTCGGTAAATACGACCTATTCTGCAGTTCGATTAACGCACATCCCAACAGGATTGGTTGCCCAATGTCAGGATCAGAAATCGCAGCATAAGAATAAAGAAAAAGCCTTCCGAGTATTGCGTTCGCGTTTATACGATTTGGAATTAGCTAAAAAGCAGGAAGCGGATGCCGCCAAGCGTGGGAGTATGGTAACTTCTGGAGACCGTAGTGCTAAAATTAGAACCTATAACTATCCGCAGGGAAGGGTAACAGACCACAGAATCGGATTAACATTATATGACTTATCGAATATCGTAAATGGTGATTTACAAAAAATCATCGATGAGTTAATGCTAGCCGAAAATACCAACAAGTTAAAAGAATTGGGCGAGACGATTTAATTCGAATTATTCTCCAAACAAATGAATCTCGGTAAACTGTTTGTCAACAGTAATTGAACTTGCTCCGTCACAAACGAGGTGATGGATTGGTACCGTAACGTTATCCACTTCAATCGTTTTGATTTCGAATGGTAAATCGTAAAATACGAGCGTAAACTGCTTGTATTGCGCGTCAAATTTACCTTCCTTATGTTGCTGAAGAATAAATTCGTTCTTCTTACCGGTCACTTTAAAAGTACGTAAGCTATACCTACCTTTTTTGTAATCCAATCCGTCATGAGCATCATCATACAATTGGCTTTGTTCCTTACCCTCTTTGTAATATACCTCCAAAGTGATTTTATCAAACTCCTTTTCCCCAACATATTGCTGAACTGGATATTTCGGAATAACAGCTCCCTCTTTAATGAATAAGGGAATGGTATCTAAATTGGCATCAACCCACATTTCTCGACCGCCAACTACCAATTTTTTGGTCCAGAAATTGTACCATTTTCCTCTCGGAATATACATGCGTCTTCCTTTGGCGTTTGGCTCAATGATTGGACATACTAAAATGTTGTCACCGTAAACAAACTCATCACTTCGATAGTGCGTATGAATGTCTTCCTGATCAAATAATACTAATGATTTAATGATTGGGATTCCTTCGTTAGCATATTTCCAGAATGCAGTATACAAATATGGAAGCAGCTGGTAACGTAATTCAATAAATTTTCGAACAATATCTGTAATGTCCTCACCAAACATCCATGGTTCTTGATCACCGTGATCTCCTGATGAATGCACTCTACAGAACACGTGGAAAACACCTAACTGAATCCATCGTGCGAACAATTCGCCTTGAGGCTGCTCTGCAAATCCTCCGATATCACTACCTACAAAAGAGAAACCAGACATTGCCATGCGTTGTGCCTGAACATTGGCGATCCATAAATGTTCCCAAGTGGCCACATTATCACCCGTCCAACTCGATGTATAGCGCTGCGTTCCAGAATAGGCAGCACGAGTAATTACAAATGGTCGTTTCGGGTAACTATACTTTTTCAAACCGTGGTAGGTAGCCCTTGCCATTTGCATCCCGTAAACATTATGTGCTTTTCGGTGGCTACATTGATTCCCATCATAATCATGACGCACATCATCTGGGAATGTTTTATTCGGAACCTCCATTACAGCGGGTTCATTCATGTCATTCCAAACACCTTTTACACCAATATCTTCGATTAATTCTTTGAATAAATCGGCCCACCAATCTCTAACTTCGGGTTTGGTATAGTCTGGAAAATAACATTCTCCTGGCCAAACCTTTCCTTTCATGTATGGCCCATCCGCACGTTTACAGAAATAATCATTTTCTAAAGCCTCTTTGAATACGCTGTATTCTTTATCAATTTTGATTCCCGGATCAATAATTACGACTGTTTTAAATCCATCTTCCTCTAATTCCTTCACCATTCGCTTTGGATCTGGGAAGTGATTTTTATCCCAGGTAAAACAACGGAATCCATCCATGTAATCGATATCCAAATAAATCGCATCACAAGGAATATTTAAATCACGGAATTTCTTAGTGATGTCTTTTACTTCACTTTCCGGATAATAACTCCACTTACACTGATGAAATCCAAGTGCCCACAATGGAGGTAATTGATGCGGTTTTCCGGTAAGATCCGTATAGCTTACAACAACATCTTCCATTTTAGGTCCGTAGATAAAATAGTAATTCATTTCACCACCGTCGGCCCAGAAACTAGTTACATTTCTTCGCTCATAGGCAAAATCAAAATGTGTTCTAAACGTATTGTCGAAGAAGATTCCGTAAGCTTTATTATCACAAATACCAGTATAAAATGGAATTGCCTTATAAATCGGATCAGTATCCTTTCCGTAGGCGTAAGAATCGGTAACCCAGTTTTCAAATCGTCTGCCTTTTAAGCTGACTGCAACTGGTTTATCACCAAGTCCGTAATAGCTTTCTGTTTTATGAGACACCTTGCTCATTTTAACGATATCGCCACCGTTATGGTAACTTTCTTCCCAATGGAAACCAATTTCATCTTCATTGATTAATGCGCCATCTTTCGCATCGTAAATGCTGATTTTCGCATTGCTTTTGTCAACGGTACATAAGAGCTTAGAAGTAGTAATGCTGTAGGTTTCTTCCGTTTCTTCAACTTTCAATTGGTTATATCCACGACTGGCGTGAATCGTAACACCGTACGAAAAGTCATTTTCAAAAACTCCAGTAGTCGAATATCGAAAACGTAAGACGCTGTCTCGAACGACTGTAATTTCCAAAACCACATCATTAGCGGTTTGGAAATATAGTTTATCTACGTCTTTTTTGTAGCTTACTATTTGCGATGGGAACAGATTCCCTTTATTTTCTAACTCAGTATTCGTAATCATAGCATGATGGGATTAATACTGGTAAAAATCGTAAAAGTTTGAGGTAAATTAAACGCTTTTAATCGTTTTTTACGTTATCGTTTTAGTAAATCAAAATAAGGCCTATTCTTCTTCGTATTTAAAAGCCATCATTGCTAATGGAGGTAGCTTCAATGTCACACAATGTTCACGATGATCCCAGGCTTGTTTGCTGGTCTTTATCGTTTTGTTGTGGTAATTTCCAGTACCATTGAATTTTTTTGAATCGGTATTGAAAATTTCTTTCAAAGTTCCGGCTTTTGGCACTCCAATATTGTATTCTTCTCTTGGTACAGGCGTCAAATTACAAACCACAATCACCTGATCATTTTCGTCGTTTCCTTTTCTGATGTACGATAATACTGAATTCTCATGATCGTTATGGCTAATCCATTCGAAACCTTTTGTAGTAAACTGATTTTGGAATAATGCCTTTTCCGATTTATACAATTTATTTAACACTTTTACGGTTTCCTGAGCGCCTTTGTGAACCTTGTATTCCAACAAATGCCAATCTAAACTTTGCTGGAAATTCCATTCGGCAGATTGCCCGAATTCACCTCCCTGGAACAACAATTTTGCACCTGGATGCGTATACATGAATCCGTATAACAATCTAAGGTTGGCAAATTTCTGCCATTCATCGCCAGGCATTTTATTTAAGATGGATTGCTTTCCGTAAACCACTTCGTCATGAGAGAGCGGTAACATAAAGTTCTCTGTAAATGCATAGTTTAAACTGAAGGTCAATTCATTCTGATGATGTTTTCTATAAATTGGTTCTTTTGCAAAATACTGAAGCGAATCATGCATCCAACCCATCATCCATTTCATTCCGAATCCTAATCCGCCAATATAGGTTGGTCTAGAAACCATAGGGAATGAGGTTGATTCTTCTGCAATTGTTTGAACATCCGGGAAACTTTCGTAAACCGCTGTATTCATTTCTTTCATGAATGCTATGGCCTCTAAATTTTCTCGTCCACCAAACTGATTTGGTTCCCATTCACCATCATTTCTTGAATAATCTAAGAATAACATAGATGCCACGGCATCAACACGTAATCCGTCAACATGATATTGATCTAACCAGAAAATAGCATTCGAAATCAAGAAGGACTTCACTTCATTTCGTCCATAATTGAAGATCAAACTTTTCCAATCTGGGTGGTATCCTTTTCTTCTATCTGGATGTTCATACAAATGAGATCCATCGAAAAATCCTAATCCGTGCGCATCCGAAGGAAAGTGAGAGGGTACCCAGTCTAAAATGACTCCGATTCCTTTTTTATGAAATGCATCCACTAAGTATTTAAATTCATCCGGATTCCCAAAACGACTTGTAGGAGCGAAGTATCCTGTTAACTGATATCCCCAACTTGGATCGTATGGGTATTCCATTACAGGCATCATTTCGACGTGAGTGAAATTCATTTTTTTCACA
>JBMHDU010000010.1:0-6738 GCA_049889235.1 Polaribacter sp.
CCATGATTGATGATAACTTGTGGCCATTGACTAAGTACAGAGAAATTTTCTTTACCAAATAAGCTATAATTCTTAGCCTCAAAAATGTACCTTTGTGAGGTATTTTTAAGTTATGAGTGAACAAGTTTCTAAACGATACGCACAACGAGGAGTATCGGCTTCTAAAGAGGATGTACATAATGCTATCAAAAATGTAGACAAGGGTTTATTTCCAAAGGCATTTTGTAAAATTATCCCAGATTACTTAACGAATGATGATGACTATTGTGTAATCATGCATGCGGATGGTGCCGGAACAAAATCTTCATTGGCTTATATGTATTGGAAAGAAACTGGAGATGTTTCTGTATGGAAAGGCATTGCTCAGGATGCACTCATTATGAATATTGATGATTTGTTATGTGTTGGAGCGACCGATAATATTTTACTTTCTTCAACCATTGGACGAAATAAAAATAAGATTTCGGGAGAGGTTATCTCCGCCATCATCAACGGAACGGAGGAATTAATCTCAGACTTAGCGAAATTCGGAATTAAAATTCATTCTTCGGGAGGCGAAACTGCCGATGTTGGTGATTTGGTTCGAACCATAATTGTTGATTCGACCGTAACGGCACGAATGAAACGTTCTGAGGTTATCGATAATGCCAACATTCAGGAAGGTGATGTAATTGTCGGATTAGCTTCATTTGGTCAAGCGACTTATGAAAGCGAATACAATGGTGGAATGGGGTCTAACGGATTGACTTCTGCACGTCATGATGTTTTTCATAAATACCTTGCCGAAAAATACCCAGAAAGTTTTGATGCTGAAGTACCTAGTGATTTGGTGTATTCGGGTCAAACAAAATTGACAGATGAGGTTACAAACTCTCCAATTGATGCTGGAAAATTGGTGTTATCTCCAACAAGAACTTACGCGCCAATTATCAAAGAAATCCTTTCAAAATTTACTTCAGATGATGTTCATGGGATGATTCACTGCAGTGGTGGAGCACAAACGAAGATTTTACACTTCGTAGATAATCTGCATATTGTTAAAGATAATATGTTTGAAATTCCGCCATTATTCAAATTGATACAAGAGCAATCAAAAACAGATTGGAAAGAAATGTATCAGGTATTCAATTGTGGACATCGAATGGAATTGTATGTGAATCCGTCAATTGCAGAAGACATTATTGCTATTTCGAAGTCATTCAATGTAGACGCACAAATTGTAGGAAGAGTAGAAGCTTCTAATAAAAAGCGATTAACCATCAAAAGTGAATACGGAGTATTCGAGTACTAATCTTTCAATTTCTGAAAGGTAAAATCTATAGAAAATTCCTTATTACGTACCTCTGCATTAAGCTGATTATCTTTTTTCCAATACTTGATATGATTAGGAAACTCGTTATTTAAATTTTCACACACAAAAGATGAATCTGTCTGTTTGGTAAATGTAAAATGGGTCGGGTTCTCATTGACTCCCTCCATAACCAATCGAAGCGTATCATTTATTTCTTGAATACTTAAGACTTCCTTAAAGACGGTGTCTTTATTTTGAAGTGTAAATCCAAGTCCTTTAAAATCTGCATTCCAATACTCATAAGTTTGTTTACCTTCTTTTCTCCTAATCGTTGCCAATTACCAATTAAAAAACTTTGTTTTTCAATCACTTTTGATTCACATGAAAACAGGATTATTGCAAAAAAAAATAAGGATCAGATTTCGCATAAAAGTTTGGTTGATATCTCAAATATACTATTAAAATTGTAAATTCGCAGTTCAACAAAATCCAGTCAATGTTAGAAAAAATACGTATTGTAAAGCAGCGTTATGATGAGGTTTCAGACTTAATTATTCAGCCTGATATTATCTCAGACCAAAAGAAATATGCACAATTGAGTAAAGAATACAAAGACCTTGGAGATGTTGTAAAAAAAGGGCAAGAATATGAGTCTTTGTTGAATAACATCGAGGAGGCTAAAGAAATTATTTCTGATGGTTCTGATGCAGAAATGGTGGAAATGGCTAAGATGGAAATGGATGAAGCTCAGTCTAAACTTCCTAAAATAGAAGAGGAAATCAAGTTTATGTTGATTCCGAAAGACCCTGAAGATGCAAAGAATGCGGTTGTCGAATTACGTGCTGGAACTGGTGGTGATGAAGCGAGTATTTTTGCAGGCGACTTGTTCCGTATGTATTCGAAATATTGTGAGAGTAAAGGATGGAGAGTTGATGTTGTAGATTACTCTGAAGGAACCAACGGCGGATTCAAAGAAATCCAGTTTGAAGTTTCGGGGCCAGATGTGTATGGTACGTTAAAGTTTGAGGCTGGAGTGCATCGTGTTCAACGTGTTCCGCAAACAGAAACTCAAGGTAGAGTTCATACATCAGCGGCTACCTGTATGGTATTCCCAGAAGCAGAAGAATTTGATGTGGAAATCAACCCAAAGGATGTAAGAATTGATTTTTTCTGTTCGTCAGGACCTGGAGGACAGTCGGTAAATACAACCTATTCTGCGGTTCGATTAACGCATATTCCAACTGGATTAGTAGCACAATGTCAGGATCAGAAATCGCAGCATAAGAACAAAGAAAAAGCATTCCGAGTGTTACGTTCTCGTCTATACGATTTGGAATTAGCCAAGAAACAAGAAGCAGATGCTGCCAAGCGTGGTAGTATGGTAACTTCTGGAGATCGTAGTGCTAAAATTAGAACGTATAACTATCCGCAGGGAAGGGTAACAGACCATAGAATTGGATTGACGTTATATGACTTATCGAATATTGTAAATGGTGATTTACAAAAAATTATCGATGAGTTAATGCTAGCCGAAAACACTAACAAATTGAAAGAATTAGGGGAAACGATCTAATTCGAATTATTCCCCAAATAAATGTAACTCGGTAAACTGTTTGTCAACAGTAATAGAACTTGCACCGTCACAAACTAAGTGGTGGATTGGCACGGTTACGTTGTCTACTTCAATCGTTTTGATTTCGAATGGCAAATTGTAAAATACTAGTGTAAACTGTTTATACTGCGCATCAAATTTACCTTCTTTGTGCTGTTGTAGAATAAATTCGTTCTTCTTACCAGTTACTTTAAAAGTGCGTAGGCTGTATCGACCTTTTTTGTAATCCAATCCGTCGTGAGCATCATCATACAATTGGCTTTGTTCCTTACCTTCTTTGAAATAAATTTCTAAAGTAATTTTATCAAATTCCTTTTCTCCAACATATTGCTGAACCGGATATTTAGGAATAACTGCTCCTTCTTTGATGAATAACGGAATCGTATCTAAATCGGCATCAACCCACATTTCACGACCTCCTACAACCAATTCTTTCGTCCAGAAATTATACCATTTTCCTCTTGGAATGTACATACGTCTTCCTTTGGCACTCGGCTCGATAATCGGACAAACTAAGATGTTATCACCATAGATAAATTCGTCACTTCGATAGTGCGTATGAATGTCTTCCTGATCAAATAATACTAATGACTTAATGATTGGAATTCCCTCGTTAGCATACTTCCAAAATGCGGTGTATAGATACGGAAGGAGTTGATAACGTAATTCAATGAATTTTCGAACAATATCTGTAATGTCCTCACCAAACATCCATGGTTCTTGATCGCCGTGATCTCCAGATGAATGCACTCTACAGAACACGTGGAAAACTCCTAACTGAATCCAACGTGCGAATAATTCACCCTGAGGCTGCTCTGCAAATCCTCCGATATCACTTCCTACAAAAGAGAAACCAGACATCGCCATTCGCTGCGCTTGGATATTAGCAATCCAAAGATGTTCCCAAGTTGCCACGTTATCACCAGTCCAACTTGATGTATATCGCTGTGTACCCGAATAAGCCGCACGTGTAATTACAAATGGTCGTTTCGGATAGCTATACTTTTTCAATCCGTGATAGGTAGCCCTCGCCATTTGCATTCCATAAACGTTATGCGCTTTTCTGTGACTACACGGATTACCATCATAATCATGACGAACATCGTCTGGGAATGTTTTATTCGGAACCTCCATTACAGCGGGTTCGTTCATATCGTTCCAAACACCTTTTACACCAATATCTTCAATTAATTCTTTGAATAAATCAGCCCACCAATCTCTTACTTCAGGTTTGGTATAATCTGGGAAATAGCATTCCCCTGGCCAAACCTTGCCTTTCATATATGGACCATCTGCACGTTTACAGAAATAATCATTCTCTAAAGCCTCTTTGAATACGCTGTACTCCTTATCAATTTTGATTCCCGGATCAATAATCACAACCGTTTTAAATCCGTCTTCTTCTAATTCCTCGACCATTCGCTTTGGATCGGGGAAGTGATTTTTATCCCAAGTAAAACAACGGAAACCATCCATGTAATCTATATCCAGATAAATTGCATCACAAGGAATATTCAAATCACGGAATTTCTTAGTAATATCTTTTACTTCACTTTCCGGATAATAACTCCATTTACATTGATGAAATCCTAGTGCCCATAATGGTGGTAATTGATGCGGTTTTCCAGTAAGATCAGTGTAGCTTACAACAACATCTTCCATTTTAGGACCGTAGATAAAATAGTAATCCATTTCGCCACCGTCTGCCCAGAAACTGGTTACATTTCTTCGTTCGTAAGCAAAGTCAAAATGTGTTCTGAAAGTGTTGTCGAAGAAGATTCCGTAAGCTTTATTGTCACAAATACCTGTGTAGAATGGAATCGCTTTATAAATCGGATCAGTATCCTTTCCGTAGGCGTAAGAATCGGTAACCCAGTTCTCAAATCGTCTACCTTTTAAGCTAACCGGAACAGGTTTGTCACCAAGTCCATAATAGCTTTCAGTTTTATGAGATACCTTACTCATTTTAACGATATCTCCTCCATGATGGTAACTTTCTTCCCAATGGAAACCAATTTCGTCCTCATTGATTAGTGCACCATCTTTCGCATCGTAAATGCTGATTTTTGCATTGCTTTTGTCTACTTTACATAAGAGCTTAGAAGTAGTAATGTTGTAATGATCTTCGGTTTCTTCAACTTTTAACTGGTTGTATCCTCGGCTAGCATGAATCGTAACCCCGTATGAAAAGTCATTGTCAAAAACACCGGTAGTTGAATATCGAAAACGTAAGACGCTATCTCGAACTACTGTAATTTCCAAAATCACATCATTCGCTGTCTGGAAATACAACTTATCAACGTCCTTTTTATAGCTTACTATTTGCGATGGGAAAAGATTCCCTTTATTTTCTAACTCAGTATTAGTAATCATAGCATTATGCAATTAATACTGGTAAAAATCGTAAAAGTTTACGGTAAATTAAATGCTTTTAAACATTTTTTACGTCATCGTTTTAGTAAGTCGAAATAAGGCCTATTCTTCTTCGTATTTAAAGGCCATCATTGCTAATGGAGGTAACTTTAATGTCACACAATTTTCACGATGATCCCAAGCTTTTTCGGTGGTTTTTATCGATTTATTATGATAGTTTCCAGTACCATTGAATTTCTTTGCATCGGTATTGAAAATCTCTTTTAAAGTTCCGGCCTTTGGCACTCCAATATTGTACTCCTCTCTTGGTACTGGTGTTAAATTACAAACTACAATCACTTGATCATTTTCATCGTTTCCTTTTCTGATATACGATAAAACTGAGTTCTCATGATCGCTATGACTAATCCATTCGAATCCTTTTGCAGTAAACTGATTCTGGAATAATGCCTTTTCTGATTTGTACAATTTGTTTAACCCTTTAACGGTTTCTTGTGTACCTTTATGAACCTTGTATTCCAATAAATGCCAATCCAAACTTTGTTGGAAATTCCATTCACTCGATTGTCCGAATTCGCCACCTTGAAACAATAATTTTGCGCCCGGATGCGTAAACATGAATCCGTATAATAATCTAAGATTTGCAAATTTTTGCCACTCGTCACCAGGCATTTTATTTAGTATGGATTGCTTTCCGTAAACCACTTCATCATGCGAGAGTGGTAGCATGAAATTCTCTGTAAAGGCATAATTCAAACTGAATGTCAATTCATTCTGATGATGCTTTCTATAAATCGGTTCTTTAGCAAAATACTGAAGAGAATCGTGCATCCAACCCATCATCCATTTCATTCCGAATCCCAATCCGCCAATATAGGTCGGTCTGGAAATCATAGGGAATGATGTTGATTCTTCTGCAATGGTTTGAACATCTGGGAAGCTTTCGTAAACTGCTGTATTCATTTCTTTCATGAATGCAATGGCCTCTAAATTCTCCCGTCCACCAAATTGATTAGGTTCCCATTCACCCTCATTTCTTGAATAATCGAGGAATAACATGGATGCCACAGCATCCACACGTAAACCATCAACATGATATTGATCTAACCAGAAAATAGCGTTGGAAATCAAGAAGGATTTCACCTCATTTCGTCCATAATTGAAGATCAAACTTTTCCAGTCTGGATGGTATCCTTTTCTCTGATCTGGATGCTCATACAAATGTGAACCATCGAAAAATCCTAATCCGTGTTCATCCGAAGGGAAGTGAGAGGGTACCCAATCTAAAATGACTCCAATTCCTTTTTTATGGAAAGCATCTACTAAGTATTTAAATTCATCCGGATTCCCAAAACGACTTGTAGGAGCGAAGTATCCTGTTAACTGATATCCCCAACTTGGATCGTATGGGTATTCCATTACAGGCATCATTTCGACGTGAGTGAAATTCATTTTTTTCACA
>JBMHDU010000011.1:0-135211 GCA_049889235.1 Polaribacter sp.
TTGCGTTTTCAGAATGATTTTAATGGAAGAATTCAAGCCGATCATCCTTCAAAATTTACTTGCGGATTTGTGGTCCATCCTGGATTTGTACGCGGTGCATGTTGGGAAATTGAACGTTGTGTTGAGGAGTTAGGGTTACGATTGTTATGTCTTCCGACCCATTATATGGATACAATAGGAACATGGAGATCCATTTTTGATGAGGAAAATGAACCGATTTTTGAATTGGCGAATAAATACAATCTGGCGGTTGAAATTCATCCGTATGATGGTGAAAAATTCATCAAATTAGAAAATAATAATTGGCGTTTCCATCTGATTTGGATGTTGGCACAATGTGCTGATGCCTATCACTTTTTTACCCTAAATGCTTACTACAATAAATATCCGAATATGCGTGTATGCTTTGCGCATGGAGGTCAATTGGCACAAATGAATTTAGGAAGACGCATCCAAGGATTTGATGGTCGTCCCGATTTATTTGAGGGGAAACAACATCCGAGGAAAGCAGTTGGTCATAAAAATATTTTTTTCGACACCCTTGTTCATGATACAGGGTCGTTAGGATTATTGATCAAAAACCAATCTTCGAAACAAGTCGTACTTGGGTTAGATGATCCATATCCATTAGGAGAAATGGAAAGTGATCAGCAGTCATCCTATCCTGGAAAAATTCTCGATTTAGCTATTGAAGAGAATATCATATCCGAAGAAGAAAAAGAGCAAATGTGGGGCGATAATGTTTTACAGTGGCTCTTTGGAGATGATGAGAATCAAAAAACAAACCTTATCAATACCATTCTGAACACTACCTAAAGAATTTAAAGCTTAGGTTTTTAATTGGCTATAAAGCCATGACAGTACTTGGATGCTTTCTTTTAAATACGATTAACAACAAGTACAGTGCTCGCATTAAAATGAGACAGTCATCGTTGTGTTTTTATAAATAGTAAATTTGGCCTTATCGTAACTAGGAGGCCCCATAAAACCGCTTGCATTGTTCGAAAATCCATAGGGTTCTTTCGGAATTCCTAAAAAATTGGTATCAAACTTACCATTATCGTTCTTATCATGGAAAAAAGAAAACGCATACTCCCCTTTTTGCACCAGATAACGTACCGTTGCCTTATTATCATTTGCGTTTACTTTGAATCCTTCTCCTTCAGTAAGAAAAGATGCCTCAGAGTTACTTAACATTACTAAAATACTTCCTTCCTTTTTTTTAATTCCTTCAATGTGAATTGTTAAGGTTACTTTTTCTTGAGAATTTACAGTTAGGGAGAAGCATGTGATTAGAAGGAAAACACTAAAAATAAAACGGAAATTCATGATTGTAAATTGGGTTTGAAAGTCGCTTTTTACCTTTACAAGATACCAATAAATTACCGATTAGATATTAGTTTTTAGTGGATTTCAATGCAGTCCAAATGAAAACGTAGAGTTAAGATGAATCAAATAAAAAACGTGACCTATGAAGGTCACGTTTTTTACTTTACAGGAGTTAAACCAGTCTTTTAGACATAACAATTATTTCACTTCTTCGAAGTCTACGTCTTCAACGTTATCACCTTGGTTTGCATCACCAGCAGTGTTCTCTGTGTTTGGAGCACCGTTAGCATTTGCTTGTTGCTGAGCTGCATACATTTCTTCTGATGCTGCCTTCCAAGCTTCATTAATCTTTTCCATTGCTGCATCAATCTGAGCAAGGTCTTTCGATTCGTGAGCTGTTTTCAATTCGCTTAAAGCATCTTCGATTGGTTGTTTTTTATCTGCTGATAATTTATCACCGAATTCTTTTAATTGCTTTTCGGTTTGGAAAATCATAGCATCAGCGCCGTTAATCTTTTCAGCAGTTTCTTTTGCTTTTTTATCAGCTTCGGCATTTGCTTCAGCATCAGCTTTCATTTTTTGAATTTCTTCTTCAGAAAGTCCAGAAGACGCTTCAATTCTGATGTTTTGTGATTTGCCTGTAGCTTTATCAGCAGCACTTACATTGATAATACCGTTTGCGTCGATGTCGAAAGTAACTTCAATTTGAGGAACACCTCTTGGCGCAGGTGGAATTCCGTCTAAATGGAATCTACCAATGGTTTTGTTGTCTGCCGCCATAGCTCTTTCACCTTGTAAAACATGGATTTCAACTGATGGCTGATTATCTACCGCGGTAGAGAATACTTGTGACTTCTTTGTTGGAATTGTAGTATTTGCTTCAATCAATTTAGTGAATACATTACCCATGGTTTCGATACCTAGAGATAATGGTGTTACGTCTAATAATAAAACGTCTTTTACATCACCCGTAAGTACACCACCTTGAATAGCAGCTCCTAATGATACAACTTCATCTGGGTTAACACCTTTACTTGGTGCTTTTCCGAAAAATTGCTCTACTGCAGCTTGAATTGCAGGGATACGAGTTGATCCACCAACTAAGATGATTTCGTCAATATCGGAAGTAGATAAATCTGCACTTTTTAAAGCAGTTCTACATGGCTCGATAGTTCTCTTTACTAAATCGTCAATTAATTGCTCGAATTTTGCTCTACTTAATGTTCTTACCAAGTGTTTTGGGCCGCTTGCTGTAGCAGTAATATATGGTAAGTTGATTTCTGTAGAAGAAGAACTTGATAATTCAATTTTCGCTTTTTCTGCCGCTTCTTTTAAACGCTGTAATGCCATTGGATCTTTTCTTAAATCCATGTTCTCATCAGCATTAAATTCGTCTGCTAACCAATTGATGATTTTTTCATCTACATCGTCACCACCTAAGTGTGTATCACCATCTGTAGCTAACACTTCGAATACACCGTCTCCTAATTCTAGGATTGAAACGTCATGTGTACCTCCACCGAAGTCGAATACAACGATTTTCTTATCATCATTAGATTTATCTAATCCATACGCCAATGCAGCTGCAGTAGGTTCGTTGATAATTCTTCTAACTTTTAAACCTGCGATTTCACCAGCTTCTTTAGTTGCTTGACGTTGTGAGTCATTAAAGTATGCAGGTACAGTTACTACAGCTTCTGTAACAGACTGACCTAAGTAGTCTTCTGCAGTTTTCTTCATTTTCTGAAGAATCATAGCTGAGATTTCTTGAGGTGTATATAAACGCCCATCAACATCTACTCTCGGCGTGTCATTATCTCCTTTCACTACGTTATATGGTACTCTTTCAGCCTCTTTAGTTGACTCAGAGAATTTGTTCCCCATAAAACGTTTGATTGAATATATGGTCTTTGTAGGATTAGTTACCGCCTGTCTTTTGGCTGGATCACCAATCTTACGCTCGCCACCATCAACAAAAGCTAAGATAGATGGCGTAGTTCTTTTTCCTTCAGCATTAGGAATTACTACAGGCTCGTTACCCTCCATCACAGAAACGCAAGAGTTGGTTGTTCCTAAATCTATTCCTATAATTTTACTCATAATATATGTATTATTTAATTTATTTTTCTGTTTTGCCTTCTAAAGTTCAAAGGCTATGCCATTCGAAAATGTATTAAAAAATGTCAGTTTATCGATTTATTTCGGTCAATTTTGTGACAATATGACATAAAACCATGTTCAAGAATTCTGATAAAATTGTAATAAACCCAATTCAATTTTTAATTATCTTTATATGAAACATTTCAATCACTTAAAATCTAAAACATCATGAGTAAATTCGACGAAAAAGTATCCTTGTATAAAAATTTATGGACGACAGAGACATCCGTTCAAATACTGAATTGTTAACTGCCGTTACTAAAGGTTTAGGACCGTCGATTTATAAAAAGGATGCCGAAACTGTTTCAGGATCAGATCCTCGAGAATTGGAAACAGTGAAGAATAATTTCTTGATCAAGAAACTTGGATTAGCCGATACGCCAGAATTGGATGAAAAAATTGGAGAAGTTATGGAACGAATCGGGAAATCAGAGCGTAATAAATACCGTGCGGTTGTATATTACATGTTAGTTAAAAAATTCGATAAAGAATCTGTTTACGGATTCTAAGATTTCATTCATTTAATTATATTTAAAAATCCAGCTGATTGAGTTGGATTTTTTAAATTTACGCCAATTTTTTAATCGTTTTTTAGCAATGTCACAATTTGTAAGTGTTTTCGATATGCTGAAAATTGGGGTTGGCCCCTCAAGCTCTCATACTTTAGGTCCGTGGCGGGCCGCACAATCATGGGTTGAAAAATTAAAGGAGTCAGGCCAATTCGATGAATTGGATCGCGTTGTTGTTGATTTATATGGTTCGCTATCACTCACGGGTAAAGGACATGCTACTGACCTGGCAGTTTTGTTAGGATTGTGTGAGGCTGATCCGGAGACGATTCCCATCGAAGATATTGCTATCATTGTCGAGCGAATTAATAACCAACAAGAACTTATTTTCAAAGGTGGTAAAGTGATTCCATTTTTACCTAGTTCTGTTGTATTTAACCGAGAGTTTCTTCCTTATCATGCTAACGGAGTAACTTTTAGGGCCTTTTCTGGTGATGAGGAAATTTCAACCGAAACTTATTATTCCATTGGTGGCGGATTCATCGTCCAAGAAGATGATAATCTTGAAGATGATATAGAGATTAACAAAAAGAACTTTCCGTATCCAATCAATAGGGCCATTCAATTAGAGGAGTATTGCGAACGATACGATTTACTGATTTCAGAAGTTGTTTTCAAAAATGAATTGGAATTAAAATCTGCAGAGGAGATTGATTTTGAATTGAATCGAATCTGGGAGACCATGTTGGAATGTATGTACCTTGGATGTCATACAGAAGGAAAATTACCAGGTGGACTTAATGTAAAACGAAGAGCTTTTGACACCCATAAAAAATTGATTAAGGATGCTGTTTATAGCAATCCGAAAGAATGGATAGGTGCCATTCGAAGCACAGAGGTGAAATTTAGAGAGATTTTAAAATGGGTGAGTTGTTTGGCGTTGTCTGTCAATGAAGTAAATGCTTCATTAGGTAGAGTCGTAACGGCACCAACTAACGGAAGTGCAGGAGTCATTCCAGCTGTTTTAATGTATTATATGGTGATTGAAAATCATGAAGCAGATTTTAATCATGTAAGACGATTTTTACTCACAGCCGGAGAAATAGGTAGTTTGTTTAAGAAAAACGCCACAATATCTGCGGCGATGGGAGGATGTCAGGCAGAAATTGGAGTATCCTCGGCTATGGCTGCAGGTGCACTTACGGAGTTGATGGGTGGAACGCCATCACAATCGTTGGTAGCTGCAGAAATAGCAATGGAACATCATTTGGGTCTAACTTGCGATCCAATTGCTGGATTAGTGCAAGTGCCATGTATTGAGCGAAATTCAATGGGTTCCATTAAGGCCATTCATGCTGCAGAAATTGCGCTTGAAACCAATCCGAAGGAATGCTTAGTTCATTTGGATAATGTGATTGATACCATGTGGGAAACCGCGAAAGATATGAATAAGAACTACAAAGAAACGTCCGAAGGCGGATTGGCAGTTACTGTTCGACTCGCTGACTGTTAGCATAAGAGACAAAAAAAATCCCAAGAAAATCTTGGGATTCTTTATTTGTTGTTTAGAACAATTTAGTCGTTTGAGCTTTGTAAAGCTAAATTATAAACTACTAAACCAAATCCGATTTTGTTTACAGCATCACCGATATTGTAAATTACGTCCATGTTAAGACCCCAATCTCCAATAAAGCTATACCATCCTGGAGTTCCAGCCATATATCCTAAAGGATAAATTGCCCATCCAACTAATACGAACCAGCATAATGTTTTGTGAGCAGAAAGAACAGCTCCACCTGCTGCTTCGGCTAATTTTTTTGCCTCTCCTAACCAGATATCGTAAACAATTACGAAATAAGCAATACCTGAAACTAGACCCCATAACCAAGCGCTGTCTCTGTATACTGCCTCTCCAAAATATCCAGTTACTAACATAATCACAGATAAGAAGATCAATCTCCACATCATTGATTTTTTAGCACCAGCTACTTTTAAGATTAAGAAGAATTCAACACACATTAAAGGTACTGTTAATACCCAGTCAACATAACGAAAGAATGTTGGTGATTCTGCATTTGCAGCCCAATAATCTCTCATGTACCAATAGTGAACAGCGGCAATGAATGTAATTAATCCTGATACTAAAATGGAAGTTCTCCATTTTTTATCAAAATTATTCATTGAAAGGAAAAAGAATGCAGAAGCAGCCATCATAGCCATACATCCAACGAAGAATGTGAATCCTACATAGTCGTCTGTAGCGATTTTAGAAACAGACAAAAAATTAAGTAAATAATACATTGTAAATTAATTTAATTAGTTATAAACGTTTAATCTTTTGAATATAAAGATAAACAAAAATACTAATAAATTATTAAATTTGAAAAATGGAACGCCTTTTAAAATATAATTATCAAGATTTTATGATTTTTTTTACATTTTTCTTGATATGGTTGAGTGTTCAATTTGGAGAAATTGTAGAAGATTCAATTGCATACATTCTTGTAGTTTCTGTTGGAATACTACATGGTGCAAATGATCTGTTAATTCTGTCTAAAATGGAAGATGGAAAAAGCTCGTTTATCAGAAATCTGTTAATATACATAGGAATTATTGCACTTTGCGCTCTTATTTATTTTTTGAATCCATTTGTGGCTATTGTATTGTTCATATTGCTAAGTGCCTATCATTTTGGAGAAGAACACTTTGGAGAAAATTTACATCAGGGACCTGTTTTTGATTTTTTATTTTTTACTTCTTACGGATTGTTGTTGTTTTCGTTGCTTTTTTACTTATCACAAGACGATGTGGCCGTAATTATGAATCAATTGGCAGGTAAGACGTTCACAGAAACTCAAATCCTTGCAACTCTCTTTTCTACTGGCATCCTTGTTTTTGGACTTGCAGGTTATGTCATTCTTGCGAAAAAAGAAACTAGTGTGAACTTTGGCAGAGAACTCTTCTATTTGTTGGTACTTTTAGTTGTGTTTAATACCTCATCTCTGGTGTTAAGTTTTGCTATTTATTTTATTTTCTGGCATTCTATTCCTTCAATTATTCATCAGACGAAGTTTATTTCCGGAGATATTGACAATAATGCATTGCTATTTTATGTAAAGAAAGCAGCAGTTTTTTGGGGAATAAGTATTGTAGGATTGGTAGTATTATATTTCTTATTCCCAAAGGCAACAGATCTGGCATCTGTCGTTTTTGCAATTTTATTTGCGGTTACAGCACCACATACTTGGGTGATGTATCAAATGAAAAATTAACGCGTAAATACGTATTCAGTATCTGAAGATAGCTCTTCACTAAATCGGTATCCTTCAGTATCAAAACCTTTTAAGTCTTCTTCAGAGGTAATATTATGATCTACAATATAACGTACCATTAATCCTCGAGCTCGCTTGGTGAAAGTCATGATGGTTTTTAGTTGACCATTTTTAAAATCTTTGAAAACTGGAGTAATCACATTTGCTCTTAATGCTTTGTTGAGAACGGCTTTATTGTACTCATTACTTGCCAGGTTTACTAGTAATTCACCGTCTTCCATTTCCTCATTTAAAGTTTCGGCCAATTTATCGCCCCAAAATTTATATAGATTCTCTTTACGACCAACTTTTAATTTGGTTCCCATTTCTAATCGGTAAGGAAGAATCACATCCAGCGGTTTTAAAATACCGTAAAGACCAGAAATAATTCTAAGATTCTCTTGAAGAAAAGGAAGTTTCTCCTCTTCTAATGTGGATACCTCAAGTCCACGGTAAACTTCCCCAGTAAAAGCATAAACAGCTTGTTTGCCAGTTTCTAAAGTATAATCAGGAACCCATTCTTGATTTCTCTCGTAGTTAAGACTTGCAAGAGCAGGAGAAATACTCATTAATTCACCCAGTTTCTTTCGTGAAACTGTTTTTAGCTTTTTGTTTAGTTTTTCTGAATCCTCTAGAAATTGGGGATTAGAGTGTAAACTAGTTGATGCTTTCGTTTCAAAATCTAAGGATTTTGCTGGTGAAATAATGATTTTCATGGAAAAATAATTTGATACAAAAATAGGAACAAGATAAACGAATAACTAGTCTAATTAATTAATTTCTTTAATGCCGCTATTTATAGAAATGATATTTAATAATACTTTAGATTATGATTCAAACTATTGCTAAATTTAAAGGTCTAAGCAACAAACCAAACGAAATTTTTTGTCTAAAGATCAAGAACTTCTAATCGCGTTTAAAAATCCGAAGCAAAAGGATATGGCCTTCGGTAAACTGCTTGATGTATATCAGGAGCTATTGTATTTGCATATTCGAAAAATAGTGGTTACGCATGAAAACGCAGATGACGTTCTACAAAACACCTTTTTACGCATTTACAGAAGTATTGAGAAGTTTCAGAAGAAAAGCTCTCTGTTAACTTGGATGTACAGAATAGCCTACAATGAATCGATTCGTTTTGTAGAGAAAAACAAAAGATTTCAATTCGAGGTCATGCTTGCCAAAATGGATCGCATTTAATCACCTGCTAATTTTAGCAAGGCGTCACGCATAACTTTCATTCCGAAAAGGAATACCCCTAATGCTCCTAATAACTGGAGAATATCTCCAAAGCCATATTGCATATTTGAAATTAGTTGATTGACTTAAAGGTAGTACATACGAAATTAAATTCCGTTCGTTCCGATCAATTTTCTAAATGCTTACTATACCCTCTCCATTTCTCCAGGCAGGCCTCCATATCTTCTGGTATCTCAGAATTAAATTGTAAAAACTCTCCAGTTTTTGGGTGTGTAAAGCCTAAGGTTTTTGCATGAAGGCCTTGCCTTGGCATCGCTTTAAAACAATTCTCAACAAACTGCTTGTATTTGGTAAATGTAGTTCCCTTCAATACCTGATCTCCCCCATAACGTTCATCATTAAAAAGAGTATGGCCAATATGTTTAAAATGCGCTCTAATCTGATGTGTTCTTCCCGTTTCTAATTTGCATTGGACCAATGTAACATAGGTAAATCGTTCAATTACCTTGAAATGGGTTATAGCTGGTTTCCCGTGTTCACCATCTGGGAACACATCCATCTGAAGTCGATTTTTGAAGTGACGACCGATATGTCCTTCAATAGTTCCTGACTCTTCTTCAATATTTCCCCAAACCAAAGCGTAATACAATCTTTCGGTGGAACGATTAAAAAACTGACGAGACAAATGAGCCATGGAAAACTCAGTCTTTGCAACTACTAATAATCCACTAGTATCTTTATCAATTCGATGTACCAGTCCCGGTCGCTCATTGCTATTTGTAGGTAGGTTTTCAATATGGTGAATCAAACCATTTACGAGTGTTCCAGTGTAATTTCCATGACCAGGGTGTACCACCATTCCTGCTGGTTTGTTGACCACGATGACTTCATTATCCTCGTAAACAATATCTAATGGAATTTCTTCTGCTACCAATAAGTTTTCATGGGGTGGGTGCGATAAAACTACTCGAACTACATCTTTTGGTTTTACCTTGTAATTTTGTTTTACAATGGTATCATTTACGAGAATGTTTCCCGCTTTTGCTGCTTGTTGGATTTTATTGCGGGTGGCATTTTCAATAAAGTTCATTAGAAATTTATCTACACGTAATGGAACCTGTCCCTCACTTGCTACGAATCTGTAGTGTTCGTAAAGATCATCATTATCAAATTCTGAAGTTCTTGAATTTTCTTGCATGAAGTTATATTGAAAACGAATTATTGATTAGCCTAGCGACCTTTTCCGTTACCTAAAATTAAATCAACAATTGAATTTAAAGGAATTTTATCTCCCATATTCACTGTTTTTCCTCTAAATCGGATTCCGCGTACCACATCCTTCCCAATATCTTTTACATAAATGAATTTGGTATTTACATTGATTCCAATAGATCTTAGATTTGAAATTGCCTGACGTTTTGTTTTACCATTTAATTGCGGTAAGGTAACGTCTCTAAATTTGGACGGATTCAAGGTAAGGTAAATCTTTCTTTTTTCTTTTACAAAATCACCCGCTTCCGGACTTTGCTCAATCACTGATTTTTTGGGATAGATCGGATTGTAATTCGCACTATCAATCACGATAAAATCAAGATTTAATTCCTTAAGTTTCTCAGCAGCTTTATCAATGGGGATTTTATTTAAATCAGGCACTGCAATTTTTTGATTATGATTCGTTGTATATCCCAACCAGAATTTTAAACCAAATACCAATACGAAAAAACCAATTCCGGCAATAGCCAATTGTTTCAAAAAGGTTTTGCTTATAAGGAAGCGTAAAAGATTCATATGGGTGATTTTTTGGTCCAAACAAATATATAAAATCTAAACGTTGTCTATTCTATTTATATTTTGATAAATTTGTTTGTATATACTACAATTCATGAAAATTACCGTTGCTATCGTTATGGGTGGTTACTCCTCTGAAGTAAACATTTCAATGAAAAGTGGCAATGTAGTTTATCAGCATCTCAATCGCGATATTTACAGACCCTTTAGAGTTCATATTTTAAAAAATGAGTGGCTTGCTTTAGATGAAAACGGAGCAACTTATCCAATAGATAAATCAGATTTTTCTTTTATAGCTCAAGGCGAGAAAGTAACCTTTGATTGTATCTTTAATGTGATTCATGGCACTCCTGGTGAAGACGGATCTCTTATTGCTTATTTTGAAACACTTGGAATCAAACATACCTCGGCTCCATTCTATCAAATGGCATTGACCTTCAATAAGCGGGATACTTTGAGTGTTGTGAAACAATACGGAATTCGAACTGCCAAATCGGTGTATTTAAATGAAGGTGATGAAATCATTCCAAATGATATTATTGAAAAGGTTGGATTACCTTGTTTCGTAAAACCCAATAAAGCCGGCTCCAGCTTCGGAATATCAAAAGTATATGAGCAACAAAACCTGATGGGGGCTATTCAAAAGGCTTTTTCTGAAGATTCTGAGATTTTGATTGAATCGTTTTTAGAAGGAACCGAAGTTTCTGTCGGAGTCATTCAATATGAGGGAAATATCAAAGTTCTTCCAATTACGGAGATTGTTTCAGAAAATGATTTCTTTGACTATGAAGCAAAATATGAAGGGAAATCCCAAGAAATTACTCCAGCCCGATTATCCGAAGAGACAAAAACAAGAGTGGAAGAGGAAGCACGAAAAGTGTATCAGGTTTTACAAATGTCTGGTTTTTCAAGATCTGAATTTATCTTGGTAAATGGCGAGCCACACTTTTTAGAAATGAATACAGTTCCCGGATTAACAGAAGAAAGTATTTTGCCGCAACAGGCTAATGAAGCCGGAATTTCTCTGGCCTCACTATTTGACAACGCAATTAAAATGGCATTAAAATCATAAGTATGAAAAGAGCAATTTTTCCAGGGTCATTTGATCCATTTACCTTAGGTCATTACGATATTATTGAAAGAGGTGCCAAATTATTTGATGAGGTCATTATCGCTATTGGAGTAAATGCCGATAAAAAATATATGTTCACCCTTGAGCAACGTAAAAAGTTTATTGAAGATGCTTTTGCCGATAATGATCGTGTTAAAGTTGTCACTTACAAAGGTCTAACCGTTGATTTCTGTAAAGAGATAAATGTGGATTTTATCCTCAGAGGACTCCGTAATCCAGCCGATTTTGAGTTTGAAAAGGCGATAGCTCATACCAACAGAGATTTCGCTCCAATAGAAACAGTTTTCCTATTAACTTCTGCGAAGACATCATACATCTCTTCATCAATTGTGCGAGATGTGATTCGTAATAATGGAGACTACACCAAATTAGTTCCTAAATCTGTTCGTATTTAATTTTTGAAAATTGAATTTCAATTCATGAAAAAAATAGTTTTCTTACTGCTTTTAAGTATTGTCATGGGCTGCGCAAATCAGTCAAAAACAAATAAAGATTTCATTACGGTTTTTGAATCTTCTGATGGATTGGAAACGGCTACATATGCTCAAATTATCGAGTATTATGAAAGCCTAGCCGATGAGTATGATGAGTTTTCATTATTCTCTTTCGGACAAACAGATTCAGGAAAACCTTTACATCTCCTGATTTTTGATACCGACCGAGTTTACAATATTCAGGATTTAAAGAACTCACCAAAACGGAAAGTTTTGATTAATAACGGAATTCATCCGGGAGAATCTGATGGTATTGATGCCTCAATGATGTTGTTGAGAGATATCGTTCAGAATGATTCCATGAAAAATACATACAAAGACATCATTTTAGCTATTATTCCAGTTTATAATGTGGGAGGTTCGTTACATCGAAATTCGCATACGAGAGCAAATCAGAATGGACCAAAAGCTTACGGATTTAGAGGGAATGCCAGAAATTATGACTTGAATAGAGATTTTATCAAACAAGACTCGAAAAATGCGGCTGCTTTTGCAGAAATTTTCCATGCTGTTAATCCTGATGTTTTTGTAGATACTCATGTTAGTAATGGAGCCGATTATCAATATACCTTAACCCATCTGTTTACCCAACACAATAAACTTGGTGGGTCATTAGGGAAATTCTTGGAAACGAGAATGCGACCCTACTTAGAACAATCCTTATTGCAAAAAGGATATGATATCACTCCATATGTAAATGTTTGGGGGTCAATTCCAGAAAAAGGATGGTCTCAATTTTTCGACGGACCAAGATATTCAACGGGTTACACTACTTTATTTCATACCCTAGGAATGATGGTCGAAACACATATGTTGAAACCATACAAGGATAGAGTGAATCAAACCTATGCATTATTATTTTCGATGCTCGATTTCACAAAAGAAAATGCTGATCAAATTCATTCCTTAAGAAAGAATGCATTGAATGAAGTTTTAGCAAAAAAAACCTATCCAATTCAGTTTAAAGTAGATCGGGAACATCCGACTCAATTGCAATTTAAAGGATATGAAGGGGAGATGATTGATAGTAAAGTAACGAACGGAAAGCGCTTATTTTATAATCAGGAATTGCCATATACCAAAACTGTGAACTATTACAACAATTTTATTTCAACAAGGGAAATTGAAATTCCAAAGTACTACATTTTAAAGCAAGGTTGGCATGAAATTGTGGATAGATTAAGAGTGAATCAGATTCAATTTGAAAGATTTGATAAAGACACTACAATAACGGTTGAAGTCAATCATATTAAGGATTTTAATACACGTCGTTCGGCTTATGAAGGTCATTATTTACATTTTAATACTACCGTGGCTCTCACTGAGGCAGCGGTTCGATTCAGTGCTGGTGATGTTATCATTCCGACAAATCAAAATGGTGTTCGATACTTGCTTGAGACGCTTGAAGCCGAAGCTTCCGATTCATTTTTCAATTGGAACTTTTTTGATACCATCTTACAGCAAAAAGAAGGATATTCTTCTTATGTTTTTGAGGATATTGCGGAAGAATTATTGGCTAATAATCCAAAGTTAAAAGCTCAATTTGACGAAAAGATGAAAGAGAAAGATTTTGCTAGGAATCCTCGGGCTCAATTGAATTTTGTATACAAGAATTCTCCTCATTACGAACAGGCACATTTGCAATTACCCATCTATAAAATCCGGTAATTAGAAGTATCAATCATCACAACCAAAAAATAGCGACTTTACTAGAATCATTTCTATCGATTTGTAATTCCGATAATCGCTTTAATGGCCACTTTTTTGGTCGCGATTGAAACTACTCGATTTGATATTCGTTATTATCATTTGATTCTTCGAGTAGAATATGCAGTATTCGGATTGTTAGCCACTGATCCGCTGTTAAATCTGATTTTGGTGAAAGGAATAAAGGGTCTAGGTAATTATTTGTTCTCCTTGGAAGGTCTAGTTGATATCGTTTAGGCTATCCCCATTGTGATCATTTTATTGAGACTTGATTAGTTGTACTTCTTAAAACTGACATTCGAAATCGCGGCCTTCTTAAAAATAGCTCGCTTTTCTGATACGTTAAGCATTTTTAAGGATGTTATTATTACAGAACGTAAATTAATTTTGGCATCATTGTATGTAATGATGTTGCTCACTTTTTCCATTTCTACTATTCTTTATTTCGTAGAGCGCGATGCCAATCCAAATGGATTCTCAAGTATTTTGGAATCGATGTGGTGGTCAATTGTAACACTAGCCACAGTGGGATATGGTGATGTAGTTCCGGTAACTGCATTGGGTAAATTGCTAGGAGCTTTAGCATCCATTATCGGATTGGGAATGTTCGCTCTACCCGCTGGTATTTTGGCTAATGGATTTGCCTAGCAGCTAGCGAATCAAATATATTACAAGTTGGAATCTAGTTGCTAAAGTGCCCATTTTTTCCGATTTAGACCGAGGAACGATTTCAGAAATTACCTTACTAAATAACAACAAAAGAACTGCAACTGTAACCGCCAAAGGGCGCTGTGAAACTTTAGAGTTAACTTCTCATGAGTTCAAAAGACTCGTTGCTTCACGACCAGAAATCACTAAGAAAATTGAGAGCGTTGCGCAAACGCGCCTCAAGTTCGATTAAAAAGTATATTCAGAAAGACTCTTTTCGAAATTCTCTGGATTAGCAGCAAGATGATATCTTGGATCATCCACCGCTTCTTCAATCACCTCCTTAAACTTGGGACTTGCCTTGTAAAGTAAATCTTTACAATCCTGACTTAGGTGTTTCAAAACAATAGTTTTTCCAGCCGCTTCGTATTTTTCAACCAAGTTAAATATGGCTTCAAGAGCAGAATGATCGGAAACTCGAGACTCGACAAAATCTATTTCAACATTTTTAGGATCATTTTTAACATCAAACTTTTCATTGAAAGCAGAAATACTTCCGAAGAATAGAGGACCCCAGATTTCATAAATCTTAGTTCCATCTTCTTTAAGTCGCTTTCTTGCACGTATACGTTTGGCATTTTCCCATGAGAAAACTAGCGCACTTACAATAACTCCGGCAATTACAGCAATTGCTAAATCGAAAATCACGGTTAATGATGAAACAAGAATTAGAACTACTAAATCAGCCTTTGGAATCTTATTCATAATTCTAAAACTTGACCAAGCGAAGGTTCCAATAACTACCATGAACATCACGCCAACCAATGCCGCAATCGGAACTTGTTCGATATAAGAAGATGCAAATAGAATAAACATTAATAAAAAGATAGCCGCTGTAATTCCAGATAAACGGCCTCGACCACCACCTTTGATGTTGATAATCGATTGACCAATCATGGCACAGCCACCCATTCCACCGAATAATCCTGTGATGATATTTGCGCCACCTTGAGCCATACATTCACGATTGGAATTTCCTCTCGTTTCGGTTAAATCATCAATTAGATTGAGTGTCATTAGTGATTCAATTAGACCGATTGCCGCTAAAATTAGTGCATAAGGAAAAATAAATGATAGGGTTTCCATATTCAATGGAATTTTGGTGAATGTCTCTAAAACAGGCACCGGAAATCCACCTTTTAGTCCTTCACCACCACCATCTCTAATAAATGATCCAACGGTAGCAACATCGAGTCCGGAGAAAATTACAATAGCAGAAACTACTAAAATGGCAATTAGGGCTTCTGGTAATTTTTTGGCAGCCTTTATTTGTGGTAATCCCCACATGATTAGCATCGTTAAACCTACCAATCCAATCATCCAATATAAGGCTGACCCTTCTAGCCAAACTTTTTCTCCATTCACTTGTTGGGTAAACATCCCTAATTGAGATAAGAAGATAACAATTGCCAATCCGTTCACAAACCCCATCATTACAGGGTGTGGAATCAATCGAACAAATTTACCTAACTTGAAAATTCCAGCTAAAAATTGAATTATTCCCATCAGAATTACGGTCAAAAACAAATAATATAAACCTAAATTTTCGTCTGGAGTACCCATCGCATTCCCCTCAGAAACTAAGTTCACCATTACGACTGCTAAGGCACCTGTAGCACCGGAAATCATCCCAGGACGACCACCAAAAATTGAAGTAATTAACCCAATCATAAATGCGGCATACAAACCGACTAATGGATCAACTCCAGCTACGAATGCAAATGCAACAGCTTCTGGAACAAGGGCTAAGGCCACTGTTATTCCTGATAAAATATCGTTTCTAACGTTTTGAACTCTTTTTCGAATAAACTTTGCCATGAGTAGAATTTAAGTCGGCAAATATAGGGTCAATTTTTAAAAATCAAGGTTTTTAAAGGCTTTATAGGTCAATTTAATATTTGAATAGGAATTGCTCAATACTGAATGAATGTCCGAATTCGAAATAAATTTCACCGCTGTGATACCTTCCTCTACTTGAGGTTTTAATTCCCCCTTATAATTTGAATCCATTAAAAACCAGTGGGTTTCTTTGAGACAATACTGATTTTGATAATAGATATGCCAGGTTGTAATTAGCTTTTGTTTGATTTGTAAATCTTTGATACCACACTCTTCTTCAACTTCACGAATTGCGGTTGTATCGATAGATTCTCCTTCTTCTATTCGACCTTTGGGAAGATCCCATTTATCATTTCGGGAAATGAACAAAATATCTTGATTCTCGTTAGTTACGAGTCCGCCGCCGGCAAAAACAACCTTAAAATTGTTTTTAAAATTATCCCAATCCTGTTCTAAATTATCACAATGAAGAACGATACCCTCAATATTTTCATTTTTCAATCGATAGATAACTTCATCAACCACAGTGCGTTTGAATAATTGAACCGAAAACGTTTCCTCATTTTGGAATGAAGAAGTTAATATAATGGGTTTATCATTTATAAAAACTTTATACATTTGCGGGTATGATTAAGAACAAAGATACAGCAAAAAAAACTGCGGAACTTTTATTGCAAATTAAGGCAATTAAGTTGAGTCCAGAAGAACCATATACTTGGGCTTCGGGCTGGAAATCACCGATATATTGTGATAACAGAGTCTCGTTATCATACCCACCAGTACGAGTGTATTTAAAAGAGCAGATGGCTAAAATTGTCGAGGACGAATTCGGAAAGCCAGATGTGGTTGCAGGAGTAGCAACAGGGGCTATTGCCATTGGAGTATTAGTGGCTCAAGAATTAGGTATTCCTTTTGTATATGTGAGACCTGAACCAAAGAAACACGGTCGTCAAAATCAAATCGAAGGAGTATTAGAATCAGGACAGAATGTTGTTGTTATCGAAGATTTGATTAGCACTGGAAAAAGCAGTTTGGCTGCCGTTGAAGCACTTAAAGAGGCTGGTGCTACCGTAAAAGGTATGGTTGCCATTTTCTCTTACGGATTTGAAGTGGCTGCTCAGAACTTTAAAAATCAGAATGTGAACTTGAGCACGTTAAGTAATTATGAAATTTTACTAGAACAAGCTCTCGATAGTCAATATATTAGTCAAAAAGAGTTAAGTTTACTGCGTGATTGGAGATCCAATCCGGGTGAATGGAAATCTTAAATTTAAAAATATGAATATATCAGGAGACAGAGTCATTGTTAACAAATCTGCAGAAGAAATGTATCATTTCTTCTCTAGTGTTGGGAATTTTGAAAAATTGATGCCTGATGATATTCAGAAGTTTGAAGTTGATGGAGATTCATTTTTATTCGCTTTAAAAGGGATGCCAGAAATTCGCTTGGTCCTAAAAGATAAAACTGAGTTTTCTAACGTTACTTTGGGAGCTGCAAGTAGTAAATTGGATTTCCAATTGGGTGCAGACATCGAAGAAATTGACGAGCATTCTTGTGAGGTTCAGCTTGATTTTGATGGAAAGTTCAATATGATGATGGCAATGATGGTAAAAAAACCATTAACTTCTTTCATTGAAGTTTTGACAGATAATATCAAAAGACTTTAAGCAAAAGCCACTTCCTTAATTCCAAATTCTCTAACCGAACCATTTTCAGTTGAAATAAGTAGATTTCCATCTTGAGAAATCCCTGTAATACTTCCTGCAAATCGGTTTCCTTGATTGTCCACGAAATTTGATGGTATATCTTTTCGATACAGCAATTTAGAATATGCCTCCTCCAATTCTTTAAACTTGCCGCTAAGGAAATCCTGGATTCTGTTTTGGATTATTGGAAGGATTTCAAGTAAAAGAAGATCTAAATCGTAAGTTTTACTGGTTTCTAATAAAAGCGATGATACAGATTTAATTTCTGATGAAAATTGTTGCTGGTTGACATTGATTCCTATCCCAATAACGGTATGATAAATTTTTGAGCCTCGAATCATTGTTTCAATCAAAATACCAGACAATTTCTTACTACCTGCCATTATGTCGTTTGGCCATTTAATGGATAAATTCTTAATTTTCTTTTGTGTAAACCAATCATGTAGTGCCAGAGAAACGGCAATATTGATATATTTTTTATGCTGAATTTGATATTTTTCTTTTATTAAAATGCTGAAAGTCAAGTTTTTGTTGGGTTCTGTAATCCATTTTTTATCAATTTGACCTTTGCCTTCAGATTGATGTTTGGCAGAAACAACTGTGAAATTATCGACGTCTTGATGAATAGCCAATTCCCTCAAATAAGAATTTGTCGAATTAATGGTATCAAGTTTGATGATTTTCAATTGTTAAATAATTGTGTAAAGTATAATTGGTATAGACAAATTACTCAAAAAAAATAATAACTTTGCCTTAAATTAAATTTAATTAATGACGAACATTCACGTTAGTGCAGATGACTTAATTTCTGTGATAATCAAAGGGATTGATGACGTTAAAGGAGAAGATATACAACTCCTTGATTTAAGAGAGATAGAGAATACGGTTTGCGATTACTTTGTGATATGTTCGGGTACTTCCAATACTCACGTAAATGCCATTTCTGGGTCTGTTCAAAAACTTGTTAGTAAAGAGACAAAAGATAAACCTTGGCATTCTGAAGGATTAACCAATTCGGAGTGGGTTTTGTTAGATTATGTTAATGTGGTGGTTCATATATTTCAAAAACACGTTCGAGAGTTTTATGATATTGAGAGCCTGTGGGGTGATGCGAAAATTACGGAAGTAAAAACAGTCTAAACGATTAGTTAGAAAGAAAAAACATGTCAGATTCAAATAAAAGTCCGAATACACCAAAATTAAAATTTAGTCCTTACTGGATTTATGGTGCTATCATTATTGCTATTATCGCTTTTAATTTTCTTAATAGTGGCGGAATGGCATCTAAGAAGATTTCAAAAAATGAGTTTTTTGAAATTTTAAAGGATAACGATATTAAGGAAATCGCAGTGATCAATAAGAACATTGCAGAGATTTACATTAAGAAAGATGCTTTAAAAAAACAACGTCACGAAAAGTTTGTAAAATCTGCATTTTACAGACCTGGAACTCCATTGTATGAGTACAATTTCGGAGATCTTAAATATTTCGAGGAGACCGTAGATAAGGCCAAGAAAGATTATGAATTGGATCTTGATTTCGATAATGAAGATCGCCAAAGTATCTGGGAAGGTATTTTCGGATTATTACCTTTCATCTTGCTCATTGCCATCTGGTTGTTCTTTATGAGAAGAATGTCTGGTGCTGGTGGTGCCGGAGGGGGTGGTCAAATTTTTAGTATTGGTAAATCGAAGGCCAAATTATTTGATGAAAACACAAAGGTGAAAACCACTTTCGAAAATGTGGCAGGACTAGAAGGTGCTAAAGAAGAGGTTCAAGAAATCGTAGACTTTTTAAAAAGTCCACAAAAATACACTTCGTTAGGAGGTAAAATTCCGAAGGGAGCCTTATTGGTAGGACCCCCTGGAACAGGTAAAACATTATTAGCAAAAGCCGTTGCAGGTGAAGCTGGAGTGCCGTTTTTCTCACTTTCAGGTTCTGATTTTGTTGAAATGTTCGTAGGTGTTGGTGCTTCCAGAGTAAGAGATTTATTCAAACAGGCACAACAGAAATCACCTTCTATCATTTTTATTGATGAGATTGATGCTATCGGTAGAGCTCGTGGTAAAAACAGTATGACCGGTGGAAATGATGAGCGTGAGAATACACTTAATCAGTTACTAACTGAGATGGATGGTTTTGGTACCGATACCAATGTGATTGTATTAGCAGCAACAAACCGTGCTGATGTTTTAGATAAGGCATTAATGAGAGCTGGTCGATTTGATCGTCAGATTTATGTAGATTTACCAGATATCAGAGAGCGTCAAGAGATTTTTGAAGTACATATAAAGCCTCTTAAACTTGACGATAATGTAAATATCGAATTCCTTGCTCAGCAAACTCCTGGATTCTCTGGAGCGGATATTGCAAATATGTGTAACGAAGCTGCATTAATCGCTGCGAGAAAAGGAAAAAAACTGATTACACATCAAGATTTCTTGGATGCCGTTGACAGAATTGTTGGTGGTTTAGAGAAGAAGAATAAGGTCATTACGGCCAAAGAAAAGAAAGTAATTGCTTACCACGAAGCAGGTCACGCGACCGTTAGCTGGATGACAGAACATGCTGCACCGTTAGTAAAAGTGACAATTGTGCCAAGAGGTCAATCATTAGGAGCCGCATGGTATTTGCCTGCAGAACGTATGATTGTTCAAACAGAGCAAATGCTGGATGAAATGTGCGCAACCATGGGAGGTCGTGCCGCAGAGAAAATCATGTTCGATAAGATTTCTACAGGAGCACTTAGTGATCTTGAAAAAGTAACCAAACAAGCAAGAGCAATGGTTACTGTTTACGGATTGAATGAGGAATTAGGAAACATCACCTATTACGATTCAACAGGAAATGATGCTTTCGTAAAACCATATAGTGAAGATACTGGTAAGCGTATCGATGAAGAGATTTCGAAAATTATTGAAACACAATACCAGAGAGCGATCAATATTCTTCAGGAAAATAAAGATAAGTTAATCACTCTTGCTGAGTTACTACTTGAGAAAGAAGTAATTTTCAAAGACGATTTAGAAAAGATTTTTGGAAAGCGTCCGCACGAACTATTAGATGTTGAAACAAAAGAAGAAACATCCGAAGTAGTGGAAGGTAAAGAAGAAGATAAGGAGTAGATATTAATGAATTTTTTTAAGAAACTTTTCAATATTCAAGACAAAGAAGTTGAGGAAATACAAGATCAGAAAGTTGATTTATCCCTCGATGACTTATTTGTACACAACTTCCTAGAAAAAGGGGGTAAGTTTTTGTACTGTGTCAAGAAAGAAGAGGTAATTAAAAATTTAAAAAACGTCTTTTCTGAGAACAATTGGGATAAAGCTTATCTACTGCATCCTTCCCTTAAAAAAATGCTAGACAAAAAGCAGGTGACGTCTCTTAAAGATGTTCAAGTGGGTTGCCCCGTGTTCACGACATGCGAGCATTTAATTGCTGATAATGGTGATATATTATTTTCATCAAATCAGTTGAAGAGTACAAAGCTGAATGAGTTACCAGATGATTTCATAGTTTTTGCTACCACAAGTCAAATTGTAAAAGATACTGGTCAGGGATTGACAGGGATTAAAAGAAAGAATAAAGATAATCTACCTACCAATATTTCATCCATCAGAAATTATCGTTTAAATAATCCTGATGATAGTTTCCTGAACTACGGTAACAGTAATTCAAAAAACTTATATTTGCTTCTGTTAGAAGATTTATAAGATGAGTAACCTTTATCAAAGGGGAGTTTTTGGGTTTATTTATGTTGTTCTCTTTATTTCGGCTATACTTTTTTCCGAATTTTCTTATGTAGCTTATGGAACACTTCTCGGCTTCCTATGTATACTAGAATTCACTCGAATCATTAGTTTAAAATATACCATTGTATACTTGGTATATGCCATTTTGGTGTATTTGATCTTCGTGGAGCAATTTGATGTATTGATACTACCAATTCTTATTGCTTCTTTGATTTCATCCTTAGTATTAATTTATCAATTGTACTATTACAAAGAATTTAAGCTTACTAGAACCACTACTAAAATTATTGTAACCACCAGATATGTTATACTTTCCTCAATCTTTATTCTTCTTCTCCCATTCTTAAATGACGAATACCGACCCCATTTAATCATTGGGATTTTAGTAATGATGTGGGTCAATGATAGCTTTGCCTTTCTAATTGGTAAGAATTTTGGCAAACGAAAATTATTTCCATCTGTTTCTCCCAAGAAGACCATTGAAGGCTTTATTGGCGGTTTTGTATTTTCATTAGTTGCTGCTGGAGTTATTTATTATTTCAACAGAGACCTGTCATTGATGAATTGGTTGATTATAGCGGTAATTACAAGTGTTTTGGGTACGATTGGAGATTTAATTCAATCAAAATTTAAGCGACATGCGAATGTAAAAGACAGCGGAACCCTAATCCCAGGGCATGGTGGATTTTTTGATCGCCTCGATAGCTTGTTGTTTGCTGCTCCGTTTGTATATTTGTATCTACACTATATCGCTATTATTTAATGATTCGATTTCATAGAGAAGGGTATACAATTATCTTTATTACATTGAGTATTGTAATTGCAGGAATATTACTTGCTGATAATTACGTTGAAAATCTTTGGGTTTATAAAACTATACAGATTGTATTATTAGTTTTATTAATTCTTATTCTTCAGTTTTTCAGAAATCCAAAACGTGATACACCATTAAATGAGGATGCTATTATCGCTCCGGTTGATGGAAAAGTTGTTGTGATTGAGGAGGTTGAAGAGCCAGAATATTTTAAAGATAAACGGTTACAAGTATCCATCTTTATGTCTCCAATTAATGTTCATGTTACGAGATATGCGCTTGGTGGAACAGTTTCCTACAGTAAATATCATCCAGGTAAGTATTTGGTTGCTTGGCATCCGAAATCTTCAACGGAGAATGAGCGCACTACTGTGGTAGTGAAAAATAAATCTTTCGGTGAAGTGCTATACAGACAGATTGCTGGCGCATTAGCGAAAAGAATCGTAAATTATGCGAAGGAAGGGGATGAGGTGATTCAAGGTTCAGATGCTGGATTTATAAAATTTGGATCACGAGTAGATCTTTTTCTTCCCCTTAATACAAATGTAAAAGTTAATATTGGGGATTCCGTTAAAGGTGGAGTCCAGGTCATTGCAGGAAAATAAAATTTGAAATCATGAAAAAATTTACCCTACCGTCATTTTTAATTGTTCTTATGTTAACAATGGTTGCTTGTTCTAATAAGGATAAAAAACCATCCTACTCAAAAGACAAACAAGAAACTAAAGAAGTAAAAAAGACATCCACAGCTGCTTTTGCTCTAGAAAGGGCAAAGAATGATATTTCTTTTACGGCATACAAATTCACTGAGAAATTTCCTGTAAAGGGATATTTCAAAAAAGTAAATATCGTATCAGGAGGAGAAGGAGCTTCAGTTAAAGAAGCAATCCATAATACCGAATTTGAAGTTCCGATTTCAAGTTTACACACATTAGATACCAGTCGCGATTATAAAATCAGAAAGTTCTTTTTTGATGTTATGACGAACACTAAGTCTTTGACTGGTAAGTTTTCTATTACTGATGATAGCAATGGAGTGGTATCCTTAACCATGAATGGGGAAACTCAGGATATTCCATTTACCTATACCATCGAAGGTAGAACTTTCAATATGAAAGCTGTTATGGATGTAAATAACTGGAAAGCAGGAGAGGCCTTAGCTTCTTTAAATAAAATCTGTAAGGATTTACATACAGGGTCCGATGGTGTTTCAAAAACTTGGAGTGAAGTTGCTTTAGATATTTCCTCTACTTTTTAAATAGATTTTCAAAAGCTTCGGATAGTTTCGGATATTTGAATTCGAAACCGTCATTGATTAATTTCTCACAAGAAATTCGACTTCCTGTAAGGAGAATTATTGCTAGTTCACCAAATATCGTTTTTAATCCAAAGGCAGGTACCCCAAATGGTATGTAAGGTCTTCCGAGACTTTTTGAAAGCTTTTTAGAAAAGGATTTGTTTGTTTGGTATTCTGGAGCGACAGCATTATAGATTCCTTTGATTTTTCCTTGTATAGCCGAAAGATATAATTGACATAAATCATCAATATGAATCCATGGCATGTATTGATGTCCAGAACCTAAAGGTGAAACAATGGGAGTTTTCATTTTTTCTATTGCGCCTCCGTTTGCACTTAGTACAATTCCTGTTCTTAAAATAGTTGTTGGAATGTTGATCGATTCAAATTGCAAGGCGGCTTCTTCCCAAACTTTACAAACCTGACCCAAAAAATCATTTTCAGCTTCATCAGTTTCAATAAAAATATGATCTGATGTTACGGCGCCGTAATACCCAATTCCGGATGCCGAAACAAAAGTTTTTAAATCAATTTGTGACGATTCTGTCTTTGAAAATAGCAACTCAGCACTATCAACACGACTATCAATAATAACTTGTTTCCGTTTCGGTGTCCACCTCTTATCTGCAATTCCTGCACCAGCTAAATGAATAATATGGTGTAAATTCTCAAATGCTTTATCATCAATATATTGATCTTTCAAATTCCATTTAAATTGATTTTTAGCCATTGGATTACGCGAGAGGATTCTAACGTTATAACCTTCTTTCTCCAGTAATACGGTTAGAGCACTACCTATCAATCCCGTTCCTCCTGTTATTAATACGTTTTCCATAATGCAAAAATAAAAAAACCACAGACCAAAATTGGAATGTGGTTTTCTTAGTTAGTGTGAAATAATTACTTTATCTCCTTCATAGCATTGGTAATTAATGTTTTAATATGGTTCTTATGCGCTTTTGTTGCTAAATCGCCAGTACCATTACTTACCCATGTTTTAATATTTTTAAGATTGTAAATCGCCATAGATTTTGCAGGAACAGTGAATCTGTTTGCAGTTCTACCTGTAACCATGCTAATTAAACGTTTTACATATACCGCCTGTAAATTTTGACGGAAAGAGTTAATACTTCCATATACATCTGGTTTAAACATCATGTTGTTTAAATCGGTCATATATGTAGATAACTTGTATTTGTTGCCATATAAGGCAGAGTTTGTCATTCTTTGTAAGGTATTTGGGTGCATTAAATGTGCTAAAACACTTGTTTGATAACCCAATACAGTTTCATGAATTTTTGGATCCTCTGGTCCTCCGAAGAAATTGTATCCTCTTCGCTGCCTAGCTAAGTAATTATAAACATCATTTGGAGTATCAAATGCGTTTGGAGCAAAGATGTATTGCTTTAAAGCAGACATCGCTCTTTTCTGATCTGCTAAGCTAACTGGAGTATAAGGTTGTTTTCCACCTTTTTGTCCGTAAACAGAACGGTCAACATAAACACCACCAATGAAACGTGAAATTACACCACCGGCAATTCTAGTTTGATTGTGAAGAGTAAAAAATGCTCTATTTAAATCCATATAAGTTTCTCCATCCTTTAGGAATTTTCCTTTGATGTCTTTCATCATTGAATTCACCAACTTAAATCTGTTGATAGAGTAAGTAATTTGATCATTTGATAGATCACCAATCATTACTCTTGGGTCAATTGCCTTTCCAGGAGAACGCATATCATCAGCATCATTACCGAAAATTAATTCTGGTTCTGTAGAGCGTTCTAATAGTTTATTTCTTTCTGCATCATTTTTAAAAGGGGTATATCCAAACTGAATCGCCCAAATATCGTAAGGTCCTACAGCCATATCGTAATACTGACCTTGCTTACTTCTATCATTGGTAATATTGATTCCAGCGTAGTCCATTACAGAACCGGTTAAAGCCTTTCCTTTAATAAAATCAGCATCTGCTAATTGCTCTGGAGAGAACAACTGACTCGCTTTCATGTTGTGATTTAATCCTAAAGTATGACCTACCTCGTGCATGATTAATGACTTCATACCTTCTTTTTTGATAGCTTCCATTTCTAAGTCAGAAGCACCATCAATCTGCAATAAAGCAGTTCCTAACTGAAGGTTTTCGTGCATTACGTGTCCAGCTGAACAGTATAATAAGTTGTGTTTTGCCAATAATTTTTTAGCCTCTAATTCTTGAGTAGTTTCCAAATACATGTTCTTAGCAGCGTCATTATATAATTTGTCTGCAAAAACTCTGTTGGTGAAATGTACATACTCTAACATGATATCTGCACCAAGGATTTCACCTGTTCTTGGGTTTACGAAACTTGGTCCGTATCCACCAAAAGGAGGGTTTGGAGAAGACGTCCAACGTAAAACGTTATAACGTACATCACCGGCATCCCAATCAGCGTCGTCTGGTTGAACTTTTACAACCATGGCGTTTTTAAATCCAGCTTTTTCAAAGGCTTCGTTCCATGCCAATACACCTTCTTTAATAGTTTCTCTCCATTCTACCGGAGTAGAATTTTCAATCCACCAAGTAATAGGCGTTACAGGTTCAGAGATAGCAGCACTAGGATCTTTTTTAACTAATCTCCATCTGTGAATCATATCTCTGTAATTAACCGTACCGGTAGTAGTCATGTCGTTTGTTTGAGTTAGGAAGTAACCAACTCTTGGATCATCCATACGCACTTCATATCCGTCCTCTGGCATTTGCATGAAAGCATGAAACACTTTGATAGAAACATTTCTTCCATCAGTAACGGCTTCAGAACCTCCGTTTAAAACAGAAGGATTGCTATATACATACTCTGTTTTTACATTCGTGTTTTCTGGATAGTTTTTAATCTCATTGATTTTTGACTTGTTGCTGTCAAATCTCCCTAAAATAAACGCAAAAGGTGACTGACCTGGAAATCTAGGTCCTTTAATTCTTGTGAATGTTTCAGACAAGAATAATTTAGTAGCATCGATTAAATACTCACCTTTTTTCGTATCCGCAACTAAGATTTTTCCACTTGCAATGGTAGCATCACTGGTGTTTGCAGTGGCCGACTTTGAGATGGCATTGTTTTTATCGAAATAGAAATTTGTATTTGGAGCAACAAATTCTATTTTATTGAAAAACTTTTTGATGTGAAACACACTAGATCCACGGTAAGATCCTCTAAAAGCACCTGCCTCTGTTACACCGTCGGCAATTTGTGCAAAATATATAAAGTCCTTGTTTAATTGGTCTTCTTTAACTAAAAGCTTCACAGCTCCAGTAACAGTATCTTGATAAATGGTGAATAAACCTTCGATTTTTTTACTAGACTTGGTCATGCTAGCAATCGATTTTTTAGGCTTTGGTTTTGGCTTCGGTTTAGGAGCCACTATTTCCTTTGCATTTTTCTTTTTCCTTTTCTTGCGCTGAGCATCTACATCTTGAATACCAACCACGGCAATAGCAAGAAGCAAAGACAAGAATAACTTGAATTTTGTAGTACTAGTTGTTTTCATTATATAATAAAGTTGATTTAAAGATTCCAAGATACTTTACAGATACTCAAGATTTGTTAAGGTTATGATAAATTTGGGAAATCATTAAAAAAAACCGCTCCTTCGTTTTAAGATATGGAATGGATAAGCCGTATTTTTGTTAAAATGAAAAGAAAAGGATTTGTTTTTACTTCGTACGAGGCACCGAACCAATCGCCATTTGAGAAGCTATTTGAGATTTTCAAAGAGTTAATTACTTACACTTCTGGGGATTTTGATGAGGCCATTGATTGGTTGCATCAATTGGATAAAGAATACGACCTCACAGATGAAAATTATACGATTGAAGATTTTATCGAAGATTTAAAAGCTAAAGGGTATATCAAAGAAGAGATTGATCCTGATGGTAATGGAGGAGATATAACTCTCACTGCCAAAACTGAAAGAGCGATTCGTCAGCAAGCCTTGAATCAAATTTTTGGTAAAATCAAAAGAAGAGGTTCGGGAAATCATAAGAGTAAAAGCTCTGGAATGGGTGATGAACACACCGGTGATTATCGTCAATATCAGTTTGGTGATTCTATTGATAAAGTATCCATAACCGAAAGTTTGAAAAATGCCCAGATTAATAATGGCGTTTCGGATTTTCGAATGACGGAAGATGATTTGGTGGTTGAAGAAACGCATCACAAAGCACAAATGAGTACGGTATTAATGATTGATATTAGTCATTCTATGATTTTGTACGGTGAAGATCGAATCACGCCTGCAAAAAAGGTGGCTATGGCATTAGCTGAATTAATTACCACGAGATACCCGAAGGATACTTTGGATATTTTGGTTTTTGGTAATGAAGCATGGACCATCGATATTAAAGATTTACCATATTTACAAGTTGGTCCTTACCACACCAATACGGTTGCCGGACTTCAGTTGGCTATGGATTTATTGCGACGAAAAAGAAATACCAATAAGCAGATCTTTATGATTACCGATGGTAAACCGAGTTGCCTGCGAATGCCCGATGGTCAGTATTATAAAAATAGTATGGGCTTGGATAGCTTTATCACCAATAAATGTTATGCGATGGCACAGCAGGCTCGCAAACTGCATATCCCAATTACGACATTTATGATTGCCCAAGACAATTATCTAATGCAATTCGTTAGGGAGTTTACATATGCTAATCAAGGAAAAGCCTTCTACACCGGACTTAAAGGTTTAGGTGAGATGATTTTCGAAGATTATGAAACCAATAGAAAAAAGAGAATAAAGGGGTAGAACGAAATTTAAGTATCGTTACATGAAAGACATTAAAACATTAGGAGAGTTAAAAGCATCTGGATATAAAACTAAATCTATAAAAGATGAATTACGTGATAACCTTATCCTAAAAATTAAAAACAAGGAGACAACATTTGAAGGTGTTCACGGATATGAAAATACCGTTATTCCAGAATTGGAAAGAGCAATCTTATCTCGACATAACATCAATTTATTAGGATTACGTGGACAGGCAAAGACTAGATTAGCTCGGCTTATGGTGAATCTTTTAGATGAATACATTCCGGTTATTTCGGGATCAGAAATAAATGATGACCCATTACAACCTATCTCAAGATATGCGACAGAATTAATTAAGGAGAAGGGAGATGAAACACCGATCGAATGGTTACACAGATCAAATCGATTTGCAGAAAAACTAGCAACACCAGATGTTACTGTTGCCGATATTATTGGGGATGTTGATCCGATAAAAGCTGCTAATTTAAAATTGAGTTATGCGGATGATCGTGTCATTCATTACGGAATGATACCTCGAGCAAATCGATGCATTTTCGTGATCAATGAATTGCCAGATTTACAGGCTAGAATTCAGGTGGCACTTTTTAATATTTTACAAGAAGGTGATATTCAAATCCGTGGATTCAAATTAAGATTGCCTTTAGATATGCAATTTGTATTTACTGCCAATCCGGAAGATTATACCAATAGAGGAAGCATTGTTACACCGCTAAAAGACCGAATTGGATCTCAAATATTGACTCACTATCCGGAGACTATCGAAATTGCGAAAACTATTACGGAGCAAGAGGCTAAATTGGATGACCGTCAGGAAGAATTGATTTATGTTCCTGAGATTGCAAAAGATTTACTAGAACAAATTGTTTTCGAAGCAAGAAAAAGTGAATATGTAGATGTAAAAAGTGGGGTAAGTGCTCGTTTGAGTATTACAGCCTTCGAAAATTTATTAAGTACCGCAGAACGACGATTATTGCGCTCTGGCGATGAGCGTACTTCCATCCGTATGTCGGACTTTGTTGGAATAATACCGGCCATCACGGGAAAAGTAGAGTTGGTTTATGAAGGAGAACAAGAAGGTGCTTTTCAAGTGGCACTTACATTGATTGGAAATGCGATTAAAACTTTATATCCACAATATTTTCCAAAAATTCAGAAGATAGAAAAGCAAGGGGAAGAAGCTTCTTATGATGAAATTGTTTCCTGGTTCTTCAATAATTCTGATGATTTCGAATTACTCGACGAACAGAATGAAACTGAATATACTGGGATTCTAAATAATATAAAACCCTTGCATAAATTCGTAAAGGAATATAATTCGGATGTGAATGGTCAGGATATTTTTTTCTGGGAAGAATTTGTACTTTGGGGGTTGGTAGAGTTTAAGAAACTAAGCAAGTATCGTTATGCAGAAGGAGTTCAATTTAAGGACCCTTATGGTAGCTTTATAAGTGGATTATAAAAAAAAAAGGGGATGTTCTAAACATCCCCTTTTTTTGTTTATCGTCCTCTACGTCTTCCCATTCGAATGCTTCGCATATCTTGCATCTTTTTTCGAATCGTTTGTGTGTAGTCTTTCTTGCTGATTTCTTTTCCTTTACTAGGAGCAGTAATTTTGATTTTTTTCTCCTCGCCAATTTCAATTTCAGAACATAAAAGGGTGGTGTTTCCAGCACTAACCTCTAAAATTAAACCTGGTAATCCCCAATATTCTCCTGGTCCATGGGCAACAGGAATCTCTGGTGTATACCACGCTTCAACTTCGATCATGACTGGTTTTTGATCTTTACTAGTAGCGTCATTTCGTCTTAAATCACTCCAAGAAAAATTATACCACTCCAATTCGTCTTTTGGAACAGAAGCTGTCGCCTTGTATGTCGTGTACTTACCGATGTTTTTGGTTTCAGTACCCATTTTCCAATCAATCTTATAGAGCTGATCTTTCACTAAGAATCGTTTGCCATAAAACTCCTGACTTTGAATCAGCTGGTTTTGTTTGATGTTTTTGTACTGATCTCCTCTAGAAAAATATCCGCCCCAAGAATCGGTCGCTCCAGAAACTGCATCAATTTTTTCTTTTTCTAAAAACATTGATTCTTCCTGATTGAAGGTAAGGATGTATGTTTTCTCTAATCTATTTTTTAATCGTGCCTGAATTTGTTTTTTCTGTGCCTCGCTTAATCTCGCTCCCCAACTTCCCAATTGCATTTTAGCCTTTGAATAATAAATGGCCTTACCTTGGAATTCCCTCGTAGGTGCAGGGAATATCATCAATAGAATCGATATTGCTAAACTGGTTTTTAGTAGAATTGTTTTCATAGTGGGATTTATTTTGTTTCATAAAAATACAAAAAAGTTAAACAAACATGCAAATTTTGTCAGTTTGTAAGAACTATAAAAACGTTAATAAATTAAATGGTAGACTTTTTTAGTCGACCAATAGAATAGTTTCAAAAATTCCTGCATCTTTCCATCCACGATCTCTATCAGGTCCTTCTACGAATATAGAACCAATGAAATTCTCCCTATGTTCACTGTTGTCATTATCGCAATAGGCTAATGCAAAACCAATTTTCTTATTGGAAATCGGATTCACCCGTGCATCAAAATTGTTATAGGTGAACCAATCTTTAAAAAGTAAAATTTTGAACTCCCAAACGGATGTATTCTCTACGGTTATATGTTCAGAAATGACGTGGTTGTTAAATAATTTTGGCGTGTCTTTAGCGATAATATCAACTACATTACCCTCTAGATCCACATGATAGGCGAAAGCATTATGATTGAATTGATGATCTCCACCGCTATTGTCTTCGTCGATAAAAATTTCAACACAATCTTCGTCCCACCATCTTTCTAAGGGATTACTGAATTTATTCACAAGTTTATCATCCGTAATTTCGACAAGTAAGTACAGTGCTTCCTCGTCCCATGTTAATTTGTACCTACCTTCAAAATCGTCTTTTGTAAATGCATCTCCAAGCCATAAATTATTGATGTCATACCATTCAGCATCATTCCAGGTAGATTCATTGTAAAATCCGTCAATTACTATTGGGTCGGATGCTTTTTTGACCGATTTTCCATCGAAATTTGGTCTACATGAATTGAATAAAAAAAGTGATACTATGTAAAATACAAGGTTTATTGATTTCATTTGAATACGTTTTTGATATTACCAATCTCCTCTCGATTTAATTTTTCGATTACATAAATCAACGATTTCGGTAATTCTTTTTTCTCTTGTGGTTTCTCGTTTTACTTGATTGAGCCAATATAAATAACTCTTTCGGTAAGAAGGAGAAAAGCCCTCATAATTCTCGAGTGCCTTGGGATTATTGTTGAACGTTTTTTTCTAAATCTGGCGGTATGATGAGGTTTTCTGCATCATCCAGTGCAGTCCAAGATCCATTTTCTTTTGCGATTTTAATAGATTGTAGCCCTGATTCATGCATCAAATTATTAGCCATTAATTCTTTGATGTATTTTTTATTCATGGCGCTCCATACACTCTTTGGTTTTCGCTGGCAGAAATATTGTCTTCTTTTACCGTTCCCTAAGCTCTTTACAGTTGAATCAATCCATCCATAGCATAAGGCAACCTTCACTGCATCTTCCCAGCGCATCGAGGCTTCGTCGCAAGAAACTTTATAAAAAATCAAATAGACTCCAACGGTACTTTCATGGTTTTTAGATAACCATTTTCGCCAGTCTTTATTGGTCTTAAAATAAAGTTCTTGCTTTTAATCCATTGTTGAATTTAAAAGTACAAAAAAAAGGCATCCTTGCCACTATCAAGGATGCCCAATCAATCAACAAATAAATCAAATTATAACAACTTAATTCAAAACATAAATAATGAAAAAAACTATTTACTCAATAAAACTCAAAGCTATTAACCGTAAACAATTAAATGCTAAAAGGGGGTGGTAGCCGTTAAAAGATCAACCTCGCAAGTGTTATAATTTGACTAAGATTTATAAAATTTATGAACGTGTTCTTAACTTAAGAATAAGTATACATTACAAAAATAATAGTAAAACTATCACAAAAGGGTTGAGAACTTCTAAATTAACATTGCTTTAACAATAAATTTTGAGAAATGAGTTGAGGGCTAATTATTTAGCGCATATTTTTCCATTAGTGTAACGTTTAGATGGAATGGAATTTAATTGATAAGGAACGGATTCAAATCCTTTTGAGGTAGGTTTGAAGACTCCAAAATGCAAATGTGGACCGGTTGAAAATCCCGTATTACCCGAGTATCCGATGGGTTGACTTTTTTTCACTTTATCACCGATTTTGACCAGAGACCCCTTGTATTTCAGATGAACATATTGGGTAAAGGCTCCGTCTTCATGATAGATTAAAATATAATTGGCATCATTGTAATATTTTTTATTTCTTCCGCCTCTATTTGAATCTTGTTTTACTCCAACCACAATGCCATCGCGCATGGCACATACGGTTTGTCCGACATTCATTTTAAAGTCAATGGCATATCTAGAAAATGGTTTTCGGTGTGAAAATTTTCCAAAATGACCCTGAATGATTTTATATCGTTTTCCTTTTGAGAAGGGTAATCCGTAGTTAACTGATGAATCTAACTTTTTAGGAGGATGGCTGCCGTAAAGCCTTCGAAATTTAATTATCTATAGACTCCTGTGGGGAAGCGTACGATACTTTCATGTCCATTTGCTCCAACGCTGGCAACTCCAAAGAAGAAATTATCGATGACAATACCTTCTAATTCGTGTTCTGTTTTTCCTTCTACATAAATAAAATGATTCCAGGTTGGAGAAGTGGTATCTCTAAAATAAACCTTGTAACCTTTAGCTCCCTCTACAGCATCCCATTTCAATTTTGCGGCTGGTTTAACAATTCCACCAATTCGAACATTTTTTGGAGAAGGAGGTGCCCATGCTACACTAGCTAAATTAATGGCATTTACAGCCGTTAATTTTTTAGCGTAAGGGAAATTAACATGCTCGAAAGTATCTCCGTATTTAATACCATTTTCCCATCTAATATCCTGATGTTGTTGTGTGTAGTTTTCATGCATTTCCATAATTCGAATTCCTGCAAAACCTTCATCGTTAAAAGGTCTATGATGACCACCACGTCCGAAACGATCAAGTCTATAGATCATTTTCGGATTCATTTCTGGCATGTACGTTTTGGTTGTATTGTACACGTAACGTGCTAATTGACGTGAAATACCATCAACTTCTCCACCGTAAAAGCGACGCATTCTTCGCTGTCTCTCGGTTTCTGTTGGAGGTGTTGGCTCACTAAAAATTCGGAATGTTCTATTGTCGATAACACCATCTACACCTTTGATGTTTCCGATCATATCATTATTTAAAATACCAACGATATCCCATTTTTTCTCTTTGGCATATTTAGCCAATCCTCGACCACCGAATAATCCTTGTTCTTCGCCAGATAGCCCTACATAAATGATGCTACCTTCGAATTGATATTTACTAAGAACTCTTGCGGCTTCAATGGTTCCTGCCATACCAGATGCATTGTCATTTGCTCCAGGCGATAAATCTGTATAGTTGGTTGGATCTGAGATACGAGAGTCAATATCGCCACTCATAATGATGAATCGATTTGGAAATTTTGTTCCTCGTTGAATGGCAACCACGTTGACCACATTTACGTCCTTAACGATTCGTGCATTTGTGCCTTTTTTTACGAGGTTATTCTGATAGAAAACTTCGAGGCAATTATTACAATCTGATGAAATTTTATCGAATTCAGATTTGATCCATCGTCTTGCAGCTCCAATTCCTTTAGTTTCAGAAATGGTGTCACTTAAGGTATGACGGGTTCCAAAATTTACTAGTTTGGCAACATCATTTTTAATTCTCTCTTCTGAAACATTGTTTATAATGTCATAAATTCTAGTGTCTATCTGTCCTACTATCATGGTCGAAATCAGTAGGAATACCCATGTAATTTTCTTCATTTAAATTGTTTTAATTGTTCTTAAAATACCAAAATGATATAGTTACATCTGTTACAAAAGATGTGTCTTTTCTTCGTATTATAAATCTTTTTAATCGTCAAATATGTTTCCCTTCAGTTAAGTTTTTGGTGCTGATGAACGTTTCGAAACCCGTTTGCCTTTTAGAATTTTGACTCAACACAAAATCACTTTTGTACTCAATAGTGTCAATCATGAATTTATGGGATGCATTAAAGCCTTCAATATATTTTCTGGAAAGACTATCTAGTAGTTTTCTAAATCCCTTATTCTGATAATCGCTACTCACAGATACAATTATTTTGTACTAAGATACTGACTTTTTTAGATAAAAAAATCACCCTAATTCGGGCTGATTTTTGAATTGAACTTGGATTAATTTCTTATTCTTGTTCCATTTTTTTTGTGATGGTGAATCCAACATATAATCCTAGACCTGCCATAAAGAAAATCAATGCTGGATAAATAGCATCTGAATCCATTGTAGTATAGGTTTCTAAAAGTAGTGCTAGAAAAACACCCATTCCGAACACCATTGTAAAACCAAAGCTATAAATCTGAAATAGATTGGAAAAGTTGTCAATAGACATTTGTGATTTTCGCAAAGCCGTATCTAATAATCCTTTTACCTGAAAAATATAAAACAACACGGTAAACAGGAAAATCATGTTTAAAGCAATGATCCAATTGTCTACATAATTGGTGCGTCTGAAAAAATTATAATGCACTTACCACAGTACCATCATAATAAAGAAACTAGCAACAAAACTTATGAAATTGGGGATTTCTTCTTTAAAAGAAAGTAACTCAGTGTCCTTTCCAACATTAACAACCATCAAGGTGGCTGCAAATGCGAAAACCCCATCACTTAGGCCTTCAATTCTACTTTTATATTGTAAAAACTTTATGGCTTACAAAAAAGTGACACTTGCAATTTTGCCATATTTCATAGTATAAATGGCAACAGCATTTACTTGTCTTCCATTAATGGTTATAAGCTCATGATCAATAACCTGATTACCATGTACTATTCGCTTTAGTAACTTACAATGTAAATCAGGAGTGTTTTTAAAAAACAGTTCATAACGTTTGCGCATCAAATCGATTCCTTCGTAAGTAAGTGTATTCGGGTACGTGTATACTTTTACATTTTTTGCATACGGTTTTAAGAATGCCTCTATGTCTCTTTTGTTATAAGCGTCAAGTTGTTCTTGAGCCAAGTACCTCGGAGAAACCTCTGCAACAAGAGCGATTTTTGTTCCATCATCACTCACACTCATTCGAGAAATATTATTAATATTTTCATCGGTAAATCCGAAGAAAAGTTCGCGATATGTACTCTTATTTGGGATGCTTCTATAAATTCTTTTATCTCTGGGAATTAACAAGCTACCATCTGGCATCCAAGCCATATCCTCCGTTTTACCCACAGTGGTTATCGCGTTAATTTCTTTGGTTTTCGGATTGATAGATTTTAATATCCAATTGTTCTTATTTTCTTTGCTGATAAAGCTAACCAAGTTTGTTCTTGGGATTTTCTTTACCGACCTTCCTACATTTCGAGCCATGGAAACACACTCTTTTTTCTTTAAGTCACATATAAATAATTCCATTGCTTCACCAACAATAACAGATGCTACCACGCTATTCTCATCAACCCAAGTGGGATAAGCAACTTTCAGTTTTTCAAATATTTCAGTATCAGTCCCTGTTGAAAAATCATATTCATAAAATCGCTGCAGCCCATCTTTATCTAATCGAACAGCAGATACATTATTTGAATTAGGTATGCGTTGTGGAGAATATTCACCTCCATTAGAAGTCTTCGAAATAAATCTTTTGGATTTTGTTTTTAAATCATACAGCAAAATATCTGTGAACCCGCCTCGGGTATGAGCATAAAGAATTGTGTGATCATCATAAAATGAGGGCTGATTATCATACCCTTCATTTTGCGATATATTAACACCATTTTCTAATTTGAAATTCTCACCTTCTTTCTTAATATCAAATACATGAATTTCAGTATTTACTTGGGCAAATATGCTTACAGATAAAAAGCATATAAGAAGGCTTAATTTTTTCATTTGTCAGTTTTTAGTTTGATGTTTTTGTTGAAAGGAATATTGAGTTGATATAAAATATCCTGATCTTTTTCGTCGGGTAACAAATCAAGTCCAAATCGTACTTTTTTAGGATCATCATAAGTCATTGTTCCAAAAATTCGATCCCAGAAAGAGAAGATATTTCCGTAGTTACTATCGGTCCAAGGAAGTTCATGATGATGATGAAACTTATGCATATTTGGGGTAATAATTACATAGCTTAACACTTTATCAATTTTAGAAGGCATATAGAAGTTGGCGTGTGTGAAATAAGCGAAAAACACCGTTGCCATTCTGTAGAATAGGTAATACGCTAGTGGAATTCCGAATATTATTACCACGGCTAAAGCAAAAACTTCTCGCATTACGTAATCGCCAGGGTGATGTCTAGTTGCACTAGTAGCATCTACAGTGGTGTCACTATGATGAATCATATGGAATCGCCACATAAAGGGAACTTTGTGAAGTAAGTAATGCACTAGATATTGAGCTGAAAAATCTAAGGCTAAAACAGCGATTAAAAGTTCAACCCAGATTGGAGCTTCAAAAAGATGAAGGATTCCAAATTGGTTGTTTTGTAACCACAGGAAAATTCCGAGAGTAAGCACACCAAATAATAGATTTATAGCTAAATCCATACTTAGAAAAACAATATTTACTCCTGCATGTTTCCATTTTTTATAATCAAATTTTACAAGTGGAATAATCAGTTCGACAATCCAATTCGCCGAAATACAAATAAATATCCATAACAATTTTTGCCAAGAAGGCATCGTTTCAAAAAAGTTCAAAAAAGTCTCCATCATTCTTCTTTATTGTGTCCTAAAGATACAAATTTGAAGCATTATCAAATTGACTTATCTACTTCGGACAAAATTTTCAAAAATGATCGAACATTTTTAGGATTATTCAAGTAGAATTTTGCGCTCGTTTTTTTCAATCCGACTTTAATAGTGGTGGCAAATTCGGGAAGTTCTTTAAACATAAATTCATCTGTATAATCGTCTCCAATGGCTATAATATGATCGAAGTCTTCATTCAGTATAAATTGGGTGCAAGCTTTACCCTTGTCAATACTGCTGCTCTTTATTTCTAGAACTTTATTTCCGTCTAATACACTGAGACCCGTATTCGCGGTAAGACTGATAAGCGTATTTGTTAATTCTATTTTTCGACGCAAAGCCAATTCCTCATCGGCTGTTCTATAATGCCAGGCTACTGAATATTTTTTTCGTTCAATAAATGTTCCTGGAGTGCGATCAACAAAACTTTCAAGTAGTTGAATTACATTTTCCATCCAGCCCATATTGATAACGTTGGTGGTTCGCCAATTAAAACCTTTTTTTACCCAAACACCATGATCTGTAATTAGGGCATAATCTTTATGATTAAACCATTTTGTAAATGTTTCTTTATCGCGCCCCGTAATAAGTACTAAAGAGGTGTTTTTCTGATTGTTTAAGTTGTCTAGTAAATTGTATAAGTCTTCATCAGGTTTGGCTTCTTGTGGATCATTTTTAAATCCGACCAGCGTACCATCATAATCGACAAATAATAACCGTCGTTTTGCTTTATGAAAATCATTGACAATTGATTTTTCAATTTTAGGATTAATAAATTGGGCAGCCGTTATTTTACTAGTCTTTTTAATCTCATGAAGGGTTTTGATGAATTCTGATGCCCACTTCTCCACATTATATCGGCGAACACGATTCTGCATATCTTTCATACGATTTTTTTGCTCTTTTTCGGGCATATTAATCGCCGTAATTAATGCTTGAGAATACTGTTGAAAGTTATTTGGATTGATTAAAATCGCATCATGAAGTTCTTTCGCAGCTCCTGCCATTTCACTTAAAATAAGCACCCCGTCCTGATGTGTTCGGGTAGCGACATATTCTTTTGCTACGAGGTTCATTCCGTCACGAAGTGGAGTGATCAATGCAATATCAGAGGCTGTATATAATTCGATGAGCTGTTCAAAAGATACCGATCGATAGAAATACCAAATGGGTGTCCAACTTACAGTTGAAAATTTACCATTTACTCGGCCAACAAGTTCGTCTGTTTCTTTTTTTAGTTTTTTGTATTGCGATACGTTGGATCGAGAGGGTACAGCTAGCATTACTAACCTTACTTTTTCATGATATTCTGGATTTAGTTCTAAGAAAAATTCAAAAGCTCTAATTCGATTCGGAATACCCTTGGTGTAATCTAGTCTGTCTATCGACAAGATTAATTTATCATCGGCATTTTTTCCCTTATGGTCTATTAAACGTTTAAATAAATCTGATTGTTCACTTTTAGTTCTTCTGTTAATGTCATTTGCCGCATCATTAAATCGTTTGTAGTCAATTCCCATCGGAAAGGAGTCAACTTTTATAATACGATTGTCATGAATAATTTCATTGAAATGTACTTCAAGACCAAGAATACGTTTGACAGAACTTAAAAAATGACGTTCATAATCGTAAGTATGCATGCCAATTAAATCAGAACCTAAAATTCCTCTTAACAATTCCTCACGCCAAGGAAAGATTCTGAAAATTTCATGTGACGGATAGGGGATGTGCAGGAAAAACCCGATCGTAGCATTCGGTTTCTCTTTTTTAATCAATTCTGGTACAAGCATTAATTGATAGTCATGTACCCAAATAGTATCTCCATCTTCACAGTGTTCAAGAGCTTTTTCTGCAAATTTTTTATTGACCTCTTTATAGGCTTTCCATTGATTGTAATCAAATTTTGTGTATTCGACAAAATAGTGAAAAAGTGGCCAAATCGTCTTGTTGCTAAATCCCAAATAGAAGTCTTCTATATTCTCTGATGTCAAGCTTACAGCTATACATTTTTCATTTTTTAACGCGCCATCAACCTTTATTTTCGTGTCATCATCAATGGAATCACTTTCTAATCCTGACCAGCCAATCCATATACTGTTTCCTTCTTCATGAATTGATTTCATACCGGTCGCTAATCCGCCAACACTCGGTGTAATCTGGATATCCTCCTCATTTTGGGTAATTTGGACTGGTAATCGGTTAGAAATGATGATGTTTTTAGCCATTTTTTTGTTCACATTTGTTAACTTCACAAAAGTTATAAAAAATGACTGAGCGCGAAAAATAAAACTGCAACAATATGAAAAACTTGAATTATGGTATTATTGGAAATTGTCAAAGTGCAGCGCTTATCTCAGAAACAGGTTCTCTAGATTGGTGTTGTTTACCTGCCTTTAATTCTTCGTCTGTCTTCGCTAAATTATTGGATGAAAATATTGGTGGTAGTTTTTCAATTGCCAACAGCAACGAATTTCAGATTTCACAATCCTATGAAGAGGACACCTGTATTTTAGTTACTCATTTTCAAAATGATTCAGGCACTTTCGAAATCCATGATTTCATGCCACGATATAATCTTTTGAAATCGGGTTATTACAATCCGCCAGAGATTATCCGATATTTTAAATTGATTTCGGGTGAACCAGAAATTATTTTTCTATATGATCCTAAATTGGAATATGCGCAAGATGAAACGGTTCATCATCAGAAAGAAAAATTTATTGTCAGTCTAACAGATAGCGAGGTGTATGATAATTTGTTTCTCTATACTAGCTTCAACAAAAAAGCCATTCTGAATAAGCATCGAATCAAACTGAAAGAAGATGGGTATTTTTTGATTTCTTATAATGAGAAAATTCTCGATTATGCTATCGGAAATGCAAAGCTTGACTTAGCGAGAACGAAAGTATATTGGTATGATTGGGTGGCACGAACCCCGAAATTTAAAACCTATAACAAGGAGATCATTCGAAGCGCAATGACCCTTAAGCTATTAAGTTACGATAAGACAGGAGCCATTCTTGCAGCGGCCACAACTTCGCTGCCAGAAACCATCGGAGAAGAACGAAATTGGGATTATCGATTTTGTTGGATTAGAGATGCATCAATGGTAATAAAGGTTATGTCTCAATTAGGACACAAGAATAGTGTTTATCGATACCTAAACTTTATAATTGATTTAATTCCAGATAAAAGTGAGAGCCTACAAATTATGTACGGTATTAATGGGGAAAAGGAATTAACAGAATTAAAGTTAGATCATTTAAGTGGGTACGAAAATTCAAAACCAGTTCGAATTGGCAATGCTGCCTATATTCAAAGGCAAAATGATATTTATGGAATCTTGATGGATGTGATACATCAGGAAATCACCAATTTTTCTGTTGATATTGATAATGGTGAAGAACTTTGGACTATAACGAAAGGAATCGTTTGGATTGTAGAAAGACACTGGAAAGAGGCCGATAAGGGAATCTGGGAATTCAGAGGAGAAGATCGTCATTTTACTTTTTCAAAAGTATTATGTTGGGTTGCTATCGATAAGGCCATCAAAGTTGCGGAGTTATTTAATAAAGAACGGAAGCTCAATCGTTGGAATACATTAGCCAATGAGATTAAAAAGGATATTTTCGAAAATTCTTGGAATGAAGAGGTTCAGGCCTTTACTCAATCTTACGGAAGTAAAGAGTTAGACGCTTCGGTTTTGCTGATGGAACCTTACGGATTTATCAATGGAAAACATCCTAAATATGTGGCTACAGTAAAAGCCATAGGCCGCGAGTTGAACAATGACGGACTTCTATTCCGATATAAAAATGAAGATGATTTTGGATTACCATCGTCATCATTCACCATTTGTACATTCTGGTACATTAATGCATTGTACAAAATTGGTCAGAAACGGGAGTCGAAGAGATTATTTGATCAGTTGCTAACGTATAGCAATCACTTGGGACTATTCAGTGAAGATATTGACTTTAAATCGAAGAGATTATTAGGAAATTTCCCTCAGGCGTATTCACATTTAGCCTTGATTGAAACAGCTATGAATTTTAGTGATATGACAGAGGATAGTTTATATAATCCATAAACTAAAAAGGTAAGTACATCACATAATTAGGATTTGAATGGGTTTCAGATATTTTGAATAGCTCCTCTCCAAGAATTTCAAATCCTTGTTTTTTATAAAATCGAATAGCCCGATGATTTTCAGTCCAAACCTTTAACCACATTCCTAATTGTTTATTCTTTTTAGCGATGTCAATGGCATGCTCTACTAATTTCTTTCCTGCTCCTTTTCCATAATAGTCAGGCAAAACATACAGCCGGCTCATATAAGTTACTTCCTTCGATGAAATCATAGAAGAGGCAAGGTTTAAATTTATCTTATAATAACCTATCATTTTTTCATTATCAAAAAGAATGAAAAAAGTGTTTGTAATGTCCTCGATTTTTGAATGCAATTGAGAGGCCGAAAAATTCGATTGAACATAAGTGCTCATGTCTTCGGCAGGGGAGGAATGACCATGTGCTGGCATAAAGGACCTAATCGCCAAATCACTTAATGCAGTGACATCTGAAAGGGTTGCTTTTCTAATTTCCACTAAAAGGTGTTCCAAAAATTCCGACGGCTAATTCCATCCAAATTAATAATAAAACTACAATGCCAATCCAGAAAAAAAGATGCTTTTGTCTTCTAGATTTTTTTGATTTCCAAAGCATGGTAAGAAAGATTCCAAAGGAAAAAATTAACATACCGCCGACGACAAAATCAAAAACATCCCAATTAAAATCTGATATCGTTAACGTAAGAACTAATGGAATCAGTAAGACGGCTAAAGTGGTTAACAGAACTTTAATTAATAACCGTATTTGGTTTTGAGAAATAGTCATAACTCTACTCTTTTTCTTTTTTTACGTCAGCAGTATAACTCGCAATTAAGGTTTCTCCCATATAAATATGGATGTCATAATACCCTCTCTTTTTAAACTGATGTTTAAGTTGAATTCTATTACCGTTTTGAATGACTTCAGGTCGGTAAGTTCTTTCTGCCACCCTACTAACAGTTATGAGTTTTATTTTATCACTTGGAATCGAAATGCCTTCTTTTAATTCATATTCAAACTTTAAATAATCATTTTGTACAATCTTATGATGCATCTTTTTTGGTGCAATATGAGCATCAATTGTATTGTAGGTTCCACTATACAATAATGGTAAATTGGCAAACTCAGAAAGAGTTGGTGTAGATGAAGTTAATGAGTACTGACTGTAAATAGGGTAGTGGTTGAATAAAAATAAATTAGGTTCTGTCAAAAATAGTCCGTCATTATAACTGAATACAAATTTCCCTCGATCTGGGTAAGAAATTCCAGCAGCCCAGGTGGGGTCGCAGAGGTACCACTTGTCATTTAGTTTGACGACATTCCATGAATGATTTGGGTCTTCAAGATCTTCTACATTGACGTCGACCGTTCTTCCATAACCATGAACAATTTCAGCCTTAATTCCGACAATATCACTCATCTCTTTTAAGAGATAAGCATATCCCGTACAAATCGTTCTTTTCTTCCGAATTAGTTTTTTAAAAATGAGTTTTTTGAATTTCGAATTCCATTCCTCCAATTTTAAGGTATCCTCTTCAAATTTTTTACGTTTTCTAGAGTTTTTAGCGTACAATTTGTAATCATTAGAAACGTTGTGGGTAATCCAAATAAATATGGCACGGAATTTCTCGATATCCGTATCAAAATCCTTCGTTAAATTGTAGGTAATATTGTTAAGGTCATTAAGTCGTTTGGCCTTAAAATTTTTAGCAATTTTATCAACCTTAGAGAAGTCAAACGATTTGAAATCAGATTGTTGGGAATGTAAACTTAAGGATACAAAAAACAATAAAAGAATCGATAACTTACGCATCGATACTACTGTTTATTTCGCTTCGATTTGAATCGTTTGTTACTCATTGGAGCACCTAATATTTCATTATCGTCCTCTTCTAATATCACACTTAAGAAAGTAGTATTAGGGCGAATTCTGACTGATTTTTTCTCATAACCTAGGTAAGAAAAAATTAAAATTTCCCCTGCTTTTAGCTTTCTCGGAAAGGTAAATTCACCTTTTTTATTGGTGCTTGTTGCAATGGTAGTTCCTTTGATATATACGTTTGCGCCACTTAATATTTCGATGACATCGTCAGATTTACCTTTGACAATTCCTTTTACTTGAATGTCTTGAGCGTTGATTGAAGTACTATAGAATAAAAATCCAATAACAGCGAATAAAATGGCTGCCGGACGGTTTATCGAAAGTTTAGAATTTGTTTTCATAATGCATACTCTTTTCTGAATATAAATTTAGGAAAAAATAAGATTAAAAAAACCTCTTTGCATATACAAAGAGGCTTTTTCATTTATTTCTGAAAATCAATCGGTTATTTAATCAACTCATAGCTACGTTTGATGAAATTAGTAAGGTCTTCACCATGTAGTAAGTTTTGTGATAATTTTGCTAAATCGAAAGCTTGTTTAATTAAGCGTTGCTGCTTTTTCTCTGTTTTTGTATTTAATATTTCAGATACCAATTCATGGTTTGTATTTACCACTAAATTGTACATATCTGGCATATTACTCATACCAAACATTCCGCCACCACCGGTTGCTTGCATTTCTTTCATACGTCTCATAAATTCTGGAACCGTAATCATAAATGGAGAAGCGTTTGAGTCCATAGCTTCTAATTGAACTGTGTAGGTTTCTGCTGGAACAGCAGCTTCGATCATTGGTTTCAATTTCTCCTTTTCTTCATCCGAAAGTTTAGAAATTGTAGTGTCGTCCTTCTTGATTAAGTTATCAATATGATCAGCATCGACTCTCGCAAAACGAACTTTTTCACCCGAAGTTTCCAATTTCTGCATTAAGTGAGACACGATTGGCGAATCTAACAACAATACCTCATATCCTTTTGCTTTTGCAGCTTCAATATAGCTATGTTGAGCTTCTTTGTTTGCGGCATACAATAAGATGTGGTTGTCATCTTTGTCTGTCTGAGAATCCTTTGTTTTCTCAATTAATTCATCATAAGTAAAATAGGTGTCATCTACGGTTGGGTATAAAGCAAACTTCTTCGCTTTATCAAAGAATTTCTCTTCCGATAACATTCCATATTCGATAATTACTTTAATATCGTTCCATTTCTTTTCGAAGTCCTCACGATCATTTTTGAATAACGAATTCAATTTATCGGCAACCTTTTTGGTGATGTAGCCGGAAATTTTCTTCACTGCGCCATCGGCTTGTAGATAAGAACGGGAAACGTTTAATGGAATATCTGGTGAATCAATAACCCCTTTCAACATTTGTAAAAAGTCAGGTACAATTCCTTCCACATTATCAGTTACAAACACCTGATTTTGATACAATTGGATGCGATCCTTTTGCATATCTAAGTTCTGTGTCAACTTAGGGAAGAATAAAATTCCTGTTAAATTAAATGGATAATCAACATTTAAATGAATATGGAATAACGACTCTTCGAATTGCATTGGATACAATTCTCTGTAGAAATTTTTATAGTCTTCATCTTCTAAATCAGCTGGTTTTTTGGTCCATGCTGGATTCGTATTATTGATGATATCGTCAACTTCAATCTGTCTGTGAGGCTCTTTAGTTTCTTTGTCATCCTCACCCTTAATCATTTGAGGTTCATGGTCTGGATCATTGATTTTTTTTGTTCCAAATTTGATTGGGACTTGGTTAAATCGATTGTATTTCGTCAGTAATCCTCTGATTTTACCTTCTTCTAAAAATTCCGTAGAGTCTTCTGCAATATGAAGAACGATTTCTGTTCCACGGTCACTTTTATCGTGTTCTTCTAAGGTATATTCTGGAGACCCGTCACAAGTCCAGTGCGCAGCTGGCTCATCTTTGTATGATTTTGTAAAAATCTCTACTTTATCTGCCACCATAAAGGCTGAGTAGAAACCTAATCCGAAGTGACCAATAACACCAGTTTCATTTTTATCATCCTTATATTTTTCTAAGAACTCTTCGGCACCAGAAAATGCAATTTGATTGATATATTTTTCAACTTCTTCGGCAGTCATACCGAGACCATTATCCATGATGGTAAGCGTTTTTGCATCACCATCAATTTTGATTTCAATCTTTGCATCACCTAATTCCGTTTGTGCTTCACCAATTGAAATAAGGTGCTTTAATTTGGTTGTAGCATCTGTTGCATTTGAGATAAGCTCTCTAAGAAAAATTTCATGGTCAGAATACAAGAATTTCTTGATCAGTGGAAAAATGTTCTCTACCGATACATTAATGTTTCCTTTACTCATAATGATTTATATTTTTTGATATTAATTTCTACGCTCTAAATGTCAAAAAAAATACCAAATACTGAATTGTGACAAGATGACAGAAAACGGATTAAATATCTCTTAATAATTCTGATGCTCTTTTGTTTTTCCAAGTACCTCCAGTAAAATCGGGGACCTTAATTGAAGTACTGTTTTGTGCTACGGAAAGCTCTGAAAGGGGTGTTATACTGCTCCATAGGACACTGTCATACACATTTATATCTAATGGGAGTCCTTTATTTAGACATCGAATTAAGCGATAAATCATCACAAAATCCATCCCGCCATGCCCAACTGTATTGTCAGAAATTTGTGATTTCAGTTTTGCCCATAGTGGGTGATTGTATTTTTCTCTGTAGGTCTTATATGATGCTTCATCTAACCACTTGTGTCCCCACCATTCCAACTCCTCCTTATTTATGTATAATTTTGATGGATATCCTTCATGAACGGCTTTTGTACCAACAACAGTATTTAAGCGATCGTAGGGCCTACCCGTATGTACATCAAATTGTAGCATAATGGTTTTACCGAGTTTGGTTTTAATCATAGTGGTATTCATATCACCGCATTTTATAGTCGAAAATCCAGTTGCCTTTTGTTTTTTAATCGCAAGACTCAAACTTTTTTCCCTTGAACTCATCGACACAATATGATCATAGGTGTCACCTCGACCAATATCCATATACTGACTAATTGGACCAAGGCCGTGGGTAGTATAGAAATTTCCGTTTTTCTGAACATGGTGTTTAATGCGCCATTGATCTTCGTAATATTTTTCATCTAACAGGTGTTTTCTTAAATCATGTATGTAAGCACCCTCTGCATGAGTTAAATCGCCAAAGACACCCTGATTTACCATGTTTAAAATCCACAGCTCCTCATTGTTAAAACAACAGTTTTCCATCATCATACAATGCTTCTGTGTTTTCTCTGCAGTTTCAATTAGTTTCCAACAATCCTCCAATGTAAATGCAATAGGGACCTCTGACGCAACGTGTTTTCCTTTTTCCATACCATAAAGCGCCATAGGCGTATGCCATTTCCATGGGGTACAAATGATAAGTAAATCGATATCATCTCTTTCAGCCAGTTTTTTCCATTCATTTTCATTTCCGTAGTAGGCATCAGCCGTATAATTATGGGTTTTTTGAAGATGTTGATTAAGGATGTCTGTTTTCTCTTTTCTCAAATCTGAAACAGCGACGATTTTGGCATGATTATGTTTTACCAGCCAATCAAACATTTGTATGAGTGTTTGTCCACGATTACCTGCTCCAATAATACCAACTCTGACATTTTTAATTTTTGGTGCTGCTAAACCGAAGGCTGATCCAAGTGCTTTTTTTGAATCGAATTTCGAAGTGCTATTGTCAATTTCTTGTCGACAAGAAACGGCAGAAGTTAATCCAAGAAATAAAGTTGCTTTGGTTCCTAATTGTAAAAAATCTTTTCTATTCATTGATTAAAGTTTGCGGACATATTACGCGCTGTAAAATTGTGAAGGTATTAATTTATCATTATTTTTGTTTACTTTTCGTAATAGATTAATAAAAATCAGACCAGAATAGTATGTATAATTCAAAAATAACAGGTTTAGGATATTATGTACCCGACAATGTGGTAACCAATGATGACCTTAAAGCTTTCATGGATACTTCAGATGAATGGATTCAGGAACGAACAGGAATTAAGGAGCGTAGATGGATCGATCCAAAAACATCTGATGATACGACTTCATCAATGGGAGCGGAGGCTGCTAAGGTTGCCATAGAAAGAGCGGGTTTAACAAAAGACGATATCGACTTTATCATTTTTGCAACACTAAGTCCTGATATGTATTTTCCAGGAGGAGGTGTTCGCGTTCAGGATATGTTAGATATGCCAACCATTGGAGCCTTAGATGTACGTAATCAGTGTTCTGGTTTTATTTATGCCCTATCTGTTGCTGATCAATTTATCAAATCAGGCATGTATAAAAATATCTTGGTGATTGGTTCTGAAAATCATTCTGGCGGATTGGAAAAATCTACTAGAGGTAGAGGCGTAACTGTGATTTTTGGTGATGGAGCAGGAGCAGCGGTTTTATCGAGATGTGAAGAAGAAGGAAAAGGGATTTTATCGTCTCATTTGCATTCTGAAGGAAAGTATGCCAGAGAATTGATGCTAGACGGACCTTCGACAGGAAGATGGGTAGATGCGATAATGGAAGAAAATGATCCAGATGATATCTCTTACTATCCATATATGAATGGTCAGTTTGTATTTAAGCATGCTGTTGTTCGTTTTTCTGAAGCCATTGTAGAAGGATTACAGGCTAATGGATTGCAAAAAGAGGATATTGATATGTTAATTCCTCATCAGGCGAATTTGAGAATTGCTCAGTTTATTCAGCGAAAGTTCCAATTATCTGACGATCAAGTGTATAATAATATTATGAAATATGGTAATACGACCGCAGCATCTGTTATTATTGCTTTGACAGAAGCGTGGGAATTAGGAAAAATAAAAGACAATGATTTAGTAGTATTGGTCGCCTTTGGTAGTGGATTTACCTGGGGTTCTGTTGTGATACGATGGTAATTATACTCGCAAATACGATAATGAAATTCCGCGTTAAGCGGATTTTTTTTTGGTATGGAATAATGCAAGTAGCCCTAGGACTGGGCCGAAAACCAACAGAAGAAATAGATATTTAGGTGTCAGACTTTCTTTTGCTATATTGAGGAGTTGAATACTTATAATGGTTATCGCGAATCCAATACAATTTACAATGGTAAGTGCTGTTCCCTTAATTTGAGTTTCGGCATTTTTTGCCACTAAACTTGAAAACAAAGGTGAATCTCCAATAACCACAACGCCCCATATCAGCAGAAATAGCAGAAATAAATATTCGTTTTCAAATTGGAATACTATTGGAGAAAGAAGACAACAAATTCCCGATAACCCTAAAAATGTACCTGCTACCTTTTTAGTGTCAAATCGTAGTGATAGGATTCCGCTTAAAACACACGAAAGTCCGCCAATACCAATAATAAGAAAAGACATTAATGAAGTGTTCAACGTTGAAATCCCATGATTGTTTTTATAGTACTCAATAATGAAAGGTACAAAAGCCCAGAAGGCATAGAGTTCCCACATGTGACCAAAATATCCAAAGGCTGCAGCTCTAAAGTTTGAAGATTTAAATACTGATAGAAAAGCTGATATATCTAACTTCTGACTACTTTTTCTGAAAGGACCTGATGGTACAAATAGTAACATTAATGTTCCACCAAGAACTGATAATCCGGATGTTCCAAAAAGTACAGTTTTCCAAGGTAAATTTGAGGTGACTGATTTCAACAAATGCGGGAATGCAGTTCCGATTACCAAGGCTCCAACCAAGAAACCCAAGGCTTTACCTAGCCCTTTTTCATAATAATCGGCAGCGATTTTCATTCCGACGGGGTAAATGCCTGCAAGGAAAAAACCCGTAAAAAATCGGAAAGTAATGAGACTTAATAAGGTGTTGGATTCTAAAAAAACACCCATATTACAAACAGAGGCCAAAATACCACTGCTAAAAAACACTATTGACGGTTTATAGCGATCGGCGATTGTCAAGAAAGCAAAAAGTAAAGTTCCAGAAATGAATCCGAATTGAACAGAAGCGGTTAAATCGCCCACTGCCGTAGATTGTAAATCAAACGTACTTGCCAAATCACCGATGATTCCATTTCCTGAAAACCACAATGAGGCACAACAGAATTGTGAAAAAACAATAATGGGTAGAATGTGCTTTTTTGAAGTCAAATTTGAATCCATTCAGGAAACGAATGTACTATAAAAAAACCTCAAACTTTGCATTGCAAAATTTAGAGCAGATACAAATAAGGAGTTGGTTTGATTAAGTTGCTCTCATTGCCTAAAGTTATAATTAAAAATAAGGATAACTTCATGTATCTTTGAAGTCATAGTCTGTATGTAGTCTATGTAAATTATATGTGTAAAACAACCCTTCTTATTGGTGCTTCGTTAAATCCAGAAAGAGCTTCTTATCACACAATTCAAAAGTTGGTTGATTTAGATATACCGGTAAGAGCAATAGGAGCAAAGAGCGGTATTCATAGAGGTGTAATTATTGAGAGGAATATAATTTTATCTAAAATATTTCACACGGTTACACTTTATGTAAACCCAACTATTCAAAGTCAATATTACAATTATATCCTTGATTTAAAGCCAAAAAGAGTACTGTTTAATCCAGGAACAGAGAATCTTGAATTTCAAGAAATATTAGAGAAAAATAATATTGAGGTTGAGAATGCTTGTACGCTTGTTCTTCTAAATACGAACCAATATTAAAAAAAGAAAGACCAGATTGATGGTCGTTTTGATTTTTCTTTTTCAGACAATTCGTTTATCAATCCAGTCTTGTTTTACAAAATTTACAGACAAATCGAATTTTGTACAATACTCATAGTGAGTATTTTTTGATTAAAAACAAGGATAATTCTTGAAATACGCCGTCAATTTCGCAGTTGAACTAACATTTAATTTTTTTAGGATATTTTTACGATGTGTATCAACCGTGTGTTTACTGATGTTCAGATTATCAGCTATCTCCTCACTAGTTTTATTGACCACCAATAAACGAACGATATCGCGCTCTCGTTTACTAATCCCGTCCAAAAGATTGGTACTAGACATGTTTTTGAAAAACAACGTTTCGTACTCATTTTGAGCGTTAAGAATCTTACCACTAGCACAGATGTTTAGGTTGATGTGTTCGTTTAAAACCGTATAATGCGCTAAACCAATAATTGGTTTTTTGTTTTCATCAAATTGCAATGGAGTTGTGTTTTGAACAATGTTCACATATTGACCATCACCATTTTTAATTCGGTAATTCCAAGTGTAGCTCATGTTTTTTCGCTGTTCATCCGATAGTTCAGACATGGTAAATTCCATCAATTCTTTAAGGCAGTTTATCCATAATCCAATATCGGAAGGATGAAATAAACTCCAGAAATATTCCATGCCTCCATTAACCATTAATTCTGGATCGAGTCCAGTACATGCTTTAAAGTTTTTACTCACATATTCAAACGACTGTTCAACCGTGTTGGTAATGCAATAAAATGTGGAATTGTAAGGAAGAAATCAATCTAATTCAATTAGTTTAGAAATATGATCCTCCAGCTTGATGTCGGGGTAGGTTTCAAAAATCTGATAATATTCCTTGCGGATATTTATGTTTTTCATGCTCAGGGACTAATTTCAAAAATTTTTCCCGGTTCTGCAAGATGTACATTGTCAAAAATGTCTTCTGCTTCTTCTTTGAATAATTCTATATTTTGGTAGCGACTAGAATAGTGTCCAAGCACCAATTGATGAACATTGCTATCTTTTGCTAATTGAGCTGCCTGAGCTGCTGTTGAATGCCCGGTTTTTTTGGCTAAATCTTCCTTGTCTTTTAAAAATGTTGATTCGTGGTATAGCAAATCGGCCCCTGAAATTATTTCTTTTAATTTTGGTAGATAACTCGTGTCACTGCAATAAGCATACGATAGTGGTGTGGGTGGATCAAAAGTTATCTCCTCATTACTTACAATTTCACCAGTTGCTAATTGATAGTCGTGTCCTTCTTTAATTTTCTGATAATCACACCTTTCGATTTCAGGATAGTTTTGAACGGTATCAACATTTATTTTACGAAGTTTTACTTTTTCGGTAAATAAATATCCATTCGTGTAGACTCTATGTTTCAACGGAATTGTTCGTACCTCAACCTTATCGTCTTCAAAAATCAATTCGGATTTTTTTGATGATAGTTCATGAAAAATGATGGGGAATTTCGAGTAGGATTGAGCAATTTTCAAACTTAATTCAACGACTTCTTTAATTCCTTTAGGCCCGTAAACATGGATTTCTTTTTCCCTGTTTAAGATGCCATAGGTTGATAATAACCCGATCAATCCGAAGAAATGATCGCCATGCAGGTGTGAAATAAAAATGTGATTAATCTTAGAAAAACCAACCTTGTATTTTCGCATCTGACGTTGTGTGCCTTCGCCACAATCAATTAAAAAATGACGGTTGTTGATTTCTAAATATTGGGCTGTCGGAAATGCATTTTTTCGAGGTGTCGCAGAATGGCAGCCTAAAATCGTTAAACTCAAACTCATTGAATTACAAATCGCTTGGTCAACACTGCTGATTGCTTTTGGATGCTGTATAAATAAACACCTTTATTGAGGTTATTCTTGTAGAAGATGATGTTGTTTTTTCCTCTTCGGGTGTATATTTTTTCTTGAAATACAACTTTTCCTAATACATTCTGCACACTGAATATCACAGGAGAAGCATCCTCATTTATGAATGAAATATTAGTCTGATTTTTAAAGGGGTTAGGAGATGCAGACAAATCGGTCAATGTTTTTGACTGACTAAATACTGATAACCCAACAAATAAGAAAAATGTGTAAAGTAATTTTTTAACCATACAATTGATTTAAAAACCTAGTTCGCGTTCTATGTTTTCCATTTCAATGATATCTTCCGCTTCTGTAATTGTAGGGACTACATTTAAGGAATCTGGAATCGTATCTACCGAAATTTCTTTACTCACTATTACAAATGACGTGCCATTTGCTTTTTTTCCGTCAGAAATATAAATAAGCCTATCTATATTTCCTTTGTTAAGATCGTTTATTGAAGTTTGCAAAACAACATTTTGATTCTCAGCTTGTTTAATGCTTGCCTCGATTTCCTCAAAGTTAGCATTTTTATCAATACCATCCGAAATTAAAATGTAATTCGATTTTTCTTCAATTTTCATCTTATCGTTTGATCTGTTCTGCTAATAAATATATGACGGCCATACGAATGGCGACACCATTTTCTACCTGATTTAAAATAATCGAACTATCGGAGTCTGCAACATCACTTGTGATTTCCACTCCTCTGTTGATTGGTCCTGGATGCATGATGACAATGTCTTTCCCAACTTGATCCAAAACTTGTTTTGAAATACCAAACAATTGTGAATATTCTCGTGTGGTCGGGAAGTACTTTACATCCATTCGTTCATTCTGAACTCGAAGTACATTAGCCACATCACACCATTCTAATGCTTTTTTGATGTTGGTTTCAACACCAACTCCAAGGCTTGTAATGTATTTTGGAATTAAGGTGGTTGGTCCACAAACTTTCACTTCAGCACCCTGCAATTGTAATGCATAGATGTTAGAAAGTGCTACTCTAGAGTGTAAGATATCTCCAACAATGACCACTTTTTTACCTTTTACAGAACCTAATTTTTCTTTAATCGAGTAGGAGTCTAATAAGGCCTGAGTTGGATGCTCATGGGTTCCGTCTCCAGCATTAATGATTTTAGCATCCACATGTTTTGAAAGAAAAATCCCTGCACCAACATTCGGATGTCGCATCACAACAATATCAACTTTCATTGACAAAATGTTGTTGACAGTATCGATTAAGGTTTCTCCTTTTTTTACTGAAGATTGACTTGCTGAGAAATTGATAACATCCGCAGAAAGTCTTTTTTCGGCCAATTCAAATGATAATTTGGTACGGGTACTATTCTCAAAAAACAAATTGGCAATGGTGATATCTCGCAGGGAAGGAACTTTTTTAATCGGTCGATTGATGACCTCTTTAAAATGATTCGCCGTCTCAAAAATGAGTTCAATATCTGAGTTTTTGAGGTATTTAATTCCTAATAAATGTTCGACACTTAAATTGGACATATTTATTTTAATTCTATATAAACTCCGTCTTCGTTATTCGTTTCTTTCCAGGTAACTAGTACTTTTTCTTCATTTATGGCATCGACCTGTCTGCCTCGATATGTGGGCTGAATTGGTAGGTGTCGGCTAAATCTTCTATCGATTAGAACTAACAATTCTACATTGTTTGGTCTTCCGTAAGACTGAAGCGCCGTCAAGGCTGCTCTTACACTTCTTCCTGAGTATAAAACGTCGTCAATTAATACGACGTTTTTGTTCTCGATTAGAAAATCAATTTTGGTTGAGGTTGCCGCTAATGGTGCATCTCTTCTTCGAAAATCATCTCTGAAAAAAGTGATATCTAAATACCCTAGTTTAAGGTTTTCAATACCATATTCATCGCGTAGGATTGCTGCAATTCTATCGGCAACAAAAATACCCCGAGGCTGAAGACCTATTAAAACTGTTTCCTTAAAATCGTTGTGATTTTCAATGAGTTGACATGCAAGTCGGTGAAGTATGATTTGAACTTCGGTAGCGGTGAGTAAAGCTTTTTGACTCATGAATTTCTTTTAAAAGAATTGAATACTATTCCTTTAAAGGCCAAAATTACAGATAATTAATCGGAGTGCAAAATTTATATACCTATTAAAAATGCTTTATGTTAATTAAATTGTTGATAAGAATCATGGACCCTTTTTAGGACGGCTTATACTTATATTAACTTAGAAGAGTAATTCAAATAAATAGTCTATGTCTTTACTAAAATTTGAATCTATGCTCAAAACCAATAACGTATACTTCTTCGATTTGGTTGAGTTTGAAGAAATTATCATCCACTATCTTGACGCTGGAAAACACGCTTTGGCTAAAAAAGCAGTGAAACTAGGTTTAGAACAGCATCCAAATTCAATCGATCTTAAATTATTACAAGTAGAGTTATTCATTTTTGAGGACAAATTAGATCAAGCCAACCAAATGCTTTACAAAATTGAGATTTTAGAACCTCATAACGAAGAAGTGTTTATCCAAAAAGCAACCGTTTTATCGAAACAAAAACGTCATGATGAGGCCATCGCTTGTCTTCAGCAATCTTTAGAGTTTGTTGAGGATAAGTCGGAAATATGGTCTTTGATTGCCATGGAATATCTATACCTAGACAATTTTGAAAATGCCCGTCTAAATTTTGCCAAGTGCATTGATGTAGACTATGAAGATTATTCGGCATTATACAATATTGTGTATTGTTTTGATATGGAAAACGACCATGAATCTGCCATTCGCTACTTAAATTCTTACATCGATAAGAACCCATATTGCGAGGTAGCTTGGCATCAACTAGGTCGACAGTATTATATACTAGATATGTTCAAGGAGGCATTAACTTCCTTTGATTATGCCGTACTTATTGATGAGAATTTCATTGGCGGATACCTTGAAAAGGCCAAAACTTTAGAGGAGTTATCGCGATATGAAGAAGCCATTGCGAATTATAAAATTACCTTAGATTTAGACGATCCAACAGCGTTTGCCTTCGTTCGAATTGGAAATTGTTACCAGATGCTAAATGATTATGATTCGGCACTTCAGTTTTACAAGAAGGCCGTGAATGAAGATCCATTATTAGATAAGGCATGGATTGCGTTAACTGATATTTATTTTCAATTGCACAACTTTCAGAAAGCATCCTATTACATTGGAAAAGCTATCAAGATTGATGATGAAAATGCAGTTTACTGGCGTAAGTATGCCGAAATCAATTTAAAATTAAGCCTTTTTGAGGAGTCGGTTGAAGGATTTCAAAAGTGTTTGGATCTGAATGATGATAGCATTGAAATCTTTATCGGATTAACAGATGTGCTTTGTTTCCTTGGTGAATACAATGATGCCCTATTGGTACTAAGAGAAGCTCAGAAAATTTATAAAGACTTTGCTGAAATAGAATATCGATTTGCCGGAATCTTTTTCATATTGAAAAAAGATAAATATGCCTTTTCACATTTAATCAATGGATTGAAAATCGATTATGATTATCACCATATTCTAAATGAATTGTTTCCAGCATTTTGCCAGCAGAAAAAAATTGAAGAATTACTCCAAAACTTTAGAAAAGCCTTAGAGTAATTCTTGGGCTTTTATTTTCTGTTTGGATACCAATTCAATTGAACAACCTCAATCGAAGCGTCTCCTTTATTGACGATACTTTTAAACTTGGCTACATCACTTAATCCACCACCACCTCTGTAATGGTATGGATAAACTTGTTTTGGTTTGAAATCTAAAACAGCGCTCGCTGCACTTTCAACGGTCATGGTATAAGGTAAATTCATACAAATGTAAGCCCGATCAATATTTTTTAAACTTCTCATTTCAGGAATGTCCTCGCTGTCTCCAGAAAAATACAATCGTTCACCATCGACAGTTAACACATATCCGTTTCCTCTTCCTTTTTGATGAAACCTTAAGGCTTCTTCACGTAAATTATACATCGGAATAGCCTCCAGACTAAAAGAGGTCATATCTTTTGTTTCACCGTTATTTATAACAACAATTTCTTTCGCTGAAATTGCTTTTAGATTATAACTAACTGCTTTTGGGGCCACAATAACTGTATTTTGCACATCTAGTTCACTAAGTGTTTTAATATCCATATGGTCTCCATGCACATCTGTAATGAACACATAGGTTGGAGCAGGATGGGATTCAAATGCCTTTTTGCCCCCTGTCGGATCTAAATAAATCACCTCTGATCCAAATTTGATTACCGCAGTGGCGTGACTTACAGGAATTACTTCCACTTTTGATGTTGAGACTTCAGTTGTTTTAGATACGTCGGCCACTTTTTTTACTTCTGATTTCTTACAGGAAAAAACCAAACAAGAAAAAACTAATAGTAGTGCTATTCGCTTCATTTTTCTTTGAATTTTAAATTCTCTCAAAGATAGCGAGATATCGACCCAATTTGATAATCAATTCTATTAAATCCGTTATTTTTGCTAGAGAAACTATCAGCAAATGCAAAGAACAATAAAGGATTATTTAGTTATTGGATTAAAGGGAATGGCAATGGGAGCGGCAGATATCGTGCCTGGTGTATCGGGAGGTACAATCGCCTTTATCTCGGGTATTTACGAGGAATTATTGGGTTCGATTAGTGCCATCAAATTCTCTTTACTAAAGCAATTAAAAGAAGAAGGAATTGCATCCGTTTGGAAGGCCATTAATGGGAATTTTCTGACGGCTTTATTTCTAGGAATTTTTATGAGTATCCTTTCTTTGGCTAAAGGCATTAAATGGCTTTTAGAGAATGAACCTATTTTACTTTGGTCATTTTTCTTCGGATTGGTTTTAGCGAGTATCATATACATCATAAAACAAATTACAGAATGGAAGGTCGGGAGCTATGTCGGATTAGTAATCGCTGCCGGATTAGCTTACTACATAACGACTTTAAATCCATTGGTAAGTGAGAATTCATCGCCTTTATTTTTATTTCTAGCGGGTGCCTTTGCTATTTGTGCGATGATTTTGCCAGGAATTTCAGGAGCATTTATATTAGTACTTTTGGGCGCTTATAAACCTGTTTTAACAGCTGTAAATAACCGAGATTTTTTTACTGTTGCTGTAGTCGGATGGGGAGCAGTAGTAGGACTACTTAGTTTTTCAAAAATTCTAAAATGGTCTTTTAAAAATTATCATAACCAAACCCTTGCTGCATTAACCGGATTTATAATTGGGTCTCTAAACAAAATCTGGCCTTGGAAATTAACTTTAACCTGGAGAGAAAATTCCAAAGGAATTAGAGTTCCGTTACAGCAGGAAAGTATCTCACCATTTTCTTTTGATGGTGATCCAAAACTGCTATGGGCTGTTGTTTTTGCAATCCTCGGATTCGCACTAATTTTATTATTAGAACGATTAGCCGTGTCTAAAAAATAATATGAAGGAAAGAACATTCTTAGTAAAACTAGCATTGTTTTTTAAAGGCTTAGCTATGGGGGCAGCCAATAAAGTTCCTGGGGTTTCCGGAGGAACAGTTTCTTTCGTATTAGGGTTTTACGAAGAACTAATTTATTCCTTTCAGAAAATCAATTTAAAAGCTTTAAAGCTACTCTTAGCAGGTCGATTCAGAAGCTTTTTTCGATATACAAATGCTGAATTCTTAGTACTAATTTTATCGGGTAGTGTATTCAGCTATTTCAGTGTTTCACTGGTATTGGATTATTTCCTGCGCAATTATGAATTGTATGTGTGGAGCTGGTTCTTCGGAATGATTATCGGATCTATCTACTATATCGGAAAAGATTTTAATGAATGGAATCGTAAAACTATAATTTCAATAATTCTAGGTATTGTTGTGGGAATAAGTATCAGTTTTTTAACTCCGGCCAAAGAGAATGATAATTTATGGTTTGTTTTTATCTGCGGAATCATTGGCGTTTCTGGAATGACATTACCTGGTCTATCGGGTTCATTTATTCTGATATTACTCGGAAATTATGTATTGCTTTTAGTTGATAGTGTGAATGCATTATTTTTAGTGATAACGAGCCTAATTACTGGAAATACAGACGTTTTGTCGGATCCATCCAACATAAGATATTTGAAAGTTATTGGTGTTTTTACTGCTGGATCGGCCTTCGGACTTGTTTCCATTTCACACGTTTTGGGTTATGTGCTGAAAAGGTATCACAGTATTGTAATTGCAGTTATCATTGGCTTTATCACAGGTTCATTGGGAATTGTTTGGCCATGGAAAGAAACGAAATATCTCAAAATGGGAGAGGAGTTTCTTTTAGACAATAAAGGAAATAGAATAGTCGAAAATTACGAGCGCTTTTTTCCTGATATGTCAACTTCAGAAACATGGATTGCCATATTTTGGATTGCAGTAGGAATAGGATTAATTTTAATTATTGATTTTTATGGAAACCGAAAAAAATAAATTATTCGGATTGGTAGGAAAAAACATTTCCTATTCGTTTTCTAGATCCTATTTTTCTGAAAAATTTCAAAAACTGGGAGTATCAAATTATGAGTATGTAAACTTCGATATCCCTTCCATTAATAAGCTTCCAACCATTCTTTCAGAGCGAAAAGACAATTTGATAGGATTTAATGTCACTATCCCATACAAAGGAGAAATTATCTCGCTACTCGACAAAGTTGATGATACTGCAAAATCGATTGACGCAGTTAATACAGTGCTAATTGAAAGTAATGGGCAATTAAAAGGATTCAATACTGATATTTATGGTTTCGAAAATTCCTTTAAACCATTATTAAAGCCTTTGCATCAAAAGGCGCTGATTTTGGGCACTGGCGGAGCATCAAGAGCAATTGAATTTGTTTTGAATAAACTCAATATCAAATACAAATTTGTGTCTAGAAATCCATCCGTAGAAAATCAAATTACATATTCAGAAATCACAAAAGAAGTGATGAATGAATTTACAATAATAATCAATTGTACCCCGCTCGGAACTTATCCAGATATCGAGAAATGTCCTAGCATTCCGTATCAATTTCTAACTTCCGATCATTTGTTATACGACTTAATCTACAATCCGGCCGAAACAACTTTCTTAAAAAACGGTAAGAAAGTGAATGCTACCATAAAAAACGGACTGGAGATGCTGGAACTTCAAGCAGAGAAAGCTTGGGAGATTTGGCAGAATCGATAGTTTAATAGAAGTAAATTATATTTTTCACTTGCACTTTTTGTAAGTAGTGTTTATTTTTATAGACATAATAGGTATAGTACTATTATTTGGACCTTAAACATTAAAATATGTTAGATCAGTATACAAAGGACGAGAATGAATTAAATGACAAGGAATCTACTGAACCTCATAATGCAGATGAGGTAAATACTTCAGAAACTCTTGAGGTTGAAGAAACCCAAGAGATTCCTAAAAAAGAGCTAGAAGAAAAGGACTATTCGTCTTTCGGGTTAGAGGACCTTTTAAAGGAACTTAAAGAACTCACGGCCAGCTTTGATGCACAAGAAATTAAGAAACAGGTTAACGAAATTAAAACTTCGTTCAATAATCAGTTTGGTGAAATCTTGGCTGAAAAGAAAGAAGCCTTTCTAGCTGACGGTGGACAATCTATTGATTTTAAATTTTCTAGTCCGCTAAAAACAGAATTCAATAAACTTATTGGTGAACACAAAAAGAAATTAAGCTCGTATTACAATTCACTTGAAAAACAACTCAAAGAGAATCTTGAGAAACGTATGCAAGTGATTGAGGAGCTAAAAGATCTTATTGTCAATGCGGAGCCAACAACCATGTACAAGAAGTTTAGAGCTATTCAAAATAAATGGAAGGCAATAGGACAGGTACCAAAAACAAAATACAATGATACCTGGAAAACCTATCATTTTCACGTAGATCGTTTTTATGATTTACTACACTTGAGCAAGGACTTAAGAGAAATAGATTTCAAGAACAATCTTGAAGAAAAAATAGCGATTATAGAAAAGGCAGAAAGTCTTCAAAACGAAGCCGATATTATCTCTGCTTCAAAAGAGTTACAAGAATTACACAGAAGGTGGAAAGAAGATGTTGGTCCTGTTGGAAAAGAACTTCGTGAGGAAATCTGGCAACGATTTAGCGCTGCTACAAAAATCATTCACGATCGGAGACATGATTATTACAAAGAGCAGAAACAAAAAGAGGGAGTTATTATTGAAGAAAAGCTGAAAGTAATTGAGGCTATTAATAATTTCGATACGGGTAAAAACAAATCTCATAAAGACTGGCAAGCTAGTATTAGAAAGATTGAAGAATTAAGAAAGCAATTTTTTGATGCTGGAAAATTACCGTATCACAAAAGTGAGGAGGTATGGCAAAAGTTCAAGAATGCCACTAAGCAATTCAATACTGATAAGAATAATTTTTACAAGCAGGAGAAGAAGAAGCAACAAGAAAATCTTCAGAAAAAAATGGCTTTGGTAGAATTGGCTGAATCACTTCAAGAAAGTACAGATTGGGAAACTACAACCGAAACAATGAAGAAGATTCAATCGGATTGGAAAAAAATTGGTCATGTTCCCAGGAAGTTTTCTGATGAAATTTGGAAACGATTTAAAAAAGCATGTAATCACTATTTTGATCGATATTACGAACAAAGAAATTCGATTTCTTCAGATCAACAAAAAGTAGTGGAAGGTAAGAAGAAGATTATTGAAACGCTTAAGGAAGCTAAAAAACTTACCAAAAAGAAGGTAGTTGATTTAGTTAATGAGTGGAGTGAATTAGGAGCGCTGCCAAGATCGGTTCGTCATCTTGAAGGAAAATTTAATAAACAGTTAGACCGAGTTTTAAATGATTCTGGAATTAATAAAGCTGAAGTTGCTATTATTAAATTCAAAAACGTTGTGGATGCGTATGCTGCTGAGGGAAATTTCAGGAAACTTGATTCTGAGCAATTGTATGTAAGAAGAAAAATCGATGAAATTGTCAAGGAAATTCAGCAGCTAGAAAATAATTTGAGTTTCATTTCGAATGCATCGGATGATAATCCATTGGTGAAAAATGTCCGATCTAGTATTTCAGATTTTCGAGACGAATTGGAAATCTGGCAAGAAAAACTAAAATATATTCAAAGTATATCATAAAAAAAGCCTCGCAATTGCGAGGCTTTTTTTTTATGTCTTAAGAAAATAACTTGTCTATTTTTTCTTTTTCTTCGGCTGCAAGTGCTGGATCTACAAGAATACGTCCACTATGTTCGTCAATTGTAATTTTCTTTCTACTGGCAATTTCTAATTGAACTTGTGGTGGAATAGTAAAATAAGATCCACCAGAAGCTCCGCGTTCAATAGCTACTACAGCAAGTCCATTTTTTACTTTATTACGAATTCTCTTGTATGCTTTTAATAAGTGAGCGTCAATATAACCTTCAAACTCTTTTGATTTCTCAGAAAGGAAGGTCTCTTCTTTTTCTGTTTCTTTTAAGATTGAATCCAATTCAGCTTTCTTGTGGTCTAAATGCGTTTTTTGCTTGTCTAATTTTTCATTAGTTGCAGCGATAACTTCATTCTTTTGCTCAATCTTAGCTTTGAATTCTTTGATTCGTTTCTCTGATAATTGAATTTCTAATTCCTGGTACTCAATTTCTTTTGATAAAGAATCGAATTCTCTATTGTTTCGAACTTTCTTTTGTTGCTCTTCGTATTTTTTAATTAACGATTTTGATTCTTCAATCGCTAATTTTTTATTGTTGATATCAGTTTCCAAATTTGATACATCTTCGCTCAAGTTTGAAATCCTTTTGTTTAATCCGGCAACTTCATCTTCCAAATCTTCTACTTCTAAAGGTAATTCACCTCTTACATTTCGGATTTCGTCAATTCTAGAGTCAATTAACTGTAAGTCGTAAAGAGCTCTTAATTTTTCTTCAACTGAAACTTCCTTTTTACTTGCCATATTTGCTTATGTATAAAATATTGGATTTGTACTTTTTTCTGATAAAATGACTGCAAAATTAGTAATTTTTTTGATAAGATAGTCGTATATAAGGTTTTTTGTAAACTGTTCACTTTCATAATGCCCGATGTCCATGAGTACAATTTTATCTTCTGCTTTGAAAAAGTCATGATATTTGAAATCTGCACTAATATAAGCATCGGCATTTTGTTTCAATGCAGCCGAAATAGCGAAGCTTCCAGAACCGCCCAATACTGCCACTTTCTTAATTGGCTTACCTAACAATTTTGAATGACGAATACATTTCGTATTCATTGTCATTTTTACATAATTAAGAAAATCAGATTCGCTCATTTCTTGTTGTAATTCACCAATTTTTCCCATTCCAACGTTTTGATACGTATTTTCGGTAAGAACTACTTCGTAAGCCACTTCTTCATACGGATGAGCTTCAAACAAGGCTTTTAAAATTCGGCTTTCATCTTTGGATTCAAAAATCACAGAAACCTGAACCTCTGGTTCTTTTCGAAGTTGTCCCTTTTCCCCGACCTTTGGATTGGATTGTTCGTTTCCTTTAAAAGTTCCAATTCCTTCAATGTTAAAAGAACAGTTGTCATAATTTCCTATGGCACCTGCACCAGCTTCGAATAAGGTATTTCTAACTGAATCGGCCTGTTCTTTAGGAACGTAAGTTGTTAGTTTTCTCAAAAGATTTTTCTTCGGAAGTAGAATCTTCGAATTCTCTAAACCAAGTTGTTTACAGATTCCTTCAGAAACTCCTTCGATAGAATTATCTAAAGCCGTATGCGTAGCATAGATGGCAATATCATTTTGAATAGCCTTAAGGACTACTCTTTCAACATAAGAGTTTCCGATTAATTTTTTTAATCCGGAAAAAATAATCGGGTGGAAGCTCACGATTAAATTGCAATTCTTTTCGATGGCTTCGTTTACCGTCTCTTCAAGGGTATCTAAAGTTACCAGGATACCGGTAATCTTTGTTTGGTAATTTCCAACTAATAGACCAACATTATCGAAATCCTCAGCGTATTGTAACGGGGCAATTTCTTCGATTACATCAGTAACATCTTTTATCGTCATATCTTAAAAGTGTGAATTTCAAAGTTAAGATTTTTAATGTATTTTTATTCTAATGAAATTCATTCGATTTTTATTATTTCCTTTTGCAGTTCTTTATGATGTAATCACAAGAATTCGCAATTGGGGATATGATATTCAACTTTTCAAATCGACGAAATTTGATATTCCAATTATTGCAGTTGGGAATTTAAGTGTCGGCGGTACTGGAAAAACTCCACAGGTAGAATATTTGGTTGAATTGCTTCAGCAGGATTATAAATTAGCCATATTAAGTCGAGGGTATCGAAGAAAAACGAAGGGATATGTAGTGGCTGATTATTCTAAAACCGCTGATGATGTTGGAGATGAACCTTTTCAATACTTTTTAAAATTTCCCAATGTTTCGGTTGCTGTTTGTGAAAGTAGAGTAGAAGGGATTCGTAATTTACAATCACAAAAAAAGCCAGATATTATTTTATTAGATGATGCCTTTCAACATCGTAAAGTAGCGCCCAGTTTTTCAGTATTATTGACGAAGTACCAAGATTTATTCATTCATGATTTTTTATTGCCTACAGGAAATCTTAGGGAATCACAATCGGGTGCACATCGATCTGATGTGATTATTGTGACAAAAACAGCCCCTGATATTACGGATGATGAAAAGAAATTAATAAGCAAGCAATTAGCCCGATTTAAAAAACCTATTTTTTTCTCTCGAATCACCTATGATGATAAACTGAAAGGAGCCTCGAATCTCCCTATTCAAAAACTCACCAATTACAAGGTGCTATTACTTACTGGGATTGCGAATCCGGAACCCTTGGTGAATTATTTAAAGGATCAGAATATTAATTGTAAACATTTAGATTATCCGGATCATCATAATTTTACGGATAAGGATTTGTCCGATATTAGAAGTGTTTTTGAGGCAATTTCAGCAGAAAAGAAACTAATCTTAACCACAGAGAAGGATTTCGTCCGATTGAATGGAAAAATAGAAGGTTTATCTTATCTATCTATAAAATCATCGTTCTTGAACGCTGAAGAACAAGTAAGCTTTAATGCTAAAATTTATCGTAGTATAAACTTTTAACAATCCCGTCAGAAAGCCCGATTTTAGGGACATAAATGCGTTTTGCATTACTCCATTTCATCGCCGAAAGGAATATTTTTGTTGCCGGAATAATTACGTCAGCGCGATCTGGATTCATACCTAATTCGGTAATTCTTTGTTCGTAGGTCAATTTTTTAAGGAATTGATACTGAGCATTTAAGTAGATGTAAGAAATTGGATTACCTTCTGTTCGTCCAGATAATTTGAACAATTTATTGATGTTTCCACCAGATCCAATTAATATTATTTTTTTGATGTTTTTTGTATTTGTTTTAATCCAATTTTCAACCTCCATAAAGATTTCTTTATTCACCGATTTCTTATTGTTTAATAGACGAACCGTTCCCATTTTGAACGATTTTGAAGTCTTAATTTCACCCTTTGAAAAAAGCGTAAATTCTGTACTTCCACCCCCAACATCCACATAAAGATAATTGTTGTTGTCGTCAATAATTTCGCTTAAATCGGTAAAGGCAATGATTTCGGCTTCCTTTTTACCGTCAATAACATCTATGATCACTCCAGTATCGGATTCTATTTTTTCAATAACTTTTTTAGAATTTGATGCATTTCTCATGGCAGAAGTGGCACAAGCCTTATATCGCTCTACTCCATGTACTTCCATGAGTAACTTAAAAGCATTCATCGCGTCAACAATTCTTTTGATATTGTTTTCACTGATTTTACCATTTACAAAGGCATCCTGACCCAATCTAATAGGCACTCGTACTAAAGAAGATTTTTTGAATTTGGGTTCTTGGTCTTCAGAAATAATAACGTTAGAAATCAATAATCTGATGGCATTCGATCCAATATCAATAGCCCCGTATTTCTTAATTTCTATCACGAATTATTTATGGTTTTTTGGAAACTCAATAAGGATGGTTTTCCCGCTTTTGATGTTTTTCCAGTGCTTCTCTTTAAATTGAATCCCGATAACTCCGCAGGTTGGAACATGAGCAATGGGTTGGCTTCCGAATTTATTTACAAACGTATTGATTCCGTGATCATGACTAAAAATTATACCCGATCCAAAGGCATCGTCTAATGCCTTAACCGTTTTCACTAAATACCCATCACTGAAGCTATATAGCTGTCTTTTGATTTTTAAATTCGAAAGTGGATATTGAAAATTTTCACAGAAAATGACTCCGGTATGTAAGGCCCTATTGGCGGAGCTAGAAAGAAATACATCTGGCTTTTCAATTCTTTTAGACAGGATTTTAGACATCAAATGTGCGTCGTTAATCCCTCTTTTTTTGAGTGGCCTATCAATATCAGCAATGCCTTCATACTCCCAAGATGATTTGGCATGTCTTACAATATATAGGGTTTTCATTCGAACGACTGTATAGATATGTAAATATAGAATTTATGGAGCTAATCTCTCCATTTTCCAATTAAAATCTTTTTGAAGTGTATATCGGATTCTATCGTGCATACGGTTTGGTCTTCCTTGCCAAAATTCGATGGATTCCGGTTTCACAACGAATCCGCCCCAATGATCAGGTCTCGGAATTTCCTGATTTTTGTACTTTGTTTCGAAAGATTTTAAATTCTGATCCAATTCTTCACGAGAAGAAACTACGCTACTTTGATTGGATGCCCAAGCACCTAATTTACTCCCATCTGGTCTGGATTCGAAGTACCCATCGGATAAATTTTCTGCTATTTTTTCAGCCTTCCCTTTAATAATAATTTGCTGTTCTAAGCTAGGCCAAAAGAAAGACAAACAAACATTATTGTTGTTAGCAATGGCTTTTCCTTTTTCTGAGTTATAATTTGTGTAAAAAATGAATCCTTCCCATGTGAATTTTTTGAGTAGAACTACACGACTTTTAGGAAATCCATCCGTCCCTATCGTAGATAATGTCATTGCGTTCGATTCGTCAACATTATCTGTTTGATCTGCGCATAGAAACCATTCCTGAAATAATTCAATCGGATTTTCTGGACAGTTGGCTTCTAAAAGCTCTTTTTTCTCATAAGATTTACGGTAATCGCTCAGGTCTTTATTCATTAGAAATTGGATTCATCTTGATAAGACAAAGATACTTTATATTCTTATAAAAATAAAGCGGAGTCCTAGACTCCGCTTTTGTTTTCCAACTATAAATCCCCCAATATTACGATTGTAACTTTTTTATCTGAATATCATTTTTATAGTTCCGAAGTTATGCTCATTGGTTGCGATGTTCAGGAGCATAATTCCCGGAGAAACATTGAAATTTAAATCAATTTCATTTTTACCTTCTTTTAATCTGATTTGCCCTCTTTAAACCATTTTTCCAGTAATATCATGAAGCGTAACCGTTGCATCAGCTGCTTTTTCACCAAACATCATATGTTCCAGGACTTAAATTCGAATAGGTAACGCTTCCACTATTATCGGCAACATATGACTCATAATTATTTCCACCATCTAAACTAAATTGAATATGAGTTCTTGAATAGTTGTCTGGAAAAGCAAAAGTAATAGTACCATCATTTTCTCCGTAACAAGTAACATCCGTTTTGGAAACCGTAGCTTCAGGGACAGAATTAATAACAAAAGTAGCGTCTGAAGTAGACGCATTACAAGATCCGGTTGCAGCGATTGTATATCGCACGGTCACAGTTGTATTCCCATTTATATTTGCCGGAGAATAAATACTTCCATTTATAGTACCTCCTCCTGATATAATACTCCATGTACCACCTGAAGGTGAGCCAACTAAAGTTTTGGTTTCATTTTCAAGGATATTTGATGTATTTGTTGTATTAGATGCAGTTGAGCAAATAGTTAGCCCACAGTTATTCGGTCTATCAGCGGGAAGGATAAATGCGTTCAAAAATATTCTTTTTCCGTTAATCGCTTCTTCTCCATCCTTGTCTTCATACTCATGACCTGCTAAATAATGAACATAACCTCCATTCGAAGTTGTTGTCCCTGTTAGCCTGCCGACATAAGCCTTATAATTAGCTCCATCGTTCGAATCATAGGCGACTCTCAATCCAGGGTTGCTTGTAAACTTAAACGATTCAACTGAGCCACCTTGATTCTTTAAGCCACCATGAATTTGAATAAATGGTTCGCTGGAGTTGTCAAATATTATATTTCCGCATATATCTGGTTTACTTGCATATGTCGCCAATAGGGATCCATTAATGGAATTGGCATAAGCCTCCACACCTTTATATTGGGCTAAAAAGTTACCTCCGTTTTCTACAAAAGTTTTGACATTATTTACTATTGTAGTCGAGATATCATTTGTGTCTGTATGAGGTTCACTAGCAAACGTATAACATGAATTGCCGTTTAATAAGGAAGCGGAAGAAACTTCATCGAAATGAGTGCCTTCTGTTAACCCTGCGTCCTTATATATTTTCTTATGAATTTTGGATTTACCGCCATTATTAAATACAACACCTTTAGGTTTGTGTGTTAAATCGTGAGCAATATCTATGGATTTTATTTCCTGAAGCTCATATATCTTTACCTTATTTCCAAAATTATTAATTACAGTCATTGCCTGACTCTCATATCCTGGCCAAATGATAATTGGTCCACCCTTAAAGTTTCTATTTTGTATGGTGTTAGTTGTAGGTGCAATACGTTTTGATGAAGCCGAAAAATCAATATCATCTTTAGATTTTCCACTTCTAATTGCCCATTTCAAAGGAATATCATTATGCAATAATGTTACAATTAGACCATAAACTTTTAGGTTAAACTCTTCATTTACTGCTTGCTCATTGTTGTCCATAGGAATGAACAATGTACCTGAAGGGAATGTTTTGCTATTTGAAATTGGAGCGCTAAACTTTCTATTGTCAATCTTATCTGAGCCGCTAATCAAAGAAGTTATGTTAATTTTAATTTCATTCAAGCTATCCCAATTGTAGCCAATATTATTCCAAAAAGGTTTTGAAAAATCAGGATCAGTGAAACTTGAGAATGATAGAACTAAAAGTATTCCAAAAAGAGTTTGACCAACTTTTTTAAGTAGGGCTTTTGGTTTCATATTTTAGGGACTTAACCAAGTGATGCTCAAAACTAGCACAACTAATTATCCTAATTTCAAAATCGTCGTCAACAAGACATTAACTGTCGATTAACGGTTTTATTTTAGGGTCCAAAAAAAGATTAAGGAAGTTAGGGGTTGTTCGAAGCTTCGGTTTATTAGGGGTTAATACTATTTTAATTAATCAATACAAAATGTTAGGGGATATTAATTAAACTAATATTCTTACCAATAGAGATAAGAAAATAATTGATAGGTGCAAATCTTTATTCTATCTAACTTATTGGTTTATTGGTTGTTAAATAATTTTGACTAATTTGTTTTAAAAATCAAGAATTGAATCCCAATTAGTTATTAGGTTGAATTATATACTTCTCAAGAATTGTTCTTTATGATTTTATCGTCCATTTTGCAATGGTCAATAGCCCTAGCAGTGTGATTAATCCATTTACAATCAATAATGCGAAACCGAAGTCAAACTCGAAATAGGTTAGGCACATTATATTTAAGATGTAACATAAAATAGGAGAAAGAATACAGACGAGTGGAACCCATTTATCTCTCACTTGTAGTTTGGAGAAAAGACCAAAGGCGTAGAGGCCCAATAAAGGACCGTAAGTGTAGTTTGCAAAGACAAATATCTTTTCGATAACCGATTCATTGGCAACAAAATATTTGAAAATTAGAATCGTTACGATGAGTATTCCAGAGAATAAAATATGATTCTTCTTACGGATTTTTTCACGTTCCTTTTCGTCTTTCTTTTTATCAATTTCCTGAATATCTATACTAAATGATGTCGTCAATGAAGTAAGTGCAGAGTCTGCACTAGAATAGGCAGCGGCTATTAATCCGAGTACGAAAAATAGGGAAGTTGCCAATCCTAAATTCCCTTTGGTGGCTATAATTGGAAATAATTCATCCTTATGAGCATCAATTCCGTATTTAGAAGCGAACTCAGTCAGAAGGACTCCAAGGGCTAAGAAGAAGAAATTCACGATGATCAAAACAACGGTAAACCAGAACATATTCTTTTGAGCATCTTTTAGGTTTCGACAGGTCAGGTTTTTCTGCATCATATCCTGATCTAATCCGGTCATGACAATGGCAACAAATACTCCTGCCATAAAGCGTTTCCAGAAATAACTTCCCGATTTCCAATTATCGAAATAGAAAACTTGTGAATAATCACTTTCAGCAACAAATGAAAATAGGCTATCCACATGCATTTCGTCCATCACAGCATAAATACAAACAGCAACGGCAATCAGCATGAATAAGGTTTGAAGTGTATCTGTCCATACAATCGTTTTGATTCCGCCCTTATTCGTGTAGATCCATATAAATAGAATAGCCAAAATTACCGTGACCCAAAACGGAACTCCAATTTTATCAAACACGATAAGTTGCAACACATTGGCTACTAAAAACAATCGAAACGCAGCACCAATAGTTCTTGATAACAAAAAGAAGCTTGCCCCTGTTTTGTAGGAACTATTTCCGAATCGATCTCTTAAATAAGTATAAATTGAAGTTAGGTTGAGTCGGTAATACAATGGTAATAAAACCAATCCAATGACGGCATATCCAACAGTATACCCTAATACCATTTGCATATAACTCATATTTTGACTTTCTACCCATCCCGGAACAGAAATAAACGTAACGCCAGATAATGATGCACCGATCATTCCAAAGGCCACCAAATACCAAGGTGAAGAATTATTTGCCTTGAAAAAAGTAGCGTTATTGGCTGATTTACCTGTAAAATAAGAAATTAAGTAAAGTGCGAAAAAGTAGGTCGCAATGAGAAATAATATATGGATTGGTTGCATTCCTGCGAATTGAATAATACGATACGAATATAGAATTTTTCAACAGATTTCTTAAGTCTAGAGTTCGGATTATTATTACTTTTACGTTGTGGATTTTTCTTCTAAACTTCTTGAGAATGCCGTGAACGAAATCGCTCGTTTGCCAGGAATTGGGAAACGTACTGCCCTTCGATTAGCACTTCATTTATTGAAACAACCCAAAGATGCTACTCAATTTTTGACTAAAGCACTTACTGAATTTCGTGATGAGGTGAAATATTGTACAAGTTGTTTTAATATTTCTGATACCGAGTTGTGCGAAATATGTAGTAATTCCAAACGAAATCCAGAAGTCATTTGTGTGGTAGAAGATGTGCGTGATGTCATGGCCATCGAAAGCACACTTCAATTTAAAGGATTGTATCATGTTCTTGGTGGAAAAATCTCTCCGATTGAAGGTGTAGGGCCGCAAAATTTACAGATTGATTCTTTGGTAGAGAAAGTGGCTACAGGTCAAGTAAAAGAAGTCATATTCGCCTTAAGTTCGACAATGGAAGGCGATACAACCAACTTTTACATCTTTAAACAGATTGAAAAATATAACATTTCGACTTCTACAATTGCCAGAGGAATTGCAGTCGGCGATGAATTGGAATACGCCGATGAGATTACGCTAGGTCGCAGCATTTTAAATCGAATACCTTTTGAGCAGAGCTTGAAAGGCTAGAAACTTATTCTGTTGTTTCTACAATATTTTTCCGTCTTGAAAAGGAAAAATAAGCGATTATTGCGCTTACTATCATTAATATAGCACCTAGTAAAAATGGCGCTCCAGCAAAAATAATTTCTGAATCTTCCTGTGTAAAATAATAGAAAATACCGGTCATTAATGGCGGTCCAACAATTGCTGATGCACTCATGACACTTGTTAAGGTTCCTTGTATTTCACCTTGTTCTGATGAAGGTACCTGGATTGAAATTACAGCCTGCAATGCAGGGCCTGCTATTCCACCTAAACAATACGGAATCAGAAAGGCGAACATCATCCAACTTTCTGAGGCAAAGGCAAATAATAGCATTCCCAAGCTGTACATGAAAAACCCCGTATAGATACTTTTTTCATTTCCTAACTTCGGATTTATCCATCGAATTAATACACCTTGTACTAAGGCGACCAGCAATCCGATAACTCCTAATGAGATACCTACCATTCCTTCGTTCCAATCGAATTGATACATGGTAAAATAAGCCCAGTTACTTTGAATTGCGTGCGAAGCGACATATAAAATGAAAGTTGCCAAAACTAAATTGATTAAACTTGGGTATTTTTTCAAATGGATAAAACTCCCAATAGGATTTGCTCTTTTTAATTCGAAAGGTCTTCTATTTTCTTCGGATAGTGATTCGGGCAATATAAAGTATCCGTATAAGAAGTTTAAGAAACATAAAATGGCTGTGGCATAAAATGGAACTCTAGCTCCATACTCTCCTAGAATACCGCCTATTACAGGGCCAATAATAAAACCCAATCCAAAGGCAGCGCCTATCATTCCAAAATTTTTCGCTCTATTTTCAGGTGTACTGATATCTGCAATATATGCTGATGCCGTTGTAATACTTGCTCCAGTTATTCCGGCAATTATTCGACCTATAAATAGCCAGCTGATTGTTGGGGCGAATGCAAGTAATAGATAGTCTAATGTAAATCCGAAAAGCGAAATCAGAATTACGGGTCGCCGACCAAATTTATCACTCAAATTACCAACAATAGGCGCAAACAAAAATTGAGTGATTGCATAGGCGAATGTAAGCCAACCACCTACTTTTGCAGCTTCACTAATGTCACCACTAATCAATTCTTCTATCAAACCTGGAATAACTGGAATAATAATTCCCCAGCCTATCACATCGATAAGCATGGTGACAAAAATGAATCCTAAAGCAGCTTGTTTTTTATTTCCTTTCATGAGTGAAATTCGGAAGCAAAGAAAAGAATTAAATACGGATTTAAGTTATTCCGTATGGTTATTTTCTCCCTGATTGAGAGTATTAAGGACTTTAGCTTCTTCCTTGTCCCAGCTTCGCTTCTCACGGATTTTTTTATAAACGCGAGCCATCAGCATAATAAGAAAGCTGAACAGGAAAATACCAACCACGCCCCAAATCCAATTGATGGCATTTTTTAGGGTTACCAGAAAGACTACTGCAATTAAAATAATGGTAGCGACTTCATTCCATAGTCGAAGTTGGAATCCGCCAAATTTCAATTCATTTTTTTGCAGTTGGTTGTAGATTCGTTGGCAGTATCCGTGATAAATATATAAGGATAGAACAAAAGCAAGTTTTACCAACATCCATGATTCTTGAAGGTAGTACGGATTTTCATACAACATCCAAAAAGCAAAAATACTACACAGAATTGCAGAAGGCCAGGCAATAATATACCACAGCCTTTTGCTCATCAGTTTGTATTGTGTTTGTAAAATTTCTTTCGCAGGATTTTCTTTTTTATCGGCCTCAGCAAAATAAATAAAGAGTCGTACAATGTAGAAAAGACCTGCAAACCAGGTGACTACAAAGATGATATGTAAGGCTTTTATGTAAAGAAAGTCCATATTTTATATTACCTTTTTAGTGCAGCTTGGGTGTCGATGGCAAAGTTTGCTGGTTTACCTTCAATCCAATCCTGAATCCATGAAATAAGAACATTTACCCATTCTTGATTTTCATTTAAACAAGGAACTGCATAGAAGTTTTTACCTCCAGCTTCGATGAATTCTTCCCCGCCCTCCATGGCAATCTCTTCAAGGGTTTCTAAACAATCAGAAACAAATGCAGGAGTTACTACCGCTAGATTTTCTACACCTTCTTCTGCAAATTTTTCAATCGTCTTATCGGTGTAAGGTTGCAACCATGGGTCGTTCCCTAATCTTGATTGAAAGGTAGTAAAATATTGATCATCCGAAAGTCCTAATTTTTTAACTACTGCATGAGTGGTCATGTAACACTGATGTTTGTAGCAAAATTCGTGTGCCGGAGAATCGCTCATACAGCATTTGAAATTTTGATCTTCTGGTTTGCAATGGCTTTTGGTAATATCCGATTTACGTATGTGTCGCTCAGGAACACCATGGTAAGAGAACATTAATTTATCCCACTTTTTGTCTTTTAAGTATTCTGAAATACTATTGCTCAAGGCATTGATATAATTTTCTTTATTGTAAAAAGCCGGAAGATGCTCCAAATTCATATGAGGAAACTTTTGAGCTCTAATTTCCTCAGCTAACACCAATATAGTTTCTGTAGTTGCCATGGCGAATTGTGGATACAACGGAATCATCAGAACATCTGTAACTCCTTTGTCGTGAAGGTCCTGTAATCCTTTTTCGATTGATGGATTTCCATAACGCATAGCTAAGGCAATCGGTAAATCAAGTTGATCCTGTACTTTGTGTTGCAATCGTTCGGAAAGTACGATGAGCGGAGAACCTTCATCCCACCATATCTTCTTGTAGGCTTTCGCTGATTTTTTAGGTCTAAAATTTAAGATGATTCCTTTCACGAGAATCCATCGCAAGAAATATGGAACGTCAATCACACGTTCGTCCATTAAAAATTCACCTAAATACCTTTTTACATCTTTTGTTTCGGTGCTATCTGGGGATCCCAGATTTACAAGTAAAATTCCTTTCATTTTATTGTGTTCTCAAATTTGTTTTTAAAAATTGATTTGTTGTTTCGTACAAGACAATATTTAAACTATGAATTACATTCATTGACGAGTTTCGACCATACATTGGAATGTGTACAGTTTCATCAATAGATTGTAAATCTTGAATTCCATAACGTTCATTCCCCAGAATAAAAACGACCTTTTCGTGTTTAGTAATATCAAAATCAGAAATGGAAGTACTAGTATCGGTTATTTCAATTCCGATAATCGTATTCCCTTCTTCTTTCAACTGCTGAATTAAATTCGTAAAGTCATCGTAATATTCGAAGTTGATTTGATTGATTGTATTTCTAGCGGTTTTTTTGACAATTCTGTTTTCCAGATTAGGCGATGTTTCGTGCAGATAAATCTTTTCAACGCCAAATCCTTCACATACACGAAAACACATCCCGATATTTTCTGGTGTTCGCAAAGCATCACAAACCACTGTAATCGGGAATTTTCTTTGTTTGTTTTCGATATTGTAATGTGTTAATTGCTTCAAAACCTAATGCTTAAATTTATAATGACATCAAATATTTTTTTGGAGTGATTCCAAATTTTTTCTTGAAGGCAGCAATAAAATGACTGGATGTACTATAGCCAATTTTTAATCCGACTTCATTCACGTTGTATTGATTGCTCTCCAATAATTTTTTCGCTTTTTCCATCTTGTAATTCAGTAAGAATCCGTAAACGGTGTCCCCATAAATCTGTTTGAAAACCTCTTTAAGTTTTTTAAGATTCAACCCAACTTCGTTGGCTAATTCTTGTAAACTTGGCGGATCCATCATTCTTTCAATAATAATTTCCTTTGCTCTGCGTATTTTTTTAACGTGTTGTTCATCAACTAAATAAGGGCAGAATTCACCTTCTTGATTTTCATCCTTCGCAAAATGAAGACTTAGTAATTCATAGATTTTGCCTTTGATATACAAATCTCTATTCGTTCCCTTAAGCGTAGTACTCATGATCTGCTTGATAATGAATCCGACAGATTCTTTGATTTCAGAATCGTCGTAATACTTTCGATTTTTATTGTCTTCGCTTAAAAACGGAATCGCATCTGCTTCCGAAGAAAATAATCCATGAAATTTATCAATAGAAACCAAAAGTGAAAATAATGTCGATTTTGGGCGAACATCTAAATGAATGGGTAGTTCGCGCTGCGGATTGTATAATAAAATGCATTTATTTTCATAAACATCAAAGGCATATGCATTATTGTTGAAGAGAAATTGAGAGCTTCCTTGGATGCAGAAATGCATTTGTAAATAGGAGCTATTTACTGGTTTTTCGAATATCAAACTGCTATCTTCTTGATTCTGAAACAAGAGCACGTGAAAGCCGTTTTCGAGGTCCACATCTTCTATGGTTCTTTTAGCGATATTTTCTTGATGCATAAACTGAATTTTAAATTCTCTATTTATTTAGAATCGTTCTATATAATTTAGAATAATAATCCTAAAAACACTGCAAAAATAAGGTATTGTGCAAGTTTTTAAAATAAAATTCATCTAAAAAACAAATAGCGATATAAATAGTACTTTTAGCGATATTTTTATTCGGGGTATCTTTTTAATTTTGTCGCGTTTTGAGAATGAATTTGGGCACGAAAAAACATTTTTACAATATTGGAGTCAGCTACAAAAAGGCTGATGTTGCAACCAGAAGTAAGTTTTCACTTTCTAAGGAGATGCAGCATGCGTTTTTATCTGATGTTAAAAACCACGGTTTTGAAGGTGTTTGTGTTATTTCTACTTGCAACAGAACAGAAGTATTTGGATTTGCAGAGCATCCGTATCAGTTGATAAACATGCTATGTAAATTCTCTGAAGGAACGGTTGAGGAGTTTGCTGAAATTTCAACAATTCAAAAAAATAACGATGCCATTCGTCATTTATTCAGAATTGCAACTGGATTGGAAAGTCAAATTTTGGGTGACTACGAGATAATTTCTCAATTGCGTCAGTCTTTTAAAGATTCGAAAGAAATCCAATTAACGAATTCCTACACCGAACGTTTGTATAACTCAGTACTTCAGGCAAGTAAGAGAGTAAAGAACGAAACCCAATTAAGTTCTGGTGTAACCTCGGTATCTTATGCGGCTATCCAATACATTATGGATAACGTTCCGAATTTCAATTCCAAAAAAATCACATTATTCGGTTTCGGTAAGATGGGATTGCATACCTGCAAAAACCTTGTAAAATATACGAATAACAATGCTGTTACTTTAGTGAATCGAACGCAGGAGAAGGTATTGGATTTTGTTAAGAATTACCCATCATTACAATGGGGTGATTACGATAAAGTACCGGAGATCATTGAGGAGACCGAGATTTTAATTGTCTCTACAGGTGCTGATCATCATACGGTAACTGCTGAGCATGTGAAGAAAGATAAGGAGATGATTATTATCGATTTATCATTACCAGAAAACGTGTCTGAAGAAGTTGCAGATTTCGAAAACATCACTTTAATTAATGTTGATGAGTTGTCTAAGGTGACTAAGAAAACACTGCAGACTCGAGAAGAAGAGGTTCCAGCTGCAGAGAATATCATTGACGAACATGTGAATGAGTTCAATGAGTGGTTGCATCACAGGCAGTATTCCTCTACGATCCATGCGTTAAAAATATCATTAGAAAACATTCAAAAAGACGAGTTGGCCTATCAGAAAAAGAAGATCGAAAACTTTGATGTAAAGCAGGCCGAAATTGTCACTTCACGATTTATTCAAAAAATAACTACTCAATTTGTCAAACACTTGAAAGAAGATGACGAAATTGCATCTCAAAGTTTAGAATTAATGAAGAAGGTGTTTCAAGCTTAATTGAGTTATGACAAAAATTATCAAAATTGGTACTCGACGCAGCGAACTTGCTATGTGGCAGTCCAAGAAAGTACAATCCGAAATTGAAGCCCTAGGGTATGAAACCGAAATCGTTCCTATAGATTCTCAGGGCGATTTAGAAACTACTATACCTCTTTACGAGTTAGGAATTACAGGGATTTTCACGAAGAATCTGGATATCGCTCTTCTAAATAAAACAGTTGATATCGCGGTGCACTCAATGAAAGATGTTCCGACTAAACTTCCTCAGGGAATCGTTCAAGCAGCGGTCTTAAAACGAGGGAGTCATCGAGATGTTCTTATTGTAAAACATAATGAAGAATTTTTAAGTCAGCCAAATGGAACTATTGCAACAGGTAGTTTGCGTAGAAAAGCGATGTGGTTGAATAAATTTCCTAGTCATACAGTGGAGAATCTTCGCGGAAATGTAAATACCAGACTTGAAAAGTTGGAGAAAAGTGATTGGGATGGAGCGATTTTCGCAGGTGCTGGTTTAGAGCGAATTGGGAAAAAACCAAAAGAGGCAGTGAACCTCTCCTGGATGATTCCTGCACCAGCACAAGGAGCCGTAATGGTGGCTTGTCTTGAAGAAAATGAAGATATTATAAAAATCTGTAAGGAATTTAACGATCCGGATACCGAATTATGTACAGGAATCGAAAGAGAATTTCTACAGTTATTGGAAGGTGGATGTACGGCCCCAATTGGAGCTTTTGCTCGAATTGATGAAGTAAATAAAGAAGTCCATTTTAAAGGGGTATTGTTAAAACGAGATGGCTCACAGAAAATTGATACCTTCAAAACAACACCACTAGGTAAACACTTTTTTATTGCCAAAGATTGTGCAAACTACATTTTTAGCAAGGGCGGCAAACAAATGATGTTGGAAGATGAAGGTATTGAAAGACCAACCTTGATTTATTCAACAAAAAAATTATCGGAAAGTCAAAAAGCTAAGGTTAGTACAAAGATAAAGGTTGAAGAAAGTGATTTTATCAAAATTCGATTTAATCGAATTAATGCTAAGGTGGTAGAAAATAAAATTAACGATGTGGTGATTACCAGTCAGAATGCAGTTGAGGCATTACGTTATAATTTCACCAAAGACGAATTAAATTTTGTCAATATCTATTGTGTCGGAAGACGAACAAAAAAACTGATTGAACGACAAATTGGGCCTGTAAAACATGTTGCTAAAAATGCAAGTCATTTGGCTGAGTATTTGGTGCAACAATCAGATATTGAGAATATTACGTATTTTTGTGGAAACTTTCGATTGGGTGATTTAGAAGATGGTCTGTCAAAATCTAATATCAATTTAGAAGAGGTAGTTACTTATAATACCTTTTCGAGTCCGCAAGAAGTTAAACCGGATGCTGAGGCGGTATTATTTTTTAGTCCATCGGGCATCCAGAGTTTTATGGAAAAGAATGAGCCGAATTTTGTGGCGTTTTGTATTGGGGAAACTACAGCGAAAGAGGCACGTAAATATTTTGATAAAGTTGAAATTGCCAATATGCCATCGACAGAAAGTATGTTGGAGTTGGTAAATACATTTTTTCAATAAATGAATAGAACAAGAAGACTTCGTGTTTCCGAAAACATCCGAAGATTGGTGAGAGAAACCAAACTTTCGATTGATGATTTTGTATATCCGATTTTTGTTGAAGAAGGCACAGGTGTGGAGAAAGACATTGAATCTATGCCTGGAATCAAACGATATTCGATTGATCGATTATCGAAAGAACTGGATGAGGTTGTTGAATGTAATATTCCGGCAGTATTACTATTTGGAATACCAGCTGAGAAAGATGACGAAGGAGTAGAAACTTGGAGTGATAATGGGATCATTCAGAAAGCTGTTCGTTTCATCAAGGAGAATTATCCAGGTTTATATGTGATTACTGATGTTTGTTTTTGTGAGTACACGAGTCACGGGCATTGTGGAGTTTTAGATCATGATGATGTTGATAATGATGCGACCTTAATCAATATTGCTAAACAGGCTATTTCTCACGCTAAAGCAGGCGCAGATATGGTGGCGCCATCTGGAATGATGGACGGTACGGTTGAAACGATTCGAACGAACTTAGATGAAGCAGGATATACCAAGGTGGCTATTATGGGGTATTCTGTTAAATATGCTTCGGCTTTTTATGGTCCTTTTAGAGATGCTGCAGATTCAGCACCAAGTTTTGGCGATCGAAAAACCTATCAAATGGATCCTGCAAATCGCACCGAAGGATTATTAAGAGCAAGTTATGAGGATGCTGAAGGAGTTGACATTTTGATGGTTAAACCGGCGTTATCTTATCTTGATCTAATTAGTGATTTAAAACAAAATTTTGATAAACCAATTGCATGCTATAATGTAAGTGGTGAATATGCAATGGTAAAAGCGGCTGCAGAAAAAGGATGGATTGATGGTGAGAAGGTAATGCTGGAAAGTCTACTTTCCATGAAGCGTGCAGGTGCCAATATTATTATCAGTTATTTCGCGAAAGAAGTAGCGAAATTGATTTAAAACAGTTTAAATGAAAAATTTCATTGTAATAGTAGCTTTATGTATGACGTCTTTCTTGATTGCTCAAGAGAAAAAGAAAGATTCTGTCGTGGAGCCGATCAAAAAAGATTCTATCGTTAAAAAAATAGAAAAGCATACGACTGTGATTAAAGTTGTTCGTGATTCTATTATAGGTGTATGGAATGTAACCGAAATCAATAAGGCGCCGAAAAGTGCGGGATTTAAGCAAATGATTGATGGTTACAAAAAGGCCTCATTCGATTTTAAAAAGGACAGCACCCTATCCTTATCAACAGAGTCTCCAAATGTTATCTTTAATTATGTCTTAAAAGCGGTTAATAAATCCAGATGGATCGCTAATGACAGCATGATTCTTATTGGAACCGAAAAAAATAAATATTCAACAATGCGTATCAGAGTGATTCAAAAACCTGATGCTGTTTTGTTTAAATTGAATGAACGAACAAATCTTCCATTGATTTTACAACTTCAAAAGGAAAAGTAACACATGAATTTTAGTAACTCGAAAAAGCTTTATAACAAGGGATTAGTGAATTTGGTTGGAGCTGTGAATTCTCCTGTAAGAGCGTTTGCATCTGTTGGTGGAAACCCTTTATTTATAAAAAAAGCCAAAGGATCTAAAATTACTGATGTCGACGGAAATAAATATTTGGATTTAGTGCTTTCTTATGGGCCTATGATATTAGGTCATCGCCATAAAAAAGTGCAAAAAGCAGTCGCTAAGTCACTGAAAAACGGTTATTCTTTTGGTGCGACTACAGCGAATGAAATTAAATTAGCGAAGATTGTTTGTGATGCTTTTCCTGGGATGGATAAAGTTCGATTTGTAAACTCTGGAACTGAAGCTGTTTTAAGTGGAATACGATTGGCAAGAGCATTTACAGGGAAAGATAAAATTATCAAGTTTGCGGGTTGTTATCACGGTCATCAGGATTCATTATTGGTAGCCGCGGGTTCGGGATTAGCAACTTTAAGTTTGCCAGGAAGTAAAGGTGTTCCAGAAGGAGCCGTAAAGAATACCCTAATTGCTACTTATAATGATTTGGATAGTGTCAAAAAACACTTCGAAAATCATGATGACATCGCTGGAGTCATTATTGAACCTATTGGTGGGAATATGGGTGTTGTAATTCCACAGAATAACTTTTTAAAGGAATTAAAAGATTTCTTAGCTTCAAAAGGAGCATTATTGATTGCTGATGAAGTAATGACTGGTTTCCGATCAAAGTTTGGTGGTGCACAAGAATTACTTGGAGTTGAAGCAGATATAACCTGTTTAGGAAAAGTTATCGGTGGTGGATTCCCAGTTGGAGCTTATGGTGCACGAAATGAAATCATGGAGAATGTTGCACCGTTAGGCGGAATGTATCAGGCAGGAACGTTAAGTGGTAATCCAATCGCTATGGCTGGTGGAATTTCTACTTTGACTGAATTAAAGCATCAAAATCCTTACCATAAGTTTGAAGAGATTGGATCTAAAATCGAAGCTATTTTAAAAGAAAAAGCAGCGAAATATAATGTCGAAATCATTGTGAATCGATTTGGATCCATGTTGAATCCATTTTTTACAAATAAAGAGGTTCATGATTTTGACGATGCTCAAAGATCTGATACGAAAAAGTTTGCAACGTTCTTCTGGGAAATGATTAAGAACGGTGTATTTCTTCCGCCTTCTCAATTCGAAGCATGGTTTTTAAGTTCTGCTATTTCTGATAAGGATTTAGAATTATTTGAAAAGGCCGTGGATAAAGCAATGGAAAAAGTTTCAACTAGCCACTAGATAATAACTAGATAAAATGATAAAAAACGATTTATTTCTAAGAGCCCTTAAGGGAGAGACAGTAGATAGACCTCCGGTGTGGATGATGCGTCAAGCAGGACGATACTTACCTGAATTTATGGAAATTCGTGAGAAGTATGATTTCTTCACCAGATGTAGAACTCCGGAATTGGCATCAGAAATAACGGTTCAACCGATTCGAAGATTCGGGATGGACGCTGCCATTTTATTCTCAGATATTTTAGTTGTTCCACAGGCAATGAATATTGAGGTGGAAATGAAACCTAATTTCGGGCCATATTTGCCAAATCCGTTGAGAGACCAAGAGGGAGTGGATCGTGTAGTGATTCCAGATGTGAATGAGGAATTGGGGTATGTGATGGATGCCATCAAGGTCACAAAGGAGAAGTTAAATGATGAAATTCCGTTGATTGGTTTTGCTGGCTCACCATGGACGATTTTATGTTATGTTGTTCAGGGTCAGGGGTCTAAAAACTTTGACAAAGCGAAAGGATTCTGTTTTACCAATCCGATTGCAGCACACGAATTGTTACAAAAAATCACCGATACTACGATTTCTTATTTAAAAGCAAAAGTGAAAGCGGGTGTGAATGCCGTGCAAATTTTTGATTCCTGGGGAGGAATGCTTTCCCCAACAGATTATCAAGAGTTTTCTTGGCAATACATCAACCAAATCATTGAGGCGTTAAAAGATGATGCTCCGGTAATTGCTTTCGGAAAAGGATGTTGGTTTGCTTTACAAGAAATGGGGAAGTCCAATGCTTCGGCTTTAGGAGTGGATTGGACTTGTTCGGCGCGTAATGCCAGATACCTTAGTGGAGGAAGAATCACCTTGCAGGGGAATTTTGATCCCTCAAGATTATTGTCGTCTCCAAAAGAGATCAAACGAATGGTGACCCAAATGATCAATGAATTCGGAAAGGACCGATATATCGTTAATCTTGGTCATGGAATCTTGCCAAATATTCCTGTAGAAAATGCAAAAGCATTTGTAGATGCAGTGAAAGAATATAAGGTGTAAATGAAATTCAGAAGGGTTTTGAAAAGCTTAGACTTTAGGCAGATTACAAGTTTGCTGGTTTGGTTTTTAAAACATCCTTTTTTTATGTCGGCTACAGTTTTAGCTACCTATCAAACCTTTCGACTATCTCAAAAATATTTTCCAAATATTCATTGGAAACATAATAAGGCGAACGCATTTCGTCACGCTTTATGGAATGTTTTAATTGCAAAGAAATCATCAGTATTTTCGAATAATACCGAAAAGGTTCTGGATTGGACAAAAACCATTACCGATTGGCATGAGGATTTTTCGCCGAACTCAGAGTTAGCCAAACTGATGGATTTGCATAACAATAAAGTCGGTCGTGATTTTTACCTAAAAATAGGAGGTAAGACAGTATCAGAAATCACCAATATAATGATAGGGGAAAGCGAGATTGCTTATCAAATCAAATCAGTCAATGAAATTTCTGATGCCAATAAAATGGTATATTTAAGTGATGATTTTGTCGATTAACCAAATTAGAAACAATGCTTAAAGATATTTTTCTAGGAGTTCGAGAATACGTAGGAGCCGCGAGTTTAATCTCGGAGCTAAAACTATGGCGATATTTTGTGATTCCTATTTTGATAAGTATTGTAACTGCAATTTTTATCGGATTGGAAGCCTATGTGTTGTCCGATAATATCGGAGGATATATTGCACAAGCTTGGGGATTTGAATGGGGCAAAGAGACCTTCACCGCGATTAGTAATTTTATTGGAGTACTAATTGTTCTGATAATTGGACTTATCTTATACAAACATATTATTATGGCGCTATCGGCTCCATTTATGAGTCCGGTTTCAGAAAAAATTGAAGCTCATTTATATGGAGATGTGCAACACAAACATCGAAAAACAAGTTTTTTTGATCAGTTGTGGAGAGGGATAAGAATAAACATTCGAAATTTATTTAGAGCCTTGTTAATTACACTTCCGATTTTACTATTGAAATTCATTCCTATTGTCAATATTTTTTCTACAATACTTGTGTTTTTGGTGCAAGCCTATTATGCCGGATTTGGAAATATGGACTATACTTTAGAACGCCATTACGGATATAAACAAAGCATTCAATTTGTGTCTAAGAATAAAGGATTTGCGACTGGAAACGGAATTGTGTTTATGCTATTGTTGTTAGTTCCGTTTGTGGGAATCATCTTCGTATTACCATTGTCTGTAACAGCAGCGTCGAAACGAACACTTCAAATTATTCACCAAGAAAATCAGGATTTGGTTTATGAAAAATAAATTCGTCAACTATACTGAAAATTTACAAGACAGCATTACTTCAGCTTTAGAGGAAATTGATGGAGTAGCTAAATTTCAAGAAGACCTCTGGAAACGACCAGAAGGCGGAGGTGGAAGAACACGAGTGATTGAAAATGGTAAAGTTTTTGAAAAAGGAGGAGTCAATATTTCAAAGGTTTTCGGAAAATTACCCAAAAGTCTTCAGGAGAATTTTAAGGTTGATGAAGCTGATTTTTTCGCCTGCGGATTGAGTCTCGTTTTACACCCAAAAAATCCGTTTGTTCCTACAGTTCATGCTAATTGGCGCTATTTTGAAATGTATGATGCTGATGGAAATGTTGTGACGCAATGGTTTGGCGGCGGACAAGATTTAACTCCGTATTATCTTTTCGAAGAGGACGCGATTCATTTTCATTCGGTATGTAAAGAAGCCTGTGATAAACATCATCCTGAATTTTATCCGAAGTATAAAAAACAATGTGACTCTTATTTTTGGAATGCACATCGAAATGAAGCGAGAGGAGTAGGAGGTTTGTTTTTTGACTATTTAAAAGCTACGGATGAATTCTCCATGGAAGATCGATACAACTTCACCACCGAAATTGGTAATAGTTTCTTGAATTCTTATCTCCCTATTGTGGAAAGAAGAAAGAATATTGACTACAATCAAAATCACAAAGACTGGCAAGAGGTTAGAAGAGGTCGTTATGTTGAATTTAATCTTGTCCATGATAAAGGAACCCTTTTCGGATTGAAAACTAATGGACGAATTGAAAGTATTTTAATGAGTTTACCACCCACCGTTCAATGGAAATACAATCATCACCCTAGGAAAGGATCTGAAGAATCCGCACTTATTGAGGTTTTGAAAACACCAAAAGGCTGGGTTTAACTATTCATAATTAAATCGACTTTAATTAAGAATACTTCAATTAAATAATCTATTGAGTATTAAATATTATTAAATATTCAATACAAATAGATTTCATTACTAATATTTCAAAATTTTAAATTGAAAATTTCTTAAAATTTCGTAATTTTGCATTCGCAAAACAGTTTAAATCTATGGCGCAATTTGAGTTGAAATTACCTAAGATGGGAGAGAGTGTTGCTGAGGCAACGATTACTACATGGCTTAAAGAAGTGGGAGACACTATTGAAATGGATGAAGCTGTTGTTGAAATTGCGACAGATAAAGTCGATTCAGAAGTTCCTAGCGAGGTTGATGGCGTATTAAAAGAAATTCTTTTCGATAAAGATGAAGTTGTTCAAGTTGGACAAACTATCGCTATTATTGAAATCGAAGGTGAAGGTGGTGGATCTGTTGCTTCTACTTCAAGTGAAACTGTGGTTGAGGATTCAAATGTAGAAGAGGCACATATCGAAGAAATTGAAAAATCAATTGAGATCGCTGCAGAAACAGTAGCTACTCCAATTGCAAAAACAAGTGAGTCTGGAAGGTTTTACTCACCATTAGTTAGAAATATCGCTCAAACAGAAGGAATTTCAATCGATGAGCTAGAAAATATAGCTGGTTCTGGCAAAGACGGTCGAGTAACTAAAGATGATATTTTAGCCTACATCGAAAATAAAGATGTGGCTCCTAAAGTTACTCCGTCTAGTGCTCTAAAACCTGTTGAAAAAACTGCAGTTTCAAAACCTGCTCTGGCAAAAGCCTCTCCAGTTTCTGTTAATGGAGGAGATGAAATTATAGAAATGACCCGAATGGGTAAATTAATTTCGAAACACATGGTAGATTCTATTCAGACGTCTGCTCATGTTCAATCCTTTATTGAAATTGATGTGACCAACATCGTAAAATGGAGAAATAAGGTTAAGAATGAATTTTTCCAGAGAGAAGGAGAGAAGTTGACATTCACTCCAATCTTTATGCAAGCTGTTGCTGCAACGATTAAAAAATATCCGTTAATTAATATCTCGGTTCAGGGCGATTCAATTATCAAAAAGAAGAATATCAATTTAGGAATGGCAGCAGCATTACCCGACGGAAATTTAATTGTACCTGTTATTAAAAATGCAGATCAATTAAACTTGGTTGGTATGACTAAGCAAGTGAATGATTTAGCAAATAGAGCTCGTGGAAACCAGTTGAAACCAGATGAAATTCAGGATGGTACGTATACCGTAACTAACGTCGGAAGTTTTGGTTCGGTAATGGGTACTCCAATTATCAATCAGCCGCAAGTTGCGATTTTGGCCTTAGGTGCGATTCGTAAAGTTCCTGCAGTAATTGAAACATCAGAAGGTGATTTTATTGGAATCAGACATAAAATGTTTGTATCACATTCTTACGATCACAGAGTCGTGAATGGTGCCTTGGGAGGCATGTTCATTAAAACAATTAAAGAAATGTTAGAATCCTGGGATGTGAATCAGGACTTTTAAATTCTAGAAATAAAAAAAAACCAACCAAAAGGCTGGTTTTTTTTATTTCTAAACTAATATTAAGCCAGCATAGTTACTGGATTTTCAATAAACGTTTTTAAGGTTTGTAAGAATTGCGCTCCTACAGCACCGTCAACCGTTCTGTGGTCGCATGCTAAGGTCAATTTCATGGTATTACCTACAACAATTTGACCATTTTTAACCACTGGTTTTTCTACAATTGCACCTACCGATAGGATTGCAGAATTCGGTTGATTAATTATCGATGTAAAGCTTTCAATTCCGAACATTCCTAAATTAGAAACCGTGAAAGTGCTTCCTTGCATTTCATCTGGTTTGATTTTCTTGTTTCTTGCTTTTCCTGCTAAATCACGAACAGCACCACCAATTTGAGTCAAACTCATTTGATTGGTATGTTTAATTACAGGAACTACTAAACCTTCATCAACAGCAACAGCAACACCTACATGAATATGGCTGTGATATAATGTGTTGTTGTCTGTCCATGATGTGTTCACTTGTGGGTGCTTTTGAAGCGCCATTGCACAAGCTTTTACAACCATATCATTGAACGATACTTTAGTGTCTGGAATCGCATTAATTGTTTTTCTTGAAGCAATAGCATTATCCATATCAACCTCAATATTCAAATAGAAGTGAGGTGCAGAAAACTTAGAGTTTCCAAGTGATTTAGCAATCGCTTTACGCATTTGCGAGTTTTTCATTTCCTGTGTTCCTTCCTCTCCTGCAATCGCAAAAGAAGTAACTGATGGAGTAGGATTAGAAGATGCTGAAGTAGATACACTTGCTGCCCGAGATTCTGCCTTAGCACTTGGTGTGTAATTTTCCACATCCTTTTTAACGATTCGTCCGTTTTCCCCAGAACCTTTGATATCTGCTAAATTGTACCCTTTATCTTTCGCAATCTTTTTTGCTAGAGGAGAAGCAAAAATTCTTCCACCTGTATTATTAGTTGCTGAAGTCTTTTCTTCAACTACTGGAGCAGCTTCTTTCTTAGCTTCAGTTTTGGTTTCTGTAGCAGGAGCTGCCATAATTCCGCCGCTAGCAACAACCGCTGATACGTCAGTACCAGCAGGACCGATAATTGCTAATAAACTATCTACAGGTGCGGTTTGACCTTCCTCTACACCAATATGTAATAATGTTCCTTCGTAAAAGGATTCGAATTCCATTGTAGCTTTATCTGTTTCGATTTCAGCTAGGATATCACCTTCTTCAACGGCATCACCAACTTTCTTTAACCAAGAAGATACCGTTCCATCTGTCATTGTATCACTTAATCTTGGCATATTTACAACTTGAACACCATCTGGAACAGCAGCGCCTTCTACACTAGGTGCATCTGTAACTGATTCTTCGGTAGTTGTTTCTGTTGATGCCTCAGATACTGGTGCTTCGGTAGAACCATTTAGTAAAGCGCTAAAGTCTTCACCTTCTTCTCCGATAATTGCTAAAAGTGAATCAACGGGAGCTGTTCCACCTTCTTCTACACCAATGTGTAATAAAGTCCCTTCATGGAAGGATTCGAATTCCATTGTAGCTTTATCCGTTTCAATTTCAGCTAAAATATCTCCTTCCTCAATTGAGTCTCCAACTTTCTTCAACCACTTTGCTACTACACCTTCTTCCATGGTGTCGCTCAATCGCGGCATGTTTACAACTGTTGCCATATCTTAACTTATAAATGGATAATCTTCTTGTTCATATACTACGTCATATAATTGCTGTGGCTCCGGGAATGGCGATTCATCTGCGAATTTCTCACATTCTTTCACCATATTTTTCACCTCTTTATCAATCGCTTTTATTTCCTCTTCGGTTGCGTAGTTATTTTCTTTGATAATATCTAATACCTGAGTAATAGGATCTATCTTTTTGTACTCTTCAACTTCTTCTTTAGTTCTATAATGTTGAGCATCAGACATTGAGTGTCCTCTGTATCGGTACGTTTTCATCTCTAGGAATGTAGGTCCGTCACCACGTCTTGCTCTCTGGATGGCATCATCCACTGCTTCAGCTACTTTTACAGGATTCATTCCGTCAACAGGTCCGCAAGGCATTTCATAACCTAAACCTAATTTCCAGATATCCTCATGGTTTGCCGTTCTTTCAACAGAAGTTCCCATAGCATATCCATTGTTCTCACAAATAAATACGACAGGAAGTTTCCATAACATTGCCAAGTTGAATGCTTCGTGCAATGAACCTTGTCTCGCAGCTCCATCCCCGAAATAAGTTAAAGTCACAGCATCGCTTCCTTTGTACTTATCACCAAAAGCGATACCAGCACCTAATGGGATTTGTCCACCCACAATACCGTGTCCTCCATAAAATCTAAATTCTTTAGAGAAGATATGCATAGAACCACCCATACCTTTTGATGTACCTGTCACCTTACCATATAATTCTGCCATTACTCTTTTTGGGTCTTCACCCATTCCGATTGGCTGAACGTGATTTCGATAAGCTGTTATCATTTTATCCTTCGTCAAATCCATTGCGTGTAATGCACCAGCTAGGACTGCTTCTTGACCATTGTACAAATGCAAGAAACCGCGTACTTTTTGTTGGATATAAACAGATGCTAATTTATCTTCAAACTTTCTCCAAAAAAGCATGTCTTTGTACCACTGTAAGTACGTTTCTTTAGTGACTTTCTTCATTCTTAAATCCTGTTGTTTGTTTAATTCTTAGTCTAAAAAATAGATCGAAAACAAAAATAAATCTTTTGTTTAGAATAAAAAAACGGGAACAATCGTTTTTAACGCTAACGTTTTCGAAGTGATTTTATTTGTCCTTAGCGACTACTAATGTGGCTTTTGCACCGGTTGCAAGGTTCCATTCATTAGAAGATAAAAGCATACCTGCATCGTTGTAAACTTTAAATGCAGCAGTATTAGGACCAGAAGTACCTTGATTTAGGGCAACAAAGGAGATTTTATTGATCCCAACTTCCAACGGAATATTGAAACGTTGGTATCGTTGTTTGAGCACAATATTCACAACAACCGGAACACCATTCACCATAATTGTTACTCGATCGCCATCAGGATATTGGAAATCACGACAGATTACATTAACACTTGCTGAGTTGGTGTGCACACTACCCAAATCTTGATCAATTTTTGGGATGATATATTGACCATTAATTCGCTTGAAAGATTTTAAAAATCGTTCCTCACTTAACTTAGCCTGAGTTAAAATTCCTTTGTTATTTAGGTTTTTCTGTTGCTGTTGTTTACGAAGTTTTTCTTTTTCTTTTTCGAAACCTTTTTTGAATCCATTTGTACCATCCAAATTGATGGCCTTTGGCTTATCTACTTTTTTTGCATTCTTTAGAACAATAGCTTTAATCTTTCCTTTTTCTCCACCACTTTTAGTTTTGTCTAATTGAGCGAATAAGGAGAATGATCCTAGTAGGAAAATCGATAGAATAAATGCTTTAATTGTTACTTTCATATGCTTAAGATGCATCAAATATAATGCCTTAGTAATCGCATTATGTGTAAATCTTGTTAAAACTTACTATTTCACGGGAAAATCAAAATACTGATTTGGGAACGGTTCATCGCGAAGTGTAAAATGCCACCATTCATTTTCATAAGGTTTGAAGCCGTTATTCAACATGACTCTTCGTAGTAACATTCTGTTTTCACGTTGCTCATCAGTTATTTTTTTATAAAAAGGATGCGATTGTACACCAAAGAAATCATAAGGTGATCCCATGTCTAACTCTTTTCTAGTATTCAAATCAATAAGCGTTAAATCAACTGTGCTTCCGCGTGAATGACCAGATTTAGAAGCAATGTATCCTCTTTTGAATAATTCACTTTTTGGCACATCCGGATAATACGATTTTTTCATAACTGTATCATTAAGGACTTTCGCCCAACGAACGAAATGATTTACCGCGCGTTGCGGTCGATAGGCATCGAAAATTTTTAAACCAAGTCCTTTTTTCTCAAGAGCACTTTGAACTTTTTGTAGTGCTAAGGCTGTTGGTTTAGATAAAATAATTGTAGATCTATGATACCCGTCTATTGGCTGTCCAATAAAGTTATTATTGGAAAAATATCTCAATTCGATTTTAATGGAGGGCTCCAAATCAAGTAAATAGACGAAATCATCAGGCTTATTCTGACTTACAACTTTAGAAATCAAAAGGAATAAAAATATAGGAAGGAATTTATTCATACTTTAGAGTTGTCGATCGAATTCAAAAATACAAATAAAATGAACGAATTGTCTCTTACTACACCAGCGTTGCTATTCTCCGCCATTTCATTAATTATGCTTGCTTATACCAATCGATTTTTGGCCTATGCTGCCGTTGTAAGAAATTTACACGCGAAATATCAGGAACGACAAGATGCAATTTTACTAGATCAAATTAAAAATCTGAGTACTCGATTACAATTGACACGATGGATGCAGATTTTCGGAATTGTAAGTTTGCTATTATGTGTGTTAACCATGTTCTTGATTTACATCGAGCTACACCTATTGGCCGTCTATGTTTTTGGAATTGCTTTGATTCTATTGATCATATCTCTCGGATTATTAATTCGAGAAATTCAAATTTCTGTTGATGCTTTGAGCTTGCATATTTCGGATATCAATGACCAGTTGAAGAATAAGAAAAACAAATAGTAATATAAAAAAGTAAGCGTCGTTTTTGCAAACGACGTTTTACCAAGTAAACTAATAAAAAACCAAGTATTAGTATTCGTATATAACTATTAAACTAATGCTTTAATGAGGTCGAATAAGAATGATGAAGCATAAATTACAAATTCTAAAATTGCTGCGTACATGATTAGGTGTTCTTGGTTGATTGATTGCCGTGTTGTTGATTGATTTATTTTGTAGAAACACTTCCGCCAGAAGAAGATTTCTTAATTACCGTCTTCGGATTGCCTTTTACGTCGATGTCTCCTCCACTTGATGCTTTTGCATTTAACGATTCAGATGCATAGATATTGATGTCTGCTCCGCTCGATACATTTACACTTACATCTTTACTCTTTAGACCGTATGCGTCAATAGAGGAACCGCTTGTTGCTTTGGATGAATGTGTTGTAGAAATTCCTTTAATTCTGATAGATGAACCACTCGATGTACTTGTTTCTACATCATCAGCATCCACTTCGATTCGGATGTCTGCTCCACTAGAAGAACTTACTTTCAATTTGTTCGAAGTAATCACAGTTTTTCCGTAAACATCACTTCCACTTGTTGCTGTCAAGGCTTCAAGATTGGTGCAGGTAACTATTACTTTTCGTGAAGCTGCTCTCCAAATATTCTTTTCTGAATATATTCGTAATACACCGTCTCTTACTTCAGTAATAATTATGTCCTGTAAGTTTTCATCCGCTTCAACTACGATGCTGTTTTTGGTTCCCTGACTTAAATGAAGATCAAGACCAGTACTTACTTTTATACTTGTAAATTCGTCACCTGTAGTTCTATTTTGAGTCGTCACATTTCGATTTCCATCTACTCGATTCATCATATCGATAGAACAAGAGGTCATCGTTAGAGTGGCGATAAAGGCGATAATTAAATGTTTCATTGGTTTTAGTTTTTAATTGATGATGTAAAATTCCAAAGATTGAGTGATCCGATCAACAATTGATTACCTAACTGTTGATTTTGATCACCGAACTGTTAAATCGTTTCTTCAATCTTTTCTTTCTTTTTCGATTTGCTAATTTTTTTCACTTCAGTTTTCTCCTTTTTACAATCTGTACAGTCCAAAACTTTCTCAGACATTGTAAAGTGATGCCCTCCCATATCTCTGTAATACAATTCTTGTTTGTTTTTAGTGTAATACAAGAAGTTCTTAGCTGTATTATCTATGTAGATATTTACATTTTCTGGCAAGAATACAGTGATTTTTACCTGTTCTTCTTTCCACATATTTTTGAATTCCGATAAAAAGTATCCATCTAGAACCAAGGTCGTATCATCTAAGAAATTGTAATTATACTTTATCGCTTCAGCATTCTTCTTTGCAGCGTTAGTATTCGCTCCTCTAGAATCTTTTTCAACAATGATATATGGTGAATTGTCTTTACTTTTTTGGATGTCTACTTTTACATAATTCGAATAGATATAATTTTCTCCTTCGATTTCTACTTCTTCAATTTGAGTGCTTCGTCTTAAATTATGCCGATAAACAAGATCGTCATTATTGGTCACTTTTATTGTGAGCGTATCATTTGCGACCAAACTAAACGCTTCTTTTTTTACGAAGGTTCCATTTGTAGCATGGGATGTTCCAAATTCCAATCCGGTGAAGATTAAGGTTAATAATGCTGCTAGCCATAAACCTAATAAGGTTAATGAAGTAGCTTTACTTAATTTTCTCACACTACTTGATAGAATTCGTAATCCGAGGATAAATAATAGTAAGAATGGAATTCCGACTAAAATGAACACTGCGATAGTCAATAACCAGATTGGTAATGTTGAATCATAGAAGAATGGTGGATAACGTAAAAACTCATTATCTAGTCCTAAGAATTCTAAACTTCCTACAGAAAACCCACTAATGATTAGTGATAAAATAACTGATGCAGCTACGACTACTAAAATGAATCCTATAAACTTTCCAATGATCTTGAAGAAGAAAAGGATGATTTTCCCAATGGTTGAGAAAAAGTCTTCCACACCGTTATTTTTTCTTGCCTTTCCCGAGAAATTTTTATTGACTTTATCCGTGATTTCATTAGCTCCTGCTTTAATTTTTTCTGAAGCAGTATTGGCCGCATCTTTCACATTATCTGATACATTTTTAAATTCGTCTCGAATCTTTTTTTCGATGTTATCGATATTGATTGGAGTTCCTTCCATTTGCAATTTTTCTGCTGTAGTTTTTGCTTCAGGAAGTAAAATCCAAAGGATGATATAGATTAAGAATCCGAAACCAGCTCCAAAGAATAAAGACAATAATCCTAAACGAACCCAAATCACATCAACTCCGATATAATAAGCCAATCCAGAGGCAACACCACCTAAGAATTTGTCGTCCGGATCTCTAAATAATTTTTTACCGGTCGTATAGTTTCTTTCGTAGCTATAGCTCGATTGATTATAGGCTTCTTCAGAATCAGAATAATCTTCTGGTTGCCCCATAATATTGATAATTTCATCAATATCACTTTCGTTTACAACCTGTCTGGCATCTGTGATTTTTTCAGATAAAAGTTCACTAATTCTAGCTTCAATATCAGTAATAATCTCATTTTTCCCCTGTGGATCATCACTAAGAGATTTGGATATTGCCTCTAAATAACGCTTAAGCTTTTGGTATGCAGTTTCATCGATATGGAAGAAAAAACCGCCGAGATTTATATTTATTGTTTTATTCATTTTCGCTCTTTTTATTGTTGGTTACTTGATTTACAGCCGATACTAAATTGTTCCATGTTTTGTCTAAGTCTTTCAGAAACATGCCCCCTGTTTCTGTTAAAACATAATATTTTCGTGGTGGACCAGAAGTTGATTCTTCCCATCTATAGGTCAATAAACCTGCATTTTTTAAACGCGTTAGTAGGGGATAAATGGTACCTTCAACCACAATCATTTCTGCTTGTTTTAATGCGGATAAGATTTCTGAAGTATAAGCATCTCCATGTTTTAAGATGGAAAGAATACAGAACTCCAAAACCCCTTTTCGCATTTGGGCTTTTGTATTTTCTATTTTCATGTATTGTGGGTTATTTTATAAATTTAATTGTATATGGATAGGTGTAGAATTCTCCTTCTCTCGCTTTTAATGACGCCACTATTGTTAACCCAATTACAACTAAAGTTAGAATTCCTGCCAGTGTAGCCAGACCTACAAATCCAAAAATGTTAAAACTATCGATATCGATATTTATACTACCGAAGTTGTTCCAGCTCCAGAAGTCGTTAATAAAAGTTGATATCGTAAACGGAACGAAGATGGCTGACAATACCAATATGTAAATCGAATAGCTAATATTAAAATTAACAGCCTCTTTTCCGTGGTGATCTAAATACGGACTTCTATCCTTAAGTGTTTGCCATGCAATTAACGGAGTGATGATATTTCCGAACGGAAAAAACAATCCGGCAAATGCAGAAACATGTATTAGGAATCCATTGGTTGTGTCGTTGTTGTATTTCATTTTAGGTTGATATAATACTTTCTTATGCAAATATACATCCAAAAAAAGGTATCTTGTAATACATAGTACCATGATTTAACATTTTATTAACAATTATTAATGTCGGTTATTTATGGTATCTTCGGCTTCAGAATTACTTCAAATGACGATTACACCTAGGAAAATTAATTGGTTCATGCTCTTTAAATTACCGCTTGCCTATATCGGAGGAGTGCGTGTGAAAGAGTTAACCAGGACGCGAGCAGTGGTAAAAATTAAACATCGATGGATGAATCAGAATCCGTTTCGAAGTTTATTTTGGGCTGCCCTGGGAATGGCAGCAGAGATGAGTACGGGTGTATTAGTGATTCAGGTAATCAGAAATTCTGGAAGAGAAATATCTATGCTTGTAACACACCAGGAAGGATCATTTTTTAAGAAAGCCACAGGCAGAATCACTTTTACTTGTGATGATGGTGAATTAGTTCAAAGTGCAATTCAGCAATCAATTATATCAGGAGAAGGTCAACAAATCATTTTAAATTCTATCGGAAAAAATGAAGATGGAGTCGAGGTGTGTTCTTTTAAATTCTATTGGAGTTTAAAGGTGAAATCCTAGACCGGAAAGTCTATTTTTCTTAATCTTTCTGAAATATAATAATTTAATTTTGTAATTAATTGAAATTAATTAGCTTTGTGTTGTTAATTGTACAATTAATGTAATGGTATAAGTTATTGGGGGATACTTAAATCATTAAAAAAAGTCGTGAAGAAATTCACGACTTTTAATTTTGCATAGAGTGGTATACGTTTTGAACATCATCATCTTCTTCCAATCGCTCTAATAATTTTTCAACATCTTCTTGGTCTTCAGCGCTTAGCTCTTTAGTAGTGGTCGGAATTCTTTCGAATCCAGATGATAAAATTTCAATGTCGTTTTCTTCAAAGTAGCTTTGTAAAGATCCGAATTGCTCAAATGGTGCGTAGATAATTACACCTTCTTCGTCGTCAAATACTTCTTCTACTTCGAAATCGATGAGTTCTAATTCGAGTTCTTCTAAGTCCTCAATATTTTCTTTGTTCAAGGTGAAGCTACAGGTATGATCAAACATAAATACGACTGAACCCGAAGTTCCAAGGTTTCCATTACATTTATTGAATGCAGCTCTCACATTAGCCACCGTTCTGTTGTTGTTGTCTGTTGCGGTTTCAACTAAAACCGCTATTCCGTGAGGTGCATAACCCTCAAATAAAACTTCTTTATAGTTTTCTGTGTTTTTGTCAGAGGCCTTTTTAATGGCTCGTTCAATATTGTCTTTTGGCATATTAGCGGCTTTCGCATTCTGAATTACCGCTCTTAATCTTGAATTTGTTTCTGGATTTGGTCCTCCTTCTTTAACCGCCATTACAATGTCCTTACCAATTCTGGTAAATGTTTTGGCCATTGCAGACCAGCGTTTCATTTTTCTCGCTTTTCTAAATTCAAATGCTCTTCCCATGTGTAATCAAAATTATTGCTTCAAATTTATGATTTCTCTAGGCTATAGACAAGATTGTAGGATTGTTTTGCAATCTCTAATTCCTCATTGGTTGGAATTACCAGGATTTTCACTTTTGAATCAGCTGCCTGAATTTCGTCAATACCTCCTGACGTATTGTTGTTTTTGTCGGGATCGATTTGTACTCCTAGGTAGTCCATATTCTCACAAACCATTGCTCTTACTTTTGCTGAGTTTTCTCCGATTCCGGCCGTAAAAACTAAAGCATCAACTCCGTTCAATGCGCTAGAATAACTACCAATGTATTTTTTAATCCGGTAGGTCATTAATTCTAATGCAAATTGACATTTTTCATCGCCACTTTCTGCTTTTTCCTGGATATCCCTTACGTCAGATAACCCAGTTAACCCTTGTAAACCAGATTTTTTTTGCAGCAAGGTGTTAATATTATCTACAGAATAGTTCAAATTATTCTGTAAATAGAAAATTACCGACTGATCGATATCTCCAGAACGTGTTCCCATAACTAAACCATTCATGGGGCCAAATCCAAGAGAATTTTCAATACAGTTCCCGTCCTTTATCGCCGACATACTGCATCCATTACCTAAGTGAATAGTAATCACTTTTGCTGATGGATTCTTGATATATTCATATGCTTTTTCTGACACGAATTTGTGACTATTTCCATGAAAACCATAGGCTCTAATACCGTGTTCATCTAAGAATGAATTTGGAATAGCATATTGATAAGCCACTTTTGGCATGGTTTGATGGAAGGCCGTATCAAAAGATGCAACTTGCTTTGCATTCGGAAAAATTTCTTCCGCGATTTCAATTCCGATATAATTCAACGGATTATGCAGTGGGGCAAGGTCAAATAAATTTTTGATTTGTTCTTTTACCTCATCAGTAATAATGGTGGCATCGGTATACTTGCTTCCGCCATGAACCACCCTATGACCAACCACATGTATATCATCCGTAGAAGTTAAAATTCCATCTTTTTTATCTGTAAGTTGGTCTGCGATTTTTAACAGTGCCTGAGAATGATTTTCGACAAACAATGTTTCCTTTCGTTTGCCATCTTTCGTTTCATAACTAAAAATACTGTCTTCCAATCCAATACGCTCCACATTTCCTTTGCATAATACCCTCTGCTCAGGCATTTCAAAAACTTGAAATTTTAAAGAGGAAGAACCTGAATTAATAACAAGTACATTGGTATTATTCATCCTGAGCCTGAATTGCGGTTAGTAAAATGGTATTGAAAACGTCATCGACAGTACAACCTCGACTTAAATCGTTAACGGGTTTGTTTAATCCTTGGAGCATCGGACCAATAGCTAGGGCTCCTGTTTCTCTCTGAATCGCTTTATAGGTATTGTTACCTGTATTTAAATCTGGGAAAATAAAAACATTTGCCTTTCCGGCCACTTCCGAGTTTGGCAATTTGCTTTTCGCCACATTTATATCTACTGCTGCATCATATTGAATTGGACCTTCAATTTTTAACTTCGGATTTTTAGCTTTTGCAAGTTCAGTAGCTTTTCTAACATTTTCAACATCTTCACCTTTACCACTTGATCCAGAGCTGTACGATAACATCGCTACCCTAGGTTGAATTCCAAATGCAGCCGCCGATTTCGCTGATGAAATTGCAATTTCGGCTAATTGCTCGGCATTCGGATTCGGATTTACAGCACAATCACCCATTACCGTAACGCGGTCTGACAAGCACATGAAAAACACAGACGAAACTACTGAAACTCCTGGTTTTGTTTTAATCAATTGCAATGCTGGTTTAATGGTGTGCTGAGTGGTATGAACAGCTCCAGAAACCATTCCGTCTGCCAATCCGTTTAAAATCATTAAGGTTCCGAAGTAAGAAACGTCTTTGGCCAAATCTCTAGCTGTAGTTTCGGTCATTCCCTTGTGCTTTCTTGCATTGTGTAAGGTCTCCGCAAATGATTCACCTAATTCAGATGATTCTGGACAAATAATATTGATTTTATCCCAATTGATTTGCAATCCTAATTGATTGGATTTTCGTTTGATATCGCTTTCTTCTCCTAATAAGGTCAAGTCGACAATATCTAATAATTGTAATCGTGAGGCAGCCTCTAAAATCCGGCTGTCATTCCCTTCTGGTAGTACGATATGCTTACGAACTTTTCTGGTTCGCTGCAATAAGTTGTATTGGAACATGTTCGGGGTCAACTTATCTGAACTGTACGATGCTAATCGTTTTGACAGTTCTTCGGTATTCACATACGTATCAAAAGTATCTAAGGATAAGATGATTTTTTTCTGATGCGTGAAATAGATTTCAGACTGAATCGCTCCCACTTTATTCGAAGCCTCGAAAGTTCCTTGTTCTACCGATATAATTGGAATAGTCGACTGTAATCCATCAATCAAGCGTAATATAGAATCCTCGGGAACTAATCCGCCTGTTAATACAATTCCGGCGACACTCGGATAGTTATTCGAAGAGTGTGCTTGTAGTGCACCCAAAATGATATCAGCACGATCTCCAGGGGTTACTACCAAACTATTATTTCCAACGCGCGTTAAATAATTACGCAACTGCATTGCTCCAGTACTGAAGCTGCTGATGGTGTTGTCTAAATATTTTTCACCAAATAAAACTTTAGCATTCAGTTGATTAACAACTTCTTTGACCGTTGGATTAGATAAGAAATCAATCTTCGGAATTACATCAATTAAGGTGTTTTCTGGAATGGAGTTTTTTAAATCACTACGAATTTCTTCAATTTGAGATACATCAACTTTATTTGCAATTAAACCAATCACATCAACCTCCTTGGTTTGGTATGATTGATAGGCAATTTGCATGGAGTTGACAACTTCCTTTTCGGTCTTCTCAATTCCTGAACCTACAACAATTACAGGAAGGTTAAGGTTTTTTGCAATGGTTGCATTAACATCCAATTCTGCAATACTAGATTGACTTGAAAAGTCACTTCCTTCAACTAAAATGTAATCGTATCGCTCTTCTAGTTTTTTGTAGTGATTGATAATTGTTTGAATAATTTCATCTCCTTTACCTTCACTTATTAGGTTAATCAATTCGGTCTGTCGATAACAATAACAATCTTCGTAAGTCGCCTCTAGATCGAAAAAATTAATGGCAGTTTTGATGTGGTTATCTTCCTTTTCTGGGTCATCTACACTGATGACTGGTCTTAAATATCCGACCTTGGAAGATTTGGTGAGCATCATTCGTAAGATTCCTAATGATGCAATAGATTTTCCACTATTAGGTTCAATAGTAGAAATATAAATTCCTTTTTTCATTTTCAATATTTAGGACACCGAAGTGTCTTTTGGTTGATTCAATAGAATCTATCTGATTTTAAACTTGTAACACGCCCATATTAAATTGCTTTTCAATAGGAGCATGGTTTGCAGCTTCAATTCCCATAGAAATCCAATTTCGAGTTTCTAACGGATTGATGATTGCATCTACCCATATCCTTGCTGCAGCATAATATGGAGAGATTTGTTTGTCGTATTTCGACTTGATCTTTTCAAACAATTCTGCCTCCTTTTCTGGAGTAATTTCTTCTCCTTTTTTCTTTAAAGCGGCCGTTTCAATTTGTAATAAAACTTTTGCTGCAGAATTTCCACTCATTACTGCTAATTCTGCCGATGGCCATGAGGCAATTAATCTTGGATCATATGCTTTTCCGCACATCGCGTAGTTTCCTGCACCATAGGAATTCCCGATGACAATTGTGAATTTTGGAACTACAGAGTTACTAACAGCGTTTACCATTTTTGCTCCGTCTTTGATAATTCCAGAATGCTCTGACTTTGAACCAACCATAAATCCTGTGACGTCTTGTAAAAACACTAACGGAATTTTCTTCTGATTACAATTGGCAATAAAACGCGTGGCCTTATCTGCAGAGTCATTGTATATCACACCGCCAAATTGCATTTCGGAAGGCTTGGTTTTTGATCCTTTGGTTTTGACAAGTTTTCTTTGATTGGCGATGATTCCGACAGACCATCCATCAATTCTGGCATAACCTGTTAAAATAGTTTGACCATAGCCTTCTTTGTATTGTTCAAATGAAGAATCGTCAACCAAACGCTCAATAATTTCAAGCATATCGTATTGCTCATGACGCACTTTCGGTAAGATTCCGAAAATTTCCTCTTCATTTTTCTTTGGTGCTGAAGGCTCCGCCCGATTAAATCCGGCCTTGTCAAAATCACCAATTTTATCGACGATATTTCGGATTTTATTTAATGCGTCTTTGTCGTCTTTCGCTTTATAATCAGTAACACCAGAAATTTCACAATGTGTTGATGCTCCGCCTAAGGTTTCATTATCGATGCTTTCTCCAATCGCAGCCTTCACAAGATAACTACCAGCTAAAAATATACTTCCTGTTTTTTCGACAATTAGGGCCTCATCACTCATAATTGGAAGGTAGGCTCCTCCAGCAACACAACTACCCATTACAGCAGCAATCTGAGTAATCCCCATACTGCTCATAATGGCGTTGTTTCTAAAAATTCTTCCGAAATGTTCTTTGTCTGGAAAGATTTCATCCTGCATTGGCAGATAAACCCCCGCAGAATCCACTAGGTAGATAATTGGAATTTTGTTTTCGATGGCAATTTCCTGTGCTCGTAAATTCTTTTTTCCAGTAATTGGAAACCAAGCTCCAGCCTTTACTGTTGCGTCATTGGCAACAACGATGCACAATTTCTTTGAGATATACCCCATTTTTACAACAACTCCTCCAGAAGGACATCCTCCATGTTCTGGGTACATGTCCTCTCCAGCAAACGCTCCAATTTCGATGGATTTTGAGTTTTTGTCAAGAAGGAAATCGATTCGCTCTCTGGCAGTGAGTTTGCCTTTTTCGTGATGTTTATCTATTCGTTTTTGACCTCCTCCAAGTTTGACTTTTCCGAGTCTTCTTCTTAATTCTGACGCTAATAATTTATTGTGATCTTCGTTTTTATTGAAGGTTAAATCCATAGATAAATTCTTTCAAAATTTGAGATGCTAAATTACGAAATTATGAGTAGCTGTTTATGATATTTGTCACAGTATTTTCAATGTGTTCGTGTCGCTGAGCTCGCTCTACCTTAAATGGTTTCGAGGCCCGTTCTTTACAATTCTGAACGGCGCAGGTTTCGCAAGTAACGCCCACGATTTTTTTACTGAAGGTATCTTCTTTTAAAAATTTAAATTTTCGTTTCAGATGAGGTGATAGTAACATTCCGATCGAAATACTTCTATTCACATCTTTTTTAAATGGATCCTTTGAGGCGGATGATAAAACTAGATATTCTGATTTTTCGTTTTCGTAAGACGAGATTTGTATTCCGAAAGTAGGTCTATCTTTTTTTGAAGCGTCGAGATCTTTTATGGTTTGCAGTGAAATCCATCGTCTGCAATAGTGCTCATTATTTCTATTTTCATGCGGAGCCTGTTGCTGAGTGAGGTGTAATTCCTTGGTTAGTTTAAACTCATCAGTCTTGGCGAGGCTATTAAATCGCAAGAAGAATAGGTTTTTGATATTAAAATGCTCGGTTAAGATATTGGTGAGTCGCTGATAAAAGGTTTCTTGAGAGCAGTTGTAGCTTTTAATAATGCGATGTAACTCCATGGAATTCCAGGTGTCAGATTCGAATAAATTATGAAGTTTGGCAACAATACTCTTTTGCGGAATGATTAAAGCTCCTGCGAAATACGAGGCTTTAAAATTGTTTAACATCTGATCAAAACTATCAAACTTGATCCAAGGAAAAGTGTATAATCTATTTTCAATTTGAAGATAGTTGTAAGCTAATTCTTTGGCGAAAATGAAAGATTTTTGTGCTTCAGACACATTTTTGCTGATGAGTAGCGTTTTCTTATTCGGAATGTAAATGTTTCTCAATTCCTCAAGATTTTCGTGCTTATCCAATTCTTTCGTGTCAATAGTATATCCGTATTCTTCGACCAATATTTCCTCAAAAAAGGAAGCATTAGTATTTGATTCTCCAACATGATAAGCCTTGGCGAATTTCTCTGCTTCGCGCTCCAAATCGGCGAAGTAATTGTTGTGCGCTTCTTGATAAGATCGAAGAGAAGCAAGAAAAAACCGTTCTCTGGTTAAATTATAGTTGGTTGCGATTTTAATGATGGTACTGATAAATGCATTCACCTTGGCTGGTGCATTCGCAATAATGTCAATCAAGTTGTTTTCCTTGATTCCGAATAAGTCTAACGGAATCTCTTTTAGAATTTTGGATTGTAAAATCTCTCCGATAGGAGCTAAGTTTTTATCAAGCCTTAGGGATACCAAATGATCATATGGTGTTTCTAACTTTTCTGCAAGGATTAAAATTTTATCAGTAAAAGTAGTACAGGTTAAGAAAATTGCAATGGCAAGTTAATTTTATTGGTTAAACAAAGATGATTTCCCTCGTGAGCAATTGCGAGGGATTTTTTATGCATTCTGATGAAATAATCAATTGTGATTAGATATCTTCGTATCATTATGTAGCTATGAAACTATGAGTGGTATACCGATCAAAAATGTAGTTCGCGAGGTAATAACCGATTTTTGGGGAACCCTGAGTCGTTTAACCTTCGATTATACTTTTGCAAATAATTCCCAAAAAAGACTTACTCATGAAGTTTACGGAAGAGCAGATGGTGTGGCTTTACTACTATATAACCGCTCTACAAGGAAAATTATCCTTACGAAGCAATTCCGAGCTCCAGTCTGGGTAGCGGGACAAAATAATGGTTTTTTAATTGAGGTTTGCGGGGGAGCAATGGACCCAAATGAAAATCCGGAGGCTACGGCACTCCGAGAAGCCTTTGAAGAGGTAGGATGCAAACCATACGCTATCAAGGAAGTTGCAACAACATTTTTATCACCCGGATTACTACACGAGAAAATTCATTTGTTTATTGGAGAGTACAACTTAGGCGGATTAACCAAAAACAATGGAGGTGTATACGAAGAAGGCGAAGAAATTGAAATCTTAGAACTTTCCTTTGATGAAGCGAAAGAATTGCTAAGTTCAGTAGAAGTAGTTGACGCACGAACAATGATTCTGATTCAATACATGATCATCAATAATCTTATGGACTAAATGAAATTCAATTTCTTAAAGAAATATTAAATAAATCTCCATAGAATTATTTTCCTTGGAAAATAAAATAAATGTTTGTAATTTTGTTGATGAATTTAAACACGAAAAAATGAAAAGAGTATTAGCATTTGCAGGAAGTACAAGTTCGACTTCAATAAATAAGCAATTGGCACAATTTGCAGCCGAAAATTTAAATGATGTTCAATTTGACGTGATTGATTTACGCGATTTTGATATGCCAATTTACAGCTCAGATGAAGAGAAAAATGGATTTCCAGAGAATGCCGTGAAATTCTCAAATCTCCTAGATGAATATGACGGATACATTCTATCACTTGCTGAGCACAATGGTTCTTATGCAGCTGCATTTAAAAATATATTCGATTGGAGTTCAAGAATTGAAAAGAAAGTTTTTCGAAATAAGCCATTATTGTTAATGGCAGCTTCTCCTGGCGGAAGAGGAGGGCAGAACATGCTTAATGGTGCAGTTAGTTACTTTCCGTTTATGGGAGCTAGTTCGGTTTCAAGTTTTTCATTCCCAAATTTTTATGATAATTTCAAGGACGGAAAAATTGTAAATGAGGATTTATTAAAGCAACTTCAAATCGCAGTTTCGGAGTTTGAATCGGCAGTGAATCAATAAGTATGGGAGATATTTCAAAAGACATAAAGTCGACGTTTAAAAGCAATCGGCTTAAGGCCTTTATCAATTTAAAATATACTGCGAATTGGTTGAGTAGTATGGAGAATGAGTATTTCAAGCAATTCGGTATTTCTCCGCAGCAATACAATATTCTTCGGATATTAAGAGGTGCAGGCGATCAAATGAAAGTCCAGATTGTAAAAGAACGAATGATAGAACGAGCGCCTAATGCGACCCGTTTGATGGACAAGTTATGTGAGAAAGACCTCATCAGTAGAAAACGTTGTGAAGAAGATAGGAGAGTAGTTTACGTAGAAATTACAAAGGATGGATTACAATTATTAACTGATATTGATAACGCTCCAGAAAAGTTGAACCTGGTGAATAACCTGTCGGATGAAGAGGCAGTTCAGTTGAGCGATTTGTTAGATAAAATCAGATAAAAAATTTAATCAAATATTTTCCTTGGAAAATAAATAAGGATATGAATAATTTAAAACCAATACAAAAAGTAAGTAATAGCCCAATGGTGAGTATGGGACCTATTCGCTTGCGTCAACCGATTCCAAATGTCGGAATTGAAAACGTGGATCCGTTTTTATTGTTACACCATTATGGTCCTTACGCTATTAGCGCATTCAATAATCCATTTGATTTAGGACCACATCCCCATAGAGGATTTGAACCGATTACTTTGTTGTTCAAAGGGGAGCAATTTCACAGAGATTCTTTAGGAAATGAAATGGTGGTGAAAGCAGGTGATGTGCAATGGACCACAGCGGGTAGAGGAATTGTACATGCTGAGGCACCAACCAAAGAATTCGTTGAACGAAGTGGTGATTTGGAAGGAATTCAATTGTGGTTGAATTTACCAGCGGCAAAAAAGATGATGACGCCTAATTATCAGCATATCAAGAGTGACGACATGCCGATTTTCACCAATACGGATGCATCCATAGAAGTGAAAATTGTGGCAGGTAAACAAGGTGATTTAAATGGTGCTGCAGAAACGCAAACTGATATTAATATCTATATGATTCAGACCAAAGGTGAAGGATCAATTTCGCTTACCGTTCCAGAAAATCACAACGGGGCACTTTACCTATTGCAAGGTGAAGTACTTGTGAATGATGAAGAGGAATTGCGATTTAATGAAAATCAAATGACCATTTTCGGACAAGGGGGATCAGAAATCGCTTTTGAAGCGAAAAAAGAAAGCAATTTAATTTTCATTTCTGGTGAGCCATTTAACGAACCAATCGCTCAGTATGGCCCATATGTTATGAATACACAAACAGAAATCCTAGAAGCCATGAGAGATTATCAAATGGGAAAAATGGGATATTTATACTAATTAAAAAACACAACAACATGAAATCAATAATTCATAGAGCAAACACCAGAGGGCATGCAAATCATGGATGGCTAGATTCGTATCATTCATTTAGCTTCGCTGGATATTATGATCCGCAACGTATGAACTTCGGAATGTTACGTGTATTGAACGACGACGTGGTAAAACCAGGAATGGGTTTTGGAACCCATCCACACCGTGACATGGAAATCATTTCGATTCCGTTGAAAGGCGCATTATCTCATAAAGATAGTATGGGGAATAAACGTTCGATTGAAGTTGGAGAAGTACAGGCGATGAGCGCTGGAACGGGAATCACACATTCTGAGTTTAATGATAGCCGTACCGATGATGTTAGTTTTTTACAATTATGGATTATTCCTGAAGCACAAGGTGTTGAGCCTCGTTATTTTCAGAAAGAATTTGATGAAGCAGGAAGAAATAATCAATTTCAAACCTTAGTATCTCCATTGAAAAATCCGGTAGATGGATCTTTGCTAATCAATCAAAACGCGAGTATCAAAATGGTTGATTTAGAAGAAGGAAAAGAATTGAATTACGATTATAATTCTGGTTCTGGAGTATATTATTTTCTGATTGATGGTGAAGTCACTATCGACGGCGAAACGCTAAATAAAAGAGATGCTATTGGTATTTGGGATGCTTCTCAAAGTGCAATTAAAGCAAATAAGACCTCAAAATTATTGGCTATCGATGTGCCAATGAATTAGATTTTAAGATTGAATAGTGAAAGCCAAAGTTGAAAAACTTTGGCTTTTTTTGTTCGGAAAAATTAGGCTATCTTGCAATTACTATGCACGCATAGTAAATTTAATTCGATTCGTATGAAATATCCACACATTTTTGAGCCCTTAGATTTAGGTTTTGTAACGGTTAAAAATAGAATACTGATGGGTTCTATGCATACCGGTTTGGAAGAGGAGAAAGATGGTTATCATAAAATGGGTGTCTATTTGGCAGAGCGTGCCAGAGGCGGAGTTGGATTAATAGTTACCGGTGGAATTGCACCAAATATTCAAGGTTGGACCGGCCCGTTTTCTGCTCGTTTGAGTTCGAATAAACAAGTTAAAAATCACAAGATTGTTACCAAGGCTGTTCATGATGAAGGAGGATTGATTTGTATGCAGATATTGCATTCGGGTCGATATGGGTATCATCCATTTAACGTAGGTCCATCAAATAAGAAAGCACCAATTAATCCTTTTAAGCCATTCAAGTTAAAGTCTTCAGGGATTAAACGAACCATCAAAGATTTCGTGAACTGTGCCAAGCTTGCTAAAAAATCTGGATATGATGGTGTAGAAATCATGGGGTCTGAAGGATACTTGATCAATCAATTTATTGCGAAGTGTACCAACGATCGTAATGATCAATATGGAGGTGATTATGAAAATAGAATGCGTTTACCGATCGAGATTGTATCAAAAATAAGAGAAGAGGTAGGTGAAAAATTCATCCTCATTTATAGACTTTCAATGTTGGATTTGGTTGAAGGCGGAAGTTCATGGGAAGAAATTGTAACCCTAGGAAAAGCTATTGAAAATGCTGGTGCAACAATCATCAATACTGGAATCGGATGGCATGAATCGAGAATTCCAACCATCGCTACCTCAGTACCAAGAGCCGCATTTACTTGGGTGACTAAGAAAATGAAGGAAGAAGTTTCCATTCCGTTGATTACATCCAACAGAATAAATATGCCTTCCACTGCCGAAAAAGTGTTGGCTGAAGGTGATGCAGATATGATTTCTATGGCACGTCCATTTTTGGCAGATCCAGAATGGGTGAAAAAAGCAAAGGAAGAAAAAGAGGATGAAATAAACACCTGTATAGCTTGTAATCAGGCATGTTTAGATCATGCGTTTGAGAAAAAAGTGGCTAGTTGTTTAGTGAATCCGAGAGCTTGTCATGAAACTGAATTAAACTACAATCCGACCACAACTAAGAAGAAAGTAGCCGTTGTTGGAGCAGGTCCTGCCGGATTATCAGCAGCAACCATAGCAGCTCAGAGAGGACATGAGGTAACACTTTATGACGCCGATAAAGAAATCGGAGGTCAATTCAATATGGCGAAACAAATACCTGGAAAAGAGGAATTTCATGAAACCATTCGTTATTTCAATAAGCAAATTGAACTTCACGGTGTAAAGGTAAAGCTGAATACATTTGTAGACGAAAAGCTTCTGAATGAAGGAGGTTTTGATGAAATCATAATGGCTACAGGTATAGAACCTCGAGTTCCAAAGATTGAGGGAATCAATCATCCTAAGGCCTTGAGTTATATCGATGTTTTAAAAAATAAGAAACCAGTAGGACAAAAGGTTGCCGTGATTGGAGCCGGTGGTATCGGATTCGATGTTTCTGAATACCTATTACACGAAGGTAGTTCTTCAACCTTGAATTTGGATGAGTGGCTTGACGAATGGGGAATTGATAAATCATTAGAGGCGAGAAGTGGTATTGAAGGAGTAAAACCTAATATTCCAAAAGCCAAAAGACAAATTACCATGTTCAAAAGAAGTAAAGGTAAATTCGGTGGGAACCTTGGAAAAACTACAGGTTGGATTCACAGAGCCAACTTGAAAAAAATGGGTGTGAAATTTATTGGAGAGGCTTCTTATTCTAAAATTGACGATGCCGGTCTTCACTATGAAGTCAATGGAGAATCACATGTTTTAGAAGTTGATAATGTTGTCATTTGTGCTGGTCAGACTCCGTTAAAAACACTTTACAATGCAATAAAAGATTCTAGTCATAATGTGCATGTAATTGGTGGTGCAGACTTTGCTGCAGAGCTCGATGCAAAAAGAGCTATTGAACAAGGTGCAAAATTGGCATCAATATTGTAATTTTGAATCCAAATTAGAATTCATGAAAAGAGCACTGACGATCTTGTTTTTCATTTCCTTTTATATTGGAAATGCCCAAAATCCGCAGCAACCAAAAATGCTGGAGTACAAAGCAAAAAATATTGTTGGAATTTTCTACTATAACCTAGAAGAGGTTGTTAGCAAAATCAAGGTTAAAAAAGATGATACTAAAAATAAGGTAGCCAAAGAACTTCGTGATTATAACAACAAAGTAAAAGACATCGAATTTCTAAATTCTGTAAAATTAACAGAAGTGGAAACGGTAGTCAATAACCTAGGGCCACAAGCAAGAACGAATGATGATATTCGTGCTCGAATCCGAAAGTTAATTGAAACAACAATACCTCCAGTTCGCGATTCTGTATTCGCGAGAGAAAAGGCTTTAAATACCAATATGGAGGGAATTTTATCTGCTAAGCAATACAAAAAGTGGATAAAATATCAGAAAAATAAGCGAGAGTCACTGTTACCAAAACCTCCGACGCAAAATAGAAATCGAAATATTCAAAACAACGGACGATTCGGAAACCGCATGGGAATGGGTCGTAGAAGGTTTTAATTACTGAAGATTTTTGCGGATATTTGTGGCTTAACCAAATTTGATTTTTATGGCAATGAACAAAAACACCGTTTTAGGCTGGGCTACAATTCTTATGATTATGATGGGCGTAATTTTAATCTTAATGGGTGCTTACCGTTATGATGACGTTGCCGGATGGGGATTTGCCACAGTCGGAATTGGTTTCTTTTGTATTGCGTGGGTATTCAATGCCCTGAAAGGTCGAGTTTAGTTTCAATAACCATTTTTCAATTTAAATTTAAGTTATCATGAGTGATGATAAGAAGGTCATATTCTCTATGAATAGAGTGTCTAAAACCTATGCTGGTTCTGGAAAACAAGTCCTTAAAGATATTTACCTAAGCTTCTTTTACGGAGCAAAAATTGGTATCCTAGGTCTAAACGGATCTGGTAAATCAACCCTTTTAAAAATTATAGCTGGTGTCGAAAAGAACTATCAGGGTGATGTGGTTTTTTCTCCGGGATATTCAGTGGGATACTTGGAACAAGAGCCACAATTAGATGACGATAAAACAGTACTCGAAGTTGTAAAAGAAGGTGTTGCTGATGTCGTGGCTGTATTAGACGAATACAATAAAATTAACGACATGTTTGGATTGGAAGAGGTGTATTCTGATCCTGATAAGATGCAGAAGTTGATGGATAAGCAAGCTGAGCTTCAAGATAAAATTGATGCTTCAAATGCTTGGGAATTGGATACTAAATTGGAAATTGCAATGGATGCGCTTCGTACGCCAGAACCAGATAAAAAGATTGGGGTTCTCTCTGGTGGAGAAAGACGTCGAGTGGCACTATGCCGATTATTACTTCAGGAACCAGATATTTTATTATTAGACGAACCTACCAACCACTTGGATGCAGAATCTGTACATTGGTTAGAGCATCATTTGGCTTCGTATAAAGGAACAATTATCGCTGTAACTCACGATAGATATTTCCTAGATAACGTAGCTGGATGGATTCTTGAATTGGATCGTGGTGAGGGTATTCCTTGGAAAGGAAATTATTCTTCATGGTTAGATCAAAAATCGAAGCGTTTGGAGCAGGAAAGTAAAACCGCATCAAAACGTCAAAAGACTTTGGAGCGAGAATTGGAATGGGTGCGTCAAGGTGCTAAAGGAAGGCAAACCAAACAAAAAGCGCGTTTAAAGAATTACGATAAGCTACTGAATCAAGATCAGAAGCAAATGGAAGAGAAACTGGAAATATTCATTCCGAATGGACCTAGATTAGGTACCAATGTTATTGAGGCTTCCGGAGTATCAAAAGCATTCGGAGACAAGTTGCTTTACGAGAATTTAGAGTTCAATCTTCCGCAAGCCGGAATAGTTGGAGTTATTGGGCCAAACGGTGCTGGTAAAACCACAATTTTCAAAATGATAATGGGAGAGGAAACTCCAGACAAGGGAAGTTTCCAAGTTGGAGAAACTGCAAAAATTGCTTATGTTGATCAGAGTCATTCCAATATTGATCCGCAGAAAACCATATGGGAAAACTTTTCAGATGGACAGGACTTGGTGATGATGGGCGGAAAACAAGTAAATTCCAGAGCTTATTTAAGTCGATTTAATTTCTCCGGAAATGAACAAAATAAAAAAGTAGCTACCTTATCTGGTGGTGAAAGAAACCGTCTTCATTTGGCGATGACTTTGAAAGAAGAAGGAAATGTGTTGTTATTAGATGAGCCAACCAATGATTTAGATGTGAATACCTTACGTGCCCTTGAAGAAGGTTTAGAAAACTTTGCAGGTTGTGCGGTAGTTATATCTCACGACAGATGGTTCTTAGATCGAATTTGTACCCATATATTAGCGTTTGAAGGGAATAGTGAAGTTTATTTCTTTGAAGGTTCTTTCTCTGATTATGAGGAGAACAAACGAAAACGATTAGGTGCCGATGTGATGCCGAAACGAATTAAATACAAGAAATTAATACGATAAAAAAAAGGTCCTTAACGGACCTTTTTTCACCTTCTCCTTTTTCTGCCATCGTTGGTAGTTCTCTTTTTAATTTCAAATTTACTTTCTGAACCATTTCCTGAACTTTTAATTCCAGGATTGGCAGCACTAAAAAATACAGAGTGACCCGCTCGAAATGCTAAATAAAATGCATAGGTTAAATTCGGAATATAGAACATATATCATGGCCAATATTCCCAATGTGTTAGCTTATAAAAACGGTTTGATTTCAGAAGTTATGATTTGGTGAAAAACGAATCCAATAATAACTTAAAAGTTTTAAATGCAAAAATGATAGTGAATACCAAAAGCACAAAACTAATGACCACAAAGGCATAGGCAAAATAAATTCCTGGAGCCTCAGTAAAATTATTTATTGCCTTAAAACTCATGGTTATGAGGATTGGCGTCGCTATAAACAGGAAAACTAATACGGCAAGGCGAATCAAGCCTTTACTTAACCTATTATAATTAGTGCTCATTCTGATACATTTTTATAGCTTGTCTTACACTGCCATGTTTATCTAATAATCCGATAGCGGTAGGGAGGTCAATATTTAATTCATTCATCAACATTTTTTGACCACGGTCTACAAGTTTGTTGTTCGACAGTTGCATATCCACCATCTTATTGCCCTTCACTTTACCCAATTGAATCATGGTAGCTGTTGAAATCATATTTAAGACCAACTTTTGGGCGGTACCTGCTTTCATTCGTGAACTTCCGGTCAAAAATTCCGGACCTACAACGACTTCCACCGGAAACTGTGCCACTTTTCCTAATGGGCTATTTTTATTACATGTAATACAACCTGTAACGATTCCATTTTCATTACACTTTTCTAATGCACCAATAACATAAGGTGTTGTTCCTGAAGCCGCAATTCCGATGACTATATCATTGGTATTAATTTGATGGTCTTGTAAGTCAATCCACCCTTGAGAAGTTGAATCTTCGGCAAATTCAACCGCTTTTCGAATAGCAGAATCTCCGCCAGCAATCAAACCGACTACCAATTCGTGTTGAACTCCAAAGGTAGGTGGGCACTCAGAGGCATCAACAATTCCGAGTCTTCCGCTCGTACCTGCGCCTATGTAAAACAATCGACCGCCGACTTTCAATTTAGCGACCACTTGGTCAATCAACAATTCAATTTGGGGCAGTTCTTTTTCAACGGCAAGTGGAACAGTCTTGTCTTCATTGTTGATATTTCGAATCAACTCCGAAATCGACATCTGTTCTAAATGATTATAGTTGGAATCCTGCTCTGTTGTTTTGACAAAAGACATACCCAAAAATACAGTTTTCTATGGAGACTCTTAGTCTTTTTCCACCAAGTTTAGTGTGAATGTATCTGTTTCAGAAATATGGAAATAACCTAAAGGAAAATCATTAGGACTTGTGGTGTTGATGATATTTCCTACCAAAGAAGCAGGAATCGTCTCAAATGGTCCGCCAGCATTTTGACCACTTTGATCTATCAACACTCTGAAATAGGTATAATACTGTTCTGATATTCCAGACATTTTGATATTGACAGTAGCAGGTAATTCAATTTCATCTTCGTCATAAAAGAAAGAGAAGTTATAATCAGACCCATTGAAAAAACGATCTTCTATGGCCAGGAATAGGCTGTTCGTAAAATCGAAAAGATAAAAATTATTCACATTGGCATCATCAGTAAAATTGACCTTAACCTCTGTTTCATTACCAGAAAATAAGGTTTCATCACCTTGTTCTACATTTGTAAATGGAGTAGATTTCACTTTTGTCGCTTCTCCTTTAAAGGTTTCGCCGTTGTAAATGACTGTTAGTTCATACGGAACATCATCCTCCGGAATAAAAGTTACATCAGGAACATAATCTCCATCTAAATTGATGTCATTAAAGTTGATAACTGAGTTCGAGTTTAAGTCCGTAACATAAACCGTAGCATTAGTTACAATTGGCAATCCGGTTTCAAAATAATCCGCAGATAATCTCAATTTTACAACCGTATTGGCAGTGACTGGCGTTTCATCAAAGTTGACTTCGAACGCTGCATCAATTATAAGTTTTGGTTCAATTGATGGTACATCAACGTCTACCACTTTTTCACATTTTGAAAAAATGAAAACAACAAAAAGAATAAGTGTGTATTGTAATAGTTTCATTTTTCTTAGAATTTAAAGTTATAGGTTACAGCTGGTACTAAACCAAAAATTGAAGTTTGAATTGCTTCATTTCGAAGCGTTTCTCGGTTTTGTCTAAAATTGATCGAAGCTGCATTCATTCTTCCGTATACATTGTACAAACCAAACACCCATTCGGCCTGCCATTTTCTACCCTTGTTTTTATTCGGAGTTAAGGTCGCACTTAAGTCCAAACGATGATAAGCTGGTAGGCGATCTGCATTACGAGTGTTATCATTAAAAATAGGAACATTTAACCCTTGAATTTCATACTGACCTACCGGATAGTTGGTTGGTTGACCGGTTTGAAATAAAAAGTTAGCGTTAAATGACCATTTTTTATTCAAATCGTAACTCGCATTTATCGATAGATCATGAGTTTTATCAAAAGGAGTGCTATACCATCGACCTTGATTGATTCCTGGTTCATTGGCAGTTCTACCAAAGGTTTGCTGTTCAGATCTTGAAAGGGTATAGGCTAACCAACCTTTTAGATCACCTTCATTCTTTTTGAGCAAAAATTCCAATCCGTAAGCACGAGCCTGACCATTTAATATGACGCTTTCAATTTCATTATTCGCAACTAAATTCGCACCATTGATATAGTCGATTCTGTTTTGAACATCTTTATAAAAGGCTTCAACTTCTAGAGAATAATCGCCTTCTTTGATTGATCTAAAATAGCCCATAGCATATTGATCCAAAATCTGCGGTTTAATGTAACGACCACTTGGTGCCCAAACATCCAACGGAGTGGGAGAGGCCGTATTTGATAATAAATGAAGGTACTGAACCATTCGGTTGTAGCTTACTTTAATCGAAGTCTCTTCATTGAGAATATAGGAAGCAGAGAAACGAGGTTCGAAATTGCTAAATCTACTTATCACATCACTACGTCTAAAGGTTTCCACACCAATAGGAGTTGCCGATTCGTATTTACGTAATTGCTGATTATAAACTACGGGTTCGTCATTCGCATAAACATTCAATTCATCTTGGCCTAATCGTAAGAAATTACTGAATCGAATTCCGTATTGCAAACGTAGTTTGTCTGATACTTTGTGCTCAGCATCAATATATGCGGCAAATTCATTAGCGTATTTATCAGTAAGTTTTTCAGGTACAATTCCTGAGCTGGTTCGATTCGGAATGATTTGACCTGGATTGAATTTGATGTAAATGTTATTTAAACCATAACGCAATTTGAAATTGTCTGTCAGGTAATGCGTAAAATCATATTTCAAGTTGAAATTTGTGATTCCGGAATCCCACTCGAATCCTACAAAATCAAGTGTTAATCCGTAGAAATAGTCAGAATAGATTAGTGATAAGTTCGAAAATAACTTATCCGAAAAAAGATGATTCCATCTTAAATTCGCTACTGCGTTTCCGTAGGTATTAACGAAATTATCACTGATACCAAAGACATCTTTCCCGAAATAAGTCGATAAAAACAGGCTATTTCGATCGTTAATTCGAAAGTTAATTTTACTGTTTAAATCGTAGAAATAAGCTTTATTATCATTGTCAAACAAGGGTAAAAACAAATGTGCATAAGATGATCGACCACCAATCAGAAATGAGCTTTTCTCCTTTTGAAGAGGACCTTCTACTAAGAGTCTACTCGAAACCAAACCAACTCCACCCGTTGCTTTAAATTCTTTGCTATTACCCTCTTTCTGATAAATGTCTAGAACAGAGGATAGCCTCCCGCCATATCGTGACGGAATTCCACCTTTGTACAACTGGACATCTTTAATCACATCCGGATTGAATACCGAAAAGAATCCGAATAGGTGAGAGGAATTAAAAACAATAGCCTCATCTAACAAAATTAAATTCTGATCTGCTGCCCCTCCACGAACGTTAAATCCGGAAGCTCCTTCACCGGCACTTGTTACACCAGGTAATAGAATAATGGATTTTATGATATCTGCCTCTCCTAAAACAACAGGGATATTCTTAATGGTTTTGGCTGTGAGTTTGTTGACACTCATTTGTGGAGTTCGGATATTCAGTTTCTCGATATTGGTTTCAATGACAATTTCATCTAAACGCTCTGTTTCTTCCTGTAGTTGAAAATTCTTAGTCGTATTTTTTCTGAGATCGATAGTTTCAGTTACTGTAATGAAGCCCAGATAACTAATCTGAACTTTGTAAGTCCCTTCTGGAAGTGTAATCGAGTAGAAACCATACTCATTGGTGGTCGTACCTTTATTTTCTGACGGAAAATAAATAGTAACACCAATCAATGTTTCATTACTGGCTTTATCGTAAATGGTTCCGCTTAACGTAAATTTTTCTTGAGAAAATCCTAAAAATGAAATACTTAGGAAAAGAAATAGCAGCTTTGTTTTGAATTGCATTCTGTTTAACCTTACAATTGTTTGATTCAACAAAAGTACGATTAAATAAGCACTACAGCTCTTTAAAAATCTGTTAAAGATTCAGAAATAGAAAAACTTATACTGACGCTAAAATTGTATTAAACATTGCGTTTGGACGCATTGCTTCGTCTGCTAAATTATCATCTGGAAGGTAGTAACCACCAATATTCATAGGGGTTCCTTGGATATCATTTAATTCAGCAACAATTTTAGATTCATTATCCTTCATCACTAAGGCAACTGGAGTAAATTGATTTTTCAACTCCTCGTCCTCATTTTGATTTGCAAGTGCTTCTGCCCAGTAGTAAGCTAGATAAAAGTGGCTTCCTCGGTTGTCTAATTCACCAACTTTTCGAGATGGTGATTTTCTGTTTTCAAGGAATTTATCTGTTGCCTGATCAAGAGTTTCAGCTAACACCAAAGCTTTTTTGTTATCGAAGGTAGTTCCTAAATGTTCTAAAGAAACGGCCAAGGCTAAAAACTCACCTAATGAATCCCAACGTAAGTGGTTTTCTTCATTGAATTGCTCAACGTGTTTTGGTGCAGATCCACCTGCTCCTGTTTCAAATAAACCACCGCCATTCATTAACGGAACGATAGATAACATCTTTGCTGATGTTCCAACTTCAAGAATTGGGAAAAGATCTGTTAAGTAATCACGTAAAACATTTCCAGAAACAGAAATGGTATCTAAACCTTTCACGATTCTTTCCAACGTGAATTGGGTCGCATCAACTGGTGCTAAAATTCTAAGATCTAGACCTGTAGTATCGTGTTCTGGTAAATATTGATTTACTTTTTTGATTAATTCAGCATCGTGGGCTCTATTTTCGTCCAACCAAAAAATAGCAGGTGTGTTTGAAGCTTTCGCTCGAGTTACTGCTAATTTAACCCAGTCTTTTACTGGTGCATCTTTAGTTTGACACATTCTCCAGATATCTCCAGCTTCTACCGTATGTTGCATTACAACTTCACCATCCTCAGTAACTACAGAAACAATTCCATCTGCTGAAATTTCAAAAGTTTTATCGTGAGATCCGTATTCTTCAGCCTTTTTAGCCATTAATCCGACATTTGGAACAGTACCCATTGTTCTAGGATCTAAAGCACCGTTCTTTTTACAGAAATCGATGGTTGCTTGATAAACTCCGGCATACGAACTATCTGGAATGATGGCTTTAGTATCTTGTAATTTCCCTCCTTTATCCCACATTTTTCCAGAATTACGAATCATTGCTGGCATTGATGCGTCAATAATCACATCGGAAGGTACATGTAAGTTGGTGATTCCTTTGTCAGAATTCACCATAGCAAGATTTGCTTTTTCTTCTAAGGTTTTTTGAATATCTGCTACAATAGCTGATTTATCGCCTGCAGGTAAATCCTCTAAACTGCTGATTACATTTCCTAAACCATTGTTAGCATCCAATCCGATGGCTTCGAATTGACTTTGGTATTTTTCAAATACCTCTTTAAAGTATGTTTTTACCACATGTCCGAAAATGATTGGGTCAGAAACCTTCATCATCGTGGCTTTCATGTGAAGTGATATTAAAATATCACTGGTTTTTGCATCTTCAATTTCACGGTCTAAAAATGCTAATAAAGCCTTTTTGCTCATGAAAGTGGCGTCAATAATTTCACCCTCTAGTAAGCTAATGCCTTTTTTCAGGTAGCTTGAGTTGTTATTAGAATCCGTAAATTGAATATGAACGTTAGTTGCATTCGCTACGGTTACTGATTTTTCATTATGCGCAAAATCTCCATCAGACATTGTTGCAACGTGAGTTTTAGAGTCTGAACTCCATTCACCCATACTATGCGGATTATTTCTTGCGAAATTCTTTACTGCTTTTGGTGCACGTCTGTCTGAGTTTCCTTCACGTAAAACCGGATTTACTGCAGATCCTTTCACTTTATTGTAAAGCGAAAGAACTTTAGCGTCTTCATCCGTTTTTACTTCATCTGGGAAATCTGGAATCGTATAACCATTCTTTTGTAATTCGGCAATTGCTCCTTTTAATTGAGGAACAGAGGCACTAATATTTGGTAATTTGATGATGTTAGCTTCTGGTTTGGTTGCTAAATCACCTAAAAATGCTAGTGCGTCTTCGACTTTTTGATCTTCATTTAGATATGCAGAAAACGTTGCTAAAATTCTTCCCGGTAATGAAATATCCTTAGTTTCTATTTCGATTCCAGCCGATTTTGTAAAAGCTTTTACGATTGGTAAAAATGATCTTGTTGCCAATGCTGGCGCTTCATCTGTTTTCGTGTAAAATATCTTTGCCATAAAAGTAATTCCTAATTAAAAAGTTGTGTTTAACTTCCTTTTTTTTTGAGCGGTGCAAATGTAAGCATAAGATTTGAAAATTTATGCCTTATTACCAAGGAATTAAACACTTTCGGCAAGATTGTATAATAAATAACAAAAGCCATATCCTTACAATTTTACTTGTCAAAATATGGCTTTCTTTGAAACAATTACGCAAGATTTTGCATTTCTGCATCTTCGTTAAGTTTTACCTCAACCCACCAGACTAATTTGTCGGTGATTACTACTTGCTTCAATTTTTAGGTTTTCCGTTTCTATGTTTCCAGTTTCCCGGATTCCGATTGCTCGGTTTCTGATTTTTCAATTACTCTAGTTTCCCAGATTCTTGATTTCTCAGTATTCTGATTGCTCAGAATTACATTTTCTTTGGATTTTCCTAAAACGTTTACACGAACAAGCTATGCTTTCATAATAATTATACAATCAATAATTCTATAACTTTTAACGAGCTATCAAACTTTATGCATCTTTACTAGAGCCCAACTCTTCCCGTGCAAACAAAATAAAGAACGTTACTTTATCAGAACTAAGTTCCGCATTAATGTTTTACCTAATTCTGATGTAAATATATGGAGGCGGGTCTTACCTACCATAAAATTTTGAAATTAGTGATTAACAATGTGTTAACCGTAGTTATGAACAAATGTTAATAGAAAAAGCGCCTTAGAAATAAGGCGCTTTTTGGTATGCGGTTTGAAAGTTTGCTTAACGCTTTCTTTCTTTGATTCTTGCTTTCTTACCAGTAAGATCTCTAAAGTAGAAAATACGAGCTCTTCTTACTTTACCTCTTTTATTTACTTCAATCTTCTGGATTGATGGTAAGTTGATTGGGAAGATTCTCTCTACACCTACAGTACCAGACATCTTTCTGATTGTAAATGTTTCTGATGATCCACTTCCTCTTCTTTGGATTACTACTCCTCTAAAAAACTGAGTTCTTGTTTTATTACCTTCTCTAATTTCGTAATAAACTGTAATAGTGTCTCCAGGTGCGAATTCAGGTAATTCGTTTTTGTTTACGTATTCGTCTTGGACAAATTTTAATAAAGATTCCATTGTATTAAGAATTTTAATTCAGACCAAAACAACATTCACGCCTTTCGTCAGAGGTTATTTTAGCGGTTGCAAATTTATTAATTATTTTTTCTTTAGGAAATAGAAATGGAATTATTTTTTAGTATAATTCTGACAATAGAAAACCCAGAATTTACGCACCATTTTTCCATTTCTGCGGATGATGATCGGTTCTAATTCTTTTATTTCACTAAAATAAGATCTAAGTGATGGATCAATATCTGTTTTTTTATCCTCATTTCGGATGCGTTTGTCACTATCAATAAAGAGTGCGTTTTTTCCTTCCAAAGTAGCTAAGTCATCACCTAAGTAATCAAAATGAAGAGCAGGCTTACCGATTATATTTTGAGCATAAACCTTTTCGTCCTGATAAAAATTAAGCGCTGCTGATGTTTTGTAGTTGTCATCAGAAAAAATAAAAGTATCTGGATATTGTTTCTGAATTTCATCAATAGCGACAGACAATTCGCCCCATCCGATCCAGGTATCATCACTCTTTATAGGTACAATATAAAAAAGGACTTCGACAGCAATCAATACATGGAAAATCCCGGAAATGATTAATTGATAGCGAAATAACTTTTTGTTGAAAAAAGCGATCGCCAGGATAACTCCTGTGATGTAGGACGGCATCATCCAATTTAATTTTACCCAGTAAATTGGAGTAAGAGCGAAAAATCCGAGGAATGTCGGAATGAAAAATGCTAATAAAAATAATTGCTGATCTCCGGGTAATTTCAACTTGGTAAAAAATCGCCTGACATATTTAAAGGTGAATGTTACAAAAACACTAAATAATATGGGTAGCAATAAAAACAATTGATGTCCAATTGCTCCAAAGAAATATTTTGGTGTCAACTTAAATTCAGAAATTGAATCCGTTCGATTAGAAGACTGAAATAAGAATGAGGCAAATTCATGTTCGTAATTCCAATAAAATACTGGTACTGTCAATACCACAGATAATATCAGACACACATACAACCAAGGTGAAAAGAATAACTTTCGGTATCGATTTGAGAATAGTAAGAATCCAATTAATCCAATCTGCAGAAATAATGAGGTATACTTGCTGTTAAATGCTAGTCCCATAGCTATTCCTGCCAAAATCCAATATCCTTTTTTATCCTCAAAAATTGCTTTGTAAAGCGCAAGAACACTAAGTGTCCAGAATAGTATTAATGGTACGTCTGGAGTAGAGTTGAAAGAAATTATGGAGATAAATAGGGTGCTTACTAATAGGACTAAGGCTTGCTTCGCTTTATATATAGGTAAAATATGTCTTGCTAGAAGGTAGAAAAAATACAAGGAGCTAGAAGTAACTAAAAAGTCTGTTAATTTAATTACAAAAACAGATTGACCTAGTAATTCTGAAGTAAACCGTAACAGATAACCAATCATTCCTGGATGATCAAAATACGACCAGGATAAATTCTGACCATATAAATAATAATAGGCATCCTGAGGCATCAATCCCATAAATGGTAACAATACCAATCTGAACAATTGAAAGAGTAGAATAATTCCAATTGGTGAAGTTAAAAATGCCCTATTTAAAAATTTATTCATCAAGTAGGTCAGGTCTCGTACTTTTCGTTTTTTCTAGCGCTTTCTCTTCGTGCCATTCGTCAATTTTTTTGAAATTTCCAGATAGTAATACATCTGGAACCTTCGAGCCTTTATAATCTGCAGGTCTCGTGTAAACCGGTGGAGAAAGTAAATTATCCTGAAAAGAATCTGTTAATGCCGATTGTTCATCACCAATAACTCCCGGAATCAATCGCACGATGGCATCAACCAAAATGGCTGCTGGTAATTCACCTCCCGTCAGGACATAATCTCCAATCGAGATTTCTTTAGTAATATAAATATCACGAATTCGTTGATCGACGCCTTTATAATGTCCTGTTAGAATCAATAGGTTTTGGTCAAGGGATAAAGTATTTACGGTCTTCTGATTTAGGGTCGGAGCATCTGGAGTAACATAAATGATTTCATCATAGTTACGTTCTGATTTTAATTTATCTATACAATTTGCAATCGGCTCTATCATTAAAACCATACCGGCACCTCCTCCAAACGGACTGTCGTCGATTTGCTTATAATTTCCCAATCCGTAGTCGCGTAAATCATGAATTACAATTTCAACCAGACCTTTCTTCTGAGCTCTTTTGATAATCGAATGACTAAACGGACTATCCAAAAGCTGTGGAGAGGCACTGATAATATCTATTCTCATGACTTTTTATGTGATTTTTTGAGTTGGAACTTTATATATCCCACAAAAATCGAAAGATTCGACTTAATAGTAAAAAGAAATTTCACGAAAATGAGTTTGAATCGCTTAGATAATGGTAAAGATTTGAAATAGGATTTGTGCACCCAGAACTGATCACCAGAAATGTAACCTACTTTACTAAGTACACAGATGAAGTTGTTTGCTTTCAAAAAAGATTCGATTTCGTATTTTAAAGCCTGATTTTTATACAATGGAATTCGTTCCACTTCTAGCCAGATTGAATTGATTTTTTTCAATAATCCGTTTGATCCTTTCAGCACTTCTAATTCCGCGCCTTGAACATCCATATGCATGAAATCAATACCATCAATTTTTAAGGTTTTGCAGAATTTTTCGAGGGTAGTGGTTGGTACCGTAATTTTTTCTTTAAACTTCAACCAGGGATGCACCTCCTTTGTCAAATGTGGCGCTAATAATGACGAACTTTTATTTCCGAAATTTACCGACGCATCTTTTAAAACCTTGTTCTTTTTTGGTGAACCCGATGAGACATAAAAGGTTGCTTTCCCTTCTTTTGATGATAAAGCTCGTTCTATAATGGTTAGTTGTTTTAATTGATGATCCGCTTTATTTTTCTTTATTTTTTCAATATTTCTCGGAACAGGTTCAAAAATAAACGAAGTAGATTGTTGAAATAAATTCAAGTACCGAACACTACTTAATCCTTCACATCCGCCTACATCAAAGAGCATTAGCGGTTCGTCACTTTTGAATAAAGTACGAAGTATTTTTTCGTGTAATTGAAGTTTCATTGATTGATTTCTACCCCTAAAATACATTTTTTTTGGAGCAAAAAAAAATCCCAGTCAAACTGAGATTTTTATGATTCATATTTTGAGTTAGGAATTACTTTCCGTAGGTTTTTTAATATCAATGGTTAATTCATTTTTATCCTCATCAAGTTCCATATGGATAGAATCTCCTTCGGCTAATTTTGAATTTACGATTTCTTCTGCCAATGAATCTTCGATATATTTCTGAATGGCTCTCTTTAATGGACGCGCACCATATTTCTTGTCAAACCCTTTGTCTGCAATAAAATCTTTTGCCTTATCGCTTAAGATTAGTGTGTATCCAAGATCAGAAATTCTACCTAATAATTTGCTTAATTCGATATCGATAATGGCATGGATATCTTCTCGTTCAAGAGCGTTAAATACAATTACATCATCAATTCTGTTTAAGAATTCCGGTGCAAAAGTTTTCTTTAAAGCACTTTCAATTACTGATTTCGCATGCTCGTCGGCTTGTGCTGTTTTTGCCGCTGTTCCGAATCCAACTCCAGCACCAAAGTCTTTCAATTGACGTGCACCGATATTCGATGTCATAATAATAATGGTGTTTCTAAAGTCAATTTTACGACCGAGGCTATCAGTGATATATCCGTCATCCAAAATCTGTAACAACATATTGAAGACATCAGGATGTGCTTTTTCAATCTCGTCTAAAAGGATCACAGAATACGGCTTTCTTCTTACTTTCTCTGTAAGCTGACCACCTTCTTCATAACCTACATATCCCGGAGGCGCACCGATTAATCTTGAGATTGCAAATTTCTCCATGTATTCACTCATATCGATTCGAATTAAGGAATCTTCTGAGTCGAACAATTCTTTTGCTAATACTTTGGCTAATTGGGTTTTACCAACACCAGTTTGACCTAAGAATATGAATGATCCAATCGGTTTGTTCGGATCTTTTAATCCGACTCTGTTCCGCTGTATCGCTTTCACTACTTTTTGAACCGCAACATCCTGACCAATAATTTTACCTTTAATTAGAGCAGGTAGTTCATGTAAACGCTGACTCTCTGCCTCAGCAACACGATTCACTGGAATACCAGTCATCATTGAAACTACTTCGGCAACATTGTCTTCAGTGACGATTTTACGATTCAGTTTTGAATCTTCTTCCCATTGCTTTTGAGCAGAGGCTAAAGCCGATTCAAAATTCTTTTCGTCATCTCGTAATTTCGCTGCTTCTTCATATTTCTGACGATTCACAGCCTGAGTCTTTTTCTCCTTGATTAATTCTAGTTGTTTTTCAAGATCCAAGACCTGTTTAGGTACGACGATATTGGTGATATGAATTCGAGAACCTGCCTCATCTAAAGCATCAATCGCTTTGTCTGGAAGGTATCTATCGGTCATATATCTATTCGTTAATTTCACACAAGCTTCAATCGCTTCATCGGTAAAATCAACATTGTGGTGTTCTTCGTATTTACCTTTAATATTCTGTAAAATCTGAACAGTTTCTTCTACAGAAGTCGGATCCACAATTACCTTTTGAAAACGGCGTTCTAGTGCACCATCTTTTTCAATATTTGTTCTATATTCGTCTAAAGTAGTAGCACCAATACATTGAATTTCACCTCTCGCTAAAGCAGGCTTCAACATGTTCGATGCATCTAATGAACCTGTCGCTCCACCAGCACCCACAATGGTGTGAATCTCATCAATAAATAAGATGATGTCTTCATTTTTTTCCAATTCGTTCATTAGAGCTTTCATTCGCTCTTCGAACTGACCCCGGTATTTGGTTCCGGCTACTAAACTCGCTAGGTCTAAGGATACAATTCGTTTGTCGAAAAGAATACGAGAAACTTTGCGATCTACGATTCGTAATGCTAATCCTTCTGCAATCGCTGATTTACCAACTCCTGGTTCACCGATAAGCATCGGGTTGTTTTTCTTACGACGACTCAAGATTTGAGAAACGCGCTCAATTTCTTTATGACGACCAACCACGGGATCCAATTTACCTACCATTGCCAATCCGGTTAAGTCTCTACCAAAATTATCAAGCACAGGTGTTTTCGATTTTTTTGGTGACTTCGAACGTTGTGATGGTTCAAACGGATTTTGTTTTTCTCCGCCGAATTCATCATCCGAAGGAGCTTCTGAAACAGGGTCTGTATAATTGTCGGTGTCGGAATTATCTACGTGCAATTGTTTGTAAAGCGATTTGGCTTCATCATAATTGACGTTATATTTCTGAATCAATTTTGTTGTAGGGTCATTTTCGTTGCGAAGAATGCACAATAAAAGGTGTGCTGTATCAATTGCTTCGCTTTGATATAACTTTGCTTCTAAAAAGGTAGTTTTTAGTGCCTTTTCAGCCTGACGCGTTAGGTGCAAACTTTTTTTAGAATTTGATAATCCTACAGATGGGTTGGTTGGATTGAGTTGCTCTAATTTCTTTCTAAGCAGTTCTAAATCCACATCAAAAGCAGTCAAAATCTCTACAGCCTTTCCGTCCCCTTTTCGTAATAATCCAAGCAACAGATGTTCTGTCCCAATAAAGTCGTGGCCAAGTCGTAGGGCCTCTTCTTTACTGAAGGTGATTACATCTCTAACTTTTGGTGAAAAATTTTCGTCCATATTTGCTTTTGTAAACTATAAAATTAATGCTTTTTCGTCTTTGTAGGACAAAAAAGGTGCCAATTAACATTTACTGCCAATTTGACCAAATAAAAATAGAAAATTATTGCGACATGTAATGGGTGCATTGGGTGTTAAAATTTATCAATAATTGTTAATAACTATAAGGCTTTTGAGACCTTAAAACCTTTCGTAAAAGTACCAGAAAATGTATCTTGCCTTGTTTAAAATTTTACATCAACTTGTAATAACAATAATATGACAGAAGGAGAGAAATTAATTCCAATTAACATCGAAGAGCAAATGAAATCTGCCTACATAGATTACTCTATGTCGGTTATTGTTTCGAGGGCACTTCCAGATGTAAGAGATGGTTTAAAACCTGTGCATAGAAGAGTCCTTTATGGCATGCATGAGTTAGGTATTCGTTCAACCGGTTCGTACAAAAAATCGGCCAGAGTGGTAGGTGAGGTATTGGGTAAATACCACCCACATGGTGATACATCTGTTTACGACTCAATGGTACGTATGGCACAAGACTGGAGTGTACGTTACATGATGGTTGACGGGCAAGGTAACTTTGGATCTGTAGATGGTGATTCGCCGGCAGCAATGCGATATACAGAGGTTCGTATGCAAAAGATATCAGAAGAAATGTTATCTGATATCGAAAAAGAAACTGTGGACTTAACTTTGAATTTTGATGATACTCTCCAGGAACCCACAGTACTTCCTACTCGAATTCCAAATTTATTGGTGAATGGTGCATCCGGTATTGCCGTAGGTATGGCAACGAACATGGCGCCTCATAACCTCACCGAAGTTATTAATGGAACCATTGCATACATCGATAACAGAGAAATTGAAATCGATGAATTAATGCAGCATGTAAAAGCTCCAGATTTTCCTACGGGCGGAATCATTTACGGATACGATGGTGTTCGTGATGCATTCCATACTGGTCGTGGAAAAATCGTAATGAGAGCGAAAGCGACTATCGAAGAAGTGAAAGGTCGTGAGTGCATTATCGTTTCTGAAATTCCTTACCAAGTAAACAAGGCAGAAATGATTCGTAAAACTGCCGAGCTGGTAAACGATAAAAAGATTGAAGGCATTTCGAATATACGTGATGAGTCCGATAGAAACGGAATGCGAATCGTATATGTTTTAAAGCGTGATGCGATTCCGAATATCGTATTAAACAAATTATACAAATACACTCAATTACAAACATCATTCAGTGTCAATAATATTGCCTTAGTAAACGGAAAGCCACAGCAATTGAATCTGAAAGAATTGATTCATTACTTTGTGGAGCACAGACATGATGTAATAGTTCGTAGAACTAAATACGAATTAAACAAAGCTGAAGCGAGAGCTCACATCTTAGAAGGATTAATTATCGCTTCTGATAATATTGATGAGGTAATTGAAATCGTAAGAGGATCGAAAAATGCTGATGAAGCTCGTGAACGCTTAATGAAACGTTTCGAATTGTCTGAGATCCAAGCGAAGGCAATCGTAGAAATGAGATTACGTCAGTTAACCGGACTAGAGCAGGACAAACTTCGTGCTGAGTATGACGAAATCTTACTAACCATTGCTGATTTAAAAGATATCCTTGAGAACGAAACGAGACGCTACGATATCATCAAAGAAGAATTGATTCAGGTTCGTGATAAATATGGTGATGAAAGAAGGTCTTCTATTGAGTACTCTGGAGGAGATATGCGTATTGAGGATATGATTCCGAATTCAAAAGTGGTAGTAACCATTTCGAATGCGGGTTACTTGAAACGTACGAATTTAGATGAGTACAAGGTTCAGAATAGAGGAGGACGTGGTCAGAAAGGAGCGACAACTCGAAATGAGGATTTCTTAGAGCACTTATTTGTTGGAACGAATCATCAGTATATGTTATTCTTTACTCAGAAAGGAAAAGTATTCTGGATGCGTGTTTACGAATTGCCAGAAGGAGGAAAGAATACAAAGGGTCGAGCAATTCAAAACTTGATTAATATCGAACCAGATGATAAGGTGAAAGCTTTCTTAGTGACACAAGATCTGAAAGATGAAGAATACGTGAACAATCATTATGTGATTATGGCCACGAAGAAAGGTCAGGTGAAGAAAACGTCTTTAGAGCAGTATTCTAGACCAAGAACAAATGGTATTAATGCAATTACCATTAAAGAAGGTGATGAGTTGTTAGAAGCCAAATTAACAACCGGAGATAGCCAAGTAATGCTTGCGTTGAAGTCTGGGAAGGCTATTCGATTCGAAGAAGCGAAGACCAGACCAATGGGTAGAACAGCCTCTGGAGTACGCGGCATCACACTAGCTGATGACAACGATGAGGTAATCGGAATGGTTTCTGTGAACGATTTTGAAAGTGATATTTTGGTTGTGTCTGAAAAAGGTTACGGAAAGCGTTCAAAATTAGATGATTACAGAATCACAAACAGAGGTGGTAAAGGTGTTAAAACCTTGAATATATCAGAAAAAACCGGTAATTTAGTCGCCATTAAAAATGTTGATGATCAGCATGATTTAATGATCATTAACAGATCCGGTTTAACCATAAGAATGGCGGTTGAAGACCTTCGAGTTATGGGTCGAGCTACACAAGGTGTGAAATTAATCAACATTAAAGATAATGATGATATTGCAGCGGTAGCAAAAGTGATTCACGAAAGAGACTCCGAAGAAGACGAAACCGAAACTGGCACGGAAATTGAAAATAACGACAACCAGTAAACAAAACGTAAATTTTATCAAAATGAAAAATCGAATTTTAGTAGTTTCCTTAGCTTTAATGTCTGTAGGCTTATTCGCTCAGAAAGACGAGTTAAAAAGTGCAGAGAAAGCATTAAAGAAAGGAGATTACAAAACTGCAATCGCAGCTGTGAAATCATTAGATGCTATGGAAGCTTCTATGGACAATAAGTATAAGGCGAGATATTACTTCGTTAAGGGACAAGCATATTCTACTTCAGATCTTGCTGTGGCGGGAGACGCTTTCAACAAACTAATTAAGTTTGAAAGAGAAGCGAGAAGCACAAGGTATACTTCTAAAGCTGAGCCTTTATTAAATGCTTTGATCAAAAAAGTTTCTGAAAGATCTATCGATTTATATAACGGTAAGGATTATAAAAATGCAACTACTGATTTTCATTTAACCTACAAACTAAGTCCGAAGGATACGATTTTCTTATACAATGCGGCTGTTAGTGCTTCTTTAGCGAAAGATTACGACAAGTCTTTAGAGTACTACAGAAGTCTTTTGGATATGGGCTACACTGGAATCAGTACGAACTATTTTGCGGTTAACAAAGCGACAGGTGTAAAAGAAAACATGGGATCTAAAGCATTAATGGATGCTTATGTAAAATCTGGTTCTCATGAAAAACCATCTGTTGAAACTTCAAAATCTAAGCAAGCTGATATCGTAAAAAACATTAGCTACGTTTTAATCGAGCAAGGTAAAACTGAAGAAGCTATTGTTGCAATCAAAGAAGCTAGAAAGCAAAACCCAAAAGATGTAAACTTAATTCTTAACGAAGCTCAGTTATACATCAAATTAAAGGATAATGCTAAATTCGCTGCCTTGATGAAAGAAGCTATTGCATTGAGTCCCAACGATCCAATCTTATACTACAACTTAGGTGTAATTAACCAGAATGATAAGAAGATTGAGGAGGCAAAAGGATACTACAAGAAAGCTATCGAGTTAAATCCTGATTATGGTGATGCTTACTTAAACCTTTCAATTGCTATCTTATCTGGAGAACAAGCTATCGTTGATGAAATGAATAAGAACCTTCAAAACTTTAAAAAGTATGAAGAGTTAGAGCAAAAGCAAAAAGCGTTGTTTAAAGAAGCTTTACCTTACTTAGAGAAAGCTGATGCAATCAACAGATCTTTCGAAACAGTTCGTTCATTATTAAACATCTACGACAACTTAGAAATGACTGAAAAAGCTGATAAAATGAGACCTATCTTCAAAAAGATGAGAAATCAATAATCAGTTGAATTCATAATAAAAAAGCTCAGAGTAATCTGAGCTTTTTTTATGTCTAATATTGAATGTTGAAGGAATCGGAAATAATGAAATGTATTTTCGATTTGTCAAATCCGAGCTTTAGTAATTCAGTTTCAAACTCTTTCACTTTCATAGTAATTGGGGCAGATTTATCTTTCTCAATAATGGTAAAGTTATGATAAATAGGTTTCAAATCGCCATCTCCCAAAATCGTCCATTTGTATTCATTACCAAATTTTAATAGGTTTCCATCTACAGGTAATGTGATATAGTTTCCATTTGTGATGATGTTCATCGATTGATTGGTATTCACATCAACCAAACTAAAGGTTAAAGGCATAAAGATTTCGTTTGTCCATTCAAATCGAATCGTATCCTTAATAATTTGTCTTTTGTCTTTTGGGAATACTAGTGTTCCAGCCGGATTTAAACGATAGACAACCCCTGCTTTAGAGTTGTTTTCAAAATCGGTAAACATTCTTTTATACATGTACGAAAAGTACTTTTTCGTCACGTTCACCTTTTTAGATGCTACTTTATTAGCCAAAATTTCCTGAATACCATATGAACCTGGACTCGATATTGTATAGAGATTTCCTTCGGTATCGATAAACTTAACAGATTCATTTTCTTTCACCTGAAGTAAATGATTCCCTTTTAAAAAATCTCCTTTTTTGGCATTCTGATATTTGTCTGTCATTTCTATCTGTGGGAGACCTTGCACTTCAAGTAAGCATAAATTGATTTGCGCTTTTGTAGTGGTTGCTAAAAACAAAACGAATAGGACAAGTCCAATTCTTAATCGAGATAACTTTTCCATGTGATTTTAGATTTTACGAATTTTAGAAAATGAACATAAAATATGAACATATTGGCCGAAATACCGGTTAAGGCAATAATGTTGAATACGTTAATATAAATGTCCTTGCTATAAAATAATAGATGTAAATACAATAAAAAGGCAGTGTAAGTAAAAATGACAATCCACTTAAAAGTTCGATTGTAAATTTCACCGCGCTTCTCTAATTTTAAAGAGAAGATCATAAATAGAAAAACAGATAAGAAATCAATAATCCATGCGATGGCAGTTGGAGTTTTACTGATGTAATCATTCTCAATCAACATTTTCAAAATATTTGCATGAATCACAACACCAAACATATCTGGTAATGATTTACCAGAAGTCGTTTCGTTTAGTGGCGTGAAGAATTTATCCTCAACATCAAAGCTGTCTCCTAAAGGAACTCCTAAGTATCCAAGTAATACGATCTTATCTTTAATCAGTTGTTTGTCTTCCATCAACATAAACTCATCAAATCCGAAATGAATAAATGATGTATACTTTCCAGAGTATTTGATGAATTGTGATTGATTCAATCTCTTCAACGGGAGTTCAGTTCCGAATTTAGAAGCAATCTTTGCAGTAAATGAAGTATCTATTCCTGAATTACTTTTATGAAAGGATTCAAAAGTTCGAACCACTTTTGATTTTAAATCGAAACTGATATTGATAAAGTTTTCATTCTCTGGCTTCAATGAGTAATGTGTTCGAATGACTTCGTCCCGCTCAATATTCAAAGCACTTACTACCTTCGGATTCTGAAGTTGAGCTGATAGGTACGCATCTCCTACGGAATCTTTCGGGCTTCTAAAAATGGCATCTAATCCAATTACTTCCGGATCCTCAGCCAGCACCGATTCTAACAAAAGACCAAGTTCAAAACGGTTTCGATCTTCAATATTGATTAAGATGATATCCTTAGAAAAAGAAGTTTCCTGGATTTTTTCAGAATAATAAATATCGGTGAAACTAAAGTCTTTGAAAGCCTCTTTGAACGGATTTAAAAAACTAAGATTGACAACAATTCCGGCAAGAACAAAGGTTAGAATTAGGCAAAAAATGGTCGAAAAGAACGCGTCTTTGAGTAATAGCGATTGTCTTTTAAACCATTTAATCATTCGGAATGATTTGTTTTATGATACGCAATTTGTGCGTATGCTTTTGTAATTCGTTGTTAAATATACCACTATGATCTAAAGTATCAATTCTTACTTTACCAAAAGCGTGAATGATTTGGTAATTATTCAGTACGATTCCGACATGATTAATGTTTCCTTCGTCATCATCAAAAAAAGCTAAATCACCAGGCATACTTTCTTCAATAAAACTAAGCACATCTCCCGAATTCGCTTGCTCATGTGCATCCCTTGGTAATGAATATCCGCATAAGCGATAAACCATTTGTGTAAATCCGGAACAATCAATTCCGAAAGGAGTTTTTCCGCCCCATAGATACGGAGCATTCAAATACAAATAGGCGATTTTTGCAATTTCAGATTTTGGTAACTCCGAGTTGAATACCTGCCCTTCGTAGATCATTTCACTATCTGAAATTCGAACCGTATTCCCTATAAAATTTGGTAGGTAAGAACCAATAGGAATAGCGGTTAATTCTGTTTTTTGATTGCTAACATAATCGATAAATTCGCCAGCAAAGTTTGATGTTTCTTCCTTTAGCGAATTAAATTCTAATTCTGAAAGTTGATGAATCTGATGGATATGAACATAACCTTGACACTGATCTAGTGCAACTTCTATCTGGCACCAATCGTTTTCTTTTTCAAGTATTGTAAAATAATCTCCAAATAGCAGTTGGGAAATCATTTCTGATCCGTGACTCGGTTCTTTCCGAATCGGAACAATACTTAAATTACAGATTCCGTACAAAAAGGTTATTGTTAGTTAAATTCTTTCGATGATCATTGCGCTTGCTCCACCACCACCATTACAAATAGCTGCTGCACCAAATTTAGCATTTTTTTGTTTTAAGATGGATGTTAAGGCAATTACAATTCGAGCACCCGAAACTCCGAGCGGATGACCAATAGAAACAGCACCTCCGTTAACGTTAGTAACATCTTGGGAAATACCAAGAATTTTACAGTTTGCAAGACCTACAACAGAGAACGCCTCGTTCAATTCGAAATAGTCGATATCCTCAATCGATAAGTTCGCTTTTGCTAAAGCTTTTGGTAATGCTTTTGCTGGAGCAGTTGTAAACCATTTTGGCTCATGAGCAGCATCCGCATAACTTGTGATTTTAGCTAATGGAGATAATCCTAACTCATCAGCTTTTTGCTTCGACATTAATACTAAGGCAGCTCCTCCGTCATTAATTGTAGAGGCATTTGCCGCAGTAACGGTTCCGTCTTTGGTAAAGGCCGGACGTAAATTTGGAATCTTTTCCATTTTTACGTTTTTGTATTCTTCATCCTCAGCAAAAATGATAGGTTCACCACGTCTTTGCGGAATCTCAACAGGTACTACTTCATCAGCATAATTTCCAGCTTTCCAAGCAGCAGCAGATCTCTCGTACGACTGAATAGCAAAGGCATCCTGATCTTCCCTAGAGAATTCATATTCTGTTGCACAAGCATCAGCACAAACTCCCATAGCTACTTGATCGTATACATCTACCAGCCCGTCTTTTTGCATACCATCTTCCATAGAAGCGGGTCCAAATTTGGTTCCTTTTCTAGCATGAACATAATGCGGAATCATACTCATGTTTTCCATCCCACCAGCAACAACGATGTCATTATCTCCTAATGCAATGCTTTGAGCAGCCAACATGATTGATTTCATTCCAGATGCACATACTTTATTTACCGTAGTGCAAGGAACTGTATCTGGAATGTTTGCAAAAATTGCAGCTTGTCTTGCTGGTGCCTGACCTAATCCTGCAGATACTACATTACCCATGAAAACTTCTTGAACCTTTGCCGGATCTAGATTAATTTTTTCCAATGCTCCTTTAATAGCAATAGTACCTAATTTTGGTGCAGGAATGTTTGATAAACTACCTAAAAAACTACCAATTGGCGTTCTGGCAACAGATACAATTACAACTTCATTCATGAGTAAAAATTAAATATTGATGCAAAATTAACCATTTTAACCTCAAAATAAAATGGATGCAATCAAGTAATTTTTGGAGTTCACTTTTTTAAACTAAGTTTGTTATTCTAAATACCGCTGCATGAGTAATTTCATGAATAAAGTTTATCGTAACAACACCATAATTTACAAGGTTTTACTATTCTTGGTAACCACAGTTACGATTGTGTATTTATTTCCGAAAGGAGGGCAGTTCAAGTATGAATTTTCGAATGGTCAGGTATGGCGATATGACAATTTGTATGCGCCTTTCGATTTTGCGATTCAGAAGTCGGAAGATGAGATTACCATCGAGACTAAAGAGATCGAAGTTAATGCTAAATTATACTTCAGGTACAATCAGGATATAGTGACGGAAGTCCTAAATGACTTCAAAACCCGAATTGCTCGTTTAGAACCATCGGACTCGATTCCAGATAAAGACATTAATCAACTCGCTTTCGATGCTGAGGCTATTTTAAATACCATTTATAAAGACGGATATGTAGAAGAGGTGAGTGAAAATCGTGTATCACGAGAGGATGAAATTATTGCCATTCGAAAAAATAACGAGGTTTCGGATACATTTTTCAGAAAACTCTACACGAATAAAGAAGTATTAAATTTAATCAATACGCAGTTAAACGATGCCAATCTTATGGCTAAGTTTATTATGGTTGATTTGCTGGCAGATATTGTAAAACCAAATGTGTTTTATGACGATGTGTTCACACAACGCATTATTGATAATCTGGTCGGAAATATTTCCTATACAAAAGGTAAGGTGACTTCGGGGGAGTTAATCATTCTAAAAGGGGATGTTGTTGAAGGAAAGAAATTGAAAATGCTTCGTTCTCTAAAGAGTGAGTCGGAATCAAAAGTTTGGACCGAATCGAATTACAACTGGATTGTTTTTGGGTATACTATTCTAGTTTCTCTTGCACTGCTGATGTTATTGTTATTTCTCAATAAATACCGAATTGAAATTTTTGATGATAACAACAAAGTAACCTTCATTTTTATCAATATTCTATTGATGATTCTGATTCAGACATTAGTCATCAAGTATAATTCAGATTACTTGTATGTTGTTCCGTTGAGTGTATTACCAATTGTGTTGAAAGCCTTTTTTGATGCTCGATTAGGATTGTTTGCACACGTGCTGACGGTATTACTGCTCGGATTTATCGTGCCAAATAGTTTTGAGTTTATTTATCTACATATTATTGCTGGAATTGTAACTATTCTGACGGTTTCAGAATTATACAAAAGAGCCAATATTTTTATTTCAGTGGCCCAGATTACCATTATTTATATGGTGACTTATTTTGCCTTTTCTATCATTAAGGAAGGAAATGCATCTCAATTGAATTTCGATTATTTCTTAATGTTCTCCGCGAACGGATTATTATCCTTTTTATCGATTATTCTGATCTACATCTACGAAAAGTTATTTGGACTGGTTTCGGATGTGACCTTATTGGAATTATCGAATACAAATACAAAGTTATTACGTGAGTTGAATGAGAAGGCACCAGGAACATTTCAGCATTCGATGCAGGTCGCAAATTTAGCTGAAGCGGCGGCTAATGAGATTGGCGCGAATTCGATGTTAGTTCGAACGGGAGCGTTGTATCACGATATTGGTAAAATGACCAATCCGCAGTATTTCACCGAAAATCAGTCAACTAGTGTGAATCCACATAATGAATTATCACCACGAGATAGTGCAAAGATTATCATTGATCATGTGATTAGAGGGGTAGAATTAGCCAAGAAGAATAATATTCCAGATCGAGTAATTGATTTTATTCGGACGCATCACGGAACGACCACTACTTATTACTTCTACAGTAAGGAAGTTGAAATGAATCCAGATGACGAAATTGATAAATCAAAATTCCAATATAAAGGTCCGATTCCGTTCTCGAAGGAAACGGCCATTTTGATGATGTGTGATGCTGCGGAGGCAGCATCAAAAAGCATCAAGGAACCATCTGCAGAAAAGATTAATAATTTGATCGAGCGAATCATCAATAAGCAGGTGGAGGACAATCAATTTCAGAATTCCAATATTACTTTACGAGAAATTGAACTCATCAAAAAAGTCATCAAAAAGAAATTGATGAATATTTACCATGTTCGAGTAGAATACCCTGAATAATTTTATTTTTTGTCTTGGTAAATTGTAATTGTAATAGTACATTTGCACTCGCTAATAAAATTTGATATTTGTTAGTTATTTGTAGGAGAGGTGGCAGAGTGGTAATGCAGCAGATTGCTAATCTGTCGACCGTTTAGGTCGCCAGGGTTCGAGTCCCTGTCTCTCCGCAAACTCGGGGTGTAGCGTAGCCCGGTTATCGCGCCGCGTTTGGGACGCGGAGGTCGCAGGTTCGAATCCTGCCACCCCGACCAGTTCAACATTACTTACCGGAGTAATGACATAGAAATTAGAGTGGTTAATTCAGATTAACACTTGGTCCGGTCGCGTAGCTCAGCTGGATAGAGCATCTGCCTTCTAAGCAGACGGTCCCAGGTTCGAATCCTGGCGCGATCACATCTTTATTTAAGAGGGTTACAGACGATATAGTTTTGTGACCCTTTTTTTATTCTGCAAGGTTTTTGCAAGGTTTTTTAACAAAATGGGAATATTCCACTTTGAGTTTTATTTTAAAGGAGTGTAAGAAACCAATAATTCATGAATTACGAAGAAGCTAGTAACTTATTAATCAATGTTTCTAAAAAAGTAATTAATTTCTGTTGTGAGTTTATTATAACATCTCTACTCTAATGTAATTATAATTTATTTGACAACTTGGTTTTAATCCCTCTATCACCTCTTCATCTTTGTTATCCCAAAGTGGAATCCCATTTAACCAATTAGAAGAAGAATAACTTGATGAATTAAAATACATTTTAGTTCCTTTTTTAAAGGTTTTTGGTGTGTGAGGGTGGTTTAATTTATTAACTTCACAAATAATTTCAAATTTATCAGGAATAGAAGTATAAACCTCTATATAATTTTCCCTAATATCAATCCAAAGATTATAGTACCATCTAAGAATAAAAATTAGATTCTCTTTGTCATATTCCTCAAAATTGATAACCAAATTTTTATCCTTGCGAATATTTTTAAAGTACTTCTTGGAAAGGAGATTAAACTCATCAATTGAAATTATAATCTGTTCCTTTCTTGAAGAGATTTTTCTCTTCAACCCGAATTTTGAATCATTAACTAGTCTACTAAAATTCATAAAAATAAATATAGTAAATTTATGATATACATTGTCTTAGTAAAAAAACAAGGTTAGTTCTAAAACCAAAAAGATTAGAGATTCCTTTTCGGTATAGATTTCTAAAGAGATTAGAACTGTTTTTGTATAAATTGTGATATTGATGCTCTGATTGATCACCTAATCAGAAATTTTAATTAGTGTTTATCGAGGTGTCACACTATTTATTAATAAACCTTCTTTTTCATTAAAACCTTTGTAATTAACCGTTTAAAAATAAATTATACAACTCATCTTGAGTTTTTTCATTTTCGATTTCTTGAAGTTTATTAAAAATGAATTGATGATCTGATAAATTAAATTTTACAATCTTAAAGAATTCATTTAATCTTTTATCATTTTCATCTATTTCCAAATAAAATTCACCCTCAGAGACAATTGAGTCAAACCCCTCATTTAACAAATGAG
>JBMHDU010000012.1:0-4279 GCA_049889235.1 Polaribacter sp.
CAGGTTTTTTCGAATTTGACTTAAAAATGTATATTTGCACCCGCCTATTCAGTTAGGCCACACTCCTCCTTAGCTCAGTTGGTTAGAGCATCTGACTGTTAATCAGAGGGTCCTTGGTTCGAGCCCAAGAGGGGGAGCAAAGAAATTTCGAAGGGTTACAGACAATTGAAGTTTGTAACCCTTTTTCTTTTATCAAGGTTTCTGCAAGATTACAGACTCTAAACTTAAAGTTGCAATTCTTTCAACTAAATATCATGTGATAATCAATTGACTTCCAATGCTATCAACAGAACTTCTTATCGTTGCCAGAGATTATATATTTTTATAAAAATTAAAGTAAAACTTATATAAGATTTACTTTAATATCGGTATCTTTATTCAAATTTCATGAGTATGCAATACAATAGAATAAAAGAAGTATTGGAAGAAAAGGGATTGTCGCAAAAGTGGTTGTCAGATCAAATTAAGGTTTCTGTTGTAACGGTTAACTTTTGGTGTAGTAATAAATCTCAACCCTCTTTAAAAAGACTTTATGAAGTATCGAACAAACTCGAAGTTAATGTCAATCAACTACTAATAGATGAAAAGTAAAACTGATTTTTTTCTCGCCGAAAACACGGAGGCGCAACAATACGCTCCTGACTATACAGAATTGGAGTATTCAGAAAAGGAACTACTTCAAAAACAAAAGTCATTTAATGGACTATCTGCTAAGGAGTGGACTGTTTTATCCAAGAATGTATGGAACGATTTAAGTTCACCAAGGAATAAGTATCAGTTAGAACATGGCGCAGTCTATCCGATTAAATTGGCGGAAAGATTAATTCAAATGTATTCCCGAGAGGGAGACATAATTTTTGATCCCTTTTTAGGTATAGGATCCACGTTAATCGCCGCACAAAATTTAAATAGACACTGTATTGGAACAGAGTTAAATCCGAAGTTTGCAAAAATTGCTGAGGAATGGAAACAAGAAAACTTTGGTCTTTTTAATTCCAACGGTGAATTGAATTATTCCATTGTAAATGACGACTGTCGAAATCTCACAAAATACATAGCAAAGGATAAAGTGCAACTAACTGTAACTTCCCCACCCTATGCTGACTTTATTCAAAAATCAGTTGAGGATAGAAAAAAGACGCACAAGACATCTATAATTAAACTTGATAATAATTCCACGGTAAAACAGTATAGTGAAAAGGAGAATGATTTTGGCAATCTCCCTTACGAGGATTTCTTAACTCAAATAAAAGAAATTCTTGAAAAAAACTACGAAATCACTAAAACTGGCGGTTACTCAGCATGGGTCGTCAAGGATTATCGAGATACAAAAAATAAAATTCCTTATATACCCTTTCACTCTGATCTTGCAAAGGTTGGTCAAGATGCAGGATGGAAATTTCAAGACCTTATTGTATGGGATCAAGGAGATCAAAGAAGACTTGTTCTGTTAGGTTATCCATCAGTTTTTTATACCAACCAAAACTGTTCTTTCATTGTGATTTTTAGAAAATTATGAGTTATCTAAAAAAATTTACAGAACTCAAGAAAAACAAGTTAAATACTACCTATTTAACCCATAATTTCCATCCGTATCCGGCAAAATTCATACCTCAAATTCCAAGATTTTTTATCGAAGAATTCACAAATGAAAACGAAACGGTTTTAGACCCTTTTGTTGGTTGTGGAACCACTATTGTCGAAAGTAAACTTTTAAATAGGAATTCAATTGGTGTAGACCTCAATCATATAGCAACATTGATTTCTGAAACAAAATCCACATCACTTAATGCTGATGAAATTGAAGAAATACTTCATTTTATCGAAAATTTAGAAAGGACAAGTTCGATAATAACTGAAACCATCGACTTTCCAAATATTGATCACTGGTTTCAGCAGAATGTAAAAGAGGAGTTGATGATGTTAACCTCATCCATTAACAAGGTTAACAACTCTAAAATATCTAACTTCCTAAAAACAGGACTATCTTCAATAATTACCTCGGTTTCAAATCAAGAGAGTGACACGAGATATGTCGCAAAAAACAAAGATATTCCTGACGGAAAAACTCTCGCCTTATTTAAGGTAAAAATTAAGTCAATGGTAGAAAGAATCAAAGAATTTAGCGAGACCGCCAGTGACTCAATTTCGAAAATTTATAATGCCGACTCAACGAACCTTCATTTTATAAAAGATAATTCTGTTGACTTGGTAGTTACCTCTCCACCCTATGCAAACACTTATGACTATTACCTATACCATAAACTAAGGATGTATTGGCTCGAATTTGATGTTGCGAATGTCAAAAAAAACGAAATCGGTTCAAGAGATAAACACTCGAGTCAAAGGAAAGAAATAGATGACTTCAATGAAAACATAAAAAAATGTTTTCAAGAAGCAGTAAGAGTTCTAAAACCAAATAGACACGCAATTGTGATCATAGGAGATAGTGTTATTAGAAAGAAGTTATACGATGCAAAAAAGATGATGATTTCGATGGGAAAAGAAATTGGATTAGAATTTATTGATTCAACCAGCGAAAATCTCAAAAAGACTACGAGAATGTTCAACCCGAACTTTACTAATGCATTAAAATTTGAACATGTTATGGTTTTTAAAAATGTGAAAAATGACTTATAACATCTATTACGAAAGTTTAGAACAGGGTATTTTTTATGTAAAAGACAACATAATCAAAATCGATCCAACCGCACAGGTAAACCTCGTTAAGAAAAGACAACAACAGATTACTTCAAGTGGTTTCTCATCCTCTTACTCAAGTTCTATGAGTAAAATATTATTGAGAAAAAACCCTGACATCATTATTTCAACAATAATTTCCGAAATAGAGATCCCTTTAGTTGTAATTGAATTTTCAACTGCCGTTTTTACCAAGGATCACGAACAACAACGAGCAGATAACTTCTTAATTCCATTAAACAATCCTTGTATATATATTAAGGTATCACCCACTGAAAAGGATAGTGGAAACCATGGTGGAGACACCAATTACAATTATCTTGAACCCTTTGCTCTGTGTTTTAAAAAATTCAAAGAAATAACCTTCCACATTAATTGGGATGTTGAAGAAAATAAAAAAAAGGTTTTAAAGCATAAGGATTATAAATCTCTACCCGCAGACTCAAATCACTTTGCAAAAGTTTTTCGTTTAGTCCACTCCGCGATTTCAATTTCACCAAACAAAAATTGGAAAGAAGTATTTTTTTCGTTGGTAACTAAAGATCCTTTCTTCAATTCATGGATAGACTCATTAGAATCACTAAATCGATTTGAGGACATCGAGGGAATAAATTCAAGTCGGACCCATTTTGACTCGTATAATGAAAAACTTAAAATTCGAAATCTTTTTACATTAAAAATAAATAGAATGGGGCATGCAATGGATCCTGAACGTGGCATGTTAGTTTTTTACAACACATTTCTTTGTGATGCAGATACTACTGTTATGTCAAAGTTTGTATTTAATCCCTCAATAAAAAGTTGGTACAAGGATACACCTAAAGAGAATGAAATTTATAATCAACTTAAGCACAAGGACACCCTTACTAAATCCGATTTAATTACATTCCTTGTAAAGGGACTTTCATTAATCAATGGAGATGATTTAATCGACTTAGTAACAAATTCAAGTGAAAATCTGATATCGATAGATAGTTACATTGATAACAATTATAATAGGATGAATAATTCCTTTAGAACTATCGTTGACCACTCTTCGATATTAGAAATTGGAGATGGCAATGGTTTCGAGATTCATTTGAAATGGAACTCAAAAAACAGAGATTTTAAGTTGGATTCGTTAGGTATGAATACAAGATTACTTAAACGAAAAAATCTTTCAGAGGATGATGTTACCTACATAACAATCCATAATGTATTTAAGGAAAATGGCATTAATAACATAAGTGTTAGTTATCCTGGCGCACAATCTGACACCCCAATTCTTCCGGAACCGGAAATGGGTAGAAGGCAAAAAAGAATTTATATCGACAATGTAGGGATTAAGAATGATTCTTTAATATTTCAAGAAAACAAAGGTCGTTTTAGAAAAAGTGATATTAGAAGTGATGTGGATAAGATATCAGAATTTAAGACCGATCCAAATTATAAAGTCGCAGTCAAGAAATTTGCAAATGATCTATCCTTAAATTTTGATGAATTGATAATAGGCGTAGGTTTTGGAGAAAGTTCCTCAATGATTAAAGGATTGTCAGATATTGGGATTGACAAAGTAGACTATTTTCTTATAATTTCAGAA
>JBMHDU010000013.1:0-28809 GCA_049889235.1 Polaribacter sp.
TCAAAAATGGCTCCTGTGTAATAATTCAATCCACGAGCAAGGGTAACATCAAGTTCTAGGGATGCTGATTGTAATCCAAGTGATTCAACAGCATTCATCACAAAAGTCAATTCTTCAACTCCTTTCGTTCCTTCTTCTGAACTCGCTAATAAATCTCCAAGAACTTGAATTTGTTCTGAATTTGTACCAGAGAATTGAAAAAGTGGTTTTACCTTATCAATAGCTTCTGATGAAATTCCTTTCGAAAGCATTTCTTTAACAACACCTTCCTCACCAATTTTATCTAATTTATCTAACGCTACCGTGAAATCAATCAATTTATCACTAGCGCCAATCACTTCAGCAATTCCGGAAAGGATTTTACGATTATTGATTTTAACGGTAACTCCTTCTAACTTTAGTTTTTTAAATACTGAATCGTAAAGCTGAATAAACTCTATTTCCTGCAATAATGAATCACTTCCAACTACATCGGCATCACACTGATAAAACTCTCTAAAACGTCCTTTCTGGGGACGATCTGCACGCCATACCGGCTGAATTTGGTAACGCTTAAATGGAAACGTGATTTCATTCTGATGTTGGACAACATATCGCGCAAACGGAACCGTTAAATCGTATCGCAAGGCCTTTTCTGATAATTGGGAAGTAGCCTTGATACTATCTTTTTGTTCCAGAAGATTACTATCTACTTTACTTAAATAATCACCAGAATTGAGAATCTTAAAAATCAATCGATCTCCTTCTTCTCCATATTTACCCATCAATGTTGATGAGTTTTCGAAACTTGGAGTCTCGATAGGTTCAAATCCGAAGGTAGCAAAAGTTTCCCGTATCGTATTCATAATATATGATCGATAGGCAATTTCTTTTGCTGAAAAATCTCTAGTTCCCTTTGGAATACTCGGCTTCATAAAATCAATTTTCAGTAATTATTTAACTCTTTGGAATTATCCCAAAAACGCATCAAATTATGATGGAAATCGGGGTTTTCCAGGTGCAAATATCGTTAAAACTTAGTTTTTTTCTTCGGTATTGCAGTTTTTATTTTGCTGCTTTAAGGTGTACAATGAAGCATTCAATTCGAATCCGAGCAATAGAATGATGGCATTTAACCAAACGAATAACATCAGAATGAGTAGCGTACCAATTGAGCCGTAGAGTTCATTGTATTTAGCAAACTTTAATACATAAATGCTAAAAAGATAAAAAGAGAACAATGATAGAATGGCTGTTAGCAAAGCCCCTGCTGAAAAGAATCGAATCTGTTTACCCTGTTTAGTTCCGTAGCGAAACAGTAATGCAACTATGGTAAATATCATCAGCAAAAACAGCAAGGCTCGTCCATAATAGAAGAGATTCAAATCCCCCGTATCAATCCAACCAATCTCATCAATTTTGGTCAAGGCCACCTGATATAAAATCACTAGTGTTATTGTTACGATAAGGAAAAAGGAGGTTAATAATGATACCCCCAGAGAAACGAAATACGATTTAAATACATTTCGAAATTCTTTTACGTGATACGAATATTCGAATCCGCTGAAAATTGCATTGATTCCGTTGGTCATAAGAAAAATAGAAAGTAAAAAACCAAACGATAATAACCCTCCATATTGATTGGTAATAATATCTCCCAAGACCACATTCACAGCTTCAAATGTTTTTGGCGGAAGAATATCTTTTATAAATCCGAATAATCCGTCCTGAAAACCATCAATAGGTATATATGGAATTAAGGTTAGAATGAAAAGCATAAAAGGAAATATCGCCATGAAAAAGCTAAATGCAATTCCGCCTGCACGAGTCGTCAAAGCACCCTGAACGATTCCGATGATGTACATTTCTAGGACGTCATACAGTGACATACCTTCTAATCCAGGAATCTTAATTTTCTTCCCAAATTCAACCAGCACATTAACAACCGGAATCTTAGCTAATTTTTCTTCGATTTCCTTGCTCATACCGAGTTAAACAGCTTTTAAACTTAGGTCCATATTGTAAACCGAATGGGTCAAGGCACCAGTTGAAATGTAATCAACACCACATTCAGCATAGTTTCTAATGGTTTTTTCATTGATTCCGCCAGAAGATTCGGTCAAACATTGATTTCCAATTAATTCAACAGCTTTTCGTGTATCTTCATAATTGAAATTATCAATTAGGATTCTAAAGACTCCACCTTCTTTTAAAATTGCCTTAATGTCTTTTAAATCTCTCGCTTCGACAATGATCTTTAAATCCAGATTATTTTCCTTTAAATATGCTTTTGTTTTTTGAATGGCCTGTGCAATTCCACCGGTAAAATCAATATGATTATCCTTGATCATAATCATATCATACAAAGCAAAACGGTGATTTTCACCACCACCAATTTTTACCGCCCATTTTTCAAGTGCACGAATCCCCGGAGTTGTTTTTCTGGTATCCAAGACTTTAGTTTTGGTACCCGATAACAATTCCATATACTGATGTGTTTTTGTCGCAATAGCGCTCATTCGTTGCATGGCATTTAATACCAAACGCTCTGCCATCAGAATAGATTGAGAACTTCCTGACACATAAAATGCAATATCACCATACTTGACAGCATCACCATCCTTTACAACCTCTTCCACTTCTATATCGGTATCTACATATGCAAATACCATTTTAGCAAAATCGATGCCTGCAATGATTCCGTTGTCTTTTACAAGCAATTTGGCTTTGCCCACGGCATCTTCAGGAATACATGAAAGCGAGGTATGATCTCCATCGCCAACATCTTCTCGAATTGCATTTGAAATTATGATATCAATTTCAGTATTAAATTGGGCTTTCGAAATCATGAAATGTGAATTGTTACGTAAAAATAACAATCCATATTTAAAAATGAATCGGTTCTTCGGATTATTAAAAATTGAATTCTGATTTTGTAATTTTAGGCCATGAAAATTAAACTTCTGGTTGTCGGTAAAACAAAAGATTCTTCCTTGATTCAATTGACAGAGGATTACGTAAAACGACTTTCTCATTACACCAATTTCGAATTTCAAATCATTCCCGATTTAAAAAAGGTGAAAAATTTATCGAAACCAGAAATCAAAGAGAAGGAAGGTACTATAATATTGAATCAATTAGAAAATGCAGATTGGGTAGTTGTTTTGGACGAGAAGGGTAAAGAATATACTTCGATGCAATTTTCAAGTTTTCTTCAGAAGAAAATGAATGCTGGTCACAAGCAACTCATTTTTATCATTGGCGGTCCCTATGGATTTTCTGATGCTATGTATAAGCGTGCCAATGAAAAGCTCTCTTTTTCTAAAATGACCTTCTCACATCAAATGATTAGACTATTCGCAGTGGAGCAAATCTATCGCGGATTTACAATTCTAAAAAACGAACCTTATCATCATGAATAACAAAATGGAACTAGTATTTGTGACCAATAATCTTCACAAATTAGCCGAAGTTCAGAAAATGGTGCCTCCTTCCCTAAAATTAGTTAGTCTCAAGGAAATTAATTGTTTTGAGGATATTGAGGAAACCGAAACCACCTTGGAAGGAAATGCCAAGTTAAAGGCATTTCATGTTAAATCAAATTATGGATATTCTTGTTTTGCTGATGATACCGGATTGGAAGTTAAATCTTTAGGTGGTCGACCAGGTGTTTATTCTGCGAGATATGCCGGAGAACCTGCTAATACAGAAAACAACATTGATAAATTATTACAAGAACTTAACGGAAAAACCAATCGAAAAGCTCAATTTCGAACCAGTATTTGTCTTCTTTTAGAGGATAAAGAATACTATTTTGATGGCATTTGTAAAGGTAAAATCATCTCAGAACGACGAGGAACAAACGGATTTGGGTACGATCCTGTATTTGTTCCCGAAGGTTTTACCACAACTTTTGCAGAAATGACAGACGAGGAAAAAAATAAGATTTCTCATAGAGGACTTGCTATTCAAAAACTTACTAACTTTCTACAAAACTATTTTAGTTAATCTTTGAAATCAACTCGTTCATATTCAGCCCAATTTTTAATTCTTGTCGGCGTATTACTCCTAGCCTTCGGATTCAATATTGCATGGGGGTCTGTAGATATTCCACTTGAATCGATTTGGGATTCAATTATGAATTCGGAAGACGTTAAGGAAAGTTGGAGAATCATCATTCGAGATTTTAGAATACCGAAAGCCATCACTGCATGTATAGCCGGAGCGGGATTATCGATTTCTGGCTTATTAATGCAGACTCTATTTCGAAATCCGTTAGCAGGTCCTTTTATTTTAGGGATTTCATCGGGAGCCAGCTTAGGAGTTGCCGTGCTTATTATGGGTGTCGGATTATTTGGTGGTGTGATGGTTGGATTTGCTCAAAATTGGGCATTACCATTTGCTGCCATTATTGGGGCATTTGTTGTTTTAATGGCCGTTTTATTAGCTGCCAAACGAATAAAAAACACCATGTCGATTCTAATTATCGGATTGATGTTTAGTAGTTTTTCTGCAGCCATCATAAGTGTATTATCATTTTTTAGCGAGGCTAATCAATTACAACAATTTATCTTTTGGGGATTCGGAAGTTTAGCCAATTTAAGTTGGGATCAATTATACATATTGTTAGTCATATTTTTCATTGGGATGATGCTATCCTTAGGATTAATTAAACCATTGAATAGTCTTTTATTAGGGGAACAATACGCGAAAAGCCTTGGAATGAATACGCAGAGAAATCGAACTATCATTTTATTAGTTACCAGTTTATTTACAGGGGTTATCACAGCCTTTGTTGGCCCAATTGCCTTTGTAGGATTGGCAGTACCACATATTGCAAGATTAGTATTTACGACTTCGAATCATAAAATATTATTACCAGCATCAGCAATAATAGGGGCAATAATATTATTGATTTGTGATAGTATCGCCCAATTACCAAATAGTGAATTCACCCTACCATTAAATGCAATTACTTCAATTTTTGGTGCCCCAGTTGTGATTTGGTTATTGGTTCGAAAGAAAAAAATATTCGTGTAAATGGCAAGGAAACAGAACATATTTAAAGCAACTGACCTCGCCATTGGGTATCCGAAAAAAAACGGATTTATCACAGTTCAGGAATCTATTAATTTTGATATTAATCAAGGTTCATTTATAGCCATTCTCGGAAAAAACGGTATTGGGAAATCCACCTTATTAAAAACACTAATAACCGAGATCAAATCCATAAAGGGTAGCATCCAGCTATTTGAAAAAAAGGTTGAAAATTATTCATCGAAGGACTTATCATCAATGATTAGTGTTGTGCTTACCGAAACTATTCCGTTAAATCAATTAACTGTTTATGAATTGGTCGCCCTTGGAAGACAACCGTATACAAATTGGATGGATTCTCTTACTTCTAACGATAGAAGTACAATTGAAAACGCATTGAAGGTTACTGAAACGGATTCATTTGCAGATAAAAAAGTTTATGAGTTAAGTGACGGAATGAAACAACGGGTATTAATTGCCAGAGCTTTAGCTCAGGATACGCCTATCATGATATTAGACGAACCAACTGTCCATTTAGATTTACATCATACCGTTTCGATTTTTGAACTCCTTAAAACGCTTGTAACTGAATTCAATAAAACGGTGATTATCAGTTCACATCAATTGAATTTAGCATTAAAATTCGCTACTTCATTTATAGTAATGACTGATGACAACGTAACTTTCGGAGATAAATCAGTATTAATGGAGAAAAAATGCTTTGAAAATTTATTCCCAAGTAAAAGTATTTTTTTCGATTCAAAAATTGAGCAATTTGTTATTCGATAATTGTTTTGAACCCAAGCGCAGAATTCCTATTTTTGAGACTCTTATTTTTAATTAAAAACTACATATGAAAAATATCATTTATATTTTCTTGTTAGCCTTTGTTTTCGCCTGTGGATCTGGAAAAGATGTAAGCAAAAATGAAGAAAACATTGACTATGCTGTAAAATATGCAAATACTATTACTGCCAAAGATTTAGGTAATCATCTGTTTACTTATGCTTCGGATGAATTTGAAGGGAGAGATACAGGTACTCCAGGGCAGAAAAAAGCCGTAAACTACCTTAAAGATTTTTACGTGAGCAAAGGAATTGGTTCTCCAATCGCAGAAGGTGATTACTTTCAGGAAATCAAAAGTGAATGGTTCGCTAAAAACTCTAGACGAGGAAGAAATTTAAAGGATTCAGAAAATGTATTGGCGTTCATCAAGGGCACTGAAAAACCAGACGAAATTATTGTGATTTCTTCTCACTTAGATCACGTCGGAGTAAGAAATGGTAAAGTATACAATGGTGCCGATGATGATGGATCAGGGTCTGTTGCGTTATTAGAAATTGCAGAGGCGTTTAAAATGGCTGCTGATGCTGGTAAGGGTCCAAAAAGATCTATTTTATTTTTGCATGTTACTGGTGAGGAAAGAGGATTATTAGGATCTAAATATTACACAGAAAATCCAATTTTTCCATTAGCAAATACAGTGTGTAACTTGAATATCGATATGATTGGTCGAGTTGATCAGCGTAATAAGGAAAATCCAAATTATGTATACTTAATTGGATCTGATAAATTAAGTATGGAATTACACAATTTGTCTGAAGCCATCAATAAAAAATACACAAACATCAAGTTAGATTACAAATACAATGATGAAAATGATCCGAACCGTTTTTACTACAGATCAGATCATTACAACTTTGCGAAACATAATATTCCAATTATCTTTTACTTTAATGGAACGCATGCAGATTATCATAAAGATACTGATACTCCAGACAAGATCTACTATGAGCTGCTAAGAAACCGAGCAAGATTAGTTTTCCATACGGCTTGGGAAGTTGCGAATCGAGAAGGACGCATTACAGCCGACAAACTTGAAGAAAAGAAAGAAGAAACCAAATAAAACAAAAAGCGAGCTCAACGGCTCGCTTTTTTAATGCTTTACATTCTCCTTTAAAATATTTGGAAACTTCTTTTTAAATCGGTTTAGCCGAGGAATTGAAACGTTTCTCACATATCCATTATATGGATTGCGTTTCTCAAAATTCTGATGATAATCTTCTGCTTTATAAAAAACATCCATTTCAGTTACCTCTGTCGCAATCTTACCATTATAAACCTCATTATTTAACTTCGCAATCGTCGTTTCAATGATTTGCTTTTCGGCATCATCCGAATAAAAGGCAATAGATCTATATTGTGTTCCGTAGTCTGGGTGTTGACCATTTACCGTAGTAGGATCATGTGATCCAAAAAATACATCTACTAAGGTCTGGAAACTTACTTTCTCCGGATTGTAATACACAGCAACTGTTTCTGCATGACCTGTTTTTCCTGTTCCAATTGTTTGATACGTTGGATTTTTTGTAAATCCGCCCGCATAACCAGAAACTGCTTCTTCTACTCCTACTACACTTTCAAAAATTGCTTCTACACACCAAAAACATCCGCTAGCAAAGTAGGCTACTTTCGTATTTTGAGGGATTTCTAATGGAGTAACTTTACTCGTTTCTTTTTTATTTGAAAAACCTGAACAGGCAATTAAAAAGCTAAAAATTACAGTATAAAATGCTGTCTTCATTTTTTATATTTTGTTGTTATTCATTTCAATGTGAAACAAATTTCTAAACAATATCTAAGATTAAAAAGCTTGTGTCATTGTTATTGTCGATTTATCTATAAATTCCATACAATTGTTTACAACTTTAGCATTTTGTTAAGAATGCAGGTTGTAGAAATCAAGGTCAATAAGTACATTTGTTACAAGCATTAAAAGTGAAGTAAATGGAGCATTTTATAGTTTCTGCGCGTAAATACAGACCTCAGAATTTTGAGGACGTTGTTGGGCAGGAAGCCATTACCAATACTTTATTAAATGCCATTAAAAATGACCACCTTGCTCAGGCTTTATTATTCACAGGACCTAGAGGTGTCGGAAAAACATCATGTGCCAGAATCCTGGCAAAAAAAATCAATCAAGAAGATTTAGATAAAGGAACTGATGAAGATTTTGCATTCAATATTTTTGAATTGGATGCAGCATCAAATAATTCGGTTGATGATATTCGAAGTTTAACGGATCAGGTTCGTATTCCTCCTCAAACAGGATCTTATAAAGTCTATATTATTGATGAGGTACATATGTTGTCTCAGGCTGCCTTTAATGCATTTCTGAAGACTTTAGAAGAACCGCCTGCACATGCCATTTTTATTTTAGCGACTACCGAAAAACATAAAATCATTCCGACAATTTTATCACGTTGTCAGATATTCGATTTCAACAGAATTCGTGTCATTGATATTAAAAATTACTTGAAACGCATTTGTGAAAAGGAGAATATTATTGCTGAAGATGATGCTTTGCATGTAATCGCTCAAAAAGCAGATGGCGCTATGCGTGATGCACTTTCTATTTTTGATAGAGTGGTTAGTTTCTCTGGAAATAATGTGACATTAGAAGCCGTAACTCAGAACTTAAATGTTTTGGATTACGATACCTATTTCAAAATGTCTGATTTATTGCTGAATAACAAGATTCCGGAGGTGCTAAATCTATTTGATAAAATCCTTTCCAAAGGATTCGAAGGACATCATTTCATCAATGGATTAGCTAGTCATTTTAGAGACTTATTGGTTGCTAAGGACAAAAAGACCATTGAACTCCTTGAAGTTGGAGATACTGCTAAAAAGAAATACTTGCAGCAATCTACAGAAGCCACAATTCCTTTTTTAATGCAAAGTATCGAAATCGCAAACACTTGCGATTTAAACTATAAAACAAGTAAAAATCAAAGACTTCTTGTTGAACTAGCCTTAATGCAAATAGCTTCAATTACTTTTGAGAGCGAAAAAAAAAAGTCTAAATCCTTTTTAATTCCGGCAACATTCTTCCAAACGACTTACACTCCGAAAGTCAAGAAAGAACCAATAACAGAAAAGAAGATTGAAGCGCCAGCAGTAGTTATTCCAAAAGTGGAATTACCCAAAAAAGCTCCTGTTTTAAAAACAGTTAGTAGAAGAACCAATTCCCTAACTCTAAAAAGTGTCATTGAGAAAAAAGTTGATGAAGAATCAAAAGAGACACAAATTAATTTAGACGATCAACCGAAAGATCCTTTTACTGAAAAGAAAGTACAATCATTATGGATTGAATACTACGAGGAAAGACAAAAGAAAGGAGAAAAAAGTATTGCATCTATTCTTGAATTAGAACTTCCTAAAGTGAACGAAAATTTTGTTTTATCTGTTTCGCTACCGAGCAAGTTGATGAAAGAACAATTGGAGCGTGAACAACCAAAATTATTAGGCTTTTTAAAGAAAGAGTTAAACAATTACAGCATTTCACTAAAGATTAATGTTGTAAAAACTATTAAGCAAAAAATTGCGTACACCACCCGAGAAAAGTATGAAGAGTTAAAGGCGAAAAATCCGCTCTTAGAAAAACTGCGTCAGACTTTTGAGCTAGACTTGTAGGTATCTCCTATGCTTTTTCCTAAATAGGAAAGAACGAGATTTTCTTTAGGAAGTTTAGCCTTTTCAAATTCAGCAACTAGATAAATTCCCTTGTCTTTTTCAATGAATAACGGAATTGATTTCTCTTCCTTAGCTAGTAATTTAAGAATGGTTTCGTATTCTTTTTCATTCGCTATTTCAGCGGTTAAGATTTCTGGATTTTCTCTAAAAGCCTCACTCATATTTATGTAATCATCATTTGGTGTAAAGAATCCTTCTCGATCCCTTGCTGAAGCATTTTTAAGCTCTTTGGATGTGGCTAATTTGTACGCTCCATGTTCCCCGAAATCTGTTGAAAAACGTTGTAAGGCATGCTGATTTACAGCATCACTACCAGATATTGCCAATAAATAACCAACGTCATTTAATTCGATATTGTCTGTAAGATCATCATCATAAACATTCACTCGTAATGCTTCTAAATCGGCATCTAAAGCTTGCTGAATAAAATGCTGATTAGAATCAATTAAGATAACACGCTTACCTTTATCTTTTAAATACGTAGCAATCAATTGTGCAGCATTAGACGCTCCCACAAACATAATCGCATCCGAACTCTTTAAGAAAACTCCCACCAGTTTCGCAAATAATCTTGCGGTTGTAGCATTTAACAACACGGTTCCAAGTACAATCATGAACACCAACGGAGTGATATATTCAGATCCAGGAACACCCATTTTTAATAGTTTTCCACCAAAAAGAGATGCGATACCAGCGGCAACGATACCACGTGGACCAACCCAGCTAATGAATAACTTCTCGTTAAACTTTAATTTGGATTTGGTGGTACTTAAGAATACAGCTAAAGGGCGTATCAAGAATACCACAGCACCGAATAAGGCTGCTGTTTTCCAAGAATAAAGCAACATTAACTCTTTAAAATCAATATTCGCTGCTAATAAAATGAACAGAATTGAGATTAAAAGAACACTTAATGATTCTTTAAAGTATAAAAGCTCTTTAATGTTTTTTAGTTGACTATTCCCCAATACCATTCCCATCACCACAACGGCTAATAGTCCGGATTCGTGAGCGAAAATATCAGACTCCACGTATACCAATAATACCGTTGATAAGGAAACCACATTCAATAAATAATGCGGAATAAGTTTTTTATTAATGGCAAATGCCAGGGCATGCGCGAATGTAAATCCGAAGGTGGTTCCGAATAAAATGATTTTCCCGAATTCGATTAAGGCTGTTTTTGTAAATCCACTATCACCTCCAACACTAATAAATTCAAAAACCAATACGGCAACCAAAGCACCAATAGGATCAATTAGGATTCCCTCCCATTTTAGCACTGCAGAGACATCCTTTTTTAATGGAATATTTCTTAAAATCGGTGTAATTACCGTTGGCCCTGTTACAATAATTAACGCCGAGAACAGTAAGGAAATCTGCCATGACAATCCGAAGATAAAATGCGCTGTAAGTCCAGCAGCAAAGAACGTAATTGCCGCACCCAGCGTAATCAATTTGGTTATTACTGGTCCAAGATTTTTAATTTCATTGCGTTTTAATGTCAATCCTCCTTCAAAAAGAATAATACTAATCGCTAAGGAAACAAATGAATATAATCCATCACCCGGAAAAAGACCTTTGGTACCATTCCAGATCGGTTCGATCCATTTGGTCCCGTCTTCGCTTAAAAATGTAGCCGCCACAGGTCCAACTAGTAATCCGATAAGAATTAATGGAAGGATTGCCGGAATTTTAAATTTCCAAGCCACCCATTGTGCCAATATTCCGAAGATGATGATTCCTGCTAGTTCTATCATAAGTCCTAAAAAGACGAAGTTATGAAAAAAGACATAAGATGCAAGTTTATCAAAGTTTTAAAATTGATAAATTTGCCAAAAGGAAATTATGTTAGGACTACAATTTGAAACAGAGACATCGTGGGCGGAAATTGCAAAAGATAATTTGCAGCAAATTTTAACAGATCACGCCTTTTTAGAGCAGAAAGCGGCATCGAATGCAGTTTCTATAATTATCAATTATTCGGAAGAAACGGAGCTTGTAAAGGAGATGAGCGATATTGCTATTGAAGAAATGCAACACTTTAAGATGGTACATCAACTCATGGTGAAACGTGGAATGGTACTCGGCAGAGAACAGAAAAACGATTACGCTATTAAACTTCAAAAATTCTTCAAAAAAACAGGAGATCGAACCGAAGCTTTAATTCAAAGATTACTGGTTGCAGCACTTATAGAGGCCAGAAGCTGTGAACGTTTTAAGGTTTTCTCTGAAAATATGGAAGACGAACAACTTCGTAAATTCTATAAAAACCTAATGATATCTGAGGCAAACCATTATACTACATTTTTAACTTTTGCCAGAAAATATCAGGATAGAGCAATTGTTGATGAAAAATGGAAAGCTCTTTTAAAGTACGAATCTGAGCTCATGCGAGAACGAGGAAAATTAGCCAAAATACATGGCTAATCCTCATTCGCAACTTTTTCTTTTTCTATAATATCTTTAAAGTCAACGGATAACTTGGCTCCTCGCCATTATTAGCGCGAATCGCATTTAATATTGGAAAGACTAGGTAAAAAATACTTATAATCAATAAGTCAATAAATCCTACTCCTAGTAGTAGCAAAGGAATAACAGCTCTATAAAGTAATCGAAGAAGCGAACAACAATAATGACGAAGGAACGGTCGATTTAATTAGCAGTTATATCAGACAGACGGAGAAATCAACCTGGATGTTAAACGCTTGGTTAGAAAAACCAGATAAAGAAATGAATAGTGTTCTTTTAAAAAAGCGAAAGGCGGTAGAAGCGTAATGTAAAACTAGAATCTTCAAAACCTTTTTATTAATTTTTTAAAACAAAACTATGACCTATTTAAAACAATTTATATTACCCATTTTATTTTCATTCTTTATCATCACAACCTTTTAACAAACCATTGAAAATCAATGGAAAATTGAAAAAATTGAAACTGGGAAAATGATGCTATCGAATGGAGATGAGATTGAAATTAAACAGAAAACAATTGAATATGGTGAAATTCCAGTTCTATTAGATCGAGATGATAAGTGTAACCTAAATCAGGATTTAATTGTAAAACCAATCGAAATAACCAAAGAAATTCGATCAGACTACGATAATGATGACAATTATGATCGTTCGATAAGAGTCATTTATAAAAGTGATTCGTTCGCCACCTTAAACATTCGCCTTGGATTAGGCGGATTGAAAGTGATGTCATCAGACAAAAGTATGAAGATTGAGAAAATAAATCTGGTAAGAAATAATATTGAAGTTCCGCAAAAAGGACGAATTAAAAAAGGTGGAACCTATAAATTGTATTTAAACAATAATCAAATTGTAGAAATGGAAGTAAGTGACATTACCACCATGTACGATAATATCAAATAAGAGAGCGCGATTGCAATCCCGAAAAAGTCTAACCTGAGGTTAGGCTTTTTTTTAGCTCTCAACTTAACTACTTTTGTATCGTGATACATCAAGAAGATACCATTATTGCCGTTTCCACTCCAGCTGGAGTTGGAGCAATCGCGAATATCCGACTTTCTGGTTCAAAGGCTATTTCCATTGTGAATTCCAGTTTTCAATCCATACACAAGAAAAAATCCTTATTGAAACAGAAATCACACACAATTCATTTGGGTCATATTATGGCTGATGGAAAAATAATTGATGAAGTCTTGGTTTCCTTATTTAAGGGACCTAACTCCTACACTGGAGAGAATGTGGTGGAAATTTCTTGCCATGGATCACATTATATTCAGGAAAAAATAATCCAACACTTTTTGCAAAAAGGGTGTCGATTAGCAGAACATGGTGAATTTACATTACGTGCTTTTCTTCACGGAAAAATGGATTTGAGTCAGGCCGAAGCCGTAGCTGATTTGATTGCTTCAAATTCAAAAGCAAGTCATCAGGTAGCCATGCAACAAATGCGTGGTGGAATTTCAAACGAATTGAAAGAATTACGATTACAATTGCTTGATTTTGCTGCTCTTATCGAATTGGAACTAGATTTTTCTGGGGAGGATGTTGAGTTTGCCGATCGAACGAAATTTTACGAATTGATTACTAAAATTACAGGAGTTCTAAAACGATTAATCGATTCTTTTGCTTTTGGTAACGCCATGAAAAATGGGATTCCCGTCGCAATTATTGGCGAGCCAAATGTTGGGAAATCAACGTTATTAAATGCCCTTTTAAATGAAGAAAAGGCCATCGTTTCAGATATTGCTGGTACGACTAGAGATGTAATTGAGGATGAGATTATTTTAGGCGGAGTTGCATTTCGATTTATTGATACTGCAGGATTACGAACCACCTCTGATGTAATTGAAAATATCGGCATCCAAAAGGCTTATGAAAAAGCTCAGAAAGCGCAATTAGTCATCTTTTTAAATGAAGCCAAAAACATTATTCGAAATCCATCTGATTTTGAAAGTCAACTAAATAACATCAGTGAAAAACTGCCCAATAAACGATTACTTGTCATTGCGAATAAAATCGATGTTTTAGCCAAAGAAGAAATGAATCAGTTAAAAGATAAACACAAAGATATTTTATTGCTCTCTGCAAAACAAAAAATCGGAGTTGAGGAATTAAAGGAGACTTTAATTGGATTGATTCAAAAAGGGGATTTAAGTAATAATGAAACCATTGTCACAAACTCCAGACATTTCGAATCATTATCGAATGCGTTTCAAAGCATTCAAGATGTGAAGAACGGATTAGATCTAGGAATAGCATCAGATTTGGTAGCTATAGATATAAGAGAATGTCTTCGTCATCTTGGAAATATTACTGGTGAATATGATGTTGACAAAGACATTCTTGGTCATATATTTTCCAACTTCTGTATTGGAAAATAATAACACTCTCTAAAAAAACTACTCTATATTTTAGTTATCTAAATGATTGCTATTTCTCTATCCGGTATTATCCTTATACCAGTCTGAATAAGAAGCTCCATCAGATGTCGCCCAGGCAACAAAGTAATTGTATGCTTTATCTACAGAACCCCCTTCTTTTGGCACTTTAAAATCGTGAATAATACTGATCGCCCAAGGCATTCTGTTATCAGATATATAATTTCAATCAGGATCAGAATTGAATCCGTCAGTCGCAGAAATACCATCTCCTAAATATGTTTTTGTATAATACACTAGAAGTCGTTAAGATGACAATCGGCAAATGCCTGAATTTTTCATCTTGTCTAACAATTGACAAAAACTCAAGCCCATTCATTTTAGGCATGTTTAAATCTAATAAAATTAAATCAGGATTTACCTTATTTTCTCGCAATAATTGAAGTGCTACCTCCCCATTCTCTACCTCAGTTACATTATGCGACATAGCCAAATGGGTAATTGCTCGTTTTAATTTTACAATTTCAATAAGATTATCTTCAACCAATAAAATATTTAGGTTCTTCATAAGAATAAATTGGGTACCATGCAAAAGTCTCTTATTTATTCCTATTTATGGACGACTTTCCATACATCAACAAATAGTGTCGACGAATTGCAAAAAAGTATAGGTAAAATGCAATTACCTACATTTCACCTTCAAATATATGTGTCATTTGAGTTAATGTTTCTGATCGTCTAATCTTACCCGAAGAAGTTTCCAGAAATTGTTCAAGCAGCACTATTTTTCTGGGCTTCTCAAAATTCGTTAGTATCTCCAATTCTTTGATCTTTGTAATCAATTGATTAACCAAATTAACTTCTTTCGTTTCAACTACTATCATCAACTTTTCACCGAGTCTTTCATCCTTTTCTGAAGTGACAAAAAACCGCTGATTTAAAATACCTTTCAATTTTCCCTCAATTTCCTCTGGATGTAATTTAATTCCGCCAGAATTAATAACATTATCAATCCTTCCCAGCCATTTAAATTGATTATTTGAAATTAACTGAACGACATCATTGGTAACTATTACATTATTAGAAATTTTTGGTGCATTAATTACCAAACAATCTCTTTCGTCTTTGAAAACTGTAACATTAGGAAGCACCTCAAAATGAGATGGAAAATACTGAAATTGATTTAACCGTTTCACCGCAATATGAGTAATAGTCTCAGTCATACCGTAGGTTTCGAATACTTCACATTCAGACTTCTGAATTTTTTCAACAATTGATTCTGATACCTTTCCCCCACCTACAATTAACTTTTTTATTTGATTCAATTGGGAAATTGAATTTTCCAATTGCAACGGAACCATCGCAGCAAAATCAAAATTATAGGTTAGACCCTGTAATGGATTTGATGAAGGTTCAACCATCTGCAATTTCCATCCCGAAATTAACGAACGTAACACCATCAATTTACCGGCTACATAAGTTAAAGGCAAACATAATAATGCCTTGGACCCAGGGTTTATGTCAAAATATTCTGTGGTCGCTTTTACCGAATTTGTTATATGATGTTTTTGTAATCGAATTGTTTTTGGCTTTCCAGTAGAGCCCGAAGTTTTTATTTCTAAAAAATCTGATTCAGAAAACCAACCAGATATCAATTGATTCAATTCGGACGAGTAATTTTCAGCAAATTCTTTTACTTCTTTAATTGAATGAAACGATTGTCCATTCAATTGAAATTCGGTATGAAAATTACGGGTTTTCACAATGTTTATAACAACATATCATCTTGAGATATGACTGGGGGATCAATTTTACCGGCAAGTTTATTGCCCCAATTAGACCAGTTATATTTTCTCGAGAATAAGTATAACATTATCGGATATAAAACAATTACTGGCACAAACATCTCCCAGGTAACAGATGGTTCTGAGGTATCGATAAATAAAGCATCTGTTTGAAAAACCGTCCAATCTGTTGTCACTAGAAAAGCAGCAAAAATGTTATTTGCCGCGTGTAAGCCTAAAGCTAATTCGGTGCCTTCATCCATCAGGGTGGTTATTCCGAAAAATAATCCAGTGCCAATGTAAAATACCATTGTAATTTGACCTAGTTTTTCTACCTCTGGATTGGCTCCGTGAAGCAATCCGAAGAAAATGGAAGTCATCAGTAAAGGGAATAATCGATTCTTCACTAACATTCCTAATCCTTGCATAAAGTAACCTCTGAATAAAAACTCTTCAAAACTGGTTTGAAATGGTAAAAACAAAAAGGAAATCAACACCAGAATTAAAAACGGAACAGGTTTAAAATTGAAAACATAATTCTCTGGAGCCAAGACAATAGTCACAAGCGTTGCCACAACTGCAAACACAGACCAAATAAGAAAGGCATACTTAATTCTACCCCAATCTATTGATTCTCTACTTGTTATAATTGATAAAAATTTCTTCTTATGAATATACTTTACTCCAATAAATAGGCCTAACAGGGCAAACATAAACATCACCACAATGAGAAATAGGTACAAATTTTTATTGATACCAATTCCCATGAAATTATTGGCTGCTGCCTGTGTAAATTCAGTTAAATCCGAAGTATGAGATAAAGCTGCAAGAATCAAAGGAATAACTCCTAAAAATTGCCAAAATATAAACACGAGAATGAAAGTTACTACCCATGTATACCACTCATTATTTCCTTTATATGCTTTTTGAAAAAAATCCATTTCTAATCTAAAATTAAATTAAAGTTCCACGATTTGGTCGAATCTATCTTTAAAAACCCATTTTCAACGACCAATGGGCTATCTAAATTATTGGTAAATAAACCGCCTGTCCCCAGTCCTTGTGGCATTTTATTGTGAGTTGTGTAGGTGAACTGTGCAATGGCATTTAAACCAATATTACTCTCTAATGCAGAAGTAATCCACCAACCACAATTATATTGCTTTGCTAAGTTAATCCATTCCCGACTTCCTTCAAAACCTCCGATTAAACTTGGTTTTAAAATGATGTACTGTGGATGAATTTGTTCTAAAAGATCTTTCTTTTTATTGGATGAAGTAATTCCGATAAGTTCTTCGTCTAATGCTATTGGTATAGGTGTCTTGTGACATAGTTCAGCCATTTCTTCAATTTGTCCCTGACGAATAGGCTGCTCAATTGAATGTAAATCTAGTTTTGCTAACCGTTCCAATTTCTCTAATGCTTCATTCGGACTAAAAGCTCCGTTGGCGTCTACCCTGAGCTGGATATCGGATGATGAAAACTCCTCTCTAATAGCCTTTAACAGCTCAATTTCAGTCTCAAAATCGATGGCGCCAATTTTCATTTTTATGCAATCAAATCCTTGCTCAATTTTATCAGCTATTTGATCTTTCATAAACTGCTTATCCCCCATCCAAATTAGTCCGTTAATGTTTATTGCATCATTACCTTCGGGAAATTTTGATGGAAAAAAGGTGAATGGATTCGAGTTTTCAAAGGATAAAAAGGCCTGTTCTAATCCGAATTGAATACTCGGGAATTTCGTTAGATGTGTCAGTAAGGTCTCTGGCCCAAGATGTATATTCTTGCAAACCCATTTGAGTTTTTCCTCATAATCGGGTACATCATCATAACTCAATCCTCGAAATAAACCAGTCTCACCGATTCCTATTTTCCCATCTTTTTCAATTACAATAAACCAAGTTTCTTTCGTTCTTAGAACTCCTCTAGAAGTACCACTAGGATTTTTAAAATTCAGGATGTATTTTTTATATGAGGCTTTCACGAAATAAATCAGGATTTGCTTTCAATATACGATTTAAAGTTTTGTAGATATAAATCATCTTGATCTCTAAAAAACCCATTAAAATACGGGAAAATACAGGATAACATATATGAATCACTTCTGCAAGTTGCATCCAATGTGATTACAGTAGTATTCCCTTTACTTTCGAAGGAAAACTGATTGAATTTATTCATATCATTTGCCCGAAATGATATTCCTAGGGAATGGTTGTTTTCAAAGGATGTTATCTTCTGAATAATGATAATTTCTGCACCTCTATCCATCGCAACCAATTCATATACACTACCTATTTTGGCTGGCACTTCTTTTCTGACTCCTACTGATTTTAATTCTGGAACCCAATCCTTAGAATTTTTAATATCAGAAAAGGATTGGAACACCTCATCTATATTTTTATTGATTTCAATGCTCGTTTGATATTTAGTTTCAGGCATAATCAAACCCGTAGCAAAGAATCCTACCGAAATAATTGAGATGATAATCAGAATGACCTTAATGGCTTTCACTGGCTAGTTTTTGTTCTTTTTTAATCGCTTTAAAAACAAAGCTACGATTCCTATAATTAAAATAAATGGCCAAATAGAAAGGATACCTAGGAAAAACGATGAGATGTAGTTAATACCATTTTTTAGACTGTCAATGATTTTGAAACCAAAATTTGGTTCGCTTCCATCTTGTTTATAAAACTGAATAGTTAGTGTCGAAAAACTTACCTGATTTGACAAATATTTAAATCGTCCTTCGGTACTTTCAATATCTTCACGAAGTTTATTGATTTCTCGTTCAACTTCCAGAATTTCCTTTACTGTCTTCGCTTTTTGAAGAATTTGCAAATACTTTTTCTCCAGTTCTTTCTTTGTTTTTAATCGAGTCTGCAGATCATAAAAACGTTCTGTCACATCTTCGACAGTAATGTCTTTCATTTCGAATTTTTCAACTTCTCCTGAAAGTTTATTCATAAAAGATTCAAAATTCTTTGTCGGAATTCGTACGGTTAAAAAATTATAATTTCTGGAACCCGATTGCGACTGATTATCAGCAGAAATATATCCCTTGGTTTCTTTAATAAGATCGGTAAGAAAATTCTTCGTTTTGATTAAGTCATCGGTTTCAAAACGCAGTCTCCCATTTTTAATAAACTTCTTCTTATAATCTGGTTTCGTGGTCAACGATTCTTCCGTCTCTAAACTTTCGACGACAACCGTTTCATCTAAATTATTTTCCACGGCGTTTAACTTTAGACCAGATTTATTGAGCACTCTACTCTCAGATCCAGAGTTGTCGCATTGAAAAAGGAAAATAACACTTGCGAAGAGAATGAATAATTTTTTCATGGTTTTTGGTTTTTAAGAATTTATATATACCCCTAAACCAAAAAGGATACCAAATAAAAAAGTACTTAATGCAACTTTCTTCAATTCAGAATCCAAAAGCGATAGATCAGAAGTTTTATAAACTTTTAATACATTGACTAACAGTGGAATAAATGAAATATAAAATAATAACTGAAGCGCTGATTTATAGTTGAAAAAAGTATAAAATGAAGCGCTGATAAATGCAAAAAAGAATAATACATAATGGTAAACTTTTGCTTTTGATACACCTAATTTTACTACTAAGGTATTCTTTGAATTCTTTTTATCTTCTTCAAAATCTCTCAAGTTATTTAAGTTCAATACTGCTGTGCTTAACAATCCGATTGATATTGCGGGTAAGAAAATTTCAAAGTTCAATTGTTTAGTGAATAGGAAATAACTCCCAACCACGCTTACTAATCCGAAAAACAGAAAAACGAATAAATCTCCAAATCCTGAATATCCGTAAGCCGAATTACCAACAGTATATTTAATTGCGGCTACAATCGAGGCAATTCCTAGCACAAAGAACAATATTGAATAGATAAAATTTTCTTTTCCAAAGGCTTGATAAATTAGTCCTAAAGCTACTACTAGCGTAATAATGACTGTGATTATCATTGCTGATTTCATCTGACTTGGAGAAATGGCTCCTGATGCTACCATACGTACTTCTCCTGAGCGATTCTTATCACTGCCTTTAATTCCGTCCCCATAATCATTCGCAAAGTTAGAAAGTACCTGAAAACCAATTGTAGTAGCGATGGCCAACCAGAAAATACTTGAACTTATTATGGAAATACCACCTAAGTCGCTAGCACCTAAAAGCGATCCTACGATTATACCGGAAACGGAAAGTGGTAATGTGCGTGGCCTAGCCGCTTTAATGTAGTTTTTAATCATCTTAAAAACCTGAATATAAATTAAAGCTTGTTTGCCTCAGCAATCAATTCTGCAATGTCTTTTACGACAACTTGATCTTCTTTCTCGTGGAATTTTATTCCGTCAGTCATCATGGTATTGCAGTAAGGACATCCTGTAGCGATGATATGCGGATTTGTCTCTAAGGCTTCTTTAGTTCTTAAAATATTGATATCCATATCACCTTTTTCAGGCTCTTTAAACATTTGAGCTCCTCCCGCTCCACAACAGAGTGCTGTTCTTTTGTGGCGTTTCATTTCGTTGAAATTAACACCTAATTTTCGAATCAATTGACGAGGAGATTCGTACACGTCATTTGCTCGGCCTAAATAACAAGGATCATGAAATGTTAATCGTTTGCTTTTAAGGACACTGTCATCAACAGATAATCGTCCTTCGGAAATTAATTCATTGATGAATTGCGTATGGTGAACTACTTCATAAGTTCCGCCTAACTCAGGATATTCATTTTTCAATGTATTGAAAGAATGCGGATCGCAAGTAACGATCTTCTTTACTTCGTACCCATTCAATAATTCAATATTCATTAGTGCTTGCATCTGGAAAATAAATTCATTTCCAGCTCGCTTTGCAGCATCACCAGTAGAAGATTCCTCAGTTCCTAAAACAGCAAATTCTACATTTGCCTGATTTAATATTTTAACAAATGCTTTCGTGATTTTCTTTGCTCTATCATCATAGCTTCCTGCTGAACCTACCCAAAATAAAATCTCTGGTTGCTTTCCTTCAGCAAGATAATCGGCCATTGTTTTTACAGTCATACTCATTTTCTCCTAGTTATTAATCTTCGTTAGCCCAGTTTAAGCGATCCATCTGGTTGTATTGCCACATCGCACCATTGTTCTCCACGTTGGTCATCATCATATTCAATTCCTGTGGTGCGGCAGATTGCTCCATTACAAGATATCTTCTCATATCCATAATGATTGATAACGGATCAATATTCACCGGGCATTCTTCTACACAGGCATTACAGCTTGTACAGGCCCATAATTCTTCGGGAGTGATATAATCGTTCAATAATTGTTTTCCATCGTCAACGAATGTTCCTTTGTTGACATCTATATTTCTACCTACCTCTTCTAATCGATCTCTCGTGTCCATCATGATTTTACGAGGAGATAATTTTTTCCCAGTAAGGTTGGCAGGACAAGACGAAGTACATCGTCCACATTCAGTGCAGGTATAAGCATTCATCAGCTGTACCCAATTCAAATCAGTCACATCTGAAGCACCAAATTTTTCTGGCACCTCTTCTTCTCCACCTTCTGGCATTGCATAAGGATCTGCATTTGGATCCATCATTAATTTGACCTCCTTTGTTACAGAAGCCAAATTTGTAAATCTTCCTTTCGCATTAAGATTCGCAAAGAATGTGTTTGGAAACGCTAAAAGAATATGAAGGTGTTTTGAATAGTATAGGTAATTCAAGAAAATCAAGATTCCTACAATGTGTAACCACCAAGCTGTACGTTCAATCATATGAACCGTTTCGGAAGAGAAACCATCAAACAACAGAACTAAATATTGACTAAACACATTTCCGATTCCAGCTTCTTGAAAAGCTGTATCCGTAGCATTCATGGTAAGAAATAAGGTCATCAACACTACTTCGAAATAAAGAATGTTATTACCATCATTTTTTGGCCAACCTTTCATCTCTGGGCTTAAAAATCTTTTAATGTTTGCCACATTTCTTCTTGTCCAGAAAATGAATACAGCAACTAGTACTAACACCGCTAACACTTCAAAAGTTCCGATCAAAAATCCGTAGAAAGCATCACCTAAAAAGCCTTGAAAGACACGATGTGTTCCCAAAAGGCCATCAACAATAATTTCGAGTAATTCAATATTGATAATGATAAATCCGATGTAAACAATCACATGAAGAATTCCTGACACCGGTCTTCTAACCATTTTCGATTGACCAAGAGCAATTCGAATCATATTCATCCATCGCTCTGATGTATTATCACTTCTATCGACATCTTTCCCTAACTTGATATTCCGAATTAACTTTTTTACGTTCAACGCAAAAAATCCAAATCCAGAAATCAGTAGTAAGGCAAAAATCACATTAGATATATACTGCATTCGTTCGAATATTTGGTCTTATTTATTTGTTTTATTTTCTTCGTTTTTCTCAGGATTATAGGGTTTTGCTTTTTTTCCGAATAATGAAAAATGAACAAAACGTTTCGGATTCAATTTCATTTCTCTAAGCAATTCCTCTAACTCCTTTGATGCATTTGTCAAGTTGGTATACATTTGATCATCATTCATCAATTTACCAACAGTCCCTTTTCCGTCTTCAATATTTTTAAGCATTGCATTTAAGGAATTCAAAGTATTTTCAGTTTTTCGAATCACCTCACCTAACCTTGCATTTGCCAATGTATCTGTCACTTTAGATAAATTTCCAGAGATCTTGTTCGCGTTAGCCAAAGTGCTTTTTATATCCACGCTGCTCGAATCTAACAACGAGTTCACATTTGTGAGCGTTCCTCGCACGTTATTAATTGTAGCTTCCAATCCCGTAATTGATCTCTGAATGCTTTTGGAAGTTTTCTCATCTAAAATCTTATTAATTTTAGTGAATAATGTATCTGAATCAACCAATACACGTTCTAGTTTCTGCTGAATTGGATCTAATCGCTCACCAATAGAGGTAAATAAACCGGATTCCATTTCCCCTCTCAAATAATCTCCCGAAACTGCTAAATCTCCTTCGTAATTTGGGATAATCGCTAAGTTTGAATTCGATAATGGATTTGGAGATGAAATTTTAACGGTGCTGTTTTTGGTAAATTCGAAATCATTATCTACTAAAAATTCAACAACAAGTTGACCTCTTTTTTCTGGCTTCGGATTGAAGTAAATATCTTTAACCTTACCTACTTTTAATCCATTTATCGTAACAAGACTTGAAGTAGTTAAACCACCAACATTCTTATATTCAACTTTAAAAATTCGGGTATTTGGTTGGAAAATATCTTGGCCTTTCATGAAGTTAAAACCCCAAAAGAAAGTGACAATAATGATAATTGATATTATTCCTGTTTTTATTTCTTTAGACATTGCAACAAAATTAACAATAATATTACTAATTATTTCTCAAGATTTAGGGGATTAATTAAAGTAATTTTCGAGCCTCTTTAACTGGAATTTTCTTTCCATTTTTTAACACTACAATGAAGGCACTTTTGTATCCCTTTTGCTGAGCGGCCTTTAATTTCTTTTGGACAGATTGATAATCTTTAGAATGACCGTAGTAGTATTTATAATATCCTCCAACCTTAACTCGTTCTACATTTTTAAGTCCTTTAAAATTGTAGGATTTGGTTTCAATTTTTGATTTTCCAGATGAAATTTGAATTTTAAAAACCAATGATTCTTCCACTTTGGTTTCTTCAATTTTAGTTTCTGAATCATCAATCGTATTTAATTTCAAGTTATTTACATATTTGATTAAGGCAGTAGCAATTGCCTTACCCATCTGAGATTGACCAGTTTTCGAATTTAAATATCTACCTTCATTTTTGTTGGTCAAGAAGCCCAGTTCAACTAAAACACTTGGCATTATCGTCTCTCTCAACACCTGAAAATTATCTTGTTTTACTTTTCTGTCGTTACGCTTCAGCTTTTTGGCAAAATTAAATTGTACCAAACTTGCAATCTCCAAACTTTTATCAAGGTTTTCTTCTTGAAGCAAGGACAACCCTATAACAGATTCAGCCGAGTTTGGATCAAATCCTTTGTATCGCTCTTTGTAATTATCCTCCATAAAAACCACGGCATTTTCACGCTTAGCGATTTCTAAATTTTGCTTATTCCCTCGGAGTCCTAAAACAAATGTTCCTGCACCATAGGCGTTAGACGTATGTGAATCACAATGGATTGAAACAAACACATCGGCCTTAGCTTCATTAGCGATATCTCCGCGTTTCCATAAATCTATAAATACATCCGTTTTTCGGGTGTAAATTACTTTGATATCCTTTCGTTTGGCTAATTCCGCTCCAACAACTTTGGCTACTTTTAATGCGATATTCTTTTCCTTGTAACCGTTTCCTAAATTTCCCGGATCTTTGCCACCGTGACCAGCGTCAATTACAATGACATATTTTTTTTGGGCATTAACTGTTTGGATTCCGCCCAAAAAACTAAGGATTAGTGTTAAGGAAACTGTGTAAAAAAGTAGGTTTTTTGGGATGGATTTAAGAATCATCAGTAATAAAATTTATTTATCTTGCCCTCTAATTTAAGCGGTTCAAATATTGCGCCACAATTGTCTTATTCTACAAAAATAGCATTTCTACTATTGCGAGCAAATTGGTCATATATTCTTTTATTTTTCAGTCTCTTGGCTTTTCAAAATATCTATTCTCAAGACATAAAGCCAAAGCGAAAAACTGTTGTACCTGCAGTCAAAAAAGACACGGTTAAAAAGCCAATTATAGCAAAGCCTGTGCTTCCAAAAAAGGATTCATTATTGCTAAAGGAAAAAGACTCAACAGCAGTAGACTCCATCAAGCCAAAGGAAAAAATTGAAGGTATCATAACCCACGTTGCGAAAGATTACACTATCCAAGATGCTAAAAATCAACGTGTAACGCTATATAATGAAGCACAAATCCTATATACAGATATTGATTTAAAAGCTGGAGAAATCATTGTCGATTACAAAAAAAATATCCTATTCGCCAAAGGTATAATAGATAGTACCGGTTATACACAACGTCCGGTTTTCGTTCAGGGTGATCAAGAATCTGTTCAAGATTCCATGATTTATAATTTCAAATCAAAAAAGGCAATTATTTACGGCTTAAAGACTATTCAGGGTGAAATGTACACTTACGGAAACAAAACAAAACGTGTCAATGATTCAACAGTTTTTGTTCGTAAAATTCGATTTACAACTTCTGATAAAGAGAAAAATCCGGATTATTACATTGCCACAGATAAAGCCAAAATTGTACCTGGAAAGAAAATTATTGTAGGAGGTTCGCAATTATTTATTGCTGATGTTCCTACCCCATTGTACCTACCGTTTGCATATTTCCCAATGACCGACACGAGCATGTCCGGATTTTTAATTCCGCAATTCGATACTGGTAGTAGTGACCGTGGAATCGGATTTCAAAACGGTGGATATTACTTTGCAATTAATGATTATGTTGATTTATCTGTTTTAGGTGATGCGTATTCGAACGGAAGCTGGGGTATGCGGATATCTTCTAACTATCAGAAACGTTATCGCTATGGCGGGATTTTCAGCTTCAACTATGAGAGTAACATCAACGGAATACGTGGATTTAGCGATTTTACTAAATCAAATAATTACAACATTAGATGGTCACATAGCCAGGATCCAAAAGCCAACCCTAATTCAAGATTTTCAGCTTCGGTAAACTTAGGTAGTAGCCGATTCTTTAGGCAGTCACAGAATCAGTTTAACGTTGCACAAACACAAAATAACATCTTCAGTTCCTCGATAAATTATGATAAAACTTTCGTTGGAACTCCGTTTAATATGTCGGTAACAGCAACTCATCAGCAGAATTCAAATACCGAAAGTATTACAATGACATTACCATCGGTTACTTTGAATATGAACCGAATTTTTCCTTTTGCAGGAAAGGGCGGAATCAAAAAAACACCGATTCAAAAACTTGGATTCAATTACAATTTACAAGGACAATATCTCATTAACACTACGGATGACGAGTTCTTTACTCCGAAAATGTTTGAAACGGCAAGAGCAGGAATGCAGCATCGAACTTCTACCAATACGAATATTCGTATTATGAAGTATTTTACCTTATCGCCAAATGCTAATTACAAAGAAGTTTGGCATTTTGACTACATCAATAAAAATTATGATGCAACGGAGAACGTGGTTGTTACAGACACTTTAAGGGGTTTTAAGAGTTATCGAGAATACAACTTCGGAATGAGTCTTTCAACCAATATCTACGGTACATTCAATTTCAAAAAAGGCCGTTTGAAGGCCATTCGCCATACCTTTAGACCAAGTATTTCTTATTCTTATCGTCCAGACTTTAGAGATCAGCATTTGCAATATGTACAACAAAGTGCAGATCCAAATGATTTACAACCCTACACAGTTTTTGATCAGGGGATTTACGGCGGACCATCGGGAGGAATCAGCAATTCTATTGGTATTGCTTTGAACAACGTTCTGGAGGCAAAAGTCGCCCCCAAGGATCCCGATAGCGACGAGGAGGACGAAAAAATAATGCTGTTGAATAACCTAAACTTTACGACTTCCTATAATATTGCCGCCGACAGTTTGCGATGGTCACCTGTAAGTTTTTCGGCAGGAACACGATTATTTAAGGATAAATTAGCCATCAATTTGAATGGTAGTTTAGATCCGTATCAAGTGAATGAAAGTGGTACTCGTATTAATCAATTTAATCCGGGGTTATTCCGATTAACAAATGCCAATTTAACGGCAAACATTTCATTACGAAGTACAGACTTCGAAAACGATAAGGAAAATAAGGAAGAAGACAACCGTGGAAATGGTGCTAATAATCCACCAGATACGATGGGAGCCAATATTGATCCAACGAATCGATTCGGTAGAAGAAATAATAATACCAACAGCGGAGGAACAAAAAAAGCTGAATTATACAAGTCTAAAATGCCTTGGACGTTAAACTTAATTTATGCCGCTACTTATTCCAATAATGGCGTTCAACCCGGGGCAGTTCGAGTTCATACCTTAGGATTTAGCGGGAATTTAGAGCTGACTCCGAAATGGCGAATCGGTTATTCCTCCGGATATGATATAAAAAACGGAGCATTCTCATTTACACGATTAAATTTCACCCGAGACTTAGATAGCTGGCAGTTTAATTTTAACTGGGTACCATTCGGTGGAAATTCATCATACACCTTCTTTATCGGTGTGAAATCATCAGTGTTAGCTGATTTAAAATGGGATAAAAACAAACCACCAGACAGACGATTATTTTGATATTATGAAACAAATAATTACAACTTCAAAGGCGCCGCAACCAATTGGGCCATATAACCAAGCAGTGCTTGTTGGCAATACATTGTATACCTCAGGTCAAATTGCCTTACATCCTGAAACAGGAGAACTTGTAATGAGTTCTATTGAAGAAGAAACAACTCAGGTTATGGAAAATATGAAAGCCGTTCTAGAGGCCGCAGGGATGAGTTTTGAAAACGTCGTAAAGACAACAATCTTTATTTCTGATATGGAAAACTTTTCAAAAATTAATTCAGTCTACGGAAAGTACTTTGATGATGCTACAGCTCCAGCAAGAGAAACTGTTGAGGTTGCTAATCTACCCAAATACGTTAATGTGGAAATAAGCATGATAGCGACAAAATAAAAAAAGCCTGATTAACAGTCAGATGCTAAAACCCAACAAACAGCTACGATACTATTAATGAACTAATTCCAAATTAAACTTCAATTCATCTGCTATTTTTTTCATATTAGAATATTTAGCTGACGTACCAAAATATGTGGAAAAATACCAATCATTATATCCAACTATCCGTTTATAATAAACAGCTCTGCCAAAACTCTCATCAATTGGATTATCTTTTATAAACTTTGACAGAATATTTACATGATAAATTTTATTTGAAAAATTATCTATGATATATTTCATAAAATTCACATAGGTTTCGGAATCATTTTTACCTTTCTTCAACTGTACTGTCTGACCAAAAGTAATATTCTGAACTTCATCTACAATTGTTTTCTTCTGTTTAGGAATAGATTTAGAAATCGTTTTTGTTATAATTCCCTTCTTTTCTTTTTTAACTTTAGCTGATTTTGCTGGAGGATTAGGATTAAATTTTTTCAATTGAGGCAAATTAAAATGGGACTCATCAATAGATACTAGTTCTATCCCTGCGGATTTATACGCTTCTTCCTCCGAGATAAATGTGTTAGTTTTTTGGAACTTTTTTAATTTGTTGTTCTCTTCTTTTAAGACCAAATTATACCGCCCCATTTTGTTCAAATACAAATTCTGTAATTTAGTGTAATCTAATTTTAGATCTTCAAGATGATCACAAAATAATGATTTACCCGCTACCTTACGCGGAAATCCGTGTTCTTCAACTAACTTTACTTTAGGGTCAGTAATTATTTTTTCTAAAGCATTCTTACTGATTTTTCCAGTAAATAATTCTTTACCTGAGGGGAGATACCAAATTCCAGCACCTATTAAGGTTTCTAATAATCCTTTTTGTCCTGCATCTAAATTACCATCATGGTACAAATCAGCAATACATACAACAACTTT
>JBMHDU010000014.1:0-204326 GCA_049889235.1 Polaribacter sp.
GATGAAAATTTTCCGCAAGGTTTTCCGCAAGGTGTAGTAGAAATTTTAGGAAAATACGGACTAAACTGAGAGGTGTACCTCTTTCAGACCCCTGTAAAATGGGTTATTTAAGGTTTATAGTAGACTTCTAAGCAGACGGTCCCAGGTTCGAATCCTGGCGCGATCACATCTTTATTTAAGAGGGTTACAGACAATTTTAAGTTTGTAGCCCTTTTTTTATTCTGCAAGGTTTTTGCAAGGTTTTTTAACAAAATGGGAATATTCCACTTTGAGTTTTATTTTAAAGGAGTGTAAAAAACCAATAACTCATGAATTACGAAGAGGCGAGTAACCTATTAATCATGTGTTCTTCCTTTGATCGATTTCAAACTTTTTTGAAGATCAAGGATGAACTTAACGACATAGATTATTGGCGGACCGTAGCGGATACCTACACGGGAAGTGATAACCTATATCATCTCAAAGAGGAGGTTAAGGAATCATTCCCTGAGTATTCTAATGAGTTGAGAGGGATTGTAAATAGACTTAAAGATCTTATGATTCCTTTTCAACAGAAATGGTATTATACCCCCGAAATGAGAGGGAGTTATTCTATTAAGTCCGTTCTTCCTGCTTTAGTTCCTAAACTATCATATAACGACCTTGAGATCAAAGAGGGAGGCACTGCATCGAATACATTTTTATCAATGGTAAATGAAACATTTGAAGGTGACGTTGAAGAAACAAGGAAACTACTCCTTGAGTATTGTGAGTTAGACACCTTCGCAATGGTAAAAATTTTGGAGAAACTACTTCAGGTATAAAACTTATTTTTAGAGAAAATTCTGGAAAATTTATTTTTTAAAAAACTTGAGTTTTTCCGAAAAATCCAGAAAAATATTTGCTCAGGTCATTGCCCCCCTATACAGATACCTAAAATACCCAATATCAAGGGGGATACGGCAGTTGGTGCTGCAGGGAGGTCCCCCACGGGATGATTCTTCAGTCTGCTATTATCAGTGTGCAGTCTGATAATATAAGTATTTCATATTGGTTTTAAGAGAGCGTTATTGGCCACGAAATCTTCTAGACCTTTGAAAAAACCTAAGATGTCATCTTGACTGTTCGTGGCATTAACAGTCACGAGTCTTACAAAAGTATCTTCCTTAAAAGAACCAAAACCAACAACCGTTTCTTGATTTTCATATAAAACAGTACATAGTGCAACGGGATCTATATCCTTGTAGTTAAAGCATATAGAGATGGAGTCATCAAAACTATATAAGGTATAATCAGGGTTATTTCTAATATAATCAACCGCAACTTTGGCTAATTCAAATTGTTGATCTACAATTTGTTCTAGTCCATTTGCTCCAATAGATTTCCAAAGCGTCCAAAACTTTAAAGCGTCGTTTCTTCTTCCACATTGAAAAGAGGTTTTTCCCAAGTTAAATTCATCTCCATCTGTTTGGTACAAATAATTCGCATCATTACTAAAAGAATTGTGTAAATGCTTTTTGTCGTTCACTAAAAGGATTGAACAGGTTAAAGGGGTTCCTAACATTTTGTGAGCGTTATAGCTAAAAGAATTGGATCTTTCAACTCCTTTTAAAAGGTGTTTGTATTTTTTACTAAACATTACACTTCCGCAATATGCGCCATCCACATGTAGCCAAATCCCATATTTTTCAGTAATGTCTGCAATTTTATCTATAGGATCAAAAGCTCCTAAAACGGTAGTTCCTGCCGTTGCATTTACATAGGCTGGAAGGTTGCCATTTTTAATGTCTTCTTTAATTTGCTCTTCCAGAATTTTAGGAATCATTTTTCCCTCACTATCAACTTCTATATACCTGATATTATTTCTACCAATTCCTGCAAAACTTGCATTTTTTGCATTGGAGTAATGTGATTCAATAGAAGTATAAATAATTAACGGTTTTATCATTCCATTAAAACGACATGCCGGGTCTTTTGCATCACGCCCCATAACCAAAGCCATATAATTACTCATAGATCCTCCCGTTGGAAACGTTCCGTTACTATTTGAACCATAACCAACTAATTGGCAAGATTGTCTAATAATTTCTTGTTCTATACCCACCTGTGGACCCGCCACCTTATATGTATACATACTATTATTTAATAAAACAGCCAATAAATCTCCCAAAACAGCCTTAGATTGCCTTCCTCCAAAAAGCTGATTAAAAAACAAGTTTGTTGCAGTCTTTGGGGTTGCTATTAAAACATCACTTAATATCGATTTAAATGCTGTGTCAATCATACCTGATTGGCCTAAAGATAAATCTAAAGTATTATACAATTTGTCTGCTTCTATCCTTTCGGCAACAGGATTTTGTTCTTCTTCATTCAATAAAACATCAGCAAGTTCATTGAATAAGGTTAAATCATTCTTTATCGTGGACATAAGTGTAAATTTTATTAAGGAGTAGTATGGTAAAACATTTCAGTTTCTACAAAAGACTTTGTGTCAGAATCAAAAATATTACACTTTCGAATGGGTTTGGCATACAGATGAAGGGTCAGACTTTTTTTATTGGCTATATTTTCTAGACTATGAAACCCCATAAAATCTTTCATATAGGTTATTTGATTTGCTTTGGACAATGATGTTCTTACAGGGGCCAAATCACCTTTTTCATTCTTTTGATAGATAAGTTCTTCCAATTCCCCACCAATTACTTTAACCCAACATTCTTCGCCTCCATGATCGTGAATAGGTGTTTTATGCCCTTTACACCAACAGATCAATATCAATTCAAACTTTTCGTTATTGACGATGCAGTTTCTAGTGTAATATTTATCAGACCATGAGGTATAGTTTTCAAAGTCTAATGGGGTTAGTTCAAAGTTTTGAAGGATGTGATGGTAGGTCGTCCTCTCCCCCTCTTCTAAGGCAGTAATTAATTGATCTACTCTTTGAGGTGTGTCTGTTAAATTTTGGTTCAAGTTCAATTATTTTTTAATTTGATAAGTACCCTTTACCCATGTAAAGACTATGATTTTCTCCTGTACGTTGACGAATTTTACCAAGCTAGTTTTTAACAAAAATAGAATTTTCAATGATTTTTAAGCTATTTTTTGTGATTTTTTACTAAAAAGCAACGAAAAATTAGCTAATTTTTGCATTTTTGACAAAAATCAAAATACCACACTTTTTCTACTTTTTATTCTTAAACAACTAAAAAAAACTATACAACTAGACATATGATAGACCAAAACTTAACCATTAAAATAACAGTCTTAGCTGTTTACGTGGGAATACTTTTTTTAATTGGAATTTTTGCATCCAAACGCATAAAAGGTATGAGTGACTATTATGTTGGAGGAAAAAAAATGGGGTTTTGGGCAGTTGCTTTTTCTGCTAGAGCCACTGGTGAGTCAGGATGGTTATTAATCGGATTAACAGGTATGGGGGCTATGGCAGGTTATTCTGCCTATTGGGTAGTCTTAGGCGAATTGTTAGGGGTCTTCATTTCATGGCAATTTATGGCCAAACGATTCAAAAAAAGATCAGATTCTTTTGGAGCTATTACCATACCAGACTATTTACAAAGTCATTTTAAATCATCCACCCATACACTAAGAGTTATAGCTGCGCTGGTTTTGGTTGTTTTTATAGTTATTTATGTGGCTTCTCAAATTGATGTAACAGGTATAGCTTTTGAATCTATGTTGGGCATCAATTACAAATTGGGCGCCTTAATAGGATTTTTTATTGTGCTTGCTTATATCTTCTTTGGTGGTTTTGTGGCTGCCGTATGGTCTGATTTCTTCCAAGGTTTATTGATGTTCTTCGGATTGGTTTTATTACCTATCGTCGTCTGGTACTCTATGGATTGTAGTGCTGGAATTACCGCTGAATTGAATGTAATAGACCCCACACTTACCCAAATTATGGGAAGAAGCTCTGATGTCTGGATGAACGTTTCTACCCTTTTAGGTTTTTCTATGATTGGCCTCGGATTTCTTGGTTCACCTCAAGTATATGTCCGATTTATGTCAATTAAAAATAAAAAGGAAATTGAAAAAGGGAAGTGGGTGGCTTGTATTTTCACGTTGTTGACCGATGCAGCTGCCGTAACCATTGGAATTTTAGCTCGCATTTATTTTACCTCAAAAGGACAAGACCCAGAGGCTATATTGGGTAATAGTGGGGAAGATGTATTAAGTATGGTTACCGAAGCATTTTTACCTAGTATTTTGGTGGCAATTTTTATTGCTATTGTTTTATCGGCCATCATGTCAACCATTGACTCACTTTTAATTTTGGCTTCAAGTGCCCTAAGTCGTGATTTCTATCAAAAAATATACAGACCCGATATTGAGGATAAAAAGCTCACTAAATTCTCTAGAACCTCTACTATTATTATGGCATTTTCAGCATTAATTTTAGCCTTAATCATGAATTATGTTTCTCCAGACCGGCAGATTTTTTGGGTCATTATATTTGGATGGTCTGGCATTGCAGCCACTTTTTGTCCACTTATCATCCTAACCCTTTTTTGGAAAGGATATTCAGAGCAAGGAGCTATATCATCAATGATCTCTGGTTTTCTGGCCGTGATGTTATTCAATTTTGTATTTAAAGAAATGGAAATATTGGGTCCTTATTTTGTTGCCATTGACGTGTTACTTCCTTCCTTTTTAGTATCAATGTTTGTCGGTTTTATTGTTTCAAAACAGTATCCTCCAAGGAAAGAAGCTTTAAAAATGATCGAAAAAATTGACAATGAATAAGGTTTCTTTGTTGAGTTTACAAGTATTGTGAAAGAAGGAAAAGTTAAAGTCTACTTGAAACAAAAGGGCAAACTTTTGTCTTTGAGCCCTCTCCAAGAAATTATAATGTAAATGCTGTTGGTACCGATGAGGTTGTGGTTTTAGATGGTTGCCTGTTTTACTAAATCAGAATGATAGTTTTGTATTATCGCGCCTAGCGTTTAATAATTTTATTTTTTGAAATAATAGCTCCCTCTAATTGTATATGGTAATAGTAAATACCATTGGTTAAGTGACTTATATCGATTTGAGAATCGTTGGGACTTAGATTTATGGTTGTAACAGTTTGTCCTAAATAGTTGTAAAGAATAAATTTCATCTTATCAATTTGAGAAGGATGTGATTTGATCTTTATGATACCCGAAGTAGGATTGGGGTAAACAGTTATTATGTGTTGGTTATTGCTCATCGTTGGAGCAGAAAGTGTGCCTGTACTGGCGATCCAATTACTCGCCAAACTATTGTCAGAATTTAAGTCAACCAAATGCAAATGCGGCCCATCGCCATCTGCACTTGCTGGCCATGGATCACTATCAGTATACCAAACTTCGTCAATGATATTTCCGAAGGAATCGGCCAGAACAATCCGATAAGAGTTATTGCTTAGACTTCTTGAATATTCATCAAAAGGAGTAAATCCGTAGTAATTTTGGAATGCTGAAGCATTGCCACTCAAATATATTTTTTCATTTTTATCTATGATTGCGTTGGGAGGAAATTGATATGACAGTCCTAATTCTCGTATATAAATTCCCGTAAGATTGACTTGTTCATTGCTGTTATTAGAGATTTCAATGAATTCTAAATCTTTACTTGAATATGCTCCATCCTCAATAGGTTTGTAGTGAATTTTACTGATCACGAGATTAGGTAGCGATACATTAGTACATTCATCAGTAGTACCTAAATTCGAAGTCATCCAATTGATACGATTTGTAATCCAATCTTTCATGGCACTAATGTTTTTTGTTTGATCTGCTACGGTCGGCCATCCATCTATCGGTGGCCATCGTTGTAATTCTCTAACCTGAGCTTCTGCTAATAGCTCATGATATTGGTCTATCAGCCCTGCTACCGTTGTGTAGTTTAAAACACCATTTTCTGCAGTTAATTCTGCCCAACGTTTTGATACATAACAATTAAAAACACTGTCTTGAAACAAATCTTTCCAAAATTTGGCACCTCCATTTTCAAAATCAAATTGCCAAACATCATAGAAACTTCTGTAAAATCCAAATACAAATAAATCATTTCCATAAGACAAATTGTAATCCCAAACAGGTCCTGCTCTAAGTTTTCCGCCTTTGTCTTTATGGAAAAACGTACTAAATTGATATGAATCCGGATTAGAAGCGAATTCTGACATAATCATGTAATCAACGAAACTTGGTATATCTATAATTGTCGGGTAACCATTCAATATTGAGCTGTTAGAAGGGTTCGTCTGTGTTTCCAATTCTCTAAAAACAGATTCAATATAAATTGCTTGCTCGACCGTAATGTCTTCTGGTTTTGGGTAGTGATGCAAGAAATCTGTATCCCAACCTCCGTAATTAGGCATCGTCCATGCTACTGGGTCCCCACCTGTAGTTTTATCTGCTTTTACAATATACCCTCCGGTTACATCTGGAACGTTGGTATCTGTTGGATCTATTTTTTTTAAATCTAATCGATTTGAATCTCGTTTGATTTTTTCGGTTAAAATATACACCCCTTTGTAATCGTCGTTAACGATAACTTCTATAAATTTTACCCTTGGCGCATAATTACCCATACTGGCTGCCAAAGTATAAGAAAGATAATCTCTAATCATAGAGGGGTCATAAGCTAAAGCATTCAATACCCAGTCATTTTCATCAGGCATCCCTAATAAACTAACATTGTTATTGGTATCATTATCCTCTAGTAGGGTAGTAAAACCGTATGGTTTTTTATCCAAAACCTGAGAACTACTTCCACGTAATTCAATACCTATGCGACCATTGTAATTTAAAAAAGACGGTTTAGAGATATCGCTTACATAATTTCTTGATCCATCGGGTCTATAAATAAGTTGCATAGTCGCCAAAACTTTGGGTTCGTCAGGAATTTCATAAGGAGCATTGGTAGCAGGATCTATATCTGTAGAAATCACCATGATTGGTAAATTGCTATCAGATAAAATAGTTTGCTGAGCGAATGAAAATTGCCTTACAAGAAATAATAAAATTACTACAGCGATTACTTGTATTCTCATAGAGGTCTATTTAGCCGTGATGCGGAATAAATAAGATAAAAATACGAAATCAAAATGTATTTCTTTATAGGAAAGATGCTGGAATTGGAGGTTGGTAATTATGGTACCGACTCGCTATTTCACATTCTATTATACTCAATTTAATGAAAAAGTAACCTTCAATTAGTTACTTTGCGGACTCACCCAGATGTCTGTCGAAATACTCGATAAGTTTTCCAAATAAATAACGATCGTAATTACGCTCACGACTCCATCCGTGGGTTGCCCCAGGAGCAAAAGCAAAGTCGAAATCTTTTCCCTGTTTAATTAATTCTTCAGCCAATACAGCTGTTGTTTTGAAGGGTACAACATGGTCTTGAAGACCATGGATGAACATGAGTTTATCTTTCAGATTTCCTGCATATTTAAGTGCTTTGCGTTCAAATATCTCCGGATGTGTTTGCGGGCGACGAACAATCGCCACATCATCTGTACCAAAAAACATCGGGTCTACGGCCGCAGCAGCTGCAACTCCCACTTGGAATAAGCCCGGCTTCTTCAATAAGGTATAAACCGAAAGCGTACCTCCATAACTGCTTCCCCAGATTCCAATACGATCAGGATCTACATAATCCAAAGACTCCATGTAAGATACGGCACTCGCATAATCTTCAATATCTTGGTCGGCAAAGCCTAGTAAAAACTCTTCTCTAAACGCTCGTCCATAACCATTACTTCCACGTGAATCTACCTGAATGACAATATATCCCTTCTTCACCAGTAACTGCTGAATAAGGCTATAGTTTCCTGCCCATCGGTTTCTTGCCGTATTCGAATATACAGGACCAAAAATCACCGGATATTTCTTACCAGCCTTCATATTATCAGGCTTCAAAATCCGCGCATGTAAGGTATAATCATCTACTAAACTTGGGAAATTAACGTACTCTGCCGCCTTCCATGTTCGTTTGCTGAAAGCAGGTAAAGGTGAGTTAGTCACTCGAGTAGGTTGACCACCTTTAACGTTTGTCAAGTAAAGCTCGTTTGGTGAGGTATCATCATTATGCATAAACACCAAGTGCTTGCCATCTGGTGATGGATACCCCACATTTCGTCCAGCTAGACCTGTGAGTTGTTCAGGCTGACCTCCAGATAATGTTAATCGATACACATGTTGTTCATACGGATTGACACCATTCCCCGTATAAAACAGAGACCCGCCAATAACAGTAGGAGAGGAGAGTACATCATAGGATGGATCTGTCAATAGTTTCGGACTTGGCTTCGATGATGAAGGATCTAATAAATAAAGCCCATAACGATCCCCCATATCACTTAAGAAAATAACCTGTTTGCCATCGGGATGCCAGGTAGATCCGAAGGAGGTATACATGCGACTTTCGCGCACACCTTTCCAAATCTCACGAGGTTTTTCTTTACCTGGGGTTACTACAAATAGTTTACGTTCAACGGCAGTATCCGAAGCAACATCAATAAGTAATGAACCACTTTTTGACCAGTTGAAATCAATGATTTGATTTGCACTTGGGTTTGGTAAATCAAGGTAAGTTATACTTCCACTTTCAATATCTAGTAAGCCAACCCTACGTATCTCGTTTGAATCACCCGGGTAACTCCTGCGTACCTCATTCGGACTGGTTTCTTTAGCTAGATAATTTGGAAATGGCACCTTTCGCATCTGGCGCCTATCAACCACATGAATAGCAATGGTCTTACCGTCTGGAGACCACTTGTAGGTGGGGCCGCTCCAAATACCCGGACCGATTTCTAGCTCTGCACGACTGTAACGTCCTTTTGGTAAGTTTGAAAGACTGGGAATACCAATCTTTGTTAATTGTTTATTTCGTCTAGATGAAAGGTCTGCAAGCCACAAATCTCCATTTTGTATGTAAGCTATTTTGGTTCCATTAGGAGAAAGAGCTAGATTACCAGCACCGGGCATAACCGGCATAAATTGGCTGTCTTTTTCTTCAGCCAAAGAGGTTTTCCAAAGATCATTTCCTCGAAGACTGATAATTGTATTTGTATCTGTCCAAATAATTGAACGAACTGAACCTGATTCTTTAGAGGAAACCAGCTTTACGTCTTTTCCATCGTTGGTTGATACCCATAGACCACGCGCTGAAATCGCTGGTTCATTCCATGAGAAGGCGAAGTGTTTGCTGTTGGGTGCCCATGCAGGTCGTGACGGAGTGGTACCTGTCAGTTTTGGTGTTGCAAAGATATCGTCAAGCGTTAATTCCTTCTCCTGTGAGGTTACTGTCACGGTCATTGTCAGCAGAAAGGTCAATACGCATGTTTGGCAAAAAGAGATGTATTTCATTTGTTCGTGTTTCTAATTTTTGATTTTACTTACTTCATCATAATTAGGTGATCGGAATTCCCGGTCATTTCCCATTGTGTTAGGGCTACTGGGATATTACCAATACTATTGATTCCATCAAAGAATTCCTTTAGTTTAAATGGCTCTCCCTTTCGTTCTTTTTGATAGGCATATTCTGCCATAGCGGCTTCCAGTAAGTACTTTCCTGTGATATAACTTGTACCATAACCTGGCTGTCTTAAATACAAGTGCTGTTCAAAGATCAATAAATCTTTTTCAGTTTTCATCCATCCACGAGGTGTATATTCCGAATGGATCCCACCTGCTTCTTTCATGGTCATTTCATTGGCATGTGCATAGAGCGAACCTAATCCTCTGGCAGCACGTTGTGCAATCATGATGTAAACGATTTCCCGAACTCTTGGGTCATCATCATATAAGCCGGCATCCATAAACATTTCTTCTACTGCAGTTGCTGTACCCTCATTTCGAGAATCGAAGATATTATATAACAATGGGCCTTTTCTAATTTCACTCGAGTTGGGTTCATTTTCCATTCTCGCTAGTTCAAACCAATGATAAAAGTGGGAGAAGAGTGGACGAGGATCGTAATGAGAAGTGATATAGAAGAAGTTTCGCTTTTCTGCCGGAATAAAACTGCCCAAGTGCTCTCGTAAAGCAGGATCGAAATAATCTTTCACCGTTACAATATCCTCCTTGTCTAAAAAGCTAATCAAACTTTTAGCGGCACGATCGGCCAGAGCATCATAGCTCTTTGGTGAATCTGCTGCATTCAGCTCCGGTAGCTTTCGATTGCGATGTTCTTCCAGTTTCAAGGCTGACCATGCACGAGCAACTTCTCTTTTTAAAATCATTACTTCGTCTTCCCAGGTAAGCGGAACCAGATGCACATTTTGCATGTACCAGGTATAATTTTCCTTACCGATACCTGAAGGTCCGGTTTTCTTTTCTGATTCGGATTCAAGCCATTGTACCAATTGATTGGTAGAAGTTTGTGCTTTTTCTATAGCAGACATCAATTCCTTATCAGTCTTAACATCTGCAGCACTTTTCATTCCCTCAAGTACTTCAGACTGGGTCTTGATATCTCGGATACCGGTAATCCAAAGATCTCTAGCATTACCCGTAAGATTTGTTTTGGCTTGTTCGTTCAATGACGGAATTACAGCCAAATCATTGAGCATACGTTCACGTTCTGTTTTGCTTAAAGGAAATTCATAGGTCCACAATTCTAAAGTACTATGATGGGTAGGCCCTTCATGGGCTGGTACGTCGCTTTTGTAGGTCCATATCGTCTTGTAGAAAGCAGGGTCTCGCTCCCATGGTTTGAGGATACGATAGTTAAAATCAAAACCATTCATTTCTGCCCAAACGACCATCCAATCTACTTTATTTGAAATAGACCAGTTAGTGGTATCAATGGCCGCATGGCGTGCTCTTAATTGTTTAAAAGTAGCCATGCGCTCATCGAAAGTAGCTTTTCGATAATCGGGTGCACCATCCAATTTCGGAGGAATTTCGAAAGTTCTCCAGTCTTTGAATAAAGCAACTAGATCCGAATAGTCATTAGAACTAAAGTTTTCTGTTTTAGTGTCTTTTGTTTCTGTTTGACAGCTAATCAGGAGTGCAATTAACAGAGGAAGAATAACAATAGATGTTCTCATATGTTGGTTATGTTTTTTCTTATGTTGGATTCGTGTAAGGAAAACGGTCTCGGCTATGATTTCGGCGTGGACCAATCCGCAGGATTTGTCCAAAGTAGAAATCAGCCAGCTCTAAGTTAGGATTTTTGTTTAAAAGTTATTAAGCAGCGCTGAACCCGCTTGCGGGAGGCAGGTTATAGCCAATGTTGGCAATAGTTTTTATTAATCATAATAAAATATTTTACCTATTTCAAACACTCTGGATGCTTCACCGTCTTTTAATTTATATCCTATTTGTCGAAAACCTCCTGTTGGATTGTTATTTGTATCACCCTCATTGTAAACTGGAAATCTTCTTACTAAAGTGGTTTCTATAATAGCAAATTCATCGTGACCCATATAGCCACTGCTAGCTTCTTTGTTATCAGATAAATCAGGGAAGTAAATTTGACTCATTGATTTTCTATTATTCACGGAATAACCAATGACGTTTCCATAACTACCACTTCCTGCTGAAACAATGTAAATCAAGATTTCCGGAGATCCATCCGAATTTAAATCTTCAATTTCTGCATTGGTAACTTTTCCTTCTATTTCATGAGTTATTTTTTGATTATTTATTTCCAAGCCTTCTGGTTGTATGGAAAGCTGCTGAATAAATCCTTCTCCACTCGCTTTTATTTCAAATGTTATGTTTTGTAAGCTCAAGATTTTTTGGAATACAATTTTTTGTTCTTCTTTTACAGTTTCCTCTTTTATATATTTGAATTTTTTTAAATCCTCATTCCAATCCCAGTATTTTTTGTTCTCTTCAGTTTCCCCTGATGGTGATTGAGCGACTGCAACTGTTACAAGAATTTGACTTTCCTTTTTTGAATCAATATACGTTCCATTACCTCCCCATTCCTTGTCTTCAGGCAGAGAATAAACAATGCCATCTCGAATGTCAACCATAACCCCAGTCACACAACCAGATCCACAACCCCAAGTTGTAATTACATAATAGGAAGCAAAATTTACCGCAAGTTCATTATACTTTTCGGTGATTACAGTTCTGTAACGTTCAGCTAAAGGATTACTCTTAAAATTAATATCAGCCTTAACTGTTCTTTCAGAATTCAAAGGAATGGTACTAAAAGAATCTTCCTTCTTTTTAGTTTTGTCTTGGCAAGAAACCAGAGAGATTGCTATTAGAGTTATCAGTAATAATCTTCTCATTTTTATTCTTATTTTTTTAATATGGTACAACGGTCTGGCTAAAAAGCGTTGCCATCCCAGAGGGTGGCTATGATTTTTTAGCCCTTGTTATATGCTTTTCTTTTATTTTAACATAAATCAATTTGCTTCTTCCTTTTGGATTTTCACGTTGTTCAATCTCAAATTTGTTGATTGACTTAATTAGTGGTGTGAGTTTTTCAAATCCATAATTTCTAGAGTCGAAATTGGGACGTTTTTTCTGTATTAAACTTCCGACATCTCCGAGGAATGCCCATCCTTCTTCATCTGATAAATCATTTACTGAAGAGGAAATTAAGCTAATCTCTTTGTTGGTGATTTTATCAACCAAAGGTTTAGTAGTCTCCTTTATATCAGTTTTATCTTCCGATTGTTTCCTTAGAATCTCTATGTAAATAAACTTATCACATGCAACAATGAATGGGTTAGGCGTCTTTTTCTCTCCAATCCCGATGACTAACATGCCTGCTTCCCTTAGTCTGGTAGCCAATTTGGTGAAATCACTATCACTAGAGACAAGGCAAAAGCCATTGACTTTATTGCTATAAAGTATGTCCATAGCATCAATGATCATAGCAGAATCAGTCGCATTTTTTCCAGTCGTATAGCCATATTGCTGTATTGGTGTTATGGCATTTTCTAACAATAGATTTTTCCATTTATTCAGTCCTGGCCTGGTCCAATCTCCATATATTCTTTTTATAGTAGGATTACCATACTTGGCTATCTCTTCCATCATCTCCTTGACATTAGCAGATGGTATATTGTCACCATCAATTAAGACAGCCATATTTAAGTTTTCGTTCATTTTATGTTTTTATGGTAATTGTATATAACGGTCTCGGCTATGATTTCGGCGTGGACCAATCCGCAGGATTTGTCCAAAGTAGAAATCAGCCAGCTCTAAGTTAGGGTTTTTGTTTTAAAGTTAAAAAGTAGCGCTGAATTATAGCCTATGTTGGGCTTTCGTACTTTATTTTTCGATAAATTCTTTCAATATTTCATTCACTTTCTTTGGTTTTTCCATCATAAGAAAATGATTTACACTATCCATCTCAATGTAGGTCAAATTCAGAAACTGCTTTCTTAATAGGTTTTCATTGTCAGGCGCTAATTCATCAGTTTTTGCATAAATTGAGATCGTCTGATTTTCGAGTGTTTTCTTGTCCCAATATTGTTGGTCTATTAAGCTTTTCATTGACTGATAGCCAACCTTCTGCGGTGTTTCAGTCATTGTTGAGAGAATGTAGTTTCTTACGTCTTCTGGGGTTGATTCAGTAATAAAGCCACTACAGAACTGCTCTACATTTTGCTTGTAGTTCTCACCTTTGAACATATTGGCAAATTCGGTCAAGCCTTCTTTGTATTGAATATTTTCGATACTGTCAGTTGGAAAGTCAAAATACACGCCATCAATATTGACCAGTATTGCGTTTTCAGCATTCAATTGTTTCAAGGCTTCTATCGTAATCGGCAATCCCATACTATGAGCCACAAATACAGGTTTCTTTATTTCTAAATCATGGATTACCGCTGAAACAGATTGAGCGAACAAATCAATGGTGTAATCCTGTTCGACTTTGTCGCTTTGTCCATAACCCGGCAAATCAATCAGCACTATATGATATTTATCTTTGAAGTAGTCGAACTGATATTTCCAAGTGTTCAAGTCACAGCCCCAACCGTGTATGAAAATCAACGTTTTTTCACCTTGTCCATATTCTTTATAATGAACTTTAGAGTCATTGACTGAAATGTAGCCGGAAGATACGCTTGCAAGGTTCTTTTCACTTAAATCACAAGAAGTGATGAAAAGGAAAAGGATTATGGTCGATATCTTGAAAATGCTATTCTTCAATTAGTTGTTTGTTTTGTATGAAGCCCAACTTGTTTATATACCCGTGTTTATTCATTCTCAAATTCCGAATGGGGAGGCTATGCACAGGTCTGTATAATTCATAGCAATCCCATTGCGTTCTAAAAATAGAAATTTCACTGCAACTCATCAAACGGATTTCGAATCTTTTTTAAACTTCGTTCACTCACATGAGTATAAATCATGGTAGTCTTTGGGCTGCTATGACCCAACAACTCCTGGATGTATCGAATGTCCGTTCCGTTTTCTAACAAATGCGTCGCAAAACTGTGCCGCAAGGTGTGTAACGTAACCCTTTTCTGAATGTTCGCCTTACCCACAGCTCGGCGTAATACGGCCTGTGCACTGGTATTTGAATACTGGCCTCCATCTTGACCTTCAAACAAATACTGTTTCGGTTTGTAGGCCAAATAATAACTGCGTAACAGTTGTAAAAAATGCTCAGATAATAAGGTGTATCGATCTTTCTTTCCCTTGGCCTGACGAATATGAATCAACATACGGCCACTATCAATATCCGAAGCCTTCAAACTCAGTGCTTCGCCAATTCGTAATCCGGCCGAGTAGATCAACGACAATAGCGTGCGATGTTTCAAGTTGGTGGTGCTGTCAATTATAGCTTTCACTTCCGAAACACTCAAAACAACCGGTAGTTTTTTTTCTTTTTTCGGTCGCTCAATAGCCAAGGTTTCAAAGGCTATATCTTGGTACTCCAAATACTTTTTAATGCCATTAATACATTGATTTTGATAGGATATGGATTTGTTTTGACGAACGATAAAATCATAATTAAAGGCTTCAACAAGATTTTTACTATAATCAAACCTTCGTTTCAAAACACAATAGCGCAAAAAGAACTCGGTCACTTCAACATAGGTATTCACTGTGTTTACGCTCAACCGTTTTTGTTGTAACCAGCGCTTGTATTTCTCAAGTTCTTCTAGCAAAACCGCCGTTAAAGTCGGAAGGGTAGAAGCATACGGTTTCTTTTTACTAGGGATACTAACAGTCTTTTTCAATTGCCGGTAATCGACATAATAACCCCGCTGACGGAGTGCCAGAAAAAGTTCGTTTCTTAATTGTCGCGTGTCTTCCATACAAAAAGACCGCAATGCATCACTCCAAAAAACAAAAGGTAACTGCTGCAAATTTTGAGTAATTGAATCGTTATAGGTATACGGAAGGCAGATGAGTATGTTGGCATCAAGTGCCACTCTGGATAAAGTAATTGTTTTCATAGCGAATTAAAACTATGAAAATAGATGCTAAAAACAAAATACTGAGGAATAAATACAACGCTTTAAAAACGCACTGCGTTTTCGGGTGTTTCTCAGTGAGAAATGAGGTGGTGATACGGATAGGTGTGGGTGAACATCCGTATTATTCTAGATAAAAGTTCTAGTATTTTTTGTAAAAAATACTAGAATAATTTTCTAAAAATACTAGTATATTTTTACAAATATTGTACAATAATTTTCTGATGCTTGTAAACCCTTACGACTGCTGGCTTAACGTGAAATGCTTTATTAAGATAAGCAATTTTCCCATAAATGGGATGATAGATCCAAAGAAAATCATCATTACGATGCCATCTAACATATCATTAAATCCATTTTCTAATAAATAGTCTCCCGAGAAGTATAATACTAATGCCAATACAGCAAATAGGAAGAGCTGACGTCTCACATTTTTCATTTAACAAAGATTTTAAGGGGTTTATACCGAGTTTAAAGTAATTATTAATTCTGATAATCAGCTAATTAATATCGTTAAAATTCATGTTTATTTAGATTACTTACTTTTCAACATCGATATATTGTAAGATAATCCAAAGTTTAAAAGCGTCGAACTTAAAGCGCCACCGCTGGCCTTTACATATCCGCCTGCAGCTCGTAAATTCAACTTATCACTCAATTTTGTGCTAAAACCTAAACTTGGTTTTACAATAAATCCTTCTCCTGTACTAATGTTTCCGCCACCAGCAGCTCCTCCCAATACCTGAGCAAACAAACGTGTAGAGCTATTAAAAAATGAATTAGATCGCAGTCCCAAACCAACTATTCCTTCCGCATAGGCCCCAGCGTTACCTAAGGTTGCAAATGAGGTTTGCCCAGCTGCATACAAATGCTTGCTAAGATCCAAATTCACCTGTAATGAGATTTGATGTAAATCTTCGGTCGGATTGCTATCACGAGTCGCATCTATATACAAATCGTGTTTTACAATCAATTCTATGCCTTTAAAAATGGCATGGTCAAACGAAGCATTTTCGGCATAGGTTCCGTTGCGCTCTAAATAATACTTCAATCCAAATCCGTAAGATGAGGTATTCACAGACCGATCTGGATTGATCACATATCCTTTATTTAAGGCTAAGAAGAAATCGCCAAATACCTTTTGTTCAATAGAAATATCTGGTTGCACTAAGAATCCGCCCTTGGTGTCTACACCACCGCCGCCGCCAGCGCCTATGGAAAATTTCGCTAGCAAATTGGTGCGGTTACGGTTAAAGCTATAGCGATAACCACCACCTAAAAACACATCCATATAACCCGCCTGAATGCCATGATAGGCGCCATCTACCTTTACAAAACCAAACCAGTGGTCTGTAAAGAATTGTGCCAATTCAAAACCAGCCAATCGAATGGTTCTTCCTTGGTAGTATGTGGGTTGGGTGTTGCCTTGTACCTTTAAATTATTCAAGTGAAAGAGTAGGGAAGTCTGCTTGGTCTTCTGATTCCAGCCACTCGATTTCATCGCTGTCGTACTAAATTCTTTTTCTCGTTCTTCATACGATGCGTAATCAAAATTCATAGGGATTTCAATACCTACATTAAACTGACTGCCTTTTATGGCACCGCCATCAAAAAAGTTGACATAACTCCATCCAGCCTGTGCCGAAAAGTCTTTAAAATCATAACCCACATTTACATGGGGTAGAATAAACGCACCTCCGCCATCTGGGGCTCCGGCGCCACCACCACCTCCAAAATGGAAGCCTAAATCCGTAAAAAATCGATCGGATAAATATTCTTTGATACCCGCATTTACACCCAGAGTAAAGAAGCCACCCCGAATACCAGAAACGGCCCCGTAAATACCAACACCGGCATAGCCACCCCAATCGGTCACTTCAATATTGTAATGTATACCCGTAAAGCCCATATTGGCTTCGTTACCAGGCATTTCTATCGATAAAAAATCGAGTTTACCAAAGCCTAATTGGGTTTGTTTCTTAGGAATTTCTAATTCTTGAGAAAGCAGTATTGAACTCGTCAATACCGCAAAAAATAAAGCAATTCGTTTTCGTATCATCGTTTGTGAATCGTAATTTTTATAGTTTTAGATGTGGGTGTGTTACTAATAGTTGCGGTACTATTGATGGGTACCAAGACATTGGCCTCTGGAAAATACGTGGCGGTGCATTGCTGCGGAATCTCATACGGAATGGCCAAAAATCCGTAAGCACTTCGGGTTTCGCCTTCGTAATGACTTTTTAAATCGACCAAATCTAATTTTTGAATACCCAAGGCATGCATGTCTTTCGGATTCATCATTACCACGCGGCGTTCATTAAAAATACCGCGGTAGCGATCATGCAGTCCGTAAATAGTCGTATTGTATTGATCGTGAGTACGTATGGTCATCATCAGAAATTCGTCTTTGTCTAACACAATATCCGAAGGTGTATTGAGTGTAAAATTCGCTTTTCCTGTTTTGGTAGGTGCAAAGTCGCCAGCTCGTGCATTGTTGGGCAAATAAAAGCCACCTTTTTCTCGAACACGTTTGTTATAGTCTTCAAACTCCGGAATGGTAGCTTCAATTTTATCGCGAATCAAATCGTAATTCGAAACCAAGGCATCCCAATCGGTTTTTGTATTTGTTAAGGTTGCTTTGGCCAAACCAGCAACAATGGCGTGTTCACTTTTTATATGGGGCGAACAAGGTGTTAAATGCCCGCGCGATTGATGTACCACACCCATAGAATTTTCTACAGAGACAAATTGTTCGCCACTGGCTTGTACATCTTTTTCAGATCTTCCTAAACAAGGCAAAATAAGTGCTCGTTTACCAGTAATAATATGACTTCGGTTCAATTTCGTAGATACCTGTACCGTCAAATTACAGTTTTGTAAGGCTTTTGCAGTATACTCGGTATCTGGTGTGGCCGATAAGAAATTTCCACCCATAGCGAAGAATACTTTTGCTTTTTGTTCGTGCATGGCTTTAATCGCTTCTACCACGTCGTAGCCATGATGTTGGGGAGCCGAAAAGTCGAATTCTTTTTCTAAGGAATCTAAAAAAGCAGGTTTTGGTCGTTCCCAGATACCAACAGTTCGATCTCCCTGTACATTGGAATGTCCACGCACGGGGCAGGTACCAGCACCTTTTTTACCGATGCTTCCTTTTAGCAATAAAATATTGACAACCTCCCGAATATTATCGACTGCGTTTTTATGCTGCGTTAACCCCATCGCCCAGCAAATGATAACCTTCTCATTCGCCATAATCATATTGGCGCATTCTTGAATTTGTTCTAATGACAATCCGGTCTGCGGAAGTAAATCCTCAATACTATAGCGATCGAGATCTTCTAAAAGTTCGTCAACGCCTTGTGTTTTGGTTTTGATAAACTCATGATCGAAAACTGAACCCGGATTAGCTTCTTCGGCCGCCTTCATCAGTTTTAAAACGATTTTAAGCAGCGCCACATCACCATTGATTTTTACGGGTAAAAACAAATCTGTAATCTCTTGTCCGGATCCGATCCATTTCAACGGATTCTGCGGATCTTTAAAACGCATCAAACCAACTTCTGGCAACGGATTAATCGTAATGATTTTTCCGCCACGATGTTTGGTTTCACTTAAGGCGGATAGCATACGTGGGTGATTGGTACCCGGATTTTGACCAATTACCATCACCAAATCGGCATGATTAAAATCGTCTAAAGTGACCGAACCTTTTCCGATTCCTACCGTTTGAGATAGGGCTACGCCACTCGATTCGTGACACATATTGGAACAGTCGGGTAAATTGTTGGTTCCAAATTGACGCACAAACAACTGATACAAATAAGCAGCTTCATTGCTTGTTCTTCCCGAGGTATAAAAAATGGCTTCATCGGGCGATGCAAGACCGTTGAGTTCTTTTGCTATCAACGAAAAAGCATCTTCCCATGAGATTTCTTCATAATGACCGGCACCTTCGGGTTTATACACCGGATGGGTGATTCGACCTTTCTTTCCGATTTCGTAATCAGACCAGGTGCCCATTTCTGCAATAGTATGCGTTGCAAAAAATAAGGGAGAAACCTTATTCTTTGTGGCTTCTTCGGCAATGGCTTTGGCACCATTTTCACAATATTCGGCCAAAAAAGCACGCTTTTCATCAGGGTCTGGCCAGGCACATCCTGGGCAATCAAATCCGTAGGTCTGATTCAAGTTTTTGAGGAGTCCCACTCCTTTAAATAGTCCCACTTCTTTACTCACATGAGACAATGCCGATTTAATGGCTGTAGGTCCAACCGAGTGTTTTGGTACCTCTGTAAGTTCAATACCTGTTAAGGTTTCTGGCGGTTGTGCGTTTATTTTTTCAGACATTGATGAGTTTTTCTAATCGATTAATGTGCGTGTATGCCGTTAATTTGTTGGTGCGCGTGAATCCGATAAGGCAGATGCCAAATTCTTTGGCGTAATCTATCGCCATGCTCGAACAAGCAGATACAGCAATGACTACCGGAATCTTAGCCACAAAAGCTTTAGTGATGATTTCATAAGAAACTCGACCACTTACGGTTAAAAATTGAGCGGATTCCAATTGATGTTGCGCCAGTACTTCACCAATCACTTTATCTACAGCATTGTGTCTTCCAATATCTTCTTTTGCGATGAGCAATTGATAATTTCCATTAAATAAAGCGGCTGCATGGCTACCGCCCGTGAGTTCGAATCCGGATTGTTGCTTTTGCATTTCAACCATCATTTGATGAATTACATCAGCATCAAAATGCTGATTTTGTGATAATGCCGATCCTTCTACAGTCAGGTTTTCCAGTTCGGTGGTTCCACAAATGCCACAGGAAGAAACAGATAGTAAAGTGCGTTTGTTTAAATAGCCTTTTCCTAAATCGTCCGAAGGAATCGTCACATCGATAATACTGGGAATACCTTCTTCTGATTTGATAATGGTAAAAGTAGGATTGACCGTTTTCTTATAAATATCTTCTGCGTATAGTAGGCCGCGAATCAGTTGGAAATCGTCTCCAGGGGTGCGCATCACCACGGTATAGGCTTCTGAGTTGATATTGATTTGAAGCGGGGCTTCGACCACAATATGATCTTGAATTTCATCGAAATTCTCATCAGATATTTTTAAACCTTGATAGCGATTGGTTTGCATAGTCGTGTGGCTTCAAACAAAAATAAGCAATAGAAATTGAATTTCTTAACTAGAGTTTTTTGCACACCAAACAAATCAATTTCTGCTTCATGTTCTTAGTAAAGAAGAGGTAAATTTTTCCACCATCTTTGAGTTTTAATTCCTTTCGAATTTGAGCCACACTTTTGGGGAAATTACGAGTGGTAATGTTCGCTTTCCGCTCTTCTAAATGTTTGGTGATTTTCTTTTTATCATAGGGAAAAACCGCGTCAATTTCAAAAGCTCGGCCCGGAAAATCTAACAAGGTTTCTGAGGTATACAAATGCGAATGTTCTTGTAATTTAAATACCTCATAAGTATGGGTAAGGTGATGAAATCCGCCCGATTTTAACACGGCTGCATTGGGTTCGTACAAATAGCGCTGAGGCATTTCATAGTTTGAATACGGACTTTCTCCATATTCAAATCCGAATTGCTGAACGGTGCCATGTTGAAAATTCACCGTTTGAATCTGAATGGCAGCATCGCTATCCTTGGTCACAACAAACAACAATTCTTTCACCTCGTTATTCACCGCAACGATATGTATTTCTGAGACAAATTGCAATTCTTTTATCGTCTGACTTAAGTCGAGAAGAGGAGAGACTTTAATCAATAGTGTCTTTGCTTTGCTCAGTAAAAAAGGAATCTTTGGTGGTAAATAGGGCACACAATCTTTTAATAAAAAGACTTTTCCTTTCACGTCATCTCGTCTCGACGGATCTACAAAAAGCACATCAAAAGGCTCGTCTACTTCTTTTAAATACCGAATACCATTCGTTGCTTTTATAGACACATTATCCACTTTCAATTGCTTTAAATTGTGCTCAACTACAGCAGCGAGTTCTTCATTGATTTCACAATAGGTAACCTCCTTGAACTGTTTTGAGAAGTAGTAGGTGTCAATGCCAAATCCGCCGGTAACATCAATAAGTGAATTTCCAGATACTATACTGGCTTTATATTCGGCTGTACTTTCTGATGAACATTGCTCTAAAGATATTTTCTTCGGATAAACAATACCATCATTCGAAAACCAGTAAGGAAGTTTCTTTTCGGCTTTTCGTTTGCTTTCAATTTGTTGCAAAAGTTCCTCAATGGGGATATGCGAAAAAGGCGAACCTTTTAATACAAGTGACGGAATGTCTTTCTTGTAGTTCTCTTTGATAAACTGCTGAACCTTTGAGGCTAAAATGTCCTCGTATATTGACATTTAAATATCTTTTGTAAGCGATTTTACAATTTTGTTTTCTGATAAATACTCCTTTAATATAACACGTAAAACGGTGTAGGAGGGAACGGCGATAATCATTCCTACCGCACCCATTAAAATTCCACCAATAATAATCACTAAAAAGATTTCTAGCGGATGGGCTTTAGTGGTTGTTGAGTATATTTTGGGTTGGCTAAACAGGTTGTCTACCAATTGCGCAATTACAAATCCAATCATCACATAAATGGTCTTCGGAACAATTTCCGCCTGAAAATCGAGCCCTAAATTACTGGTCATGGTTAAGAAAATCAAAAGCAAACCGCTAATGATAGGACCGACGTACGGAATGATATTCAAAATGGCACAGAGCAATGCGATTACTACCGCATTATTGATTCCGAAAATCAATAAGACAATCGTGTAAATCACAAAAAGGATTAAGATTTGTAGCAAGAGTCCGATGAAATACCGCGATAACAATCCATTAATTTTTTCTAGCGAATCGTACATCTGACGTTCCTTACCCGATGGAGTTAAGGTTAACAGAGCTCGTTTCAACAATAAGCTGTCCTTCATAAAGAAGAAAGAAATAAAGAGCACCGAAAATAAGCCGGCACTTATCGATCCGAAGGCAGAGATGATTCCGTTAATGATGTTGGGTATTTGACTAAATCCAGAGAAGAGATCTGTACTTTTCAATTCATCAAGAATGTCAATGTTTTTCGTTTTAAAGTACTTGTCAATTTCAATAAAGGTGCTTTCCAAACTTGCCGATAATTTGTCGGTTTGTAGCAGCGATAAACTCTCGCTTTGTTCGGTGATTAGCGGTATAAAAAGCCCAATAATTCCGAAAGTAATCCCGATGTACAAGGACATGGTAAAGATGACCGCTAGGGTATTCGGAAACTTTAATTTATTTCGTAAAAATAGAATCAGTGGTCTGGAAATCAGAGATATAACTGCTGCAATACAGATGTAAATCAGTACCGTTCGAATCGCGTATAAGAAGTATAAACCTATAACGATACCCGCTAATATGGCAATAGCTTTTAAAATTCCGTTGGTGATTGAATTGCTCGTCATGTTTATTTTGCGATTACAGTTCCCATTGATAGTTGACGACCGTTGCTAAAGGTATGGTAGGTGGGTAATAAAGTCCCACTTTCTGTCGTTATCCATCCGTCCCAAGTGGCTGGTACTTTTTGCATTCGCATGCTCGGTACCGTCATTAAATATTTTACTGGAAGATAGCTATCATCCACAATCCAGATATAGGAATCACCAGGTGTGGTGCCTCCTTTAGTAAAGTTTACTTGTAAAGCTTGTCGACCGTCTAATGTTGTTAAATTTCGAATCACACCATCATCGAAAATTTTATGTGGCGCCACTAACCAATAGTTGTCATTGTTAAAAATATCCCAGGCACGCTTTACAATTTTAGCGTCTGCAGTTTCCTGTTTCACCTCATTAAAATAAACAGTGCTTTTTTCGCGTGCTGCCGGATGTAAATTCACGCGAATCGTATCCCATGACACATCCACGATATGATCTTTTTTATTCCATTTAAACGATCTACGACCTCCAAAACTCCATGCTACATATTCAGTAGTTTTGTAGGCGTCGTGCTTGATTCGTTTTAGTATGTTATTTGCAAAAGCATCGGCATTTGGATTGTAGGCTTTTACATCGCCCATTGGGATTTCCATTCCGAATAAAGATAATTTATGTGATTTTGGAAGTAAAATACCCGCTTCGGTTTGTTGCCAATTTCCCCATGTAGCACCAACACCGCCAATAGGAATGATACTTGTCCACATTTTAAAAGAAGTAGGCACATAATTGGAATCGACCATCCATAGATAGGAATCACCAGGAGTAGAGCCACCAGATGTGTAGGTAACCAATAAAGCATTATTTCCTTCATAATTAACCAAGCTGCGCTCGGTACCTTTATCCATTATTTTATATGGGGCAACCAACCAAAAAGAATCGTTATTAAAGTTCTTAAAAGCATAGTCGATTAAATCGCTCTCGGGTTGATTTGTGGGATTGTCTAATATGGTACTTTCGGACAATGTATTCGGATATAATTTGACTTTATTTCCATCCCAAGCCACTTCTACATATCCAGCTTGTTTGTACCAGGTGTAATAATTTTTATTTCGGAAGCTCCATTCTAACACTTCTGTATTTTCAAATGCCTTATGATTGATAGCGTTTAAAATGTTTTGAGCAAGTTGTTCTGCTTTTTCACCTTTTTCCCCTGTCAGAAGGCTTTCGTTTTTCACAACAAATAAGATGGCTAATCCTGCAATAAGGAGTACCGCAAATAGTACTAACCCTTTGATAAATTTTTTCATGCTATTATTCTTTGTTGAATTCCATTAGCCAATTCATCGGCTGCTGCAGAATTGTGTCGAAACCACAATTCGGGTTCTATCAATTCCAATTCTGCTAATGCTAAATTACCATTATTATCGGTAAAAGCATCCACTCGCGCGTAAATCGGTGGTTTTGGGCAACAAGAAGCGGTGAATTCTGCAAATTTGATTTCTTCCAGGGATGGCGTGCAATCGTGAACGGTGCCGCCAAAATCATCCTGAACTCTAAAATCACCCGGTTTCGCTTTTTTCAAAATGGCGTGGGTAAATTTTCCATTCATTACCATGTAAGAGACTTCACCCTTTACCGGTACTGAATGCTGAAACGGTTGTAACATCATGGCCTCCTGACGGATGAGTTTCTTGAAGTTCGCTTCATGATTATCAACGTCTTCAATTTTGATATGATAGGTTTCACGAGCTGCGCCTGAGATGCAGGGTTTAATAACGAAATCGGTTAAATTATTTGCTATTGCCAATTCTTTTAAAGATTTCGTTTCTCCTTTTTCTATAAAAATCGTTTGGCAAATATTTACTCCTTTTTTGGCTAAATCGATGAGGTAATGTTTGTCTAGATTCCATCTGATGATGGCTTCTGAATTTAACAATTGAGTTTGCTGACTTACCCGATTTAACCATTTAGAAAACTCGTCGAAGCGATCGAAATAATCCCAGGTGGTGCGAAAGAGGATAGATTTAGTCGTTGACCAATCAAAATTAGGATCGTCCCACGACAAGCGTAAAACGCGTAATCCTAACTGTTCTAACGCCTTTTTAACCATTCCGTCTTCATCAAGAATGTTTTGAATGTATGCTGTAATGACAGTCGGATTCGTATACCTAGAATCCGTTAGGATTACAACGTCGTATGTCTTCATATTTCGCTAATGAATGCCTTTTATTTGTCGTTTTTATATCCCTTTGGGCGTTTCCAACGAATGGGCGCTTTGGGCTCTGGTTTCATTTTGAATTCTTGCGTTTCCAATAATTTCATTGCTTCCCGAACCGCTCTTTCCAATTGCGGATCTTTTCCTGCCAAGATGCTTTTCGGATCCTGAATCACTTCAATGTCTGGTGCCACACCTTCGGCTTCTACGGCCCATTTTCCATCTACATCAAAGAATCCACCACGAGGTGCTACCATGCGACCACCATCAATAAAACGAGGAGTATCCCAGGTTCCTACAAGTCCGCCCCAAGTACGAGTTCCTACCATTGGTCCGATGTTTTTCATTTTAAACATATAAGGTAGCAAGTCTCCACCAGATCCTGCACGTTCGTTAATAATCATCACTTTAGGTCCCCAGATACCAGCCATTGGCGTGGTCCATGGACGTCTGTCATTGGCTTTCGAATTGAAGTAACCAAACAATTCACGTGACATTATATCGATCATATAATCGGCAGCAGAACCACCCCCGTTGTTTCGCTCATCGAGAATAGCTCCTTTTTTATCTTGTTGTGAAAAATAGTAGCGATTAAAACTGGTAAATCCGCCGTTCCCCGTATTCGGTATGTATACATAAGCCAGTTTTCCGTTCGATAATTGATCTACTTTTCTGCGATTGCCTTCAATCCAGTCGATAGCTCGCAAATTACGCTCGCTGGAAATCGGTTTTACCAGAATTTCGCGAGCGCCAATTTCTGTCGGACTCGAATTCACGGTAATGTAAATTTCTCGTCCAGCCGTCTGTTCTAACAAACTATACGGATTAACATCCGTAGTTAATGGTTTACCATTAATGCTTAGAATATAATCTCCTTCGTTAACATTAATGCCAGGTAATCCTAAAGGTGCATTAAACCCAGGGTTCCAACGCTCTCCAGCGTAAATCTTCGAAATTTTATAATAACCATTTTTAGCTTCAAAATCACAGCCTAATAAACCAACAGGCACGCGATTTAAATCGGGGAAATCTCCACCAGACACATACGAATGTCCAACGGCCACTTCACCACTCATGATATCAACTACGTAATTCAAATCGGTGCGATGACGAACATGGTCTATCCATGGTGAATACCATTTGTATATATCATCCCAAGGAGCACCATGCACATTGTCTACATACAAGAAATCGCGCATAAAACGCCATCCCTCTTTAAAGATTTGATGATAAGCCGCCTGTGGATCCAATTTGATTTTCATATTAGTGTTTAATCTTCCTTTTCCAGGCTTTACAGGTGCTTTACTACTATTAATGGCCCAAGAACCTCTTGATGATAACAAAACAAAATTTCGATCTGCTGAAGCGTGCATTGAAGAAACACCTTTACTATAAACCTTAGCTTTTTGCTTTTTAACATCATAACTATGAACAGTTAAGCCACGTGAATTCGGAACACTTTCGGCAATGAATACCATTCCAGCGGGTCCTTCTAATAAGGCTACATAATTTCGTGCAGGTAATTGCATGGCAATCGCTCTATTGAACAATCCGTCTTCATCAATAGTAACTGTAACCTCTTTTGGTTTTTTATCTTTTTTACTGCCGTTAGCCGCTTCATCCGTTTTGGGTAAGTTTGGTGCCTTATCATTTTTGCTTAACACAACGGCATACAAGCTACGCGTCACACTAGGATCATAAGAACTCATATCCAACCACCCCGATTGTAATCCGTAGTTTGTACTCGCCAAGGTGTACAGGTATTTTCCCGAAGCATCCCAAGCTGGTGAAATCGCATCAGCAATAGGATCGGTAAGTTGTACGGTCTTTTTAGTCTCTACGTTGTAAGCAAAAATCGATTTAAAATGACTGTTGTTTTGTTTGGCAAATGCAATCCATTTGCTGTCTGGAGACCAGATTGGATTCATCGCACGATTTGGATGTGCATAACGATCTGTAGCTACAATTTTGGATTTCTTCGTTTCTAAATCTGTAATCCAAATATTATAGTCGGTATCGGTAAACGCTAGATATTTTCCATCCGGAGACCAATCTGGCGTGAAATAGAAGGTAGGCTTCGGAATTTTAATAAACTCCTGATTTTGGCCTCGTTGATCTGCGATTACCAATTGATATTCGCCACTTTTATCGGAGAACCAAGCCACTTGATCACCCTTTGGAGACCAAATAGGAAAACGATCGGCAACACCAGGTGAGTTGGTGAGGTTTCGCCAGGTTCCATTTTCTTTCGGAACGGTAAAGATTTCACCTCTATATTCGAAGATAGCTCTGTTTCCTTTGGGAGATAAATTCGCATTCGATAAGTTCCTACCGGTGACATTTTCCCATCGCGGTCTCGAAAAATTGAGGTCTGCCTTAACTTCAATATTCAATTGATTGGTAGCTAATGTATTCGGATTCAAGAAATGCAGGTACCCGCCTTGCTCATAAATAATTCCGTTGGAGTTAGCATCCAAACTTTTAACGTCGAACTTTTTATGAAAGGTGATTTGCTTTTCTTCTTTTGTCTTCGGATTAAAAGACCAGATATTCGCAGTGTAGTCGCGCTCTGAAATAAAGTAAACCTTGCCTTCATGCCAAACAGGATCTAAGTGCCGTTCCTTGTCTTTTTGTTCGGTACGGATGAGATCTTTGGTTTTTAGGTCTACAATCCAAATTGGCATTGCTTGTCCACCTCGGTAATTACGCCATTCGGCATCCCATCCTGTAATTGGGGTATAGGCAACATATTTTCCATCTTCCGAAACTTCTCCGTAAGCGGCTCTTGGAACTCCTAGTGAGGTCGGTAATCCACCTTTGGATGAAACCGTATAAAATTTATTGGTTTGTGTAGGTCGTCCTTCACGTCCAGATCGAAAAAGAACTTTTCCATCGGGTGTCCATCCTTGAACAAAGTCACCCCCTGGGTGAAACGTTAACCGTTTGGGTTCGCCACCTTCGGCCGGAATCACATAAACATCTGTATTACCATCATACTGAGCAGAGAAAGCAATCCACTTTTCATTATACGAAAAGTGAGGTAATGATTCGTAACCAATATCACTGGTTAAACGAATGGCAGTGCCTCCAGAAAGTGGCGCTTTCCATAAGTCATTAGCATACACAAAAACCACATGTGTTTTTGAAAGTGTAGGTTGTCTAAGTAATTGTGTTCCTTGGGCAAAAATCCCCGTAACTCCTAAAAATAAGAGTACAAATAAAAGTCGTTTCATTTGAAAGTTGGTTTAGAATTGCGAGGATTAAAGATACGGAATTCGAGAAAGTTATTTTGCAAATAACTGTCCCATATCTTTAAAGGCCTTGAATTCTAATGGATTACCTTCAGGATCGTTAAAAAACATAGTAGCTTGTTCGCCAACTTCTCCTTTAAAACGGATATACGGTTCAATAATAAATTCGATGTTTGCTTTTTGTAAGCGATCGGCTAAATGTTCCCAATCTTCCCAAGATAAAACGACTCCGAAATGGGGCACAGGTACATCATGACCATCTACCGGATTCGAAATAATATTTGGTTCAAACCCATCCTTTTGATGAATTACTAATTGATGACCAAAGAAATTAAAATCAACCCAATGCGCGTCGCTTCGACCTTCTTCGCATCCTAATACCTCTCTGTAAAAGGTTCTACAGGGTTCTAAACTTTTTACCGGAATTGCTAAGTGAAATGGTTGTACCATCTTTTAAGTTTTAGGTTATGAGTATTTAGTTTTAAGTTTTTGGTTCATTAAATGACTAAACCATTAAATTATTCGATTATTGATTCTTGCTAAAATCCGACCGCTGTGTCATCACCTCTCGGATCTGCACCACCTTCATATCGGCCATCGGGCAGTACCAAAATAGCATCTACCTTACCTATAATAGGTGTTCTGTTCGTATTGAATTTATAGCCGAGTTTTTCAAGTTCTTTGAGGGTTTTCTCATCAAATTTATTGGGCTCGATGCGAATTTCGTCGGGTAACCACTGATGATGAAAACGTGGCTGATTTACCGCCTCTTGCATTCCCATTCCAAACTCATGAACATTCAATATGGTTTGTAATACCGACGTGATAATCGTTGATCCACCTGGAGTTCCAACCACCATCCAAAGTTTACTATTCTTCTCTACAATAGTCGGAGTCATCGAACTCAGCATTCGTTTACCTGGTTCTATTTTATTGGCTTCAGCACCTATCAATCCGAACATATTCGGAACACCTGGTTTGCTTGAAAAATCGTCCATTTCATTGTTCAAAAAGAATCCAAGTTCATTCACGTAAATCTTTGATCCATACGCGCCATTTAATGTCGTCGTTACAGATACTGCATTTCCGAATTGATCCACAATAGAGTAGTGGGTGGTTTCATCACTTTCAACGATTTCAATGGTTCCAGGCTTCACTTCACTTGACGGAGTTGCTTTTTCAAAAGAGAAATTAGCCATTCGTTCTTTGGTGTATGATTTTTCCATCAATTCCTGAATTGGAATGTCTACGAAATCAGGGTCTCCTAAAAAGAAGCTTCTATCTGCATATGCCCGTCTTTCGGCCTCGACGATGACTTGCATGGCTTTGGTTGAATTATGACCGTAAGTGTGTAAATCGTATGGTTCAATGGCATTCATAATTTGCGCTAAACAAATTCCGCCACTTGAAGGAGGAGACATTGAAATAACACGTAAATCGTCATAAGTAAAAGCAAGTGGATCTCTCCATTTGGCTTCGTATTGTTCCAAATCTTGAAGTGTAATGATACCGCCACTGCGTTCCATAAATTGAACTAACTGTTTAGCCGTTTCGCCTTTGTAAAATTCATCACGGCCATTGTCTCTAATTCGTGTTAATGTCGTTGCTAAAGCAGGATATTTAATCGTATCGCCTTCTGCCCATTGCAAATGAAACAGGGTACTATCTTTATTAGCTTCGAAGAATTGAGGTTGGTATTTCTTAATTCTGTCTGCTTGCTTTTTGGTCACCACAACACCTCTTTTAGCAAGATCAATCGAAGGCTGAATTATATCTTCGATAGGCAAAGTTCCGAACTTTTTATAAACTTCAAAGATTCCGGCAATGGTTCCGGGTACTCCAACAGACAAAGGTGTTTTGGTACTTTTTCCTTTGATCACATCTCCATTTTCATCGAGATACATATCCGTGGTGGCAGCTAACGGAGCTTTTTCTCGATAGTCTAATCCGCCAATTGAACCATCATTTTTACGATAGACCATGAATCCGCCACCACCTAGGTTTCCAGAATAGGGATAAGCAACTGCCAATGCTAATTCTGTGGCGACCATTGCATCAAATGCAGTACCTCCTTTTTTTAGGATTTGCAATCCGATTTCTGAGGCTTCAACACGAGCCGAAACCACCATTGCCTTTTGGGAAGTGACTCCGGTGACTTTTTCTTTCTGACAAGAAATTAGCAGTGCTATTGCTGCAAATAGAATGAATGTTTTTTTCATGTATGTGAGTCTTCTAGTTCAGTTAGTTTGTTTGCTGCGAATTGACGTAGGTCCTCGAAAAATACTAAAAAATCAGCTTCGAAATCATCATAATATTCTTCCAAATCGATAATAGCCAAATGCATTTGAGATTTCATTTTTGACCGCCTATTCATTCCGTCAAGAACTTGTGCAATGGTATCCATTTCACGGTAATTTACCAATAAGTTGTACATCTTCATATAATGAAAAAAACGCTCTGTTCGCTGTGGCATTTGCTCCATTTGCTTTAAAAGATGGTAAAAGTAATCCGCAAAGATAGGCAAGGGAACTGAAGAATACGTACTCCATTTTTTTGCCAAAAAATGATCGTAAAATATATCGATAATAACACCATCATAATGACGATATCGTGCATGAAGTCTTTCCTTACTTTTTTTGACTACTGGATGACGATCAGTGAATTCATCAATTGCACGATGAAGAAGAATTCCTTTTTGAATCGCCTCGTTGTAAATGAACATTTCTTTACCTTTCACATGATCAGCAATAAAGTTGCCAATCATGATATCATCTTTGTTGTCTGATAAATATAAATGGGCTAAGAAATTCATTACGATGTTTTCTTATTTCTTCGGAACTAATAATTCTTCTACGCTTAATTTCTCCGGACGATAAGAGTTTACTTCAGCGTCACTTGGGTAACCTAAAGAAATACCACAAACCAATTCATAACCTTTCGGCACATCAAAATGTTTATCGACGGGTTCTCGCCAAAGGTTTAGAGCGCCCTGGGGACAGGTACCTAATCCTTTTGCTGTGGCGGCCATCATAAAGTTTTGCATAAATATTCCGGTGTCTACCAATGCAGTATATTTCATTTTCGGATTTGCGAAAATCCATATAGCAGCGGGCGCTCCGAAGAAGTAGAAATTCTTAGTCATTTCAGAATTTCGCTTTTCATGATCATCTCGTTTGATGCCAAGTACCTTGTACAATCCGATGGCTGTTTTTATACGACGATCCTGATAGTATCCCGGATACTTTCCTTGAATGGTTTCATAAACCTTATTAGGAGCAAGTTTGTGTTTGTAGGCAGTGATTAACTTCCCAATAATGTTCTTCTTTCTGAGTGTCAGTGAAACGCTGTACTTATGTGCTAATTCTTCTCCTATAGCCTTTAAAGTGTCACCAGTTGCAACCACAACTTTAAATGGTTGGGTGTTCGAACTCGAAGGAGCTTCTAGAGCTTCCTTTAAAAGTTCGTGAATTACCGATTCTGGAACGGGTTTATCTAGGAAATCTCGAATACTTCGGCGTTTGGTGTTTATCTCTTGAAAAGTCATTCGGCGGGAAAATTAGTGCAATCGAAAATACGGAAAATTTTGTTAGTGATTTGGGAGGATTCGGGTTCCTGAGGGTGCAAAAAAAAAATCCTTGCGAGTGCAAGGATTTGATATATCTGTGTTGTATGTCTTAATTATTCAACATTACCGGCATTACCAACATGGTAATTTGCTCGCCCTCTGAAGTGCCGTCGATCGGAGTTAAAATTCCCGCTCGGTTTGGTAATGATAATTCTAATAATACTTCATTCGAACTTAAGTTACTCAACATCTCGCTTAAGAATCGTGAGTTGAATCCGATTTGCATATCGTCTCCCTGGTAATCGCAACTTAAACGCTCATCGGCCTTATTAGAGAAATCTAAATCTTCTGCAGAAATATTCAATTCTGTCCCGGCCATTTTTAAACGAATCTGATGTGTCGTTTTGCTAGAGAAAATAGATACACGTTTTACAGAGTTTAAGAATGAACTTCTGTCTACCGTTAATTTATTCGGATTCTCTTTTGGAATAACCGCTTCATAGTTTGGATATTTTCCATCAATCAAACGACAAACTAATACTACGTTGTCAAAAGTGAATTTTGCATTCGCATCATTATACTCGATGACTACTTCAGAATCCGTAGAAGATAAAATCCCTTTTAAAAGATTCAATGGTTTTTTCGGCATGATGAATTCAGCCGTCTCATTCGCCGTTACATCAGTTCTTGAATACTTTACCAATTTGTGAGCATCCGTAGCAACAAAAGTTAAACTTTGTGTGCTAAACTGGAAGAATACACCACTCATTACTGGGCGCAAATCATCATTTCCTGCAGCAAATAATGTTTTTGAAATTGCTGTAGATAAAATTTGAGCCGATAGTGTAGTAGTGCTTGGTGAAGCTAGGGTTACTGCCTTTGGAAATTCATCACCTGCGAAATAGGCCATGTCATACTTTCCTTGATCAGAACTAATTTCGATAGTACTTTCCCCTTCAGTCTTGAATGTTAAAGGCTGATCTGGGAATGTTTTTAAGGTATCTAGTAATAAACGGGCGGAAACGGCAATCGATCCTTCAGAATCACTTTCTACGTCGATTACAGAGCTAATGGTAGTCTCTAAATCGGATGCAGAAACCTTCAATTTGTTTTCTGAAAGTTCTAACAAAAAGTTATCTAAAATAGGTAACGTGTTGTTGCTGTTAATAACACCTCCTAATACCTGTAATTGCTTTAACAATTGGGAACTAGATACAATAAATTTCATGTGAAAATATTTCTATATATGAATTACAAATATATTCTAAAATACCGAGTTTTAAAATTAATTTATCAACAGGAAAAGCCTATTTTGTTGATGATTTTGCAAACGTTATAATTATGTTAATGCAAGTCCATTCCCTATGAAAAAAACTATTTTTGTTTGACTCAACGACTACTTACTTATGAAGAAAATAGCACTGGTTTTATTTTTAACTCTTTGTTATTCATTGAATTGCGTTTCACAGAAACCATCAAAACTAACCACCAATCAGATTTACGAAAAAGTTCAAAAACTAAATTTTTTAGGAACAGCACTCTATATCGCGGCACATCCTGATGATGAAAACACACGACTCATTTCTTACCTAGCTAATGAGGTAAAAGCTCGAACAGGATATCTGTCTCTTACTCGCGGTGATGGCGGTCAGAATTTAATTGGTCCGGAGATTAGAGAATTATTGGGTGTGATTCGTACCCAAGAATTGTTGGCGGCTCGTCGTGTGGATGGCGGTGAACAATTTTTTACCAGAGCTAATGATTTCGGGTATTCGAAACATCCGGATGAAACCTTAAAAATCTGGCAAAAAGAAAAAGTGTTGAGCGATGTGGTTTGGACCATCCGAAACTTTAAACCAGATATCATCATCAATCGATTTAACCATCGAACTCCAGGAACGACCCATGGTCATCATACGAGCTCTGCGATGTTGAGTGTAGAAGCTTTTGATTTAGTAGGTGATAAAACCAAATTTGTAAACCAATTGAAATTAACGGAGGTATGGCAACCGAAACGCTTGTTCTTTAACACGTCTTGGTGGTTCTATGGAAGTCAGGAAAACTTTGAAAAAGCAACGAAAGACAATCCGAACTTCACTTCTATGGATATCGGAGTTTATTATCCGTTAAAAGGTTTGTCAAATAACGAAGTTGCTGCTATTGCGAGCAGTCAGCATTTGTGTCAGGGCTTTGGTCGATTAACCACCAGAGGTTCACAAAATGAGTATGTTGAATTGTTAAAAGGGGAACCTTTAAAAGACAAAACGGATTTGTTTTCGGGTATCAACACGACTTGGAATCGAATCCAGGGCGGAGGAGAAATTGGCGATATCTTATATGAAATTGAAAAGAATTTCAATTTTGTGAATCCGGCAAAACATTTACCTGAATTGGTGTCAGCCTACAAAAAAATCCAGTTGTTGAATGATGACTACTGGAAAACCATCAAGCTGAAGCAAATCACAGAAATTATTGAGGCTTGTGCTGGTTTGTATTTAGAAGTTTCTGCGACGAGTTCAAGTACAAATCCTGGTACCGATATCGATTTGGTGATTGAAGCTTTAAATCGAAATTCGGAAGTGAATGTGTTTTTACAATCCATTACCTTTTCAGCCGAAAAGAATCTGACTTGGGTTCAGGAAAAGGATTTGAAACCAAACCAAAGAGTAAACCTTAGAAAGACCATTAATATTGGAAATTTACCGTATTCAGATCCGTATTGGTTACGGAATAACTGGTCGCTAGGAATGTATAAGGTGAATAATCAGCAAATGATTGGGAAGCCTGAGACACCAAGACAAATCACCGCAAGTTTTAATCTGATTATTGATGAGGTTGAAATTTCGATTTCTAAAAATATAGTGTATCGTTATTCGCGAAGAGATAAAGGGGAGTTGTACGAACCTTTTGAAGTATTGCCTAAAATCACAACCGGAATCAAAGAAAAGGTGATTATTTTTTCAGATGACCAACCGAAAAAAGTGTCAGTATCTGTTCGTGCTGGTGGATCAAATATAAAAGGACAAGTGGCACTGCAGGTGCCAAAAGATTGGAACGTGAGTCCGACTTCAATCGACTTTTCAATCGCTCAAAAGGGCGATGCTCGCGAATTTGAATTTTCGGTGACTCCACCTAATAATCAGTCGGAAGGATTCATCAAAGCCATCGCAACATCCGAAGGAAAAACATACGGAAAAGAATTGGTTGAAATTACTTATGATCACATTCCCAAGCAATCCGTTTTACTAAATTCTCAATCCAAAATTGTTCGATTAAATATTCAAAAAGCTGGAAATTATATTGGATACATAAAAGGTGCTGGTGATGCGATTCCAGAAAGCTTGGAACAGATTGGATACACGGTTGTCGCTATCAATCCGGATGATATCAACGAGGAAAACCTAGCCAAGTTTGATGCTGTCGTGTTGGGTATTCGTGCTTATAATACCGCGCCGCAATTGAAATACAAACAGAAGTATTTACTGGAATATGTAAAAGCCGGAGGAAACATGATTGTGCAATACAACACCAGTGGGCGAAGAGGAGGCGTAGATGTTATGGCGCCTTACAAATTAAAAATTTCAAGAGATCGAGTGACCGATGAGTTTGCTAAAGTTGATATACTAGCAAAGGATCATTCATTACTGAACTTCCCAAATAAAATGGAAGCCAATGATTTTGAAGGATGGGTGCAAGAACGGGGATTGTATTTTCCGAACGAATGGGGAGAAGAGTTTACGCCTGTTTTTTCTATGAATGATAAAGGTGAGAGTCCTAAAAAAGGAAGTTTATTAGTTGCTAAATATGGAAAAGGAAATTACATCTACACCGGATTAAGTTTCTTTAGAGAATTACCGGCAGGGGTACCAGGAGCTTATAAATTATTCTCGAATATGCTTTCTATCGGAAAAGAAAATATTCAAACCAATACCAAAATCAAGCAATAGTATGACCGACAATCAAAAACAATGGAAACCCATTTATACCGTCGTGCTCGTTGCGAATTTGGTATACATCATCCTTTTCTATTTTATCACCAATTACTTCAATAACTAATTATGCAGACATTACATTGGGTCGACTGGACCGTTTTATTGACGACCATATTATTTATTGTGGCATATGGTACCTACATCACCCTTAAAAATAGGGATGTAAAAGATTATATTAAAGGAGGTAATGATACCAAATGGTGGACGATTGGTCTTTCGGTGATGGCAACACAGGCCAGTGCGATTACCTTTTTATCGACTCCGGGGCAAGCCTATCATGATGGGCTCGGATTTGTCCAATTTTATTTCGGATTGCCTATTGCAATGGTCATTATTTGTTTGGTATTTCTTCCGATTTATTACAAATTAAATGTCTACACAGCCTACGAATATTTAGAATCAAGATTTGATTTAAAAACCAGAACCTTAACTGCTATTCTTTTTTTAATTCAAAGAGGATTAGCGGCAGGAATCACAATTTTCGCTCCGGCCATTATTCTTTCTGCAGTGCTGGGATGGAATCTGATGACATTGAATATTATTATCGGAATTTTGGTAATTATTTATACGGTTTCAGGAGGAACCAAAGCTGTGAATGTGACGCAGAAGCAGCAAATGATTGTGATTTTTGCCGGAATGCTGATTGCCTTTTATTTGATCATTCAATACTTACCCGATGGAATTACTTTTTCGAAAGCATTAGACATCGCGGGAGCTAGTGGTAAAATGAAAGTGCTAGATTTCTCATTCGATTTAAATAATCGCTATACTGTGTGGACTGGATTCTTAGGAGGAACCTTTTTGATGCTCTCGTATTTTGGAACAGATCAAAGTCAGGTGCAGCGCTATTTATCTGGGAAATCCTTGCGTGAAAGCCAGTTTGGATTATTATTCAACGGATTACTCAAAGTACCTATGCAATTCTTTATTCTGATGGTAGGGGTTATGGTTTTTGTGTTTTATCAATTCAATAATGCACCATTGAATTTCAATCCGGCTGTTAAACCTGTAGTTGAAAATTCACTTGCCTATAAAGTAATAGAAAAAGAACACGAAGCGATTCAGAAGTCGAAACAATTATTGTTAGTTGATGGATTGCAAAAAGATGAGGTGGTAACATTTCAGGAATTAAATGCTCAGGATTTTAAGTTAAAGCAAGAGGCAAAGACGGTCATTTCAAGTTTGGATGAAACTATCGAAACGAATGATAAAGACTATGTGTTTATCAATTTCATCCTAAATAATCTTCCAAAAGGAATAATAGGTCTACTGTTAGCCGTAATTCTTGCTGCAGCTATGTCATCTACAGCATCTGAATTAAATGCCCTAGCAAGCACAACAGTTATTGATTTGTATCGTAGAAACAAACAACAACACGATGAACAACATTACGTAACGGCGTCAAAATGGTTTACATTGTTATGGGGAGTTTTGGCTATTGGGGTTGCCTGTATTGCGAATTTATTTGATAATTTGATTCAGTTGGTGAATATCATTGGTTCCATATTTTATGGGAACGTTTTGGGTATTTTCTTGCTGGCATTCTTTATCAAATTTGTAAAGGGTAGGGCTGTATTCATTGCTGCTATCATAACACAGTTAATCATTTTCGGTGTTTTCTACATGGAATGGTTACCATACTTATGGTTGAATTTGTTGGGTTGTGTATTGGTAATGCTTTTTGCTATTTTTATTCAACTATTTAGCAAAAACGACAATGCAGCAATCACCAGTTAAGACCATTCGATGGGGAATTATCGGTTTAGGCCGAATCGCACATTCTTTTGCTTCCGATTTACAAAAAGCACCAAATGCCAGTTTGCATGGTGTGGCTTCTCGATCTTTAGAGAAAGCTGAGCAATTTGCCGCTACCTACGGAGTTCCAAATTATTGTGATTCCTATGAATCATTGCTGCAAAATCAGGAGATTGATGCGATCTACATTGCCACTCCACATGTTTTTCATAAAGAGCATACGTTACTAAGTTTGGATTATGGAAAGGCTGTTTTATGTGAGAAACCCTTTGCAATGAATTCAGAGGAGGTAGGTGAAATGATTCAGAAAGCAAAGGAGAAAAATGTGTTATTGATGGAAGCTTTATGGACGGGTTTCTTACCGCATTATCAATATGTTATACAATGTATTAAGGACAAATCATTGGGTGAATTAAAGCACCTAAAAGCTAATTTTTGTTTTGCCCCCGAATTGAATTTTGAAGATCGTGTATTGGACAAAAACTTGGGTGGAGGAGCTTTGTTAGATATCGGTATCTATCCTATTTTCATGGCCTTATCCAGTTTGGGAATGCCTAATGCAATCGAGGCTAGCGCTACTTTCTTTGGTAATGGAGCAGATTCGAGTTGTACTATGAAATTTGAGTACGCGAACGCTACGGCAGATTTACATTGTTCGTTGGTGGAAACCGTTCCGTCCGAAGCAATATTTACTTTTGAAAAGGGAGAATTATTCTTGCATTCTATGTTTCATCAACCCACCCAAATAACGAAAAGAATTAATGGTGTTTCAGAATTGTTAGATTTTGAATATCAATCGATTGGATATACGTATGAAATAGAACATTTTAATACATTGTTAAGAAGTGGAAAGACTCAAAGTCCAATTATGTCTTTTGAGTTTTCAAAACAATTCATTGGGTTGTTGGATGAGATAAGAAAACAAATCGGTTTGAAGTATTCTTAATAAAAAATCCTAAGCTCCAAAGAACTCAGGATTTTTAGCGTAAGTCACATTAGTGTATTATAAAGCTCCCCACTCTTTTAAGGAGTCTGTATTCATTTTCACATAATCTGCATTTCCAGCTTTTTTAGCCAATTCTAGGCTTTGCTTTGCTGCAGCAATTGCTGTTTCTTTTTTACCAGCTTTCGCATGAATTAATGACTGCTGACGTAAGTACCAGAATTTTGGCTCATCTTTTGACATTTCTACAGCTTTGTCAATCCAAGTTAATGCCTGATTAATATCTTTTCCTTCACTTTTATAATAAACAGCGGCATCATAAAAAGCTCGGTCATTTGGGTTACCTTTCATTACTTCTTCGATTGATGCCATTACCGCAGCATCAGTAGGAACCGTAAATGGAAGTCCAACATAAGTGTTTTCCCATAACATACCTAACACAGCCGAATTGTTGGTTAAATCATCAAAAGTGATGGTGAAAGATTCAATTGGCATTGGCATAGCTTCTGGAGTTACAGTCGCCGTTGCAACTACTTTGGTATCATCCCATTTCTGAGGAGTTCCCCAGTTATCTGTAGCACTATAGAGCATTACATCCCAGCTCTTTTCTCCTGGTTTTGTGTAAATCGCGTAAGATCCTGCTTTTACCGTTGTTTCACCAATCGTGATATCAGTATCAAATGAAATCTTCGTATTGGCATTTGCACCTGTTCTCCATACCTTATCAAACGGAACTAAATCACCAAAGATTTTTCTTCCTCTCATGGCTGGTCTTGAATATTCTAAAGTCACTTTTGTTAATCCCACAGTTTGTTCCACTTTTGAAGATGGACTTGGCTGTGGAGCTGCAATTCGAGCGGGCGGAGTTGTTTCTTTTTTCTCTGTAACTTCTTCTTTTTTCGTATCGGTTTGTACACATCCCACAACGAAAAATGCCAGTAAAGCAACGAAGCTTAATACTTTTATTTGGTTTGTTTTCATGTTGATTTGTTTATTTGGTTCTAAATCTGTCTAAAATTACAACGAAAAAAGGGCGTAATTGTTAACAAAAGCTTAAAATAAAGGAATGTATCTTTGCTCAAACAATCTGTCATGAAGAAATATATTGCTGAGTTTATTGGGACCTTCGCTATGATTTTCTGCGGAACAGGGGCGATGACGATTAATGAAGTTACTGGTGGTGATGTTACCCATGTCGGAATCGCAATGACATGGGGTTTTATTGTGATGGCGATGATTTACGCTTTTGGAGAAATCTCTGGTGCTCATTTCAATCCGGCTGTTACCATTGCCTTTGCTTATGCTAAAAAGTTTTCTTGGAAAGAAGTTCCGAAATATATTCTGATTCAAATTCTTGGAGCCCTTTCGGCCAGTTTGATACTCTATTTCTTATTCCCAACTAGTGAGTTTTACGGTGCTACTATTCCGACTATTGATGTTTGGCGAGCCTTTGTTATGGAGTTGTTATTAACCTTCTTTCTGATGGTAGTTATCATTAATGTTTCTACAGGTAGTAGAGAAGTAGGTGTGATGGCAGGAATAGCGATTGGAGGAGTCATTTTATTGGAAGCCATGTTTGCAGGACCAGTAACCAAGGCGAGTATGAATCCGGCCAGATCGTTAGCGCCTGCGATTGTTTCAGGTCAGTTTCACGGATTGTGGTTATACCTAACAGCACCAGTATTAGGAGCAATTTTAGCAGTGATTTCTTGTAAGTTGGTGAAAGACGATAATTGTTGTGATGAAGAATGTTAGCATTTTAGGCTGCGGATGGTTAGGTAAGGCTTTAGCAATATCCTTATTCGAAAAAGACTATTCCGTTAAAGGTTCTACTACGACATCAGCTAAACTTGATGAATTAGCGGATGTGGGGATTTCATCCTTTCTTATTGATATTGAAAACCTGGAATCATTAAACGATTTTTTCTCTTCGGATGTTCTGGTTATTGCAATTACAAGCAAAAATGTGGAGGCCTTTAGAAAATTGATTCACATTGTTGAAGAAAGTACAATTCAGAAAGTTGTATTTATCAGTTCAACATCGGTGTATCCGAATTTAAACCGTGTGATTACAGAGAATGATCCATTAGTCGATGCTCCTTTGGTTGATATTGAATCCGTTATTCAATCGTCTACTACATTTGATTGGAATATCATTCGTTTTGCCGGATTATTAGGTTATGAAAGACATCCATCGAACTGGTTCCGAAATAAAGTGATTCCACAACCCAACGGATTTGTCAATATGATTCACCGTGATGATTGTATCGCAATTATTGAAGAATTGATTTCAGGTGAATACCCGAATGAAGTGTTCAATGCCTGTTCGAATCACCATCCAACGAGAAGATCGTTCTATACCTATGCAAAGTTATCGAAGGCGATGACGCCTCCTGCCTTTATTGAAGAGGGTGAAGAAAGCTGGAAAATCATTAGTTCAGATAAATTGCAACACCAATTGCAATATACCTTCAAATACGATGATTTACTGTCTATTTAACGATAGGATTTCTTGTAAAGGAATTGGAAAAGTAATCCGAAAATTCCTAGAATTAGCAACGGAACGGCAATATTGATAATCTGCCAAAAACCGCGTTCTTCAAAAGCTTTTTGTTTGTTTAAAAAACGAAGCTGAATGGTTTTGTTTCGTAAATCAAGAAGTCCAATATCATCCAATAGATAGTCCATCGTATTTACCAAAAACTCTTTATTTCCGAATTGTTGATTGGTCCATTTGTCGCGATTTAAATCCAATGGTCGATTTCTCGCAATTTGATTTTTACCAATATCACCATCAGCAATAATCACCATTTTTGTAGCTTTTGATTTCCCTTCGAAATTCGAATATTGAAAAGGTAATGTTCGGTTTTGATAATTCGATTTGAAACTTCCTTCCAAAAGAACACCGAGCAATTGAGAACCATTTTTAAAATCATTTTTTGTCTCTTCTTTAGCGATGGACTGTAGTTCGATGATAGATGGTGTACCTGCCTTTTGAGAATAAGGAGAACTAATTAGTAATGGTGTTTTACTAATGTCATTTTTCAAGGTATCAACCTGATTTGGAAATTGTAACCGAATCTGATTCAGTTTTGTAGTTATTGGGTGATACGGGTTTCCAGATACTAAGGGATGGTATACCCATTTCAAGTTTTTATACTGATTTTGATTTCCGCTCGAACCTGTTACTAATTTTAGATTGGCTGCATAGAAATCTTTGATCAAATTCGGATTGATCCGAACTCCATAGGAGAACAATTGATCGGTTAAGTTTAAATCTCTCGGATAGGCCAGAATTCTGGAATTTGTAAAAAGACTATCCTGGTCGGCTTGAACATTATCAATCATCCAAAGGGATTTACCACCTTTCATTATAAATTGATCCAAAACCAGTTTCTCTGACTCACTGAATTTTTGAGTGGGTTTAGCGATGATAATCGCATCAAATTGATTTAAATCCTGACTAGTTCGAATAGGATTGTTTGACACAGAATCTAACGTGAATTTTGCCAGTTGATATTTACTTGTAAGCTCACTTAAAAAACTATACACATACAAATCTGGTAGCTCTCCGTTTCCCGTGATGTAAGCAATTGATTTCGGTTTAGTAGCTGATACTTTTGCCAAGGCATCTGTAAAGACATAGGGTAAATTTTCGATGGCCAATTGCAATTGGCTTTCTTGACTCACCGTTACTGTTGATGGTAACAATGAAACAATTGTTGATCTGTCTTTATATTGAATTTCGGCGTATGGAAAGATAATGGCTTCACTAAGCTTTCCGCCTTCTTCAACCGTCAACTGACTAGGAATCATGCCTTTTTTAATCAGCGCTTCACGCTGATTATTCGGATTTTCAAATTCAAAGTTGATGTTGTCATTCTCAGATTGTAATTCTTCTAAGAACTGAACGGTTTCGTCTTGTAATTTTTTGAACTCCAATGGAAACTCACCCTCCAAATACACGGTAATATAAATTCCATCAGAAATTTCATCGAGCACCGTTTCTGTCGCTGCAGAGAGCGTATATCTCTTGTCTGCTGTTAAATCAATACGAACATACAGATAATCACTTACCCAGTTGATGAGTTGCAATGCAATGATTAAAATCGTGATATGTTTTGCAATCCTACCTTTCATCAACAATGATTTTGGTGAGCCCTGAGAATAGAACAATGATGCTTAAGAAATAGATTACATCGCGCGAATCTAATACGCCTTTCGCAATATTTTTATAATGACTTGATAGGTCTAAACTTTCTAAATCGCTATTCGAACTACCTAAGGTTTCTAAGACTAATCCGATTCCGTTATAAAGAATAAAACACAAGCTTACCCCAATTAAAAAGGCGACTACCTGACTTTTAGAGATGGAAGATGCGAATATGCCAATACTCGCAAAAACAAATCCTAAGAAAATCAGACCTAAATATGAACCCACAATACTTCCCATATCAATATTTCCAGAAGGATAGGAGAGAAGATAAATGCTAATCGCATAAATTAAGGTAGGAAGTAAAGTCATTAAAACAATAAGTCCTGACCCTAAAAACTTACCTAAAACGATTTGCAGATTTGTTATGGGTTTGGTCTTTAAAATTTCCATGGTCCCGTTAGTGTATTCATCAACAAAGGATCGCATGGTGATGGCGGGAATGATAAAGATGAATACCCAAGGTGTAAGATCAAAAAAGGCGTTTAAATCGGCGAAACCAGCATTTAAGATGTTAAAATCTGTTTTTAAAACCCATAAAAAGAGTCCGTTAGCAATCAGAAATAATCCGATTACGAGATAACCAACAGCGGAGCTGAAGAACGCGTTAAGCTCTTTTTTTAAGATGCTAATCATACAGATTCAAAATCGATAATTACAGTGTCTCGATATTCCATTCCGAGTAAAGTCGAAGCGCCACCAACCGTTTGAAGATTGCTTTTATAAATGGCAATTTCAAGATAGCCTGCCGAATTAAAGAGCGCTAATTTCTGTCCGTCGAAGGAACTAATATTCGTGGCATTTGCCGGAATGATTTCGTTGTACTTATTGTAAATTTTGGTAAACGAATAACGTGAGGCTCTCACGGTAAATGGCCTGCCTTTTCCAACTTCATCAAAAAGTTTTCGAGTGATATTGGTAATCAGATTTCCATAATTATCTACATATAGGATACCGCCCGAAATCTGATTTTGATCCCTACTAACCTTTGCCTGAATTTCGATAAGTTTCTTATACTCCTTAATTTCTTTTCCGACAATGGAAAGATTACCGCCTCTAATAATAAAGCAAGCCACATTTACGAATACATCTAAGACAGGGAAACTCGTTTCTACTCTGTTGTGAATAGTGATTTCAACGATTTTAGTGGGTTGGATTTCAGAGGCAATCATAGAGATTAATCCGTTGTCTGGACAAACAAAGAAATGTTCATCTAACTCTAATGCAATATGTTTGTTTCGTTCGCTTAATTCAGAATCAACACCAACAATATGAACCGTTCCTTTTGGAAAACTTTTATAGGAGTTCTTTAGAATGTAAGCTGTTTCTGTAATATTAAACGGAGAAATCTCGTGAGTTATATCGATAATCTTCGCAGTAGGAAGTTGCGAATAGATTGCACCCTTAACGGCTCCAACAAAGTGATCTTTTGTTCCAAAATCGGTTGTTAATGTTATAAAAGACATTTATTAGATTGTTGTTAATTAAATGTGCAAAAAATATTGATTCGACGCAAAGCAAAACTAAACATTTTGCTAATTTTAAATGGTATACAAGACGATTAAATAACGATAAACCTACATAAATTATTTTCATTTGAACGAACGCACTTTAGAATTAACAGAAATCAATCCCAAAGATTTTTTTGGTGCTCACAATAGCACCATCGACCAATTAAAAAGATACTTTCCTAAGATTAAAATCGTTGCCAGAGGTTCAAAACTTAAGATCTATGGTGAAGCTGATATTTTAGATGAATTTGAAAAACGTGTTGATAGCTTGATCAGATATTATCATCGCTACAACAAGTTGGACGAAAATAGCATCGAACGTATCATTACATCCGCTACTGAAGAAAGCGACAATACCAATACAAATTCCAAAGATGTTTTGGTTCATGGAGTAAGTGGTAGATTGATCAAAGCTCAAACTCAGAATCAGCGTAAAATGGTTCAGTTGATGGCAAAGAATGATATGTTATTTGCTGTTGGACCTGCGGGGACTGGTAAGACCTATACGGCCGTTGCGTTGGCGGTTAAGGCTTTAAAAGAAAAACAAGTGCGTAGAATTATTCTAACTCGGCCTGCAGTTGAATCGGGTGAAAACTTAGGATTTTTACCAGGGGATTTAAAAGAAAAGTTAGATCCATATATGCAGCCATTATATGATGCACTTCGCGATATGATTCCGCATGAGAAATTAGAATCTCACTTAGAAAAAGGCGTGATTCAAATCGCTCCATTGGCTTTTATGAGAGGGCGAACCTTAGATAATGCATTTGTAATTCTAGATGAAGCTCAGAATACGACGCATAATCAGATGAAGATGTTCTTAACGCGAATGGGGATGCATGCGAAATTCATCATTACAGGTGATCCTGGTCAAATTGATTTACCAAGAAAGCAGGTGTCCGGATTAAAAGAGTCCTTGCTAGCTTTGAAGGATATTCAGGGAATAGGTCATGTGTATTTGGATGATAAAGATGTGGTTCGTCATAAACTGGTGAAGAAAATTATCACCGCATACAAAAGCATCGAAACTGAATAAAACCTAAAATTAACTGCCAAACCTCTCTATTTTAAGAGTTTTTGTAATGAAAAAAAGCTCTTGAATAGTTATTTTTGTTGTGATGAGGTGGAGCGTTTTTCTGATATTTTTTTTCTGTTGTTCCTGGATGTATGGCCAGTGTCCTTCTGGTGATGTAACCTTATCCTCACAAGAAGCTGTTGATGAATTCGTTTCGCAATATGGTGATTGCGAAGTTATTAATGGTAACTTATTGCTAGTAACGGGTCTTACAAACGATGGTCCAGGTGGTGTAGGAGGTACGCTGCTTTCTAACATAACAAATACGTCTGGCTTAAATAAACTTCAAATTATCCGAGGTGATTTAACCATTACCATTGAAGCCTCAGATTTACGAAATTTTACAAGTCTTGAAGAAGTTGATGGCGAGTTATCTATAACTAATTCCAATAATCTGTTGGTGATAGATTCCTTTAATTCGTTACGAAGAGCAGGGAGTGTTGTGATAGCGAATAATGGTATTCTAGAATCGATTAATGGTTTTAATTCGCTAACATCCTTAGAAGGAAATTTGGAAATTGGTTCTCTTACAAAAACTACTTCGGTGAATGGATTCTCCAATCTAACTCAGATTGGTGGAAGATTAAATATCAGTCAGAACTTAGAGTTGGAAACCATTCCGTCGTTTAATAACCTGATCACTATTGCTAATGACTTAAATATCAATTTAAGTCCGAATCTTCGAGCAGTTGACGGATTTCAGAAATTAACTTCTATCGGAAATGATTTCAATATTGAAAATGTTACTCGGATCGATGGATTCTATGGTCTAGAAACAGTCGGGCGATTTTTTGATATCCGCGGACTCAGAATTACTTCAATTCCGGCTTTTGCTAGTTTACGAGAGACGGGAGGAGCTTTTCGAATTTATAATACGAGTATCGTTCGATTTGATGGATTCTATGAATTGAGATCAACTGGAAGTACTAATTTTTTAAAGGATTGGTTCATTGTATCTGATAATAAGGAATTAACCTCAGTGAGCGGATTCAGTCGACTCAATTTTGTGGATGGAAACCTAGAAGTTGAAAACAATACCAAATTATCCGATTGTAGCTGGCTATGTGCCATAATGAATAATGGTGAAATAACCGGTAAAATCGTGATTCAGAATAATATTGGTGATTGCATTAATGCACCATCAGTTATAGAGATCTGTGATGATGATTTTGATAATGACGGCATTCCTAATGTTATTGATCTGGATGATGATAACGACGGTATTCTAGATACGATTGAAGGAACTCCTTTTACAGATACTGATAATGATGGATATCCGAATACTAAAGATTTAGATGCAGATGGTGATGGTTGCTTCGATGTTATTGAGGCTGGTTATGAAGATCCAAATGGTGATGGTATTTTGGGTGATTTGCCTGATGAGGTCGATATTTTTGGTAAAATCATTAATGAACCTACAGGGTACACACCGCCAGATGACAAAGATTCGAATGGAACCCTTGATTTCTTAGAAAAAAGTACGCTGGACCCCGGTGAAAATACCGTTAGAGAATATTGTTTTAATGAACCGACTTTTGATCTATTGGAGACTTTAGATGGAACTCCAGATCCTGGAGGAATTTGGTCTCCAGCGCTTTCAAGTGGAACAAATGTTTTCGATCCTTCTAAAGACGAGCCTGGCATATATACATATACCCATACTAATTCATTTTGTGGAGATCGAACAGCGACTTTAGATTTGCGAATTATTGATGATCGCAGTGCAGGGTTAGATACCGAATTACTCGTTTGTGAAACAACAGGGAATGTTGATTTATTTACACTTTTGAAAGGGAATCCAAATGCAGGAGGGTATTGGACTCCGGAATTAACTAGCGGAACAAGTATTTATAATCCGGCAGTAGATACCGCTCCAGTGTACAAATATTCTATTCAAGGTCGTTTCTGCGGATTGATGAGTGCAGAAATTACCATTGTTCAATCAAAAAAGCCTTATGCCGGTGAAGATGCTTCTTTAGTTCTATGTGAGTTTGCACCGGCTGTGAATCTTTTTGACCTAATTGGAGAAAATGTAGATACAAATGGTGTTTGGTCTAATAATTTAAGGGATGGTTTATTTGACCCTTCTATTCATCCTTCAGGAACCTATACTTACACGGTTGACAACGGTAGCTGCGGAGTCGATGTGGCATCGGTATTTGTGCAGGTAGTTGCTGATGCGCCTTTGAGAGATGTTTGGGTTAAGGTTAATGATTTTTCGGCGCGGAATAACAATGTTGAAGTATTTGTGTATTCAAATCGAGAGTATCAGTATTCATTGGATGGTATCACTTATCAGGATGAGAATGTTTTTAATAATGTTCCCGGAGGTAAGCAGACGGTATATGTAAGAGGAACCGATGGTTGTGAATATTATACCGAGGAAATTTACATTCGAACCTTTCCGCCCTTTTTCACCCCGAATGGGGATGGAAACAATGATTTCTGGCAGTTAAAAGACTTTCCGGATGAGAATTATACCATTTACATTTACAATCGATATGGTAGTCTGATGAAGAAAATGAACCAAAATCAATTTTGGGATGGAACCTTGAATGGAAAGCCGTTAAACTCGTCAGATTACTGGTTTAAAGTCATCACCGAAAAAGGTGAAGTCTTGCAAGGAAATTTTTCCTTACTTCGAAATTAATACGCCTAAAATAATCCTATTTTTGTAGCAAACTATGATCCAAATGAATACCATTAACGAAACACATTTTCAGTTTCCAAATCAAAAATCCGTTTACAAAGGAAAAGTGAGAGAAGTATACAATATCAACGATGATATGTTGGTGATGATTGCTTCCGATCGCTTGTCGGCATTTGATGTCATTATGCCTAGACAAATTCCGTTTAAGGGTCAAATCTTAAATCAGATTGCGGTTAAAATGATGAAAGAAACCGAAGATTTGGTGCCGAATTGGTTAATTGCCAGTCCGGATGAAAATGTTTCTGTTGGTCATTTATGTCAGCCGTTCAAAGTGGAAATGGTTATTCGCGGATATTTATCTGGACATGCGGCTCGTGAATATAATGCAGGAAAACGCGAATTGTGTGGAGTACCAATGCCGGAAGGGATGAAGGAAAATGACAAATTTCCTACACCAATCATTACGCCATCAACTAAGGCCGATAACGGATCGCACGATGAAGATATTTCCAGAGAAAATATTCTAAAACAGGGAATTGTATCAGAAGAAGATTATGCTGTTCTGGAAGATTACACGTATAAATTGTTCCAACGCGGATCAGAAATTGCAGCGCAACGCGGATTGATTCTGGTAGATACCAAATACGAATTCGGAAAAACGAAGGATGGAAAAATCGTTTTGATTGACGAAATTCATACACCAGATTCATCACGTTATTTCTATGCTGATGGTTATGAAGAGCGTCAGGCGAAAGGTGAGAAGCAGAAACAGTTATCTAAAGAGTTCGTACGTCAATGGTTAATTGCCAATGGTTTTCAAGGAAAAGAAGGACAAGTGATTCCAGAAATGTATGACGAGAAAATCGGCGAGATTTCAGATCGGTATATCGAGTTATACGAACAAATTACTGGAGATACATTTGTTAAAGGAGATACTTCAAATATCCTAAATCGCATTGAGCAGAACGTAATAGACTTCTTATCTTAATGAAAACGGCTTCCGTAAAAGAAATAAAGGACGAGCTGAAATTCAAGACTTTGGATGAACTAAGAGAATTATGTCTTCAGTTGTCCAGATTTAAGAAGGAAAATAAAGAATTACTTACTTACTTATTGTTTGAAGCACAGGATGAAGAATCCTTTATCGCTTCTGTGAAAGTCTTCATTAGTGATTCATTTGATGAGATTAATACCAAGAACTACTACTGGATACGGAAAAGTGTCCGTAAGATTCTGTCACAAACTAAAAAGTATATCCGATACTCAAAAAAGAAAGAAACTCAGGTAGAATTACTGTTGCATTTTTGTCAGGAGTTGCGAGAAATGGATCCTCCTTATAAGCAGAGCCATCGTCTTCGGAGTGTTTTTCAGAATCAGGTGGCATTAATTGAAAAAACGGTAAATGGATTACATCCTGATTTACAATACGAATATAAAATTGAAATCGAAAACCTTTATGAAAGCTAATTCTTCAGATCGACCAGAAATTCCAAGTATTCAGCACGGTCAAGCAAAAGTTATAGAGGATTTTCAAAATCGTGTATTACGACCCATCATTAAGAAGAAGCATCAGATTATAATTTTTGCTTCTTTACTTTATTTTAAGCGATATAAAATTGATTCAAATTTAGTTTCCAGAGAGAAGTTTGTTTCTAAAGTTGATCACTTGTTTGCTAAGAATATTGCCTTTAAGAATTTTATCTGTGGATTAATCATTAGTGATTTTACCGAAGATGAATTCGAGCGGTATGCAGAGAATGTGAACGAGTATAATAGAAGAATCAATACTATAGTGCGAAAGCGAGTATTTGATACTATTCAATAAAAAAACCGCTACAATAGTAGCGGCTCAATCAATCAACCAAAAACTTCTAATAATTATTTATCATGGGGTGTTATGATAAATACTGAAGTGTAATTATATAATGATAATCTTACACTGTAAAGATACAACAAAGCCTCAATTAAACGTTTAATAAAATGTTAAAAAAATTAAACAAAAATCTAATTTTTATTAACAGGATATAAACAAAAAAAGCTACCTAATCGGTAGCTTTAAAAATTGGGGAGTAGTTTTTGCTATTTAGGCATCACAACCGTGTCGATAGCATGAACGATTCCGTTCGACGCGCTTACATCTGTAATGATCACAGTAGATGTGTTTCCCTTGGCATCTGTAAGAATTACCTTACCATCTTTCAAAGACGCCGTTAAACTACCACCTTGTACAGTCTTAACTGTAAATTTGCCGTTATTTGCTTTAATTGCACCAACAACTGCTTTAGCATCAAACTTTCCTGCCACAACGTGGTAAGTTAAAATACTGGTTAATAGGTTTTTGTTTTCTGGCTTTAATAAAGTAGCTACAGTACCTTCTGGTAATTTAGCAAAAGCACTATTTACTGGGGCGAAAACAGTGAAAGGTCCATCACCATTCAATACATCAACTAATCCAGCTGCTTTCACTGCTGCCACCAATGTTGTAAAATTTTCGTTTGAAGCCGCAACAGAAACAATAGTATCGTCACCACCCTTTGCATTTTTCTTGTTTTTGTCGTTGTCATTATTTGCAAAGTTTGGCAAGGTCACAATTAACATTACAAATAATGCTGGAATTAATTTTTTAAGATTCATAATAGTTTGTTTAAAATTCCTCTCAAAAGTAACTCTTATTACATTCAAAATAGTTTAATAAAAAGTTAAAAAAGTTAAACAAAAATAAAAAATTGATAAAAATGATGAAAATTGAGTTTCAACTTCTTAAGAAGAAAATAAATAAGGTTGATTTTTAAAAATACAACAGTATATACTTCCAAAGGATCCGAAGACTTACGAAAGCGATTAAAACAGCTGTTGCCTTTTTTAGCTGAATAGGAGTGAAGAGTTGATTGCTCAATCGATGACCAATCTGACCTCCTGTAAAAACCGTAATCATCAATAATGAAGTTAATTCCCAATTCACATCAAAATTAGGGTTGTAGTATTGACCCAATATTCCAAAAATTGAATTGATCAAAATGAAAAAACTGGATGCCGCTGCTATTTTTTTTGGAGAGTCCCAATAACTTAAATGTAATACCGGGGAAAGAAAGATTCCACCGCCAATGCCAACCATTCCTGAAATAAAACCAATAACTCCGCCAATAACAGTCGATTTAAGGCTTGTAATTCTAGCTATCGATTCCTTTTCTTGTTTCACTGTTTTTGAGGACCACATACTTATGGCTGCAAATAATAAAGTGCAACCTAATAGAATGAAAAATAGGGTTTCAGTAATCTTAAGAAAACCACCTAAAAATGCAAGAGGTATGCTAAGTATGACCAAGGGAGTAATTTTATTCCAATCAATGATGCCTTGTCGGTAATATAGAAAGACATTACTTGAAACGACCATGATATTGCATAAAAGTGCTGTTGATCGAATTTGACCAAATGCTAATCCGAATAAGGCTAAAACTGCCAAATAGCTCGAACCACCTCCGAAACCTACGGATGAATATAGAATTGCAATTACAAAAAAAGCAATAATTATCTGCCAGTTAGTAAGTACAAGGTCAAGCATATAATTTTAGAAAAATAACTTTGAAAAGAGAAGCTATCAATTTTTTCTCCTGCCACTAATGTAAGACAACTAAATTATTTTTTTTATATAGCGAACTAGATTTCATTTTACAACAGAAAATCTTAGATTGTGGTTCAAAATGAATCAAAATGAACGACAATCAAAAACTCAAACAGCATTATTGGCGAAAAAACCTCATCTATCTTGGTATTTTATTATCCATATGGTTTCTAGTATCATTTGTATTTGGTATTCTTCTGGTTGATGAACTCAATACCATTCGATTGGGCGGATTTAAACTTGGTTTTTGGTTTGCCCAACAAGGTTCCATTTATGTATTTGTGATTTTAATTTTTGTCTATATCAGACTGATGAATAGACTGGACAAGGAGTTTGGATTCGATAACTAAAAAAAACAAATTATGATGAGCATTCAAATGTGGACTTGGGTTTTGGTCGGAATAACATTCGCACTATATATAGGTATTGCGATTCTTTCTCGCGCCGGATCAACAAAAGAATTTTATGTAGCAGGAGGAGGTGTATCTTCCTTGGCAAACGGATTGGCAACTGCTGCCGATTGGATGTCTGCTGCTTCCTTTATATCGATGGCAGGCTTAATCTCCTTTAATGGCTATGATGGCTCTGTCTATCTGATGGGATGGACAGGTGGTTATGTGCTATTAGCGTTATTGTTAGCACCTTATCTGCGTAAATTCGGAAAGTTTACCGTGCCTGATTTTATCGGTGATCGGTATTATTCGAATGTAGCCAGAAGTGTTGCTGTCTTTTGTGCTTTACTTGTTTCTTTCACCTATGTTGCTGGGCAAATTAGAGGGGTAGGTTTAGTATTCTCGCGCTTCTTGGAAGTAGACATTGATACAGGGGTGATTATAGGAATGATTATCGTTTTGTTTTATGCAGTTCTCGGTGGGATGAAAGGAATTACCTATACCCAGGTGGCTCAATATTGCGTGCTCATTTTTGCCTTCATGGTACCTGCAATTTTCATATCGATTCAAATGGCGGGGAACCCGATTCCGCAATTAGGTTTTGGAGGAGTGGATGAAAATGGTATTTACCTTTTAGATAAATTGGATGGACTTCATAAAGAATTAGGATTTGCAGAATACACAAGCGGAAGTAAATCAACCTTAGATGTTTTCTTGATCACCGCTGCCTTAATGATTGGAACGGCAGGTTTGCCTCATGTAATCGTAAGATTTTTTACCGTTAAAAAAGTTTCTGATGCGCGCAAATCGGCAGGATGGGCATTGTTATTCATTGCAATTTTGTACACCACAGCTCCGGCGATTGCAGTGTTTTCAAGAACCAATTTGATTGAAACCGTTAGTAATAAGGAATATGCAAAACTCCCGGAATGGTTCAGCAATTGGGAAAAAACTGAGCTCATTAAGTTTGATGATAAAAATAAAGATGGTCGAGTTCAATATTTAGCTGATGCCTCGAAAAACGAATTGATTGTTGATAAAGATATCATGGTGCTTGCGAACCCTGAAATTGCACAATTACCAAATTGGGTAATTGCATTAGTAGCAGCAGGTGGATTGGCAGCTGCACTTTCAACAGCGGCCGGATTGTTGCTTGTGATATCATCTTCTGTATCGCATGATTTAATTAAGAAAATGGTGAACCCGAATATCTCCGAAAAAGGAGAATTGGTTGCTGCAAGATTGTCAGCAATTGTTGCTGTTTGTGTTGCTGGATATTTTGGTATTAATCCGCCCGATTTTGTCGCCGCAACCGTCGCTTTGGCATTTGGTTTGGCGGCAGCATCATTCTTTCCTGCCATCGTATTAGGAATCTTTTACAAGCGAATGAATAATGAAGGAGCAGTTGCGGGAATGGTAGTTGGAATTTTAGCCATGCTTTTTTACATGCTAAAATTTAAATTTGATTGGTTTGGCGGTGGAACGAAAGACGATTGGTGGTTTGGTATTTCCCCAGAAGGATTTGGTACCGTTGCCATGCTTTTAAATTTTGTCATCTCTTTGATTATTTCGACATTTACACCTAAGCCTCCGATTGAGGTTCAAGAAATCGTAGAAACCATAAGAATACCAAGTGGTGCCGGAAAAGCACATCAGCATTAATAGAATCAATTATGAGTAATTATCACATTAAGAATTTTCCAGAATATTTTCATGAGTATCGTAAATCGGTAAGAAACCCGGAATTGTTTTGGGAGGAAATTGCAGAGGAACATTTTTTATGGCGTAAGAAATGGGATAATGTACTGAGTTGGGATTTTACCAAACCAGAAGTGAAATGGTTCGAAGGTGCAAAACTTAATATCACAGAGAATTGTATTGACCGTCATTTGTATACAAATGGTCATAAGAATGCTATCATTTTTGAACCTAATAATCCGGACGAACCCACAGAATACATTACCTATAAACAATTGAGTGAACGGGTAAATCAGTTCGCAAATGTTTTAAAATCACAAGGAATTCAAAAAGGAGATCGGGTATGTATATACTTGCCCATGATTCCGGAGTTAGCCATTTCAGTGTTGGCTTGCGCGAGGATTGGAGCAATTCATTCGGTAGTTTTTGCAGGATTCTCTTCTCAGGCTTTGGCGACTAGAATTCAGGATAGTGATTGCAAAATGGTGATTACTTCTGATGGTTCTTATCGAGGAGCTAAAACAATAGATTTAAAAGGAATTGTTGACGAAGCCTTAATGAGTTGTCCAACCGTAACATCTTGTCTGGTTGCCAAAAGAATCGACAGTGATGTTTCAATGAAAGAAGGTCGTGATTTCTGGTTACAAGCCTTATTAGATGAGGCTTCAAAAGACTGTGATCCCGAAATTATGGATGCAGAAGATCCGTTATTCATTTTATATACCTCAGGATCTACAGGGAAACCGAAAGGAATGGTGCATTCTACTGCTGGATATATGGTCTATACGGCCTATACGTTTAAAAATGTATTTCAATATCGAGAAGGGGATGTGTACTGGTGTACTGCCGATATCGGATGGATTACAGGACATAGTTATATTGTCTACGGACCCTTAGCTAACGGCGCAACTACCCTGATGTTTGAAGGTGTGCCAAGTTATCCTGATTTTGGGCGTTTCTGGCAAGTGGTAGAAAAACATAAAGTAAATCAGTTTTATACCGCACCAACCGCAATTCGCGCATTGGCGAAAGAAGGTGTGGAACACCTAGAAAAATATGATTTGTCGAGTATTAAAGTCCTTGGAACGGTAGGTGAACCGATTAACGAAGAAGCTTGGCACTGGTATGATGATAATGTTGGTAAACGTAAAGCACCAATTGTTGATACTTGGTGGCAAACCGAGACCGGCGGAATTATGATTACACCGATACCATTTTCAACTCCTACAAAGCCTACCTATGCAACCTTGCCATTCTTGGGTATTCAACCTGCCTTGATGGATAAAGACGGAAATGAAATTCAAGGCAATCAGGTGGATGGCAGATTATGTATTAAGTTTCCATGGCCGTCCATGGCAAGAACGATTTGGGGAAATCATCAGCGATATAAGGATACCTATTTCTCAACGTTTGAGAATAAATACTTTACGGGGGATGGTGCTTTGCGCGATGAAGTTGGATATTACCGAATTACAGGTCGAGTGGACGATGTGATTATCGTCTCTGGACATAACCTAGGTACCGCACCTATCGAAGATGCTATTAATGAGCATCCAGCCGTAGCCGAATCTGCAATTGTAGGATTTCCACATGATATTAAAGGTAATGCCTTGTATGGCTATGTTACTCTTAAAGATACAGGTGAATCTAGAGATCAAGATAATTTGAGAAAAGAAATCAATCAGATTATTACAGAACAGATTGGACCAATTGCCAAGTTGGATAGGATTCAGTTTACCCAAGGATTGCCAAAAACTCGTTCTGGAAAAATAATGCGAAGAATCTTGCGTAAAATAGCCAGTCGAGACACATCAAACTTAGGAGATACCAGTACATTGTTGAATCCCGAAGTTGTTCAAGATATCATGGATAATGTATTGTAAACTTTATGAATTGAGTCTTTGCTGAATTTTGTCAAAAACAGTACAATAATAATCGTGAAACCTTCGCAGTAAAACATTGTCAAGGTTTTTTGTTTGACGCAGTGTTTCCAGTTCGAATAATTTTATATCGTCCACCTCTTCGGTTTGAATTTGTAATGATTCAATGGGATTTTTCAATTCATAGATAAAAACATGATGAATTTCATTATCCTGAATACCATTTGGATGCGATACTTGATGGGTTCGGGTGCCAATTTTAGTTAATTCATTCTCCGAAATATCAATTCCTAATTCTTCTTTTACCTCTCTTTTTGCTCCGTTTAAAATGGATTCGCCGGCTCCAATATGGCCAGCCACCGAAATATCCCAAAGGCCTGGAAATACCTTTTTGGTCAAAGCTCTTTTCTGAAGGAGGATTTTATTTTCTTTGGTATATATCCAAACGTGAACAGTGGCATGAAACCACCCATTTTTATGTGCTTCCGATTTTAAGGCGGTCTTTCCTGTTGGTTGCCCTTCGGATGTTAATATGTCAATTAATTCATCCATTATTTCATTGCATCTTTAACACATTGTACTAAGGTTTCAAAATGTCTTTTTGTGTTGAATAGGTGACAGGATACACGCATAAATCTTCCCCGAAACGAAACATGGACTTTTTTGTCATCTAATAATTTTTTTAAGGAATCAAGATTCAGGATTTCTGGAAATTCAACCCCAAACATATGATGTGATCGATCCTCATCATTTTCGATATAACATCCCAAATTTCTTAATTCTTTAGCTGCTTCAACACTCAGTTCTTTACAATACTCTTGAATATGAATTGGACCCCACTCAATAATTTGTTTCAGTGCGGCAATCCGCATATGGACATATATAAAACTGCTGCTCTCTCCAACGCCATAGCGCTGTGCTAAGGGTTTGTATTCTGACTGATAGGATGTTAATGCGGAGAAATTTTCACTTTCCAAACGATTAATCCAGTTTTCCTCAATTGGATCTCCATTGTCAAAATAAGAGCCATAATAACCAAATGCTCCTCCGTAGGGTCCAAATAACCATTTGTATCCGGCAACTATTAATGCATCCGGATTAATTTCTTTAATGGAGAAAGGAAAAGCGCCAATCGTTTGGCTTCCGTCGATGACTAATAAAGCATTAACTGCCTTTATTTTTTTGTGAATTTCTTTCAGATTGAAAAGAACACCGTTTGACCAATGTACTTGTCCCATGGTAACCAGTGCGGTATTTTCTGTAATGGAATCTAATATCAATTGATTCCATTGTTTCCCGCGATTCACATTGGTTTCTGGCGCTTTGATAATTTTTAAAGTAGCACCATATTTCTTTGTGAGTTTTTTCCAGATGTAATAATTACTTGGGAATTGCTCATCGATAATCAGAATTTCATCTGTAGGTTTCAGCTTTACGTTGTACGCAACATTTGCTAATCCGTAAGAAACTGATGGAATACTTACTACCCGGTCGACTTCATCAGTTTCAATGAGTTGTGCAAATAGAGTTCTTAATTCGGTTATAGGACCGAAAAAATCACCCATATTATACAAATCGGGCCTATTTTTTTCTAAAACAGTTTTGATTCCAGCTTCCTCAATCGCTCGAAAGGCGGGAGAGAAGGAAGCTGTATTTAAATAAGTTACATCCTCCGGAATTTTAAATAAATTAAGTTGCGGAGTTAGTTTCATTCTTACTCGAAATAAGAGAAAGATTCTCCGTCCTTAATTTTTAAAAGTGACTCGTAAATCATTCGAATTACATTTTCAACATCCTCACGATGCACCATTTCAACTGTGGTATGCATGTAACGCAATGGTAATGAAATTAACGCTGATGCCACTCCTCCATTACTATACGCAAATGCATCGGTATCTGTACCTGTAGCTCTTGATAATGCTGAACGCTGGAAAGGAATATTTTTCTCCTCAGCTGTATCAATGATTAAGTCTCTTAATTTCTGCTGAACTGCAGGAGCATAAGCCACAACAGGACCTTTACCTAATTCTAACAGACCTTCTTTTTTCTTATCGATCATTGGAGTAGTGGTGTCGTGAGTTACATCGGTAATAATGGCAACATTTGGTTTAATGGTTTGCGTAATCATTTCAGCTCCACGTAAACCAATTTCCTCTTGAACAGAGTTGGTAACATACAATCCAAAAGGTAATTTCTTACCATTCTCGTGCAATAATCGCGCTACTTCTGCAATCATGAATCCGCCCATTCGGTTGTCTAAAGCACGACAAACAAATTTGTTTCCGTTTAGGATATGGAATTCATCCGGATAGGTAATTACGCATCCAACGTGAACACCTAAAGCTTCAACTTCTTCTTTATTTTTGCAACCAACATCAATGAAAATATTTTCTAAAGTTGGTGGTTCTTCTTTTGCTTTGTTTCTGGTATGAATGGCTGGCCATCCGAAGACACCTTTCACAATCCCCTTTTTGGTATGAATGTTCACCACTTTGCTTGGCGCAATTTGGTGATCGGACCCTCCATTTCGAATTACGTAGATTAATCCGTTATCTGAAATGTAGTTCACATACCAAGAAATTTCATCGGCATGACCTTCAATAACCACTTTGTATTTGGCATCTGGATTGATTACCCCAACGGCAGATCCGTAGGTATCTGTAATAAAAGTATCAACATAGGGTTTTAGATAATCCATCCATAATTTTTGACCGTCCCATTCATACCCTGTAGGCGCGGCATTATTCAAATATTTTTCTAAAAATTGTAAAGAGTTGTCGTTTAATATTGAATCCATTCGTAATTGAAATTTGAGTAAAAATACTATGTTTTTGACGAATTAATTCTAAAAAATTCTAAAAATAAGTGTAACAAAACTCGTTACCTTTACACCAATGAAGTAATAAAAACCAAGTTCATGAAATTAGTAATCAACAACTTAACTAAGACCTATAAAAATGGGGTCAAAGCAATAGACGATTTAAGCATCAAAATAGGAACAGGAATGTTCGGTTTATTGGGTCCGAATGGGGCAGGAAAGTCCTCATTAATGCGAACGATAGCCACACTTCAGAAACCCGATTCTGGATCCATTTCTTTCGGAGATATCAATGTGTTAGAGGATAAAATGTCTTTGAGAAAAATATTAGGATACCTACCTCAATCTTTTGGCGTATATCCGAAAATGTCTGCCGAAGCTTTGCTAGACTACTTCGCGACATTAAAGGGCGTTGCCTCGAAATCAGATCGTCAGGCATTAGTAAAAGAAGTTTTAGAGATTACCAATTTGTACGAAGTACGTAAAAAATATGTAGCCGGATATTCGGGAGGAATGAAACAACGTTTCGGAATTGCACAACTTCTATTGAATAATCCGAAATTAATCATTGTGGATGAGCCCACTGCAGGATTAGATCCAGCAGAAAGATACCGATTCTTAAATGTATTGCGAGAAGTAGGTACCAATTGTACCGTTATCTTCTCAACTCACATTGTAGAAGACGTGAAAGAATTGTGTAATGAAATGGCAATTTTGAACGGTGGACGCATCTTAAAACATACGACTCCGCAAGAAGCAACCAAAGAGGTCGAAGGAAAAATTTGGACCAAGATTATCGAAAGAGATGAATTGGAGGGTCAAGAGGCTCTTTACAATATTTTGTCTTCTAGTTACAATCAGGATAATACTTTGAATATTAGGGTTTATGCAGATGAGCAACCCTCAGAAGATTTTGTGCAGGCATCTCCTCAATTGGATGATGTGTACTTCATTGCATTGAAATCCGATGAACCAGCCACCGCAGAATAATTAATCCACACGAAGTATTCAAATTATGTTTTTTACCATATTTAAACACGAATTAAAATACTGGTTTAACCGACCAGCCTTTTATATATACCTCGCTATTTTCTTTTTATTAGCGCTGTTTTTATCAGCGTCATCTGCGGGTATTTTTGATTTTCTAACTATTACCACAGGTTCTTCTAGGGTTGTGAACTCACCGTTTGGAGTGACTGGTTTATTTAACGGATTAACCATTTTTATTTTCTTTTTATTTCCGTCGATCATTGGAGTTTCGGTATATCGAGATTATAAAAGTGAGATGCACACCATTTTGTATTCCTATCCTTTTACAAAGGCGAATTATTTGTTCGCTAAGTTTTTGAGCGGAATAACAGTGGTTTCAGTAATTGTATTTGCCATCAGTATTGCGATGGTTATCGGATTCCGTTTCCCAGGAACGAATTCAGAGATTGTTGGTCCGTTTATTTTGGAATCCTACCTTAGAACTTACGCCATTTATATCATTCCGAATATCCTGTTTGCCGGAGCAATTGTATTTGCTATTGTAACTTTTACAAGGAATATTTCAGCAGGATTTATTGCGGTAATCATATTGATATTTGGGCAAGGGCTTTTAGAAGGATTGTTATCTGAACCAGAATACAGAACTATAGCCGCGATTTTAGATCCCTTCGGATCTGCATCAACAACCTATTACACCAAATACTGGACACCTGCCGAGCAAAATGAATTGCAGATTCCGTTAGGTGAAATGATCATTTACAACAGATTACTATGGACCGGATTAGCGATTTTAATATTCGGATTAGTTTATAAATACTTCCAATTCAGTCAGAATGCACTTACGTTTTCGTTTAAAAAATCGAAACCAGAACGTGCGACAAAATCCAATTTTGGCGGAATTACCAGAATTAATTTACCGAAAGTGACTTATGCTTTTGATATGAAGCAGCAATGGCAAATGTTCTGGAAATTATCGGTTTCTGATTTCAATTATATCATGAAAAGCTGGCCATTCATTTCCATTGTTTTGGTCGGAATTATTTTTGTGATTATTGGTTTAATTAGCCTCGGAAGTTTATTCGGTACTGAGACATTACCATTGACATGGCAAATGCTTCAGGGCGGAAGTGTATTTAAATTATCCATCAACGTTTGTACGTTCTTATATGCAGGAATGCTGGTTCACCGTGCCAACATTTCTAGATCTAATCATTTGATTGATGTAACTCCGGTTCCGAATTGGGTATTGCTCTTTTCCAAATTATCAGCATTAATCAAAATGCAATTGGTGTTGCTATTGGTGATTGTTATTTCTGGAGTACTATTTCAGATGTATAAAGGATTCTACAACTTCGAATTAGGTCAATATTTCTATAGATTGTATTTCTTAGATTTCATTAACTATCTGATGTGGGCTTTTTTGGCCATTTTCATTCAGACCTTATTTAGAAATCCATATTTAGGTTTATTTGTCCTATTGGTCATTTCAATCGGAATGCCATTCTTAGATTTTATTGGAATTGAGCAATCGATTTTCAAGTATAATGAAGGTCCCGGATTCAGTTATTCTGATATGAATGGCTACGGATTTTCTTTAACTCCATATTTATCCTATAAATTCTATTGGTTCTTATTTGGAGCGATTTTGATTATTGTTTCGGCCCTATTTTGGGTACGAGGGACTCCGTTTTCTTTTAAAGAGCGAATCGATATTGCAAAAGAAAGATTTAGAGGAGGTTACCTCTACAGTTTTATCGTATTTTTTGTCGTATTTGTGGCATTAGGGGCAACTATCTACAATGAAACAAAAATCAAATCCAATAGAACCTCTGCGAAAGAGGCTGAATTGCAGAGAGTAGAGTGGGAAAAGAAGTACAAGAAATATGAAGGTCGTAAACAGCCGAGAATTGTAGCTGTAAATGCCAAGATGAATATTTTCCCTGATGAACGTATTTATGATGCATCTGCACATATGACAATGGTAAATAAAACGGATGAGTCAATTGATAGTCTTTACCTAAATCACAATTCTTTAAAAAGCACATTTAACTTCAATAAACCGAATACATTGGCGGTTGAGGATACAGTTCATAATTTCGATATTTACATTTTCGAAAATAAAATTATGCCTGGCGACACCTTAACGTTGGATGTTACTGTTGAAAGTAACAAGAACACGATATTTAGCCGTAAGTCACCAGTTCGAGATAATGGAACTTTCATCAATAACTTTTCGATGTTCCCATCTTTAGGATATTCATCTCAGGGAGAATTAACGGATGATAAAACTCGAAAGAAATATGGATTGCCAAAGAATGATTTGCGTCCGCATCCATCAGATTCGATAGCCTTAGGAGATACTTATATTTCTAAGGATTCAGATTGGATCGATTTTGAAGCGACCGTTTCAACATCCAAAGATCAGATTGCTATTGCTCCTGGATATCTGCAAAAAGAATGGACAGAAGGGGATCGAAGATACTTCCATTATAAAATGGATAGCAAGATCTTGAATTTTTATGCCTTTAATTCAGCGAGATATGAGGTAATGCGAGACAAATGGAATGATGTAGACTTGGAGATTTATTATCATAAAGGTCATGAATTCAATTTAGAACGAATGATGAAAGGAATGAAAGCATCTTTGGATTACAATTCGAAGAACTTTAGTCCGTATCAACACAAACAGGCAAGAATTATTGAGTTCCCAAGAACTGGAGGGACCTTTGCACAATCATTTCCGAACACGATTCCGTTTTCAGAAGGGATTGGCTTCATTGCCGATGTAGATGAATCGGATGAGGGCGGAGTTGATTATCCGTTTGCCGTAACTGTGCATGAAGTAGCGCATCAGTGGTGGGCACATCAGGTGATAGGTGCCGACGTGTTGGGAGCCACCATGTTATCTGAAAGTTTATCAGAATATGTGTCACTTAAAGTTTTAGAGCATGAGCACGGAAAAGACAAAATTCGCAAATTCTTAAAACGATCTTTGGATCAGTATTTACAACAAAGAACTTTTGAAACGAAAAGAGAGAAGCCATTGATGTATAATGATGGTCAGGGTTATATCCGTTATCAGAAAGGATCTTTAGTGTTTTATGCATTGAGCGACTACATTGGTGAAGAGAAGTTAAATGGAGCTTTACAGCGATATGTTGAAAAAGTGAAGTTTCAGGAGCCTCCGTATACCACGTCTATAGAAATGGTGGATTTTATAAAAGAAGTTGTTCCAGATTCACTTCAATACGTGGTGAAAGACATGTTCGAAACCATCACTTTGTATAGAAACAGAGTAACGGATTCAAAGGTTACCGAGTTAGACAATGGAAAATTCCAGGTTGATATCGAATTTGAAGTTTCTAAATATCGAAACGATGAAAAAGGAAAGCGTTACTACGGCGAAAAAGTTGGTGATACCTTGTCTTATAAAACCGAAAAAATGAGAAAACCAATTCTTTCAGTTCCATTACAGGATTACATCGATATTGGAATCTTTTACGAAGAGGATGTTGATGGTGAAAAGAAGGAAAAGGAATTATATCTCAAAAAACATAAGATTACTCAAATTCAAAATAAAGTCACTATCATTGTAGATAAGAGGCCATCAGAAGTGGGAATTGATCCTTACAACAAGTTGATCGATACACAATCTGATGATAACCGACGAAAACTTTAAATAATGATCAGTAAGACCAGAATATATGCAGCAACCATTCTGTTTCTACTTACCAGTGGGTTGCATATTTTTGGTCTTTTTTACAGCTTTTCCTTAGCAAATTACACAAAGCCATTTTTGATTCCAACACTTGGATTTCTATACTTTGTTAGTTCCAAAAAACTCAATTTTTGGGTTATTGGCGCTTTAGTGTTTTCTTATTTGGGTGATATTTTACTACTAGACAAAGCGCAATATTTCGTTTTTGGTTTAGCGAGTTTTTTAGTCGCTCATTTGCTATACATCAAAGTAACAGCCAATGAAATCCAAAAGGTGATTTGGAAGGAGATTCTATTGGTTTCTATTCCGTTTGTATTATTTCTCTTCGGATTGTTGCAATTGTTATTTCCGAATTTAAATGAAATGAAAATTCCGGTTGTTGTTTACGGAGTAGTAATTTCATCTTTTGGAGCTTCAACCCTGATGGTGTATAGACAAGAAAAAAGCACCGAACACCTATGGTTGTTATTGGGTGCTCTTCTTTTTATTTTATCAGACAGCTTGATCGCCATCAATACCTTTTACAGTGCAAATGAAATGTATCCATTTCTGATAATGACAACCTACATTTTGGCGCAGTACCTAATAGTCAAATCGTTTATTGTAAAATCTTTCCGATAATCGGAATTTGCTTTCGTTCGTTGTACAGTAAAATTAATCCTGATACGAATGTAATCACCGCTGCATAGAACAATGCTCCGCCATCGTTATTGTGCTCAATTCCCAACACAACTAAATGCGACAATATGGCTCCGCTCATTAATCCTGAGGTTAATGCAGCATCAAGCCAAGCGGTTCTTGGTAAGAATAGAAGAATGGTAGCTATCAATTCTATAATTCCAGTTCCAACACGCATGTATGCTTCATGTTCACCGATTAATTTGGTAAATAAATCTACACTTTCTTATGCTCCGGTGAATTTAAAATATAAGGTTTGCAGCATGATAATCGCTGCTAAAAGTTTTAGGAAAAAGATAAAATATTTGTTCATTTTTGATTGATTTATTGATGTAGACGCAGAATAAAAAACTAACTTACAATTTATTTACACGCAAATGAAAAATATATTTTGGCTTGCATTTTTTCTACTGATGAATTCTTGCACTCAAAAGAAAACGATGAATCTCAAGTTTTACGGGGAATTCATTGTTGAAGATAGCCTCAAATTAGGAGATGATTTAATTGGCGGATTATCAGGTATGGATTACGTAAATGACACCTTGTTTTTTGTGGTGGATGATCCGGTAAAACCAAGAATTTTGAAGGGTAAATTGGAAGGTGTTGAAGGTAATAAGGTCAATGTGAACTTTTTAGAAACCGTCTATTTAATAGATAGTACTTCCACTTTTTTTAATAAACATTATTTAGATTTAGAATCCATTTTTGTCCAAGAGAAAACGGGTAGAATTCATTTAACAAGTGAAGGAAGTATAAACAATTCGAAAGAACCAGTTTTATTTTCAATTAATCGATTTGGGATGCATCCTAAGAGAATAGAATTACCAAAATACTTGACAGATGTCAAGAATCATTTTCATAATAAATCCTTTGAATCTTCATGTTTAGCATATTCCAAAAAAGGATTTTGGTTTACTACAGAAGAACCACTACGAAGGGATGGCGAATTAGCAGATTTCAACCAAACCAATTCACCCTTACGATTTTCTTTTTATGATTTTGAAGAAGAAGGAGTGACGAAACAATTTGTGTATTCGTTGGGAAAAATTGATCTAAAACCTAATGGTAATGTGAAAATCAATGGGGTGACAGCCTTGCTAGAATATGAGGAGAATAAGTTTTTGGTGGTTGAACGAGCCTATGTTAGCGGATATGGGAGTTATGGTAATGCAGTCAAGATTTTCAATGCCGAAATTGATAAAGAGACTTCTGAAGTTAGTGGTGTTGACGGGTTACTCGGAAAGGAATTCACCCCTATGAAAAAAGAGCTCATTTTGAACTTGAATGATATCAAAGATAAACTTACCGATGGAATTGTCGATAATATTGAAGGAATTACCTTCGGACCAAAATTACCGAATGGAAACCGTTTATTGATTTTAGTTGCGGATGATAATTTTCAAAAATTCGGCCGGCAGTTAAATCAGTTCATTTATTTCGAACAAATTCTAAATTAATAGTATTTTTATAGGCCTTTTGTAGAGAATTTTGATTTCAATATTTAATTACCGCAAGAATTACTTTAAAAAACAGTTTCAAAAACAATTGATTGAAGCTGATGAAAAACGAGTCGTTTCAGATAAAGAAATTAAAACGGTAGGTATTTTAACCACCGAATTGTTTTTTAATACAATTGAGTTAAAGGAAGAGGTAGAGCGCGTACTCAATCTTAGAAATGCGAAAATTTATTGTTATCGTCCCTACAAGAAATCAAATACGATTTCATACAAACATTTTTCAGAGAAAGATTTCAATTGGAAGGGAAAGGTTATTCAGCCAAATTTCAACAGTTTTATTGAAGAGCCTTTTGACCTGTTGATTGGTTATTTTGATAAAAGCAATTTGTTCCTTGAAAGTGCAGTATTACAATCAAAAGCGACATTTAAAGTAGGAATTGCTAAGGTAAATCAAATGTTGTACGATATTGAAATTAAGTCCAATCCTTATAAGGTTGAGGAATTCCTGACTGAATTAAAAAAGTATCTGATTTTAATAGAAAAAATTAAAAATTAAACTTTCCTCGCGATTTAGTTTATTCTTTTTAAATCGTCATTACTCATTAATTTCTTCGTTGAGAAAATCGTAATTTTGTGGAACTAAAATTAATTTAACATGCAGCAATTTGTCGGAATGGGCGTTGCCCTAGTGACTCCTTTTAATGATGATCAAAGCATTGACTTTGACGGATTAGTTCGTTTGGTGAATTTCAATATTGACAATGGTACAAATTACCTCGTTATCAATGGAACAACAGGTGAAAGTGCTACCATTACACCAGAAGAAAAAAATCAAATTATTGACACAATTGTTAAAACAAATAATGGCAGGGTACCATTGGTTTTAGGGATTGGAGGAAATAATACACAGACTGTTGTTAATGAATTAAAGACAAGAGACTTATCTCATATCGACGGAATCCTATCAGTAGCTCCGTATTACAGTAAACCGACTCAAGAAGGTTTTTATCAGCATTACAAGGCTGTAGCAGAAGCAACAGACAAGCCAATCATTTTATACAATGTGCCAGGTCGAACAGCTAAGAATATGGAACCTGCAACAACTTTGCGTTTGGCCAGAGATTTTGAGAACATTGTGGCAGTAAAAGAGGCGGGGAACATTCAGCAGCAGTATTATGCATTAATAAAAGATAAACCAGAAGATTTTCTAATAATCTCCGGAGATGATGATTTAGCATTGGGAGTAACACTAGCAGGGGGGTCGGGAGTGATTTCTGTAATTGGTCAGGCGTATCCAAAGGAATTTTCTTCCATGATCCAATTAGGATTAGACGGAAATGCATCCGAGGCGTATAAAATTCATTATCAATTAATGGATATTGTGAGTTTGATTTTTGCTGAAAATAATCCGGCCGGAATAAAAGCAATTTTAAAATCATTAGGAATCTGTTCAACCAATGTGAGATTACCACTTGTACCAGCATCTGAAGAATTACAAGCCCAGATTGATGCGTTTGTAGCGACTAACTAGTTTTAGACTGAATTTAAATTAGAATTTTAAGGGTAATTCACTGAAATAAAAAGGTAGAAATCAATAATTTTGAGATCTAAAAGTTAAACATATGTTATCAAAAGTAATCGAAAAAGCATTAAACGATCAAATCGCTGTAGAAGCACAATCTTCCCAAGTATATTTAGCAATGGCCTCATGGGCAGAGGTGCTAGGATTTGAAGGAATTGCTCAATTTATGTATTCGCATTCTGACGAAGAGCGCATGCACATGCTTAAATTGATAAAGTATGTAAATGAAAGAGGAGGACATGCCATTGTTTCTACACTTCAGGCGCCTCCTTCAGAATTTGGTTCTTTCAAACAGATGTTCGAAGAGCTTTACAAGCACGAAGTAAAAGTATCTGCACACATCAATGATTTGGTTCATATTTGTTTGCAAGAGAAAGATTATGCTACCCATAATTTCTCTCAATGGTTCGTTGCAGAGCAGATTGAAGAAGAAGCCCTTGCAAGAAATATTTTAGATAAAATCAACCTAATCGGAGAAGATAAGGGAGGATTATATTTGTTTGATAATGACATCAAACAATTGACAGACCTTCATGCAGGCGAGGAATAGTCCTTAAAATCTTTACGAAATTTTATACTTTCTTTAGTAGTTGTAAGCCTTCTAATTGTTTACTTTTCCTTTTCATTATCTGTAAATAATTTATAATTTTGCAAAATGCTAAAATTTAAAAGGTTAACCATCTTACTTTCTCTTTTGGTATTGACTTCATGTAATGAATATCAAAAGGTATTAAACAACGGAACTGCCAGTGATCAATATAAAATGGCCGTAAAGCTTTATGAAACTAAAAAGTTCGCGAAGGCTTTACGTTTATTTGAGAAAATCACTCCGGCTTATCGTGGTAAACCACAAATGGAGCGTATCCAGTTTATGATCGCTCAGGCAAACTTTAATATCAAGAGTTACAGTTTAGCAGGATACTATTTTGATAGATTCACGAAGAACTATCCTAAAAGTTCTAAAAAAGAAGAAGCAGCTTTCTTATCGGCCTACAGTTACAAGTTAGCATCTCCAACGTTTAGTACCGATCCGACAGATACGAATAAAGCTTTAGAAGCTTTTCAAACCTTCATCAATACATATCCGAATTCGGATAAATTGGAGGAGGCGAATAAGCACTATAAAGATTTAAGATATAGACTTCAAAAGAAATATTTTGAAATAGCAAAAGTATACTATACTACTGCAGATTACGACATGCGTAATTACAAGGCAGCTATTCAGGCATTCGATAATTTATTAGCTGATTATTTAGGTTCTGAATTTAAAGAGGAAGCGTTGTATTACAGATTGAAATCGGCACATGATTTTGTATTGAAGAGTACCATCAGAAGAAAGCCAGAGCGTGTTGTTGATGCGCTGGCAGCTTACGATAAATTAATTCGTAACTTCCCTGAATCGAAGTACAAAAAGGAAGCAGATGAAATGCTTCAAACTATGAAAGAAGAAAAAGTTAAAGCTGAAGAAATTTTAGCAAACCAAAAACGGATAACAAATACACAGAAATAATTCATATGGATTACAAGGAATCAAAAGCAGCTAACACTACGGTAACGTATAATAAAGATGAGATCGAGAAGCCAACAGAGAATATCTATGAGGCGATTTCAATCATTGCAAAAAGAGCTGAGCAAATCAATTTAGATTTAAAGAAAGAATTGGTTGAAAAATTAGATGAGTTTGCCACGTATAACGATAGCCTTGAAGAGGTTTTCGAAAATAAAGAGCAAATCGAGGTTTCTAAATTCTACGAGCGTTTACCAAAACCAACAGCCATTGCAGTTGAAGAATGGTTAAACGAAAGAATCTACCACAGAACTCCAGAAACTGAGTAATGTCTGTTTTACAAGGCAAGAAAATCCTCTTAGGTGTAACTGGTGGAATTGCTGCCTATAAAACAGCTCATTTAGTAAGACTTTTCATAAAATTAAAAGCAGAGGTAAGAGTTATTCTGACTCCCTCTGCTAAAGATTTTATCACTCCTCTCACACTTTCTACACTTTCTAAAAATGAAGTTTATTCCTCTTTTTACAATGAAGAGGATGAAAACGCTGTGTGGAATAATCACGTCGATTTAGGACTTTGGGCAGACTTTATGTTGATTGCCCCAGCGACTGCAAATACGATGTCTAAAATGAAGAATGGGACGGCAGATAATTTGTTAATTGCTACGTATTTATCGGCCAAGTGTCCTGTATATTTTGCTCCAGCTATGGATTTAGACATGTATAAACATGCCTCAACAAAGGAGAGTTTAGATACTTTACAATCTATTGGGAATATTTTGATTCCAGCGGCTAGTGGAGAGCTGGCAAGTGGATTAGTAGGTGAAGGAAGGATGGCTGAACCAGAGGGTATTGTTTCGTTTATCGAAAATGATATTTTAAATCAGTTACCCTTAAAAGGAAAAAAAGTTGTTATTACTGCAGGACCTACCTATGAGGCAATTGATCCTGTTCGATTTATTGGAAATCATTCCTCTGGAAAAATGGGATTTGCTATTGCCAAGGCTGCAGCCAATTTAGGGGCGGAGGTACATTTAATTACAGGTCCGACCAAAGAACAAGTTGCGCATAGTTTGATTCATAGAGTTGACGTAGTATCGGCCCAAGAAATGTACGATGCCGTTCATCAGGTTTTTCAAGAATCGAATATTGCCATTTTTTCTGCCGCAGTTGCAGATTACAAACCTAAAAAACAGGTTGATCAAAAAATAAAAAAGGCTGATGCATCGTTAGCCTTAGAGTTAACTCCAACACCTGATATTTTGGCTAGTGTTGGTAAGATAAAAACAAATCAATATTTAGTAGGTTTTGCCTTAGAAACGAATAATGAACTCGAAAACGCCAAGAAAAAAATAACATCTAAAAATTTGGATGCCATTGTTTTGAATTCATTAAACGATAAGGGTGCTGGATTTGCAACCAACACAAATAAAATTACTATTATTGATAGAAATTTCAAATCAGAAGTTTATAATTTAAAGTCAAAAGATGAGGTTGCCCAAGATATTCTTACTTACATTCTTCAAAATAGTCAAGCATAGCTGCCTCTTAGTTCTTTTTATTTTCCTTTTTGTTTCGGAGTCGAATGCACAGGAATTGAATGCTCAGGTGAACATCAATTATCAACAAATACAAGGATCCAACCTTCAAATATTTAAAACACTAGAAACTTCCTTGAAGGAGTTTTTAAATCAGACCAAATGGACAGATCGAGTAGTGAAGCCAGAAGAAAAAGTTAATTGTGCCTTCACGATGATTGTTACCAAAAGAGAAGACAATCGATTTACCGGTACGCTGCAGATACAATCCTCAAGACCAGTGTATGGAGCTTCGTATGAATCACCTATGTTAAATATTAGAGATGAGGATTTCGACTTTACATACAACGAATTTGAACCCTTATTATATAACCGAAATCAATTTGATAAAAACTTGGTTTCAACCTTTGTTTTTTATGCCTATATCATATTGGGTGTCGATGCTGATTCTTTCAAGCGATTTGGTGGCGAAGCTGAATTAAAAGAGGCGCAAAACGTGATGTTGCAAGCTCAGCAAAGTGGAATCTCCTCCTGGCATAATGTGGTTGGAAAACAAAATCGATTCTTACTGATAGAGAATTTATTATCACCAAAATTGAAATTGTATCGCCAAGTGATGTACGATTATCATCGTTCTGGGTTAGATTATTATGCGACCAATGAAGAGCGTGGAAAGACAAGTATCGAAAGAAGTGTAATTTCCTTAGATGGATTGTTCAACAAAACAGTAGGTAATTACCTTTTGCGAATCTTTTTTGATGCTAAGGCTGATGAAATAGTGAATATTTATTCAGGCGGATTTAAAACTAGATTTCAAGGTAGACTGGCAACAATTCTTAAAAAGATCTCCCCAAATAACACTTCTAAGTGGGTTAATATCGAGTAGTATTTTTTCTTAGAATTACTCGAAATTCATTACTTTTAATTTCAAAATTTATTGACAGTTGCTCAAGCAATTATACATAAGAAATTACGCCTTAATTGAAGAATTAACGATTGATCTGTCGAATGGATTAACCATATTAACAGGTGAGACCGGAGCAGGTAAATCGATAATTTTGGGCGCTTTAGGATTAGTCCTAGGTAAACGAGCAGATACGTCTTCTTTGAAGAATAATAAAGAGAAATGTATCGTAGAAGCTAAGTTTACTATTGGTAGGTACAACCTGAAAGAATTCTTTACGAACCATGATTTGGATTTTGAAGAGGATACTATCCTGAGAAGAGAAATCTTTCCGTCTGGTAAATCCAGGGCATTCGTGAATGATACACCAGTTACTTTGCCGGTTATTAATGAATTGAAATCATTTTTAATAGACATTCATTCTCAAAACCAAACGCTTCAACTTTCTGATGCTAATTATCAGTTTTTCATTTTGGATTCGCTTTCTAAGAATCATTCCAATGTAAAAGAGTATCGATCAGAATTAAAGAATTTTCGAACCCTTACTACTGAGCTTGAAGAAATTGAACGCCAACAACGCGAAGTGCGTCAGCAGTACGATTATAATTTGCATTTATTTAATGAGTTAGAGGAGGCTCAATTGGAAATTGGCGAGCAGGAAGAGTTAGAGTCAAAGCTTGAAAAATTGAATAATGTCGAGGATATTAAAAGAAATTTATCCGAAGCAATTCATTTATCTATTAATGATGAGGCCGGGCTTCAAAATACCTTATATGCACTAGAGCAAAGTTTATCTAAAATAGCTCCTTTTGCTAAGGAGTTCGAAGAATTAGCGAATCGAATTTCAAGTTTGAAAATTGAATTTGATGATATCCTGAACGAATTGGAGAATGAAAACGAAAATGTTGAGTACGATCCAGTCGAGTTAGAACGATTAAATGATCGATTACAACTAATATTCCAACTTCAGAAAAAGCACTATGTTTCTACAATTGAAGAACTCCTAGAGGTTTACGAATCATTGTCAGAAAAAGTTGAGAGCGTTGAGAATAGTGAGGCCATTGTAAATGCTAAAAAATCAGCAATTGAAGCATCGAGGAAGAATTTGAATCGATTATCAGCCATTATTTCAAAAAATAGAACTAGTGTGCTTTCAGGTTTTCAATCCGAAATGGAGAATATCCTATCTAATCTTGGAATGCAGCACACGAAAATCCAAATCAATTTGTCAGGAACAAATGAATTTTTGTCTAACGGAAAGGATAAATTGGAGTTTCTTGTATCGACAAATAAAGGTGCAAGTTTTGGTGATTTGAAAAAAGTAACTTCGGGTGGTGAATTGTCAAGAATTATGTTGTCTATTAAGCGAATCTTATCACAAAACACCTTTTTACCAACCGTCATTTTTGATGAAATCGATACTGGAGTTTCTGGAGAAATTTCGAATAAGATAGCTGCAATTATGCAAGAAATGAGTACGAATATGCAAGTTCTTGTAATTACGCATTTACCTCAAATTGCCGCCAAAGGAAAGCATCATTTTAAGGTATTTAAACAAGAACAGTCAAACGAAACCTTAACTGGTATAAAGGAACTTTCTTCCGATGAAAGAATTGTAGAAATTGCTGAAATGCTAAGTGGTAAGGATGTTTCGGAATCGGCAATTACTCATGCAAAAGAGTTATTAAATTAAGCCTATATTTGCACGATATACAATCAAAAACAAACAACTAAGACAATAAACTTTACAATTATGTATAACTTATTAAAAGGAAAAAAGGGAATTATTTTTGGAGCTTTAAATGAGCATTCGATTGCTTGGAAAGTTGCAGAAAGAGCTCACGAAGAGGGTGCTGAATTTGTGTTAACAAATGCGCCAATCGCAATGAGAATGGGAGAGTTAAATGCATTAGCTGAAAAAACTGGTTCTCAAATTATTCCTGCCGATGCGACGAGCATGGAAGACTTAACTGCCTTAGTCGAAAAATCAATGGAAATTTTAGGTGGTAAGTTAGATTTCGTATTACATTCAATCGGAATGTCTGTTAATGTGAGAAAAGGAAGACATTACACAGATCCAAAGTATGATTTCACAACCAAAGGTTGGGATGTTTCTGCGGTATCTTTCCATAAAACCATGAATGTTTTATATAACAAACAAGCCATGAATGAATGGGGATCGATTGTAGCCTTAACCTATATGGCGGCACAACGTGTATTCCCGGATTATAATGATATGGCAGACAATAAAGCCTATTTAGAAAGTATTGCTCGTAGTTTTGGGTATTTCTTCGGAAGGGATCATAAAGTACGTGTAAATACGATTTCTCAATCACCAACGCCAACTACTGCAGGAAGTGGAGTAAAGGGATTTGACGGCTTTATTAAGTATGCTGATGAAATGAGCCCGTTAGGAAATGCCACTGCATTAGAATGTGCAGATTACACCATTTCATTATTCTCCGATTTAACTAAAAAAGTAACCTTACAAAACTTATTTCATGACGGTGGATTCTCAAATATGGGAGTCAGTGATGCTGTTATGGACAAGTTTGTGGAAGAAGAATAAAAGAAGAAATTCGATAATCAAACGCAAACCACTCTGGTTTGCGTTTTTTATTTAATTTAGTTTTGCTTAAAAGCGATTAGCATGCTAGGACTGCGCACAACGATACACAAAGTTTCAAATTTGGAAGATGCCACGAAATGGTATTCTGAGGTTTTTGGCGTGCAACCGTATTTTAAGGAACCCTTCTACGTCGGATTCAATATCGCAGGCTACGAATTAGGATTATTACCAGAACCTGAATCAACATCTAAAACAGATAATGTGATGAGTTACTGGGGTGTTGAAGATATCCGTAAAGTATTCGCCGATATTTTAGCAAAAGGAGCAAAGCCTCACGAAGAGCCCACAAATGTAGGGGGTGAACTCATGGTGGCATCAGTTATTGATCCTTGGAATAATGTAGTTGGTTTTATTTACAATCCGTATTTCAAATTACCTACTTCAAATTGAAATTAGAATTTTCCATAATCATCCCTGTTTATAATCGTCCGCGTGAAATCCATGAGCTTCTGGACAGTATTATGGTTCAAGACTTTGAGGATGATTTTGAAGTTTTGGTAGTTGAAGATGGATCTTCTCAAACATCCGAGGAAATCTGCAACGGCTTTATCGATAAAATCAACCTTAAATATTTTTTCAAAGAAAATACGGGAGCTGGAAAAAGTAGAAACTACGGAATGGAAAGGGCTTCGGGTAATTACTTTATTATCCTAGATTCAGATGTAATTCTTCCTAAAACCTATCTCAAATCTGTTAAAGAACAGCTTACACAGAAATTCACCGATGCCTTTGGAGGGCCGGATGCCGCTCATTCAAGTTTCTCCAAATTACAAAAGGCAATTAATTATTCGATGACTTCATTTTTAACAACAGGAGGTATCCGCGGAAAGAAAAATGGAGTAGGTAAATTCCAATTGCGGAGTTTCAATTTAGGAATATCACAAGAAGCCTTTAAAAAAACGAATGGATTTTCGGATATGAAAATAGCGGAGGATATCGATTTGACGTTCCGTTTATGGGAAGCTGGTTTTGAGACTCAGCTCATAACGGATGCTTTTGTATATCATAAAAGAAGGACTTCCTTGTTACAATTTTTAAAGCAGACCTATCAATTTGGTAAAGCAAGACCAAAATTAAATCAAAAGTATCCTGGATCTGGGAAAATCACATTTTGGTTTCCGAGCCTTTTTCTTATTGGATTTGATATAAGTATTCTGTTAGCATTCTTTGGAGAATTCACGGGACTAGGTATTTATTATCTCTATTTTTTAGTGGTATTTCTAGATGCTGCCTTTGTAAATGGAATACGGGTTGGAATACTCGCTATTATCACAACTTTCACTCAGTTTTTGGGCTATGGATATGGATTTTTAGAATCCGTTTTTGGTCTGGATAAATTCAATTGGGAGTAAAATATCCGGTGATTTAATTCGAAAAAATACAAACTCTTCATTATCAGTTAAAAAAGCGATTTAGAAATTTTTATCCGAATCGAAAGATGTTTATATTTAGCGCATAAACATTGATGTTTGTTCAACTTGTAGGTGAATATTGGAGAGAATTATGAACAAAAAACGGGAAATGGTAAGGACAATGAAATGGAATTTTATGATTCTATTTTTTGGTATGACCTTTTTCTTCTCACCTCAAGTTTTTAGCCAACAATTTTTTAAACACATTGAAACCGTAACTGGTTTTGGTAACCTCCGAGAAAATAATGGAGCTGCCGTCGCAGATTACGATGGTGATTATGACTTGGATATATTCGTCGTTGCAGTTTGGAAAGATGAAACGGGTAGGGAAGAATCCAAAAGTCGATTGTATCGAAATAATGGCGATGGAACCTACACGGATGTCACTGAAGGATCTGGATTAGAAAATTTACTTCCGGCCGATGAAGTAGATGCTACCTATAATAACTTTCTGGGTTTACAAGGATTTAAAAATGGTGCCTTTTGGGGCGATTACGATAATGATGGCGATCCAGATATATTTTTCACACATTTATCCAGAGTACAACTTTTTCAAAATCAAGGTGATGGTACTTTCGTTGAAGTAACGAAAGAAGCAAGTATCAATAGAGATAATGGTTGTGAAAATACCGGAGCCGTTTGGTTTGATTTCAATAATGATGGATTTTTAGACTTATACGTGGTTGATTGGAAGGCCTGTATGAGCAATACATTGTACAAAAATAATGGTGATGGAACATTTACGGATGTTACCAGTCAGACGCAAATTAAAACTGCCGATAATTTTGCAGGTTACGTGGCGTTCCCATATGATTTTAATGATGATGGTTGGATGGATTTATACGTCACTAATGACTTTCGAAAACCCAATCAGCTTTTCATCAATAACAATGGAACTTCATTTACCGAAATGGCTTCTACCTATAAAGTGGATGCATTATTTAATGATATGGGGCTTACCATTGGCGATTATAATAAAGATGGAAATTTCGATTTCTTTTCGTCAACAATAGCTAATAATTCTTTATTCACTGGGAAGTCAGATGGTACTTTCTATGAAAATGCCTCAGAAATGCAAATCAGAAATACGGGCTGGTCATGGGCAGTTCGATTTGGAGATTATGATCTGGATGGTGATGATGATTTAATTGTGCTAAATGGATTTGACGCATCAAGTGACGAAGAGCAAATGAATTTATATTTTGAAAACAGATATAATCAAAATAATGTTGGCTTTTCAAACACCAATAATCAAGGGCTCGGAGAGATGACCATTAGTGTTGATGTAGTTGATTTTGATTACGATTTTGATGGGGATTTGGATTTGTTTGTTACCAACTCCGATCGACAGTCTTACATGTACGAAAACACTACGCTGTCTTACACCCAGCAAAGCTCAAAAAAATGGTTTCAATTGTCTTTGCAAGGAACTACATCCAACAGAGATGCAATTGGTACTAAGGTAATTTTAACAACCGATAAGGATTCGTTTATTCGATATTATACAGGAATCGGAATGCTTGGTCAGAGTTTAAAACCTATTCATTTTGGACTTAATGATGCAACTGCCATCAGAAGTTTACGCATTGAATGGCCATCAGGGCATGTTGATACTTATTCCAATGTAGATTTAAATAGCTTTGGAAAGGCGATTGAACAAACTTCATTTGAAAACTTAAATGTGGATCCGGCCCCTAAAGTATTGGGCTGTTTAGATCCTAATTCCTGTAATTACAATCCGAACGCTACGGTTAGTGATGGATCATGCACCTATGCGCAAGTATCCACAGAAATAAATGGCCCTAGTAGCTTAAGTTTCTTTAGTACAGCGACATATTCATATAATTTGGATCAAGGGTCCGGTATTCATTGGACGGTTGAAGGCGGAGATATCCTATCGGGACAAGGTACTGATGCCATAGAAGTTCAATGGCATTTTGAAGAAGAATCAAAGGTAAGTTTGATTGTTTCCGAAACGGAATGTAAAAGTGAAGAAATTAGTTTAGCTGTAAGTCTGAGTTTGAAGAATATCGCCGAAAATAAATCTGTAGCGAGAATTTGGAATGAGGCCTTATTACAGGCCATTCGTGGCGATTTTGCAAGGCCTACTGTACATGCCAGGAATTTGTTTCATACTAGTATTGCCCTGTATGATGCCTGGGCCATTTACAGTGATGAAGCTTCTCCTTATCTGATCGGAAATACAGTAAACGGATTTACAAGTAATCTTGCTGAATTTACTCCGCAAGAGGATATGGAAAGTTCGCGATTAAAAGCGATGAGCTACGCCGCCTATCGCTTATTGTCACATCGATTTAAAAATTCTCCTGGCGCAAGCTCCTCTCAGAAGAAATTTGATTTATTGATGAATCAAATGGGATACGATATTGGATTTACTGATGTCGATTATTCTGGTGGAAATGCAGCTGCTCTTGGAAACTATATAGCACAAATTATAATTGAGTTTGGAAATAACGATGGGGCAAGAGAATCGACCGGATATGACAATGCACATTATGCGCCTGTGAATCCACCATTAGCGCCCGAACTTCCAGGAAATCCTGATTTAGTGTATCCAAATCGATGGCAATCTCTAAGTTTAGATACCTATATTGATCAAAGTGGTAATCTTATTGAAGGTGAAACCATTGACTTTTTAAATCCGGAATGGGGAGACGTTTGGCCATTTGCAATGAACGATAGTCATAAAACAACCTACGACCGAAACGGAAACACATACTATGTTTATCATGATCCGATTAAGCCTCCGCAATTGGGTTCAAGTGATAGTACATTGGATGAAGCCTATAAAAAAGGGTTTGCTCAGGTAGCGATTTGGAGTAGTCATTTAGATCCCACAGATGGCGTGATGTGGGATATTTCTCCAAAGTCTATCGGAAAAATAGAATCCAGTTCATTTCCGACAAACTATTCAGATTATTACATTTTTTATAATTACCTATCTGGAGGAGATATTGGGAATGGGCACAACTTAAATCCATTTACAAATCAACCTTATGAAACTCAAATGGTTCCTAGGGGTGATTACGCAAGAGTTTTGGCAGAATTTTGGGCGGACGGACCCGACTCTGAAACACCTCCAGGGCATTGGTTTACCATTTTGAATTATGTGAATGACAATGAAAATTTAGTAAAAAAGTTGCAGGGGAAAGGAGAGACCTTAAGTCATTTGGAATGGGATGTAAAGTCATATTTCTTACTTGGGGGAGCAATGCATGATGCTGCTATTTCAGCTTGGAGTTTGAAGGGTTGGTATGATTATATACGACCCATTTCGGCTATTCGATATATGGCAGGGCTAGGGCAGAGCTCAGACTCAAATTTACCTAGTTACAATCCGAACGGAATAGTATTAGAACCCGGGTATATTGAATTAGTTACAGAAGACGATCCCCTGGCAGATCGACATCCGGAGAATGTTGGAAAAATCAAATTAAAGGCTTGGAAAGGTCATAATGTAATTGGAAATACAGAAACCGATCAAGCTGGTGTAGATTGGATATTAGCAGAAAACTGGTGGCCCTATCAAAGACCTAGTTTTGTAACACCACCATTTGCTGGATTTGTTTCTGGACACTCAACCTATTCAAGAGCGGCTGCTGAATTATTGACGCTTTTAACTGGTGATGCTTATTTCCCAGGAGGAATGGGTGAGTTTGTAGCTAAAAAGAATGAATTTTTAGTGTTCGAAGAAGGTCCTTCTATGGATGTTGTATTACAATGGGCGACATACAGAGATGCCTCTGATCAATGTAGTTTATCTAGAATATGGGGCGGAATTCATCCACCTGCTGATGATATTCCAGGAAGATTAATTGGTGAAAAAGTTGGAGTGGATGCATTCAATTTCGGCGTTGAATATTTTACGAAGAAAACGCTGTCTACAACTACCAATGCGTTACCGGAAAATCAAATTATATATCCGAATCCAGTTGAAGCTTCTAAGACTTTATTTATCACCAATACTAATGCTAATGATTTCTTTTTCTTAACGGATATTCGCGGAAGAACTATTGAATTGAAACAGAATTATAATAGTGCTTTAGTTCGAACCAAAATTGATATCCCAGAAATTTCTACCGGAGTTTATATTTTAAGAAGTACCAAAGGTTTGAAGTGGAAATTAATAATTCAATAAGTACTTTCAGAAAGACAAAATCTAATAAAAAAATCCCGAGCCCCATTGGAGCTCGGGATTTTCAGTTGAATCTATTAATCTATCGCTTATAAATTTTGTTTGAGTTCCGATTTGTAGGGATATTTCGGCACCAATCTTTGTTAGAGTTTCCTCCACTGCTTGCCCATTTGGCGAAATGATGATATGCTTCATCAATAGGGTTAGCTTCTTTTGGGAAATCAAATGATTCTGCCAAATTAATAGCCCATGGTAAACCGTTTCTCGTTTTGTAATAGTATCCAGTTGAGAAATTTGTGGCATCGCCCGATGTTCCAAATAACTGTGTGTTTGCTAAATCGGTTGGTTCATCACCTGGTAAGTGAATCTCCTTGCTTCGATCCCCATTTGCAAAAATGAATGAATTGTAAGGAGGTAATCCTACTTGAGACTCATTCACTGGAGTCGATGAATGGAGCGGTTACGTCGATTAATATCCAAAAAAGGTAAGTAATCCTAGTAGAAGTATCTATTGAAATTTCGGGTTTAAGGATTTTATATGAAGAGAATCAAGGACTTGTTGGCCTGTTTGAAAGATTATGGATTTAGTTGTATTTGGTTCTAAATCGAAGAAGTTATCAGAGAAATATCCTTTCGTTTTAGTGTGTAAAAAGACATCTTTCTGAAGGACCCCGCTAGACAGGTGAATGATGAATCCTTCGTCATGTTTTTCAATTTGTTTATTGATGTTCCCAACGGGTAATTTTAAATTTTTTGGCTTCTCGAAATAGTAAAAAGATTTTCGATTGTTGAATTCAATGATATATACAAATCCTGGTTTATAAATATTTGCAGTCGGAATCGAATATACTTTTTGACTAGAATTTGCCTTTACTATAGTTTCTTTTGAGTTCGACCAAATTTCTTTTCCGTTGAAATCAATGATTTTTAATTTTAAAGTTCCTTGAAGATCTAATATCGAATCATTTACGATATAGGTGTCGTAATTATATTTTGTTTTTGTAGTTGAAATAAGAACGTTGTCAAAAGCTTTTTTTGCTTTGTAATGAAAGGCTTTCCAATTGCCAAAATAATCAATTGACGACCAGGAAATCGCTGGCCACACATCATTCAATTGCCAGTATAAAGTGCCCATATTATAAGGTCTAGAACGACGTTGGGCTTCAATTCCCATAATCATCCCTTTGGCCTGTACTAATTGACTTACATAAGCATAATCTTCATCGGTTTTCGGAATATTATAATCCCGTTTCATGTATTCATCAATGAGTTGAAAACCGCGGGAATGATTTTGATGAGAACGAATCGCTTCGGTTTGTAAATCAATTGAATCCTTTTGATTCAAGTATTGAATCACCGGATAACTCGGGTAGGATTGAAATCCGAATTCACTCATAAAACGAGGTACATTTTCTTCTAGATGTTCAAATGGATAAGCGTCATGCCAAATCCACCAATCGTGAGCGTCTCCTTCGGTTTTATATTTAGGGTTTCCGCGACCATATTTAGGTGAGGATTCCCAATAATCTATTGTTGAATATTTAGATACTGCATTTGGAAGAATGGTGTCAAATACAGCCAGATAATCATTCCAGATATTCTTTTTTTCTTGTTCAGAACGATTGGCCTGCCACCCCCATCGATGCCATCCTTCGGAGTTTTCATTATTCCCACACCACAAGGCAATTGAGGAATGATTTCGAAGTCGTTTGACTTGTTGTTCCGCTTCTATTTGAACGTTGGCTAAAAATTCCGCATCTCCAGGATACATGGCGCAAGCAAACATAAAATCCTGCCAAATCAAAATTCCCTTTTCATCACATAACTCATAAAACTTATCGTTTTCATAAATTCCACCACCCCAAATGCGCAACATGTTCATATTCGCGGCTACAACATCTGAAAGTAACTTTTGATATTTTCCTGAAGTGACGCGATTTTGAAAGCTATGCATCGGAATGTAATTGGCACCTTTCATATACACTGGAGTCCCATTCAATTTGAAATAGAAGGATTCGCCAATACTGTCTTTTTCGGTGATTAATTCGATGGTTCGAATACCTTTTTTAACGGATTTTTGCCCTTTGATTCTATTGGCAATTGTAAACTGAGAATTGAAATTGTACAGATGAGGATCCCCCAAATTGTGAGTCCACCATAACTTCGGATGGTCAATCGTCACAGGAATAGAATAGGAGTAAGTTCCTTTTTTTAATTCCACTTCGGAAGTGATGGTTTGTCCATCTACTTGTACTTTTAATTCGGATGTTTCCTCTACATCACTTTCAATGGTAAACTCCGCAGTTAAGAAAGCGAAATCATTGGTAAGAGAGTCTTGCCGAATGTACATATCTCTCAAAATGGCATCCGTCCATGAGTTGATTTTTACAGGTTTCCAGATGCCCATGGTGTTTAAAACCGGACCCCAATCCCACCCATATTGAAATTGTGCCTTTCGGGTATAGACCCGCAATCCTTCTAGAAGTTGATATGTATTGTTTTGTTCTTTTATCGTTTCAATTTCATTGAAGTTTTTGAAATCAACGGTCAAAGTATTTGATTCTGATATCAAATGGGAAATATCATAATTCCATTGTCGAAATGCATTGTTAGCTTGACCAATTATAGTGTCATTAAGTGAAACTTTAGCATACGTATCAAGTCCTTGAAAATTCAATTCAATATGGTCTTGCTTAAGTTCTTTTTTTGATAGGGTAAAACTTGTTTTGTATTCCCAATCTTTATTTGAAACCCATTTTACGTCTTTCTCATTCGATAAAATGAAAGGATCAGGGATGTTTTTATTCGCTAATAGATCTGTAAATACATTTCCAGGAACAGAGGCTTTTTGCCAATTTAAGGTGTCTTTCCCTTTAAATTCCCATTGTTGATTAAGGGTTTGAGTGACAGGTGCATCCAGTTTCGGTTGACAACCGATTACTAGTTTGGCGACTCCAAATAAACAGATTATATGCTTTAGGAAATTATGCTTCATTTCGAATGATCGATACTATTTCTGAAATGGTTTTAGGGTCCGAGACTGATTGTTCGGTGCTGTCAAAAAAGGGTGATTTAATTTTTGCTGATACAGAAGCGGAGGAATGAATTTCATCAAATTCGGCTTCTCTAAAAACCTCAGCATTCTCTGGTCGAATACCACTTCCAGGTAGAATAATTAATTGGTCTTTCGCTTGGTTTTTTAGTCGTTTCAATAGTTCCAATCCGTCAATGGCTTTATCTTTTTGTCCAGAAGTCAGGATTCGATTGACTCCTAATTGTATGAGATTTTCTAATGCTTGTTCTGGTTTCGGAACACAATCAAAAGCTCGATGAAAGGTAAATGAAAGCGGTTTGGAGATGTCAATTAACTCTTTTGTTCGCTCTATATCGATTGATTGATCTTCTTGCAAAACTCCGGATACAATTCCGGCAAAACCCAAATCCTTACACAACTGAATATCATTTTTCATTTGTTCAAATTCATCATTTGAATAGTTGAAATTTCCACTTCTAGGGCGAATCAACACATGCACTGGAATATCAATTTTTTCTTTGATTAATTTTAATAACCCTAAAGAAGGTGTAATACCACCGACCGATAATTCACTGCACATTTCAATACGGTCTGCTCCTGCCATTTGGGCATTCATAGCAGATTGTAATGAATTGGCGCAGATTTCTAGTTTCATACTTTACTTAATTACGATCTCATCAATAAACGTCCAGGCACTGTACCCAGCTCCTTGTCTGCCCTCTGGAATTTTACCATAATTCGGAATGGAGATTTGTATTTTTTCTATCGTTTTTTCTCCAAAACTATCAAGTTTTACAGGAACTAATAATTCAGAAGCATTCATTTTCGCTATAAAAATAGCTTCTTCATTATCAAACTGAACTTGGATTTCTTTAGGAGCATAAATCCATTGCCCATTTCCGTTATGAAATCGAGTGGCAATAGAATTCACTTTTGTAGGTTGCTCAAATTCAATTGTTATTTCGACGTCATCTCCTGAAAAACCTAACCATTCTGAATCGCCATACCGTTTGTTATTGCCTGATATTCCATTGATAAGAGCTTCTTTTCCGCCTGCATTATAATTTTTGTGAGGAGGAACATTTAAGGAAATTTTTGCGCCGACTCCTTTATGTAAATTGATGGTTTGCGTAAAAGTATTCCCCAATTGATTGTCACCTGAATCAAAAACCGCAGCCTTGATTACCGTGGACTTTGAAATCGGAATTGGTTTTTCGTATGTATAAGTTAAATCCGAATTATCCAATCCATATTTGATGGTTTTTGAAGTGGTCGTTTCTAATTCATACTCGAGACCCTTTTTTGTGGTTTTTAATTTCCCTTTGACCTCGTACAAGTGATTGGCATAATTCACGTTCATTGCATCCAATCGTTTGTTGAATTCCTCTAGACGTGAAACAAAATCAGCGTATTGTTTATCCTCTTTTTTCGACCAAACAACTTCACTTAAGGCTATGGCTCTCGGAAAGGCCATGTATTCAGCTTTTTCTGGCCTAGTAATGTATTCGGTCCATAAATTACCTTGTGCTCCTAAAACGTATTTTGATTCTTCTTTTGTAAGTTCTTTCGGAATCGGTTCAAAACTGTACACTTTTTCGAGTGGAAGGAATCCGCCAATAGCTAAGGGTTCATTTTCGTTATCCGATTGATAATGATCGAAGTAACAATGTGAACCCGGAGTTAAAATGACATTATGATGTTCTCTAGCTGCCTCAACTGCTCCCGAGGTTCCGCGCCATGACATCACAGTTGCATTAGGTGCCAATCCGCCCTCCAATATTTCATCCCAACCAATGATTTGCTTCCCTTTCGAATTGATATACTTTTCCATCCGAGTGATGAAATAACTCTGTAATTCGTGCTCGTCTTTTAATCCTTCTTTTTTGATTAAATTCTGACAATGCTTGCAATTCTTCCATCGAGTTTTCGGAGCTTCATCACCGCCAATGTGAATATATTTTCCAGGAAATAAATCAACCACTTCGTCAATCACATCTTCCAGAAATTCAAAAGTTGATTCTTTCGGACAATAAATGTCCTCAAATACTCCCCATTTGGTGGCTACTTTTATCGAATCTCCCGTACATCCTAAATTCGGATAGGCAGCAATAGCAGCTTGTGAATGTCCAGGCATTTCGATTTCTGGAATCACGGTAATTTGACGCTCAGCTGCATAAGCAACTATTTCTTTAATCTGCTCTTGCGTATAATATCCGCCATATCGTTTTCCATCAAATTTGTGAGGTTGATCCGAATAATGACCAATAAGGGTTTCATCCCGAAATCCAGCAATTTCCTGAAGTTTTGGATATTTTTTAATCTCAATTCGCCAACCCTGGTCTTCGGTTAAATGCCAGTGAAACGTATTCATTTTTAATAAGGCCATCAGATCCAAATAGCGTTTGATAAAATCGACCGGAAAGAAATGTCGAGCAACATCTATATGCATTCCTCGATAACTAAATCGTGGTGCATCTTCAATTCGGATTCCTTGAATTTGAATTTCCTCTGCATCCGAAGTAATGGGTAATAATTGAATTAAGGTTTGAATCGCATAAAAAGCACCTTTTGGTCCTGCTGATTTTATTGTAATGTTGTTTGTATCAATAGATAAACGATAACCTTCTTCGTTTTGAATGGATTTATCGATTGCAATATTGATTGTATTTCTTTGATTATCAGTGTTCAATTCAATGTTTGATAGCGCTTTTATGTAGGATTGAAAATAGGTAGCAACCTGACTTAATTCAGATTCAAACTGAATGGCAGTAGCATTGCTAAGCGTAAATGTTTCAGGTATTTCTTCCTGTGAATTGGGTTTCGGAATGATATTCGGTGATACGGGTTCCGAAATTTTTGAACTGCATCCGATAAGGAATAGAATTAAAAGAAATTTACAATAATCCTGAATTTTCATTTTAGTATCTTGTGTTCATAAATGTAATATCTATTTTAATGAAATTGAAGTTTTTCCTTCCCTTAATTATCATTTTCATAATTTCTGCATGCAATCCAACGGTTGATGTTGAACCTGCACAAAAAGACAAAAACTTAATTTCTTATGTGAATCCATTCATTGGAACAGGTGGTCACGGCCATACCTATCCGGGTGCTACCATGCCGTTCGGAATGATGCAGTTGAGTCCGGATACACGTTTGGACGGATGGGATGGATGTTCTGGATATCACTTTTCTGATGATGAGATTTATGGATTTTCACATACACATCTGAGCGGAACAGGAGTTTCCGATTATGGTGATATTCTGCTGATGCCCACCAACAAAATTATTTTCAATAATGGAGCTGATGGAAACCCCGGATACAAATCAAAATTCTCTCACGATAAGGAAGTAGCCGAACCTGGATATTACAAAGTCCATTTAGACGATACCAATATTGATGTAGAGTTGACGGTTTCGAAACGTAGTGGAATACATAAATATCAGTTTCCGGATGCTGACAACCAGGTGTTGATTTTAGATTTGGAACATCGAGATCAATTGTTGAAACACGGTTTCGAAATTGTATCAGATACTGAAGTTCGAGGAGAACGAAGTTCTAAAGCTTGGGCAACCGACCAACGATTATTCTTCTACATTAAATTTTCCCATCCATTTAAAAATGCCAATAAAAAATATATCAAAGCTCCAACGAAAGAGGCCTTTGAATTTATCAATCCGAAGAATGAACCAGTTTATGTGAAAATCGGAATTTCTCCTGTGGATACTGCTGGAGCTCAAAAAAACTTAGAAACGGAAATCGGCACTAAGGATTTTGAAACCGTAAAAAAAGAAGCCCAATCGGAGTGGGAACAACAACTGGAGAAAATTGTCATCGAATCAGATAATACCGATTATAAAACCAATTTTTACACCAGTTTGTATCATACAATGATCGCTCCTAATCTCTATCAAGATGTTGATGGTCGCTACCGCGGAATGGATTTAAAAATTCATCAAAACACTGATTTTAAATACTATACAGTTTTTTCATTATGGGACACCTATCGAGCTGCTCATCCGTTGTATACTATCATTGAAAAGGATCGAACCAACGATTTTATCAAAACATTTCTAGCTAAATATCAAAAAGGCGGTATTATGCCAATTTGGGATTTATCAGGATGTTATACAGGCTGTATGATTGGGTATCATGCCGTACCAGTTATTGCTGATGCGTATCTCAAAGGAATTCGGAATTATGATACGGAATTGGCATTAGAAGCCATGAAACATTCAGCAACAAGAGATCATTTGGGATTGTCATCATATAAGTCATTCGGATTTATACCCGTTGAAAGTGAATCTGAATCTGTAAGTAAAACATTAGAGTATGCCTATGACGATTGGACGATTGCACAAATGGCAAAAGCCATGGGTAAAGATGACGACTACAAATTGTATTCAGAAAGGGCTCAATATTATAAGAACATATTCGATCCAGAATCGCAATTCATGAGAGGCCGTTTTAGAAATACTTGGTTTTCACCTTTTGATCCATATGAGGTAAATTTTAATTACACAGAAGCGAACTCATGGCAGTATAGTTTTTATGTACCGCAAGACATTTCAGGATTCATGAAATTATTGGGAGGTAAAAAAGCACTTGAAAATCAGTTGGATAAATTGTTTGCTGCAAAGAATGAAACATCAGGTAGGAATCAGGCTGATATTACTGGACTAATTGGGCAGTATGCACACGGAAATGAACCGAGTCACCATATGGCCTATTTGTACAACTTTGTCAATAAACCATATAAAACACAGGAGAAAATACGTCAGATTTTAACTAAGTTGTATACAAATGCCCCTGACGGAATCTCAGGAAATGAAGATTGTGGTCAGATGAGTGCGTGGTACGTATTTTCGAGTTTAGGGTTTTATCCAGTTACCCCAGCATCAAATCAATATATCATTGGATCACCACTAGTCGATAAAGCAACAATCAATCTGGAAAATGGTAAGGTATTTGCCATTCAAGCTCATAATTTATCGGATACCAATATGTACATTGAAAAGGTGTTTTTAAATGGTGAAAAACTTCAAAAAACGGTTATCGAACATTCTGATATAATTGATGGTGGGGTGCTTGAAATTTTTATGACCAATATACCATCCGACTGGGGAACCAAAGAAGGAGAAGAGCCAAAAACTGAAATCAAAGAACACCTGATTGTACCTGTTCCTTTTATTTCGAAAGGAAAAACGGCTTTTAAAGGAAGTACCATAGTATCCCTTGCATCTGTCGATGAGACCTCTACCATCTATTTTAAAATTGACGAAGGGGAATTTCAAAAATACAATGAACCACTTACGATCAGTAAACCATTAAAATTGACGGTTTATGGTGAAAATGAAAATGGTAAAAGTGCATCAGTAACCACTGGGTTTTTTAAAATTGATCCGAATATCAAAATCAAATTAGATTCAAAATACGCCAATCAGTACAATGCTGGTGGTGATAATGCATTAATTGACGGAATTGTAGGAACGGAGGATTTTAGAACTGGCACCTGGCAGGGGTATTGGAATACAGATGTTATCGCGACCGTAGATTTGGGAAGACGGAAACAGATTTCGAGTGTTGAAATAAACTTTTTACGTGATCAACGAAGTTGGATATTCCTTCCTACATATGTTGAAATTTATTATTCTAATGACGGAAAATCATTTAAAAAAATAAAAGATTGGAAGGCGCCAAAACCTTTTCAAACGGATGAAGTCAAAATTGAAAAAGTACAGGTGAATCAACGATTATATGCTCGATATATAAAAGTAAAAGCCAAGAAATTAGGAGAATTACCAAAATGGCATTTGGGATATCCGCACGGCGGAAGATCCTGGATTTTTATGGATGAAATCCAAATCAAAAAGTATCAAAACGACTAATGATTCTATTTTAAGATAGAAAACACATAAGATCATGAAAAGACGAAATTTTATTAAGAAAGCCTCTGTGACAGGTTTGGGAATTGTAGCTGGAACATCGGTTTTGAGTGGCTGCGATGTTAAAGAGGAATCAAATAAATCTGTGATCACAGGAACTCCAGTTCGACCCTTAGTAATCGCTACTTGGAACACTCCAGATGAGGTTGAAGCAGCGGCAAATGTTTTAGCCAAAGGCGGTTCGGCTTTAGAAGCAGTAGAACAAGGATGTCGGGTGGCAGAAGCAAATGAGAAAGGGCAATCTGTAGGTAAAGGTGGTTTACCCGATCGTGACGGAAATGTAACCTTAGATGCCTGTATCATGAATGAAAAGGGAGATTACGGAGCGGTTGTGGCTGTTAAAGAAATCAAGCATGTTATTTCATTGGCAAGAAAAGTAATGGAGGATACCCCGCATGTTTTGTTGGCCGGAGATGGAGCGAAACAGTTTGCCCTAGAAAGCGGATTTAAAGCCGAAAATTTACTTACCGAAGCTTCTAAGAAGGCATGGGAAAAATGGAAAATAAAGTCAGAATACAAACCGATTATTAATATCGAAAATCATGATACTATTGGAATGTTAGCCATTGATCAAAAAGGAAATATTTCAGGTGCTTGTACCACGAGCGGATTGGCCTATAAAATGGCAGGTAGAGTAGGAGATTCGGCGATTATTGGTTCTGGATTATTTGTCGATAACGAAGTAGGTGCTGCTACTGCTACGGGATTAGGAGAAGAGGTTTTGAAAACCGTTGGAAGCTTTTTAATTGTAGAACTGATGCGTCAAGGAAAGTCACCTCAAGAGGCCTGTGAAGAAGCCATTGGAAGAATTGTAAATAAGCCTGGAAAAAATTTTAAAGATTTTCAGGTTGCGTATATAGCAGTGAATAAACAAGGCGAAACTGGGGGGTATTCCATTCACGAACATTTCAGTTACAACGTTTTTAAAGATGGTGAAAACACCAATATCAAATCTGATTTTTACAACAAGGCATAATTCAATTTCATGACATCAACCACGAACAGAAATCACACTTCTGCCTTTATTTTTGTGACCTCATTATTCTTTTTATGGGGATTTATAACCGTTTTAGTCGATAGTTTAATTCCGAGAATACGCGAATTATTCACCCTAACATATTTTCAAGCAGGATTGGTACAATTTGCCTTTTTCGGGGCGTATTTTGTATTATCGATTCCATCCGGATTTCTATTATCCAAAATCGGATATAAAAAAGGAATTGTTCTCGGATTAACAACAATGGCAGTTGGTTGTCTGTTGTTTTATCCGGCCGCTTCCATGCGTGAGTTCAGTATATTTTTAATTGCCTATTTTGTGTTAGCAGGTGGGATTACCATCCTTCAGGTAGCTGCCAATCCTTATGTTGCAGTACTCGGTTCAGAAGATGGAGCCTCAAGTCGTTTGAATTTGTCACAGGCGTTTAATTCTCTTGGAACTGCAATCGCTCCTGCCATAGGCGCTTTGTTTATTTTAAGTGATAAAGTGAAATCATCCGAAGAAATAGAGGTCTTAACCAATGCCGCAAAAGAAGCGTATTTAATTGCAGAAGCGGAGGCCGTTCAGGTTCCGTTTTTAGGAATAGCCGGATTCATCATTCTCCTTGCACTGGTCTTTTTGTTTGTCAAATTACCCGATGTATTGAATGCTGCACCGAAGGGCGGATATGGAACATTGCTACGAAATAAATCATTACTACTTGGTGCATTAGGAATATTCATTTATGTTGGAGCCGAAGTGGCAATTGGTAGTTATTTGGTGAATTATTTTGATTCTATGAATCTTGCGGATACCATTCGAAAAAGCGATTTTCTTTCCTCCATTTCGAAATTGATTCTCGGTGATGAATTATCCGGAATTGATAATTTCGGAATCCTAGGCTCCTTTGTAACACTCTATTGGAGTGGGGCAATGGTAGGTCGATTTATTGGTTCTTATTTAACCAAAGTGATGAGACCATCTTTGGTGTTATCCTTATTTGCCATGGGCGCAATTGTCCTATTATTTATATCCTCAATGTCTTTTGGATTGGTAGCTATGTTCTCAATTTTAGGAGTAGGATTGTTCAATTCTATCATGTTCCCGACAATATTTACCCTCTCCCTTGAAGGATTAGATGATTTGAAACCTCAGGCATCGGGAATATTATGTACCATGATAGTAGGAGGTGCTATTATTCCGCCTTTATTTGGATACCTAACAGATATTTTCGGATTTAAATCGGCAATGCTGTTATTGATGGTTTGTTATTACTACATCAATTATTATGCACGTTTAAAAGGAAGAAATATCATTTAAATCATAGATCTAATGATCTAGGTAAGTGAGTGCTATCTCTTCACATTTGTTGATCGTTTGAAGAATGTCTTCAAATGCAGTTCTCGGATTAATCAGGCACATTCGTAAGACGATTTGACCATTCAGAATTGTAGTTACTAAATGAGCCTCTTTAGATTTGATGATTTGCTCAGATATCTTCTGATTGATTTTATCTAACTTTTTCTCGGACAAATGTTTGTCAATCGGATTGAATCTAAAATTGACAATGGCCAAATTTGCTGGTGAAATGATTTCCCAGTTTTTGCTTTTTCGTAAATGAGTCTCTGTTTTTTCTGTTAATTCAATGGAATAATCAATGGCTTTTCTGAAAGATTCCAGTCCGAAGGTTTTAATAGACATGTAGAACTTTAAGGCTCGAAAACGTCTGGTCAATTGAATACCGTGGTCGTAGAAATTTATTTCAGAATCATTTCCTTCAATATCCTTTAAATATTCTGGTTTCTCTGTAAATGTCTGACTCAGCCATTTGTAATTTCGCACCAACAAACATCCCATTTCGTAAGGCTGGAAAAACCATTTATGAGGATCGACAGTTACACTATCGGCCTTTCGAATTCCTTTTAGGTATTTCTTTCCATGCTGACTTAAAATGGCTGCTCCTCCATAAGCCGCATCGACATGAAACCACAATTTTTCTTTCTTTGCAATGGCTGCCAATTCATCCAGGGGATCCACAGTCCCCGTATTCGTGGTTCCTGCCGAAGCGATTAAACATAAGGGTTGTAATCCTGCTAGTTTATCTTTTGCAATAGCATTTTTTAATTTATTGATAGAGAATTTGAATTCGATATCTGTTGGTATAATTCGCACTTGATCTTTTCGGAATCCGATGGTTCTGATGGCTTTAATATTCGACGAATGTGCCTGATCTGACATATAAATCACAGCCTTTGAAAAATCATCACCACATTTGATTCTTCGAGCTGTAACTAGGGCTGTTAAATTTGCCATGGAACCTCCACTAGTGAAAATTCCGCCACCTTTTTTAGCAGGTAATCCGAAGAGCTTTAATAACCAATTTATGGTTACAATTTCTAGTTCGGCAGCAGCTGGTCCGTTTGCCCATCCCCCAGAAAAAATATTATAACCTGTTGCTAAGGCATCGGCCATCGCACTGATGTAATTACTTGGACCTGGAACAAAAGAATAGGCCTTTGGGTGTGAAAGAATATCGGTTTCTGTCAATACTTTATTGATGACAAAATCAAGAACCTCAAAAGGATCCTTACCTTCTTCTGGTGCATTCTCTAAAAACTCAGCATCCATCTCTTCACGAGTCGCATTGAAAACAGGGCTTTTTTTCGATTGATTTTCGAAGTGATCTACAATAGTGTCGACAACTTTGTAGCCATATTCGGTCATTGTTTTTTTAGATAATTCCAGTTTCGGGTTTACTTTCATATTGTGCTAAATTCAAGTTCAAAACTACTATGTTTCTATTAGAATAATTCTGATAAAAATCATGTAAATAAAAAACCCAAAACTCAGAGCTTCGGGCTTTTTGATATTTTCATTTCGATTTAAAATTTTTAATTCGTAAATCTCAAATCGCAATTCTAAAAACTTATTTTTTCTTTTGTTGCTGCTGTCTTGCCTGTTGCTCTTGTGCTTGTTTCATAGCAGCATCTAAGCGTTGTCTAAATTTACTCACCTTCTGTGGCTTCTTTTTATTCTCTTCGATCTGAGCATGAATTTTAGCCTCATCAATTACATAGTTTTTGATTACCAACATAATTGTGATGGTTAATAAGTTTGAAACGAAGTAATATAAACTCAGTCCACTCGCATAGTTGTTAAAGAAAACCAACATGAATACAGGTGATAAGTAAATCATGTATTTCATCATTTTACTCATATCTGGCATTCCCTCTTGTGGTGGAGCTTGCATATTCATTTGTTGACTCTGATTCATCTGCATGTAGAAGAAAATCGCAACGGATGCCAAAATTGGGAATAAACTTACGTGATCACCATAAAACGGAATCTTGAATGGTAAGTCAAAAATGATATCGTAAGACGATAAATCTGGCGCCCATAGGAAGCTCTTTTGACGTAAATCAATATTAGTTGGGAAAAACTTAAACAATGCAAAGAAAATTGGCATTTGTAATAAAGCAGGTACACAACCCGACATCATGCTTACACCCGCTTTTCGTTGTACCGCCATGATCTCCTGTTGGCGCTTCATTGCATTCTCTTTACCAGGATACTTCTCATTTATCGCCGTCATTTCTGGACGAATCACTTTCATTTTGGCACTAGAAACGTATGATTTATAAACCAAAGGAGACATAATAATACGAACTACTATCGTCATTAAAATGATAATTAATCCGTAGTTACCAATTAGTCCTTGAAGTATATTGAATACCGGATAGAAAACGACACGGTTTAAAAATCCGAAGATACCCCATCCTAAATCGGCAGTTTCATCTAAATCAGTGCCTTCATAAGTCTTCAATAAATTATAATCTGATGGTCCATAGAACCATTTCATATCGTAATTCAATTCACCATTCGTTACTGCTAAAGGAGCCTTTAACTCGAATCGTTTGGTGAAAACAGTATCTAACTCTTTATCAACTACTAAATCCGTAGAAGTGATAGTCGCATTATTTAATGGCTTGTTCGATAGTAAATTTGAACTAAAAAAATGCTGTTTGTAGGCTACCCAGTTTAAACTATTTACGACTTCAGAATTGCCTTTATTGATGTAATCAACTTCATCTTCAGCTTTATAGTAATAGAAGGTGTACATGTCATTTTCTGTACGCAAACTTTTCTCATGACGATAACCATCTAAAGTCCAATCTAATTGGATTGTATTTGACGTATTAATAACATTGCTCAATCCTTGCGAACGAATCGAAAAATCAACCATGTAGTCATTTGGCTTCATTTCGTAACGATATTCTAAAAACTGAGTTTCAGAAACCTTCAATTTCATCGACACGACCTGATTGTCACCATTTTTGGTTACAGATGGCTCGAAGAATAAATCCTTCGTATTTAAAATGCGATTGTCAGTTGTCCCGAAATTGATATTGAAATTGGCATTGTTATCCTTAATCATGTAAAGTGGAAGCGAGTCGTAGGTTACATAATTTTTGATTTCTGCAACTTTGATTTGTCCACCCTTATTATCGATAACCAATTTTATCAGGTTGTTCTCCAGTACGGTTTCACCTTCTTTAGCATTGATTCCGCTGTAAGCGAATGCACCTAATTGATTTTTTAAGGTCTCATTTTGAATTGAGTCAGAAACAACAACCTCTTTAGTTTTTAAACTATCCTTTTCAATTGCGATAGTTTTTGATGTTTCCGTTTTAACCTCATTATTTGGAGTGATGGGTTCTTCTGGTTTTTGAGTATTTAGCCAATACAGCATCACACCCGCTAACAAAATCATACCGACAAACGAGTTTATATCAAATTTTTTTTCTTCCATGTGTAATTGATGTCAATGTGTCATAAAACAGGCATGAAACCTGTATCAAATCGCGACAAATTTAGTTAAATTGTGTTTTTAACCCTTTTAAATGGGTATTTATTTATCTCCCTTCTAGTAGTTCAACAAGTATTCCGAACTCAATTATTTCTGATTTGAATATTTCAAGGCCGCTTTAATAAAGTGTACAAAAAGTGGATGCGGATTCAATACGGTACTCTTATATTCTGGATGGTATTGAACACCAACGAACCAAGGATGATCTGGAATTTCGATAACTTCCACAAGGTCTGCTTTCGGATTTTTACCAACGGCAATCATTCCGTTAGCCTCCATATCAGCTAGATAGTCGTTATTGAATTCATAACGATGACGGTGACGTTCCTTGATATTCGCCTTTCCGTAAGCTTTGAAACTCTTCGAACCTTCGGCTAATTGACAATCCCATGCACCTAGTCTCATTGTTCCACCTTTATTGATAACATCCTTTTGACTTTGCATCAAGTCAATAACCGGATTCTTAGCATTCGGCTTCATCTCAGTTGAGTAGGCATCTTTTAATCCGAGAACGTTTTTAGCAAATTCAATCACTGCCATTTGCATTCCGAGACAAATTCCGAAGAAAGGAATATTGTTCTCACGAGCATATTGAACCGCTTTTATTTTTCCATCGATTCCGCGATCACCAAATCCAGGAGCAACTAGTATTCCGTCTACACCTTTTAAATGCTCTTCATAATTTGAAGGATCTAGGCTTTCTGAGTGTACCCAGCGCACATTAACTTTGGTTGCATACGATGAGCCTGCGTGAATGAATGCTTCGGTAATTGATTTATATGAATCGTGTAATTCTACATATTTACCAATTAATGCAATCTCAACTTCTGAGGTTGGACTTTTATGTTTCTTAAGAAAATCGTTCCATTTTATTAAATCCGGATTTGATTTTAAAGGAAGATCTAATTTTTTCAATACGACCTTATCCAATCCTTGATCCAACATTAAATTTGGAACATCGTAAATGGTTTCAGCATCAATCGACTCAATTACATCTTCTTTATTCACATTACAGAATAAGGCTAATTTACGTTTGATATCATCAGATAAGTGATGTTCAGTACGACATACTAAGATGTCAGGAGAAACTCCACTTTCCATTAAACTCTTTACAGAGTGCTGCGTTGGTTTTGTTTTTAATTCACCAGCAGCTGCCAAATATGGAATCAAAGTTAAGTGAATAACAATTGCATTTTCTTCACCTTTTTCCCATAATAATTGACGAACAGATTCAATATAAGGTAGTGATTCAATATCACCCACCGTACCACCAATCTCGGTAACCACAATGTCAAATTCGCCCGTTTCACCTAAAAGCTGAACACGTTCTTTGATTTCATCAGTAATATGTGGAATTACCTGAACGGTTTTTCCAAGGAATTCTCCTTTTCGCTCTTTATCAATTACAGATTGATAGATTCTACCTGTAGTAACGTTATTTGCCTGAGAAGTTGGAATATCCAAGAAACGCTCATAGTGCCCTAAATCTAAATCCGTTTCTGCACCATCATCAGTAACATAACACTCTCCATGTTCATATGGATTTAATGTTCCTGGATCGATATTAATATATGGGTCTAACTTCTGGATGGTTACTCGGAACCCTCTGGCTTGTAATAATTTTGCTAAAGATGCTGCAATAATTCCTTTACCTAAAGATGATGTTACCCCTCCGGTAACGAAAACATACTTGGTGTTTTGCATGATTGATGTAGGTTTGGGCAAAAGTACTAACTCTAAGTTGTATCTTAAAATAAAATGACAGAAACTGAAACAGTTTTTATTAAGATATGTTGAAACAAAATCAATTTAAAAATTTAAAAAATAATCTTGTTATAAATAAAAACAGTTGTATATTTGCACTCGCTTTTGCGACCTCATTTGAGGGAAATGCATAAGAAAGACACACAAGACAATTATTAAGAGTTAGTTACAATGAAAAGAACGTATCAACCTTCAAAGAGAAAGAGAAGAAACAAGCATGGTTTCAGAGAAAGAATGGCTTCTGCTAATGGTAGAAAAGTTTTAGCTAGAAGAAGAGCTAAAGGAAGAAAGAAATTGTCTGTGTCATCTGAGCCAAGACATAAGAAATAATGATTAACAATTTGTTAATAATAAGGTGTTGCTATTTTTAGTAACACCTTTTTTTTTATCTGTATAAGAAATATTTTTATCACCCGAAAAAACTAGACGAATTATGCCAAAGAGAGAAGATCTGAAATCCATTTTAATAATAGGTTCGGGACCAATAATTATTGGGCAAGCCTGTGAGTTTGACTATTCGGGGTCACAATCCCTTCGTTCATTACGAGAAGACGGAATTGAGACCATTCTAATTAACTCGAATCCTGCAACCATTATGACGGATCCGTCAATGGCAGATCATGTATACCTACTTCCATTAACTACAAAATCTATCATTAAAGTTCTAAAGGAACATCCACAAATTGATGCGGTTCTACCAACCATGGGAGGACAAACTGCATTAAATCTTTGTATCCAAGCCGATGAGAAAGGAATTTGGGCAGACTTTGGAATCAAACAAATTGGGGTTGATATTAATGCGATCAACGTAACAGAAGATAGAGAGCAGTTTAGAGAGTTGATGGGAAAAATCGGTGTACCAATGGCACCTCAGGCGACTGCAACTTCTTTCCTTAAAGGAAAAGAAATCGCACAGGAATTTGGTTTTCCATTAGTAATTCGTTCTTCGTACACCTTGGGTGGAGCAGGAGCGTCTATTGTTTACAAAGCAGAAGATTTTGATGAGTTATTGAGAAGAGGTTTGGAAGCATCACCAATCCATGAGGTAATGATCGATAAAGCGATGATGGGTTGGAAAGAATACGAGTTGGAATTACTCCGTGATAAGAATGATAACGTGGTGATTATCTGTTCTATTGAGAATATGGACCCAATGGGTATTCATACGGGAGATTCCATCACCGTTGCACCTGCAATGACTCTCTCTGACAAAACCTATCAGAAAATGCGTGATATGGCAATCCATATGATGCGTTCTATTGGAGATTTTGAAGGTGGATGTAATGTTCAGTTCGCAGTTTCTCCGGATGAAAAAGAAGATATTATTGCTATTGAGATTAACCCAAGGGTTTCTCGTTCTTCAGCATTAGCGAGTAAGGCAACAGGATATCCAATTGCGAAGGTAGCCACTAAATTAGCTATCGGATATACATTAGATGAATTAGATAACCAGATTACCAAATCAACATCAGCTTTATTCGAGCCAACCTTAGATTATGTGATTGTAAAAATTCCACGATGGAACTTCGATAAGTTTGAAGGTTCAGACAGAACCTTAGGATTACAGATGAAGGCCGTTGGTGAGGTAATGGGAATCGGACGTTCGTTCCAAGAAGCACTTCATAAAGCAACTCAGTCTTTAGAGATTAAGAGAAATGGTTTAGGAGCAGACGGAAAAGGATACAAAGATTACAATCAAATCATTGATAAATTAACCAATGCAAGCTGGGATCGCGTGTTCGCTATTTACGATGCCATTGCAATGGGTATTCCATTAAGCAAGATTTATGATATCACTAAGATTGATATGTGGTATCTAAAACAATATGAGGAGCTTTTCCAATTGGAAAAAGAAATTTCTCAATTCTCAATCGATACGATTGATAAAGACTTGTTATTAGAGGCTAAGCAAAAAGGATATGGAGATCGTCAGATTGCTCATATGCTTGATTGTTTAGAAAGCCAGGTGTATAACAAGCGTGAGGAATTCAATATCCAACGTGTGTACAAATTAGTAGATACTTGTGCGGCGGAATTTAAGGCACAAACTCCATATTATTATTCAACATTCGAAAGCCCAATTGAAACTACAGACGGAACGCAATATGTTGCAAATGAAAGTGAAGTTTCAGATAAAAAGAAAATTATTGTATTAGGTTCTGGACCAAACCGAATCGGACAGGGAATCGAATTTGATTACTGTTGTGTACATGGTGTTTATGCTGCTAAGGAATGTGGATATGAAACCATTATGATCAACTGTAATCCAGAAACCGTTTCTACGGATTTCGACACTGCTGATAAACTGTACTTCGAGCCGGTATTCTGGGAGCATATTTATGACATTATCCGTCATGAAAAACCAGAAGGAGTTATCGTACAATTAGGTGGTCAAACCGCATTAAAGTTAGCGGAGAAGTTAGACCGTTACGGAGTAAAAATCATTGGTACAAGCTTCCAATCTTTAGATTTAGCTGAGGACCGCGGAAGTTTTTCAACTTTATTGAAAGAAAACAATATTCCTTATCCAGAGTTCGGTGTGGCAGAAACGGCAGATGAAGCTTTAGAACTGGCAGATCAGTTAAATTTTCCAATCCTAGTTAGACCTTCTTATGTATTAGGAGGACAGGGAATGAAGATTGTGATTAACAAAGAGGAATTGGTTGAGCATGTGGTTGATTTATTACGTAAGATTCCGAATAACAAATTATTATTAGATCACTACTTAGATGGAGCGATTGAAGCTGAGGCCGATGCCATTTGTGATGGTGAGAATGTTTATATCATCGGAATCATGGAGCATATCGAACCTTGCGGAATCCACTCAGGAGATTCAAATGCGACACTTCCTGCCTTCAATTTAGGAGATTTGGTAATGCAACAAATTATCGATCATACCCATACCATTGCGAAAGCATTAAATACGGTTGGATTGATTAACATTCAGTTTGCGATTAAAGATGATACGGTTTATATCATTGAGGCAAATCCAAGAGCATCGAGAACCGTACCATTCATTGCTAAGGCGTACAAAGAGCCATATGTGAATTACGCAACTAAAGTAATGTTAGGTCACAATAAAGTAACAGACTTTACTTTCAATCCACAGTTAGAAGGATATGCGATTAAGCAACCTGTATTCTCTTTCAATAAATTCCCGAATGTAGACAAGCGTTTAGGACCAGAAATGAAGAGTACCGGTGAAAGTATCTTATTCATCGATAGCTTAAAAGACGATGATTTTTATGATCTGTATTCAAGACGTAAAATGTACTTAACAAAATAATTGAGAAGCGGCTTTTGAGCCGCTTTTTTTATGAACGATAAATGGGTATGTCGTTCAATATTACCTTTTTCACATTAATCTTACGTTAAATCAAATAAAATCCTGATAGTTTCTAAGTTATTGTGATTTTTTTCGCCTAAATTTATAAGGTAAAATCAGGCCAGTGAAGAAAAACTACATTTTCCTTCTTTTTATTGTTACCCTTTTATTGCCCTTGAAGTCGGTATCTGCTCAAGGAAATGATTTGTTTGATATTTTCAGAAATGGTTCTGTTGATATGATTCAGGAAGTAGTAAAGGATGATCCTGATTTTATCAATCGTAAAAATAAAGATGGGTATTCACCTTTAATTTTAGCGTGTTACAGCGGTAATATTGAGGTAGTACGATATCTTGTAGAAAATACCAAAGACTTAAATGATGGAAGCAAATATGGTACACCATTGATGGCATCATCAGTAAAAGGCTATGAAAAAATTGCGGCCTTACTCATTGAAAAAGGCGCAGATGTTAATGCCACAGATCCTAATGGAACGACGGCTTTGCATTATGCAATAATTTTCAATTTCGATAATGTTGCCAAACAATTGGCCATAGCTAACGCGAATCCAAACCTCAAAGATAACAGAGGTAAAACTGCAATTGACTATGCCAAAATGTTAGGTAAAAACGAACTATTAACACTCTTAACTAAAAAATAGTCTCATGAAAAAAACGTTACTTTCTTTCTTTTTAATTGCCTCTATGGCTACCTTTTCGCAAGGTGTTGGAACAAATGGTGCGATACAATTAACGACTGGATTTACGATGGATTTAGATGTTAATTCTGCTACCAATAAAACGAGATTGACATTAGTCGCTCCTTCAAATGTTTGGTTTGCGGTAGGATTTTCGGCTTCAGCTGATAACATGACTCCAGGAACGGATGTTTTTAGAACTGATGGTACTGCTATTGTTGATGCCGTTACAGCAGGTAACCAGCTTCCTCCTTCTGATTCAAGTCAAGATTGGTCAATCGTTTCTAATACTACAAATGGAAATGTGAGAACAATGGTTGTTGAAAGAGACAATAATACAGGTGACTCAAATGATTTTGTTTTCAGTACCACCGCTGGATCAATTTCTGTTATTTGGGCTCATGGAACAAGTACTAGCTATGCATATCATGGAGGAAATAGAGGGGCGACAGTTATTAATACGTTAAGCACGAAAGAAGTTAGAAACTTAGACTTTGAAGTATTTCCAAATCCGACAACAAATGTAGTAAACGTTCAATTACCTACAGGAACCAATTCGGCTACTGCCAAAGTTTTCGATACATCTGGACGATTAATTGCAACGCAAGAAATCTCAAATCCGAGAGAGCAAATCAATATCTCAACATTATCTTCTGGAATCTATGTATTGCGAATCTCTTCGGAAGGAAGATTTGGAGCCAGAAGAATCATAAAAAATTAGAATTATTTCTGAATCAATTCGAAGGTAGCAGAGACATCAACGTACTCTGCTATTTTTTTGCGCACAATACTTGGAATTTCAATGCCGTATAATTCAGATTTGGTTTTAAAATCTGTTGAAAGACTGATGGTATTTCCTTCTATTTTAACCATACATTTTGTAGCAATCGATTGACTGATTTTGCGAAGTGTCAATTTACCTTCTAATTCAAATTCTTGAAATTCAGCAGTTAGCTTGTCAATAGAGAAGTCTTTTATTTTTCCTGAAAAAGAAGATTTTGGAAACTTCTGAGATTCGATATAGCTCTCGTTGAAATGCTCCTCCATCAAGGCAATTTTAAATCGGAATCCTTTGATGAGCACTAGAGAAGCAAAACTTCCATCCGATCTTAAAACAGCACTCACTTTGGAATTTGTCGCTTTTACTTTTTCAAAGGAAGGTACAGACGATTCGAATGTAATAGTTCCGTTTGTGGTGAAATATTTATCCTGAGCGATCCCACTTGTGAGTCCAAAAAGACAACAAGCAATCACGAATAATGTTAGTTTCTGTTTAATTTTCGATATACCCATTGGTAATCCAGGTTCTGATGATATTCAATGTAGGTTCCGGTAAATTTCCTTGAGGAGGCATTGAGTTGGTTGCACTCTCCATTCTGTTTAATGCCCCTCTGGTTTCAAAAGCATTTCGAACCTGAGTATACGTTTCTAACGTCAATCCTGCCGAATTTGAGGCTACATTATGACAACCGGAAGTCGCACAGCTCTGGTTCATAATCGTTCGTACATCTTTTTGATATGTGATTACAGCTGGTGGTGCTACTGTTAAATCATCAGTACTGTCATTTGCACATCCCATCATCAAAGTCATCAACAAAAGCAAAACAGTTAATTTTTTCATTTCATCACCATATTAAGTATTAATATCCTCTAAAATAATTAAATTTATTGAATAAACTTCGTCACCATGAGTAAATCCAAAATTGTTTTAGTTGCCTTTTTCGTTGGACTCATTTCTGCATTTTTAATTTTAAACTACATCTACAAAGATCATCGGGATATTTCTGCAGAAGAAGCTGCATTTACAATAGATGCTACAGATATGATTGAAGAATTCACAACCCACTCAGAGGGATCATCCAGTAAATACTTGGATAAAACGGTGCTCATCAAAGGAATTGTTTCTGACATTCAGGAAGAGGCATTCGTTCTTGCATCTGTCATTTACTGTTATGCAGATAGTTTGACTTTAAGTGCATTGCAAACTGCAGATCAAGTCGAAGCGAAGGGAAGATTCATTGGGTTTGATGAATTGTTAGAAACGATTAAAATAGATCAAGTAACCACAAACAAATAAATATCACGTTAAATTACCAGGTATGAGAAAATTACTAATTATATTTCTTTGGACGTCATCGATAACCGCTTTTGCACAAGATGATCTATTGAACGATTTAGAGGGGAATTTTGAAGAAGACAAAAAAGTTAGTTCTGTATTTAAAGGATTGAAAATCATTAATATGGAGTCTACAAAGTTAGCGGCAGAAAAGGACTTTTATTTTTTGATCTCACACCGATTCGGCACCTTAAATTCTGGTATTAAAGACTTATTCGGATTGGATAATGCAAACATCAGATTTAGTTTTGTATATGGATTATCCGATTGGTTTACTATTGGATTATCCAGAAGTTCAGCAAGCAAGATTTACGATGCTCATTTGAAATACCGATTGATTCAGCAGGAAGAAGGAAAATTCCCTTTTACAGTGGTAGGTTTCAATTCTGTTGAGTTCAATACGGGTCTAGATGAGGTTAACTTTCCATTGATTGAATCTAAACACAGATATGCCTACACCTCTCAATTATTAATTTCAAGGAAGTTCGATGATAAATTTTCGTTCCAGTTTACTCCAGTCTTTTTGCATGAGAACTTTGTAGAAAACGATGTACAGGAAAATTCTCAGTTTCTGTTGGGACTTGGTGGGCGTTATAAAATTTCGAAACGCGTTACAATTAACTTCGAATATCATGCACACATGAATCGAGTTGCACAAAGTAAATTCAGGAATCCATTATCGCTTGGCGTAGATATTGAGACTGGAGGGCATGTTTTTCAGCTGCATATGACCAACTCAAGATTCATGAATGAAGCAGGGTATTTGGCTCGTACAGTCGGCGATTGGGGTACTGGAGATATTTTCTTCGGATTTAATATCTGGCGCGTTTTCTAAATCATCTTTATTTTAGATATTTACAACCATGAATTACATTTTATTTGATGGCGAGGTAAGAAATGCATTATTGCCCTTTACCTACACAAAACCAGTAGCTGATTTACGGATTGGCATTCTAACAATTCGTGAAAAATGGGAGAAGTATCTAGGATTGACCACAACTACCATTACGGAGGAATATTTAATGGAAAAGTATCCAATGGTAGAAATAGATGAAAATATTCTTATTAACGCTTCTTTTTGTCCGACTAAGGATTTGGTTGAAAAAGTGATGGATTTAAAGGAAAATGAGGCCATTTTTCAAGGAGAATCAGTTATTGCTTTTCACACAAAAGATACCCAGGAAGAGGTAAACTTTGACACCTATACTCAAATAGAATTTGAAGAGGATTTACTACAAGTAAATAATACTTGGGATATATTTTCAAAAAATGATGTTGCAATTCAGCAGGATTTTGAATTGCTGACAGAAGGTCGAAAATCACAACCGATTCCGGAAACAGTTCAATGTCTGAATCGTGATCAAATATTCGTCGAGGAGGGCGCAAAGTTGAACTTTGCTATTCTAAACGCAGAAAGTGGTCCAATCTATATTGGAAAGAATGCTGAAATAATGGAAGGATCTGTCGTTCGTGGTCCATTTGCAATGTGCGAAAATTCAGTTTTAAAGTTATCAGCAAAAATATATGGTGCAACTACCCTCGGACCTTATTGTAAAGTTGGCGGAGAAGTGAATAATTCAGTATTAATGGGTTATTCAAGTAAAGCACATGACGGATTCCTAGGGAATTCTGTACTTGGTGAATGGTGTAATTTAGGTGCAGATACCAATAATTCGAACTTGAAGAATAATTACGCAGAAGTGAAATTATGGAATTATGAAGCAGGTCGTTTTTCACCAACTGGATTGCAGTTTTGTGGTCTTATGATGGGGGATCACTCGAAATGTGGAATTAATACAATGTTCAATACAGGGACCGTAGTTGGTGTTTCTGCTAATATCTACGGAAGTGGATTCCCAAGAAATTTTGTTCCGTCCTTTAGTTGGGGAGGAGCAGCAGGATTTATCACTTATCGTTTGAACAAGGTATTTGAAGTTGCGGAAGTAGTGATGAGTCGACGAAAATTGAAACTTGAAGAAGTTGATAAAAAAATACTCGAATCGGTGTTCGAACAAACCGAAGGTTATCGAAGAAAATAAAAAAGGAAAAGCCCAACAATGAAATCACTTTTGGGCTTTTTTTTGAATAAAAAATCAAGTGTTTAGTTTTTATCAACTACATCTCCAGATCCAACAGACTTACTATCGATGTATTTCGGTTTTCCTTTATAGTATACACTTCCAGATCCAACAACTTTAGCATTAATTTTAGTTGAAACTGTTGTTCTAATACTTCCAGAACCAGCAATATTAGCATTCAACTCATTTGCTTTTAATTCGTAAGCTTTGATACTTCCAGATCCTGCAATCGAGCATCTGAATTCATTAGTTTTTCCAGATAACTTAATATCCCCAGAACCACCAATGGAAGCAGAAACATCAGAAGCGTCCAATTCTAACTCAATACGTCCAGAACCTCCTAAGTTTACTTTAAATTCTTCTGAATTTAATTTACCAGAAGAAGTAATAGTTCCAGAACCACCAAGACTAACTTGATCAATTTCCTTTACAGGAACAGTAACCACTAATTTTTTAGTCGTTCTAATGTTCGTGTTCTTCATATATTTAATTTTCAAGGTATTACGTTCTACCTCAGTAATAATATATTCTAAAAGATTTTCTTCACCTTCGATAGTGATTTTTCCTTCTGTTCCTTTTACTAGGACAACATCAAAGGACCCACCTACTGAAACACCATCATAATTGTCTGTGTTACGTGTTTCTGTAACTACTTTTCCGTTTCCTTTAATCTTTTTGCTATTCCACCAACTTTGTGCATTTGATGTAAATGACACGGTTAGTGCTAGAATAATTATGCTTATTGATTTTTTCATTGCTTTTGAATTTAGGTTGATTGTTAACGTGTTCTATTGTTTTTAATATTCGTTGATGGATACCCCACCATATTGTGATTTTATTTTAATTGTTCCGCTGTTTGATCCAGAACCGTATTTTCCTTCGTAATAACGTTTTGTCGATTTTGAGATTTTCTTAAAGAATTTTATAGGATCAAGATCCGTTTTGAATCCGGCGTATTGTGTATTAATTTCAAAATTAAACGCTGCACTTGGATCTACATTGATTTTTACACTGGCATATTGCGTTTCAATATTCACTGATTCAAATCCGGCTTCTAATTTTTTAACGACAACAGATCCATAATCAGAATCGACTGTAATACGCTTAGCAATACTTCCTAATCGAATGTTGGTGTAATCGCTATTTCCACGGATTGAATTCGCTTTATTTACCGTAACTCCGCCGTAATCAGCATTGAAATCTACAGCTTCTACATCTTCAATCTTTAGGGTTGTGTAATCAATGTTTGCATCAATCTTACCTGCTTTTTCTATAGTTAATTTAGAGTAGTCAGCATTTACGCTTCCGTTCTTCATAAAATCAATATTGGAAGAACCACAGTAATCCATATTGATGGAATTATTATCGTTATTCAATTTGCCGATTTCGATTTTTCCATAATCACAATTCACCGATGCTTTTCCGTCAATTTCATCCAAGTAAATATTTCCGTAGTCATTGTTCAAATTCACGCTGTTGGATTTTGGCATTTTGATGGTATAATTGATTTTCATGTTCATGTTTTTGCGGTTGTTACGTCTCCACCATGACCAGCTCGAATTGCAATTGTTCTCAAAAATGGTTTTTGTTTCTACCATTCCAGAATTGGATTCAAATTCGATATCAATATCATCTATTCTTTCTTTTACGTCGTCTAGGTCGTCTCCTTTTACCTCATATTCTTTTCCATCCGTAAAAAGCTGACATTGACCATCCGTTTTAGAAACACTTGTTTGGCCATATCCATTTAGGTGGGCACAAAGCGTCAAAATGAGTAGAGTAGACAAAAAATTAGATTTCATGTAGTTTAAACTTTTCTCCTAATTTAAGGAATTATAACTAGGGCTTAAGAATTGTAATTTGGCACAAGAATTGACTTTAATAGAACGAATTTGATAATAAATTATTAATAATAATCTGATTATCAGTTGACTATTTTGTGTTTTGGGGGTTTGTTAAACCAAAACTTTTACTATAAGATGTCAACTTGACAGAGAAATAACATATGGCCAAATCAAAATTTTTAAAATTAGACAGATTGTCCTTTCAAGATGTGATTGGTGAAGATTCGGAATTGATTCCGTTGTTGACCCCCGAAGATGAAGAGATTATCAATAATGAAAGTGTTCCAGAAACGCTTCCAATTTTACCTTTACGAAATACAGTACTATTTCCTGGTGTCGTAATTCCGATTACAGCTGGTCGAGATAAATCCATTGAATTAATTAACGACGCTAACAAAAGTGATAAAATTATCGGTGTTGTAGCACAACGTAATGAAAGTGTTGAGCAACCAGGACTTAATGATATTTATCACACGGGTGTTGTTGCACAAATTTTGCGTGTATTAAAGATGCCTGATGGAAATACTACGGTAATAATTCAAGGGAAAAAACGTTTCGAAATCACTGAATTGATTCAAGAAAAGCCCTATTTAAAGGCTAACGTAAAGGAAGCTGTTGAAGAACGAGAAGTTGGCGACAAGAAGGAATTTGATGCTATAATTGATTCTATTAAAGATCAAGCATTGGAGGTAATTAAAGAAAATCCGATGTTACCATCAGAAGCTTCTTTTGCAATTAAAAATATTCAGTCCAGTTCGTTTATTGTAAACTTTATTGCCTCGAATATGGACTTATCTGTAATGCAAAAACAGGTAATTCTTGAAAAAGATAATCTTCGAGAACGTGCATTACTTACACTGAAAAATTTAAACAAGGAACTTCAGAAATTAAAACTTAAGAATGATATTCAGTCTAAAACTCGCGAGGATTTAGATCAGCAGCAACGTGAGTATTATTTGCATCAGCAATTAAAAACTATTCAAGAGGAGTTAGGCGGTTCTTCTAATGAGCAAGAGCTTGAAGAAATGCGTAATAAAGCTCAGGATAAAAAATGGACCAAAGAGGTAGCCGAAACGTTCGAAAAAGAATTGAATCGTTTACGTCGTATGAATCCACAAATGGCCGAGTATGGAGTACAGCGAAGCTATTTAGAGTTGTTTTTAGAATTGCCTTGGGGAGAATTCACAAAAGATAAATTCGATTTAAAAGCGGCTCAGAAAATATTGGATCGGGATCATTTTGGTCTTGAGAAAGTAAAGCAACGTGTTATTGAGCACTTAGCTGTATTGAAACTTAAAGGTGATATGAAGTCTCCGATTATCTGTTTGTATGGTCCTCCAGGTGTTGGAAAAACCTCATTAGGGAGATCAATCGCAGAAGCCCTTGGAAGAAAATATGTTCGTATGTCTTTGGGTGGCTTGAGAGATGAAGCCGAAATTCGCGGGCATAGAAAAACGTACATCGGAGCAATGCCAGGGCGCGTATTGCAAAACATTAAAAAAGCTGGAACTTCCAACCCTGTTTTTGTATTAGACGAGATTGATAAACTAGGTTCAAGTCATCAGGGTGATCCGTCATCAGCAATGTTAGAAGTTTTAGATCCTGAGCAAAATACCGCGTTTTATGATAATTATTTGGAAGTAGGTTATGACTTATCTAAAGTACTTTTTATTGCTACAGCGAATAGTTTAAGTCAAATTCCGTGGGCATTGAGAGATCGAATGGAAATCATTAATGTAACAGGATATACAATAGAAGAGAAGGTAGAAATCGCTAAAAAGCATTTGTTACCTAAGCAATTGAAAGAGCACGGATTAACAGCCAAAGATTTAAAATTAGTAAAAGCCCAAATCGAACAAGTTGTAGAAGGGTATACCAGAGAATCTGGAGTTCGTGGATTAGAGAAGCAAGTAGCTAAGTTGGTGCGTTTTGCTGCGAAATCTATCGCAATGGAAGAGGAATATGAAATCTCATTATCCAAAGAAAAAATCGAAGACATTTTAGGTGTTCCAAGATTCAAAGATAAATATGAAGACAATGGAGTTGCAGGGGTCGTAACCGGATTGGCATGGACTAGAGTAGGAGGAGATATTTTGTTTATTGAATCTATCCTTTCGAAAGGGAAAGGTAATTTGTCAATTACAGGGAACTTAGGAAATGTAATGAAGGAATCGGCAACCATTGCTATGCAATATATCAAATCAAATGCCGAAGAATTCGGAATCAATCCTGAGAGATTAGAGAACTATAACGTTCATATTCACGTACCTGAAGGAGCTACACCGAAAGATGGACCTAGTGCCGGAATCACAATGTTAACTTCATTAGTTTCATCATTCACTCAGCGAAAAGTGCGATCTAAAATTGCCATGACGGGTGAGATTACGTTACGTGGAAAAGTATTGCCGGTTGGCGGAATCAAAGAAAAGATTCTTGCTGCAAAAAGGGCAAATATCAAAGAAATTATTCTTTGCGAAGAAAACAAAAAAGACGTTCAGGAAATTAAAGAAAGTTATTTGAAAGGATTAACATTCCATTACGTTACCGATATGCGACAAGTGATAGAACTTGCACTTACAAAACAAAAGGTAAAAAATGCTAAGAAGCTAGTATAATTGAAAAGGCCTCCAACTTGGAGGCCTTTTTTATTTCTTGGGTGCTGATTGCCACATCACATTTACGATTTGCCATTTTCCATCAAATTTTCCCAATTGGAAAAAGTCGATTCCCCATTCTGCTACTAATCTCGCAGATGCAGTCTTATCATAAATTTCATAAATCTCAATGTCTTTTGGAGAATCCTTAGTCACTCTGTTACCGTCTTTATTCCATCGAGCAGAAAGAGAAACCAATTGATTATATGTCATAACAGAATTGTTCACATAGGCACTATCTCGTTTATTGAACCAGTAGCCAACCTTGCGAAGTTCGGGATAAACACTTCTTTCAATTCTAGTCGAATCAACTTCGTATAGACCTTCTACATAATCAAGAATTGCAGCTTTTACATTGTCATATTCTGCTGCATTATGAAATTTCTTTTCATGATGTTCATTTTCATCTTTGTGTTCATGTTTATGGTCGTCATCATGTTTGTGGTTTTGACCGCATTTCGAGAATAAAAATATGGCCATTACGGAGAGTAGAATGGATTTTTTCATGATTTTGGATGGATTGATTTCCGTTAAAGATACGGATTAATTGTGTCGGATATCTATTATGTCTCCATTCTGCAATACACCCTCGTGATCCAGTTCATAAATTCGTTGTCCAACAAAAATAGGATTGTATAACTGATTTGAAGATTTCAATTCTTTAAATCGTTCTACATTTTTGAAATCAGAAACTGAAGTTGAACGGATCTGATCCTGCATATTGGTATCGACTACTCCAGGATAAATGGAAACGCATTTAACTCCATACTTCATATCTGATTGTTCGGTAGCAATTGTTTTGGTCATCATGTCAATTGCTGCTTTTGATGTGCAATAGACAGACCAACCTGTATACGGACTTACAGCTGCACCAGATGAAATATTGATGATTTGTTTTTCGACATCTAAATCCTTTGTAGCATTGATAAAGGCATTGGATAATACCAATGGAACGGTTGTATTCAGTTTGATGGATAACTCAATATCCGTAGGTTCAAGATTTCCTAAATTAGAGATTTTCCCTAATCGACCAGCATTATTGATGAACGTAATTTTCTCGACTACAGAAAAGTCAATTTTATGAAGGATGTAATTAAGCTTTTTACAGGCTAATTCTAATTCGGTAACATCAACTTCGACTTCCTCGATAGGAGATAAGCCAGATTTAGTTCTGGATAGCGAATACACCAAATAATCCTTACTTGAATAGTATTCGGCAATACCTTTCCCTATTCCCTTACTTGCGCCAGTGATGATCAATACATTCATGGTCTAAATGTATGAATAAATGTTTACTGGAAATGTTTTTTAGATTCCTCCCAGAATACATCCATTTCTGCAAGACTCATATCGTGAAGTGATTTGCCAATTTTTTTTGCAGCTTGTTCTAGATACTGAAAGCGTTGAATAAATTTTTTATTGGTTTTTTCAAGTGCATTTTCCGGATTAACACCAATAAATCTTGCATAATTAACCATGGAGAATAGTACGTCTCCGAATTCTTTTTCAATCTTTTCTTTATTATTAGAAGCCAATTCGTCATTAAGTTCGCCCAATTCCTCCTGAACTTTTTCCCAGGCTTGTTCTGGCTTCTCCCAGTCAAATCCGACTCCGGAAACTTTGTCCTGAATTCGATTCGCCTTAATCATAGCAGGTAAACTTCTGGGCACACCTTCCAGGACAGAATTCTTACCCTCTTTTAGTTTCAGTTTCTCCCAGTTTTCTTTGACTTCTTTTTCATCCTTCACCTCAACATCTCCGTAGATATGTGGATGACGATCAATCAGTTTTTCGCTAATGGAAGTCGCTACGTCGGCAATATCAAAAGCTTTTTTCTCACTACCGATTTTAGCATAAAAAACAATGTGAAGTAGAAGATCACCTAGTTCTTTTTTAATTTCTTCCAGGTCATTATCCAAAATCGCATCGGCCAATTCATAAGTTTCCTCAATCGTTAAGTGTCGCAGACTTTCTAGCGTTTGCTTTTTATCCCATGGACATTTCTCGCGAAGGTCATCCATGATATCCAGCAATCGATTAAAGGCTTCTAATTGGTCTTTTCTTGAATTCATCTATGCTTCAGATTCTTCCTCGTCTTTGATTCGAGAAAAATCCATTCCTGATTTCACCAAAAGATTATACCATTGAATTACTTTCTTGATATTTGAAGCATAAACGCGGTCTTCATCAAATTCAGGAAGAACTTCAAGGAAATAGGAAAGCACTTCTTGGTTGCTTGATTTGTGAGAAATCGTTTCTTTTCCGCCCTCTTTTTCGAACATAGTTTTAAAGATGGTTAACAATTTCACATCACCTTCATAAGAATAAATGGCAATATTATCTAGTAAGCTAATGTTGGAAGAGGCATTAATCGCCACTCTTTTATTGTCTAATAATGATTCTGCGATTACCGCATTTTTAGACTGAGAAATAATCTGAAATAATCCTGGTTTACCAGAAACCGCAATAATTTTTTCGAATTCCATAAATTGAATTATAAGTTGTAGGTGTTACTATCGTTTGCTTTTAAGATTAGGGAAACGCATTCTGTATTCTGCTCTAATTTTTCCCTTTGTGATGTTTTCAAGTTTACGCTTTAATAATCGTTTTTTTAACGATGATAATTTATCGGTGAACAATACTCCCTCAATATGATCGTACTCATGTTGAAACACTCGAGCTGCCAATCCTTCTAAAACTTCAGTGTGAGTATTAAAATCTTCATCCTGATATTGAATATGCACTTTTGGTTGTCGGTATACATCCTCACGAACGTCAGGAATACTTAAACAGCCTTCGTTAAAAGGCCATTCTTTTCCCTCTTCCTCCAAGATTTTCGCATTGATAAACACCTTTTTGAAGTCCTTCAATGTTTCTCTATCTGAGGCAGATAATTCCTCATCCTCTGCAAATGGAGATGCATCAATTACGAATAATCGAATTGCTTTTCCGATTTGTGGTGCTGCCAATCCAACGCCAGAAGCATTGTACATGGTTTCTTGCATATTGGCAATCAATTCTTTCAAATTTGGATAATCTGCTGTGATTTCAACTGCTTTTTTGCGTAAAACAGGATCACCGTAAGCAACAATGGGTAAAATCATAAGTATTACAAATGAGCTGCAAAATTACAATATCGTTGGGTTTTTACCCGATAATTTTGAGAACTTATTTTTGATAATATAAATAGGATTGTAAAATAATAGTGGCACTTATTTTATCAATCAATCCTTTGTCTTTTCGTTGTTTGCGTTTTAGCCCGCCGTCAATCATGGTTTGAAACGCCATTTTTGATGTAAAACGTTCATCCACTCGCTGTAATGGAATATTAGAAAATTTAGTTTCAAACTTCTTGATAAACTCCGAAATCGAAGATTCAACGGCGCTATTTTCATTGTTCATTCGTTTGGGTTCACCAACAATAACCAACTCTACATGTTCTTCATTAAAATAATTTTCGAGAAATGATAATAGTTCTTTCGTAGGAACCGTTGTTAGTCCACTTGCGATAATTTGCAATTCGTCCGTAACGGCAATCCCGGTTCTTTTTTCTCCAAAATCAATGGCTAAAATTCTGCTCAAAATGGATTCAATTTGTGACAAAAATACATTGTTTTCAACAAAAGAAAATTATCTGTTTAAAAAATGTATCTTCGTTCGCGGTTAATGAATCTAGCCGTATTTTTACATAAATTTTTTTGAGATGACAGAATTAAGAGAGATCATAGAAAACGCTTGGAATAATAGAGAATTATTAAAAGAAGAAGTGACTACAAATGCAATTCGAAAAGTTGTTGATTTATTAGATGAAGGAAGCTTGAGAGTGGCAGAGCCTACTGCGGATGGATGGCAAGTAAATGAATGGGTAAAGAAGGCCGTTGTATTGTATTTCCCGATTCAGAAAATGGAAACTTTAGAAGCTGGAATATTTGAATATCACGATAAGATTCCATTAAAAAGAAATTATAAAGAACGCGGAATTCGAGTTGTTCCAAATGCTGTTGCTAGACATGGGGCGTATATCTCTCCGGGTACAATTTTAATGCCGAGTTACGTAAATATTGGTGCTTACGTTGATGAAGGTACCATGGTTGATACTTGGGCTACTGTAGGTTCATGTGCACAAATAGGTAAAAACGTTCATTTGTCTGGTGGTGTTGGAATTGGCGGAGTATTAGAGCCTTTGCAAGCTGCCCCTGTGATTATTGAAGATGGAGCTTTCATTGGTTCAAGATGTATCGTAGTTGAGGGCGTTCGCGTTGGAAAAGAAGCCGTTTTAGGTGCGAACGTGGTACTAACAATGAGTACAAAAATCATTGATGTTACTGGAGATGAACCCATTGAAATGAAGGGTAGTGTTCCAGAGCGATCCGTAGTAATTCCTGGTAGTTATACGAAGAAATTTGCGGCTGGAGAATTTAATGTACCTTGTGCTTTAATTATCGGAAATAGAAAAGAAAGTACCAATAAAAAAACTTCGTTAAACGATGCTTTACGTGAATATGACGTAGCCGTTTAATCCACATGTATGTCTAAAATAACGGCTATTATTCCGACATTAAACGAGGAAATTCATATTGAAGCTGCCATTCAATGTTTGGATTTTGCAGACGAAATTATTGTGATTGATTCGTTTAGTTCTGATAAAACCGTTGAATTAGCAAAAAAGCATAAAGTAAAAATTCTTCAAAGAGAGTTTGATGACTTCTCTTCACAAAAGAATTATGCGATTTCTCAGGCTTCACACAATTGGATTTATATTCTCGATGCTGATGAACGAGTAACACCTGAGGTAAGAGAAGAAATTTTAAATGCGGTGAAATCACCGAATGGGAACGTTGGTTTTTTCGTGAGGAGAAGTTTTTATTTTATGGGTAAAAACCTCAGATTTGGGGGTTGTCAACGGGATAAGGTAGTTCGTTTATTTTTAAAGGATTCTTGTCAGTATAGAGGTTCAGTGCATGAAACGATTGTAGCAAATGGTTCTTTGGGATTTTTTAAAAACAAAATCGACCATTTTTCATACAAGAATTACAATCATTACATCTCAAAAATGAACCTGTATGCAGAACTTCGTGCTAAAGATTATTTCAAACAAGGATTACGCCCAAATGCATTCCATTTCGTAATTAAACCCATTACCCGGTTTTTTATTCATTATTTGATTAGATTCGGATTTTTAGATTTATATCCCGGATTTGTTTGGGCTAGAGTGCAAGCGTATGGCGTATTTGCCAGATATGCGAAGTTGTGGCTACTGAATCGAAACTCTAGATAATTCCTCTTTTTTTATAAAATCGATAATTCAAAAAACACCTTCTGAATTTATAGGTAAATAGTGTGAATATTTGCCAAAATGGACGAACCAATTCACGTATTATTTTTTTATAAATGGGTAATCCTCGTTGCTGAATTGTTGTGCCTCCGATATTAAAGTCATTGGTCTTTACGTAAGATTTGATTGTGTTTTTTAAAGGAACTTGATGTTTGTAAACATCCTGTTTCATCACATCAATAGGAGCGTAGTAGTTAGGCAGATTTTGGCTTAATTTTTTAGCTGCCTCTTTACCAATAATTTGACCAATCATCAAAACAGGCGGCATTAAGTAGATGCAAAAAGATTCGGTTTTGGTTAAGGGGTAAAATCCTTTTTTACCAGAAATATCTAAAAACTCATCTGTTTTTAAATCAGCTAATAAGTCCTCTAAATCTCTAAATAAATCCTCATTGACCAGTGCATCATCTTCCAATACAATGGCAAAGTCTTCTTTTTGATTCGCAATGGATTTCCAAAGTTCAAAATGGGTAAGACAAATACCAATTTCACCATCATTCGGATAGGGAAAATGGGCTAATATCTGATGCCCTTTTTTATGATTTCGAAGCTCTCGAATGTCTAATGACTTTCCGTAAGTAGCAGAAAATCGCTCGATGTCAATGCCGAATTTCGCGAACTGATCTTCCATAAAATCCTTACGATCAGTGCTTTTATCTAAATTGATGTAGTAAAACTTGTAGCTGCTCATAATTTGATCCAAGATTTACAAGCCACTTCATTTTCTTTTGAGACGAACCATTGATTTGGGGAAATGACTACTTTTTCATCATTCTGATTCAACCAGGCTCCCCACCATGAAAAACTACTGTTGGCAGTGATGTTATGGGAACACAAACTCATCAGATACATATCTTCATGAGGCAATCCGTTTACTTCGACATAGGTTTGATTGTTGATTTTCAAATTCTCCTTTACCCAAACAATATCATCAGAAAAAATAAAAAATTGAACATTAGAATCAACTTGCTGAATATGGTCTACGGCCTTTTGATAATAATCTAATGAAGCACTTCCGTGAACTGCCTGCGCACTTGAATTTGAAATGTAATCGCCTCTGCGGATATGTAACGAACACGAATTTGTCGTGGATTGAATTTCCTTTTCAAAGTCTTTTGCCTTCGGACTCAATGTTGGTTTTAATCGAAATTGATTCAGTAAAGTACTTCTGATGCTTTCGAAATATCGTTCCGTCTGGAAATATCCTTTTACATATCCTGATTTTGGCAACTGAAGAAAGGATTCATTAAACAACAAACTCATTTCTTTAAAGGTTCGAAACACATTCGATTTTGCTCGGATTAATTCAAAAGATGATGCCTCAGGTAAATCAATATGAAATTGATCTAGGTGGTACCCGCCATGAAGTTTGTATTTTTTGAATGAGGTGATATCCAATTTTACTGAATAGCCTCTCTGTTCCAATGCTTTAGCATAAGCATATTGAAACATCTGATTCCCCAATCCACCAAGTATACGAACTACAATCATAAATTGATTTCTGGCTCAAAAATAGGAAAACGTACTTGATTTCAGATTCGATAGTCAAATTAATATTAGCAAATTGACTATTGGTTTTGGTCGGACTTTTATTAGTAGTAACTTTGCCAAAAATTTTTTACTTGCAACAACAAAATTACATTGACGCATTATCCTTACCAATTTTCGAAACCATTAAAAAAGCTTCAGAAAACTTTGGATTGGAAACCTATGTAATTGGCGGATTTGTTCGTGATTTTTTCCTAAAAAGGAACCAGCCGAAAGATATTGATATTGTGACGGTTGGCGACGGAATCGCATTGGCAGAAGAGGTGTCTAGGTTATTACCACATCAGCCGAAAGTACAGGTGTTCAAAACCTACGGAACAGCAATGTTGCGAACCAAAGAATTGGAAATCGAATTCGTAGGAGCTCGAAAAGAATCCTATTCAGAAGACAGCCGAAATCCAAAAGTTTCGACTGGAACGCTGGAAGATGATCAGAAAAGAAGAGATTTTACTATTAATGCATTGGCATTAAGTTTAAATACTGCGAATTACGGAGAGTTGTTAGATCCGTTTCATGGAATATCAGATTTGGAAAAAGGTATTCTTAAAACACCTTTAGAACCGAATCAGACGTATTCTGACGATCCATTACGAATGATGCGTGCGATCAGATTTGCCACTCAACTCGGATTTTCAATTGAATCCAATTCCTTGAATGCTATTACCGAGAATCATCAACGATTGCAAATTATTACCAAAGAGCGCATCATTGAGGAGTTGCACAAGATAATGTGTTCAGACAAGCCTTCTATCGGATTCAAATTATTAGAGAAAACGAAACTTCTTCCGCAGATTCTTCCGGAATTAATCGCGCTAAAAGGAGTAGATGAGGTCGAAGGCCAAACGCATAAAGACAACTTTTATCACACTTTGGAAGTAGTCGATAATATCTCTCGAACTACGGATGATTTATGGTTGCGCTGGGCAGCTTTATTACACGATATTGGAAAGGCACCAACCAAAAAATACGATAAGAAAGTTGGATGGACATTTCATGCGCATGAATTCGTAGGATCAAAAATGGTGTACAAACTTTTCAAGCGTTTGAAAATGCCATTGAACAACAAAATGAAGTTTGTTCAAAAGATGGTATTATTAAGTTCCAGACCTATTGTTCTTGCATCTGATGTGACCGATTCTGCCGTACGTCGATTAATTTTTGATGCGGGTGATGATATCGATTCGTTAATGTTGCTTTGTGAAGCAGATATTACGACGAAAAATCCGAAGAAATTCAAGCGTTATCACAAAAACTTCGAATTGGTTCGTGAGAAAATCAAAGAGGTTGAAGAGCGTGATCGCGTCCGAAATTTCCAGCCACCAATTTCAGGTGAACTCATTATGGAAACCTTCAATTTAAAGCCTTGTCGTGAAATCGGAATGATTAAAGAGGCTATTAAAGAAGCGATTTTAGAGGGTGAAATCCCGAATGATTACGATGAATCTTATCAGTTTATGCTTAAAAAAGGGAAGGAGTTGGGTCTAACTTTAAGCTAAACTCTGCATTTCAACCAGTTTAAAATACTCAGATTTCTTTTTTAACAAGGCCTCGTGTTTTCCTTGCTCAACAATTTCACCTTTTTTCAATACAATAATAGCATCTGCTTTTTGAATGGTAGATAATCGATGGGCAATCACTAAGGATGTTCTGTTTTCCATCATTTTTTCTAAAGCCTTTTGAACCAGTTGTTCTGACTCTGTATCTAAAGCTGATGTTGCTTCGTCTAAAATCATAATTGGCGGATTCTTTAAAACGGCTCTTGCAATGGATAAACGTTGTTTTTGTCCGCCCGATAATGAATTTCCGCCATCTCCAATATTCGTCTCAAATTTTTGTGGTAATTCCTCAATAAATTCCAATGCATTTGCAATTCCGGATGCTTCTGATACATCTTTATTACTTGCCTCTGTACTTCCTAATTTGATATTGTTCTCAACTGAATCATTGAATAAAATGGATTCCTGAGTAACAATACCCATCAAGTTTCGTAGTGATTTCAATGAAATGTCTTTGATATTCATACCATCAATCAAAATCTCTCCTTTTTCAACATCGTAGAAACGAGTGACTAAATTTGCAATAGTCGATTTTCCACTTCCCGATTGCCCCACCAAAGCAATGGTTTCTCCTTTGTTGATGGTTAAGGAAAAGTCTTTTAATACGTAATCATCCTTGTACTTAAACCAAATATTTCTGAATTCTATTTTACCATCAAAACTTTCTTTGGATACCGCATTGGCAGCATCTTTAATCGGATTCTTCGTTTGTAATATTTGTAGGATGCGCTCCGCAGAAGCTTCACCTTTTTGAATATTATAAAATACCGTGGTAATCAGTTTAATCGGATTTAAAACCGTGTAAAATAATACGATATAACCCAGGAATTCATCCGGTTGCAGTGAACTTGTTTTGGATAAAACTTCTGTTCCTCCGAACCATAAAATAGCAATTATCGTAGCGGAACCTAAAAATTCACTCACTGGCGAAGCTAAAGTTTGCCTGTGGATTACACTGGTCATCAATTCTCTGAATCGCTGAGTGGAATTCAAAAATTTAGTTCCGATAACCTTTTGGGCATTAAATCCTTTAATGATTCTTAGACCTGTGAGTGTTTCTTCAATAAAAGACAAAAACGTACCTGTTTCTTGCTGCGCTTTAACCGAATTAGCCTTTAATTTCTTACTGATGGATGAAATTATAAATCCAGAAAAAGGTAGTAAAACGAATACAAATAATGTCAATTTCACACTCATGAAAAACATGATGGAAATGGCGATAATAACCGTTAGTGGTTCTCGAACAATAGCTTCGATCGAGGTTAAAATAGAGACTTCAACTTCCTGAACATCAGCCGTCATTCGCGCAATGATATCTCCTTTTCGTTTTTCAGTGAAATAGGAGATAGGTAACTCTAATATCTTGTTGTACAGTCGATCACGAATATCTTTGACGATACCCGTTCTTAGAAAAGTTATGGCATAAGATGCAAGGTAACGAAAGAAGTTTTTCAAGAAGAATAATGATAGTGCCAATAAACAAATGAAAAGAAGCGTTTTAATTTCTCCTTCATTTTCCATTTTTTGAGAAATGAAGTAATAAAAACTTTCTTTTAAATAATCTCCTACTGATGAAAGACCTTCATAATCAGGTTTTGCCTCAATCTTTTTTTCTTGACCGAAAAGAATACTCAAAACAGGGATGAATGCCAAGACTGACAATACATTGAATACCGCATAAAGGATATTGAACAGAATGTTTAAAACAGTAAACTTTCTGTACTTCTTTTCGTATTTTAAAACCTCTATAAAGTACTTCATTAACTCAAGTTCATTTCCTTGATAATGCGTTGAATTTTAGCATCCAATTCAGCTTCAACCGTTTTTGCATTTGCAACATCATCTAAAGTCGAATTTACACTGAAATAGAATTTAATTTTTGGTTCAGTACCACTTGGTCTTGCAGCAATTCGAGAACCGTTTTCTGTATGGTAAATCAATACATTCGATTTTTGTAATTGGATTGATGAAACTTCTCCTGTAATGATATTCTTCTGTGTCGATTCCTGATAATCTGAAAGGGTAATTACTTTTTCTTCATCTATTGTTGTTAAAGGATTGCTTCTCATATCACTCAACATCTTCTGAATTTCTTCAGCTCCTTCTTTTCCTTTTTTAGTGATGGAAATCAAGTGCTCTTTATAAAATCCGTATTTGGTGTAAATCTTCAATAATTCTTCATAGAAAGAACTTCCGTTTTGTTTCGCATAAGCAGCGATTTCACAGGCTAATAAAGTAGCAGTAACGGCATCTTTATCACGAACAAAATCGCCTACCATATAACCGAAACTTTCTTCACCACCACCAATCAATTCTAGTTCTGGATGATCCTTAATCATTTTGGCAATCCATTTGAATCCGGTCAATCCTACTTTTGTTTCAACATCATAGCTATCAGCAAGAGCATTCACCAATTCGGTAGATACGATGGTTGAACCCACGAATTGTTTTCCGTTAATTTTCCCGCTTTCTTTCCATTTGTCTAAAAGGAATTTGGTCATTAACACCATGGTTTGGTTTCCATTCAATAATTTGATGTTACCATCCTGATCCTTTACTGCAACTCCTAATCGATCACAATCAGGATCTGTACCCACAACGATATCAGCATCAATTTGAGTAGCTAAATCAGTAGCCATTTTTAGTGCCTCTGGTTCTTCTGGATTTGGTGATTTAACCGTTGGGAAATCTCCATTCGGTTCACGTTGTTCTTCGATAATATGAACATCTGTGTAACCTGCTTTTCTCAAAGTTTCAGGAATAGACATGATCGATGTTCCATGAAGCGATGTGAACACAATTTTTAAATTATCTCTGTCGATATCCGAATATAAAGTTCCGTTGGCTACCGATGCATCCGTAAAAACTTCGTCCACTTCTTTTCCAACTACTGTAATTAAACTTTCATTAGCATCAAAATTAATTTCAGAATAATCCAAAGCATTTACTTCACCAATTATTCCTTTGTCCTGTGGTGGTACGATTTGTCCACCATCTGTCCAGTAGACCTTGTATCCGTTGTATTCTGGCGGATTATGAGATGCAGTCAAAACAATTCCGGCATCACAGTTTAAATGACGAACCGCAAATGATAATTCTGGAGTTGGTCTTAAATCTTCAAATAAGAAAACGCTGATATTATTTGCCGAAAGTACATCAGCTACTACCTTAGCAAATTTCTTGCTGTTGTGTCTACAATCAAATGCGATAACTACTTTTAGATTTGCATCGCCTTTTGTTTTTAACAGATAGTTTGCTAATCCTTGAGTCGCCTTTCCAAGGGTGTATTTATTAATTCGGTTGGTTCCAGCACCCATAGTTCCACGCATTCCGCCCGTACCGAACTCTAAATCCTTATAAAAACGATCTTCTAAATCTTTTGGATCTGAAGTTAATAATCCTTTTACTTCTTCTTTCGTTTTGTTGTCAAAGGTATCTAATAACCATTGATTTGCCTTTTGAACAATGCTTTCCATTTTAATTTTTCTACTAGTTATGTTGTCGATTCTTTTATCTCGTAATGCTTTTTATTCGGACTATTTTTGATGATCAACTCGCCTAGAAACCCAGCTAGGAACAACAAAGTTCCTAAAATCATAGTGGTTAGTGCAATGTAAAACCAAGGATTACTAGTTACCAAAATGGTTTTCATTCCGTTGGATAGTTTGTACAACTTGGTAATTCCAATATATGCTGCGGATGAAAATCCGACCACAAACATCAACGTACCTAACAATCCAAAGAAATGCATTGGTCGTTTACCAAATTTTGACAAAAACGATAAGGTAATTAAGTCTAAAAATCCGTTTATAAATCTGCTCATACCAAATTTTGTTTCTCCATATTTTCTGGCTTGATGTTGAACAACTTTTTCACCGATATTATTAAATCCTGCATTTTTGGCAAGTACCGGAATGTATCGGTGCATTTCACCACTTACTTTAACCGTTTTTACAACTTCGTTTTTGTAAGCTTTTAATCCGCAATTAAAATCGTGTAACGTAAGACCTGATGTTTTTCTTGCGATTGCATTAAACAATTTAGATGGAATGTTTTTGGTAATCACATTATCATACCGTTTCTTTTTCCATCCAGAAATTAAGTCAAAATTTTGATTCTTAATTAGGTCAAATAGTTCAGGGATTTCTTCTGGATTGTCTTGTAAGTCAGCATCCATCGTGATAACCACATCCCCTTTAACTATTGAAAAACCAGCATCTAATGCCTGAGATTTTCCAAAGTTTTTTTGAAATCGAATTCCTTTTACAGAATGGTTGGAAGTTGATAATTTTTGAATGATTTCCCAAGAAGAATCTGAACTACCATCGTCGATAAATACAAGCTCATAAACATAACGATTGGATTGCATGACAGATACAATCCAATCGTGTAATTCTTGTAAAGATTCTTCTTCGTTAAGAAGTGGTATTACTATCGAGATATCCATTTGAACTCTTGAACTACTTTAGTTCAAAGGTACATTTTTAAACACAGATTTCTGAATGTTCACAAATTTTTAATATCCGTCGTTCTCCGACTTTTTCATGATGGCTGAAACGATTGCAGAAATTACGAATCCGATGAATGCAGAAAATGCTAAAATGAAAGCAGATGCGATTCCCGGTCCCTGAAATTTTTCAGCCATATCTGTTGCTGCTTCGATTTGTTCATCCGATAGTCCTTGATCTATCCATGCTTGCCTTTGAACTTCCATAGCTTGTGCTTGGAAATCTGGTTCGATTACAGTGGTGAAAAGAATAGTGTAAGCTATAGTGATTAATGCACTAATCATTACGATTCCCATTCCGATTTTAACTCCTTGTCCCCAAGAAATAAATCCGCCATTATTAGTTTTAAATTGCTTAATACCGATAATGATAAAGGCTACGGTAGCTACAAATCCTACTACGCTAGAAATCCATTGCAATTCTAAGGATTTACCCATTGCGTATAAGATCAATGCGGTAACAACCCCAACAAGACCTAAGTATAAGCCATTGTTTAAAATAATTCCCTTACTAGATGTTTGATTTTCCATTGATTAAAGTTTTCATTAGTTATACAAATATATTCTTTTTCTTAAGGTTTTGTTAAAGAACATACCTATCAGTATTAAGGTCTCTTTATTTGTTACATAAATTTTCAATTTTTTTATTTCTCAAACAGGAAATCCGTTGTAAATTTGCAGCGGCAAGTCCTACACAACCAGCTCCCTTTGAATCCCCCAGGGTGGGAACGCAGCAAGGGTATTAGGTCGTAGCGGTGTGATGTAGGTAGCTTGCCATTTTTTGTTTCCTTCTGTTTCTTTTCTCATCTTTGTTGAAATTCAAAAGTATCCATGTCTAAAGTTGTACTCATTACCGGTGCCTCCTCTGGAATCGGGAAAGCCATTGGTCATTATTTATCGAGTAAAGGTTTTGTGGTTTATGGAACCAGTAGAAATCCGAAAGAAGATCCCACTTCCAAAATGAAAATGATTGCCTTAGATGTTTTGGATTCAGATTCTATTAAAAAGGCAGTAATTGCTATTCTTGAAAATGAAGGGCAATTAGATGTGTTGGTGAATAATGCCGGAATGGGAATTACGGGTCCGGTAGAGGATACCCCAACTTCTGAAATGCAACGAGTTTTTAATACCAACTTTTTTGGCGCTCTAGAAGTAATAAAAGCGGTTTTACCTCAAATGCGTAAACAACAATCGGGATTAGTTATTAATGTGACCTCAATTGCCGGATATATGGGATTGCCATTTCGTGGAATTTATTCGGCATCGAAAAGTGCTTTCGCAATGGCGACAGAAGCGTTGAGCATGGAAGTGAAACAATTCGGAATTGACGTTGTTTCGGTTGCCCCCGGCGATTTTGCAACTAACATTGCGGCAGGCCGTTATCATACGCCTGTATTTGAAGATTCAGCTTACAAGAAGAAATACAAAGAAAATTTAGAATTGATGGATACTCATGTGGACTCTGGAATGGACCCTGTAGTGTTAGCGAAAAAAGTAGATCAAATCATCAACTCAAAAAGCCGGAAAATTCACTATAAAGTAGGTGGTTTTATGGAGAAGTTTTCAATCGTACTCAAAAGAATTCTTCCAGATAGAGCTTATGAAAAGTTACTGATGAATCACTATAAATTGTAATCATTTCACTGATGCTAAGAACAAAATAGAGAAAGATATTTTTTTACAATTTTCAATTAAAAAAGTAATGATAAAAAAATGTAAAATTTGTTCATAACATATTAAAAACAATGAGGCAGCTTTACAATACAAATACCTAAATTTACCCAACGTTCAAAAAATCCAAGATAATGAAATTTTTTATTGATACAGCTAACCTAGATCAGATTCGTGAAGCGCAGGCCTTAGGAATTTTAGATGGTGTAACAACAAACCCATCTTTAATGGCGAAAGAAGGAATTACAGGAGAGGAAAACATTATTAATCATTACAAAACTATTTGTGAAATTGTAGATGGTGATGTTTCTGCTGAGGTGATTTCTACAGATTTTGAAGGAATGGTTAGAGAAGGTGAGGCACTTGCTGCTTTGAATCCGCAAATCGTTGTAAAATTACCAATGATTGCTGATGGCGTAAAGGCTTGTAAATATTTCTCAGACAGAGGAATTAAAACCAATGTTACCTTAGTTTTCTCCGCAGGTCAGGCTTTATTGGCTGCTAAAGCAGGAGCGACTTACGTTTCTCCATTTATCGGTCGTTTAGATGATATTTCTACTGATGGTTTAAACCTGATCGCAGAAATCAGAACGATTTATGATAATTACGGATTTGAAACTGAAATTTTAGCTGCATCTGTTCGTCATACTATGCATATTATTGATTGTGCCAAAATTGGTGCTGATGTAATGACAGGTCCATTAAGTGCAATTTCTGGATTGCTAAAACATCCATTAACAGATATAGGATTGGCGAAGTTCTTAGCCGATTACAAGAAAGGAAACTAATCACAATTACATACCTGAAGAAAGTTAGAAGAAATTCTAACTTTCTTTTTTTATACCTACTCAAAATATCGATGATAAATCGGGATTAGTACGTATCTTTGATTCCTAGAAAATGTACCCAAAAAAGGAATTAGCACAATTGGTTATTTCGGCGTGTCAACACTTCAATATTGACACTGTCGTTATTTCTCCAGGTTCACGAAATGCTCCGCTAACTATTGGATTTACCAACCATCCAAATATTGATACGGTAAGTATTGTAGATGAACGATCGGCAGCGTTTTTTGCCTTGGGTATTGCTCAGCAAAAACAGAGGCCAGTTGCAGTTTTATGTACCTCAGGATCTGCTATGCTGAATTATTATCCGGCCATCGCAGAGGCCTTTTATAGTAACATTCCGTTAATTGTTCTTTCTGCGGATAGACCCAAACATTTGATTGATATTGGTGACGGACAAACCATCCGACAGGAAAATGTATTCGATAAGCATATTTTGTTTGCAGCGAACCTTGCCGAAAATGAAAACTTGAATTCGAATGCTGCGGATATGATTCAGCGACAAAATCAGCAATTGATTTCAGAAGCTTTAAATACAGCAATCGCTCAAAAAGGGCCTGTACACATAAATATCCCGTTTGATGAACCACTTTATGAAACGGTCGACATATTAGCTCAATTTGATTTCCCGAATATCAATACTAGTTACTTAGATAATAACAATATTGACTATTCGAAATTGGCCAAAATTTGGAATTCCTCTGAACGAAAAATGATTTTGGTAGGTGTTAATTACCCGGATGCTGAATTACATCAATTAATGGATTTGTATGCTGATGATCCATCCGTTCTAATTCTAACCGAAACAACTTCGAATTTACACCACGATAAAACCATCAATTCAATTGATCAATTAATTTTTTCTTTGGATGATGATGGATTCAAAGCACTCCAGCCAGATATTCTATTGACCTTTGGCGGAATGATTGTATCGAAGAAGATAAAGAAGTTCTTACGAACCTATCAGCCAAAACATCACTGGAATATCGATGAGAAAAAAGCAATGAATACCTTTTTCTGTTTGTCTGAATTTATTCAAACCAATCCGGTTGATTTCTTTAAGCGATTCAATACCATGATTGAAATCAAAGCGAATGGATATCGTGATCATTGGTTGGCAATCCGAGATGTAAAAAGAGATAAGCATAGTTCTTATATGGAAACTGTTTCTCATTCCGATTTTAAAGTTTTCAAACAAGTTCTAGAGGGGTTACCTTCAAATAGTAAATTACAAATGAGTAATAGTGCTATTATTCGATATGCGCAATTATTCACCATCGACCCGACTATTGAAACCTATTGTAATCGTGGTACTAGCGGAATTGACGGAAGTACAAGTACTGCAGTGGGAGCGGCCTATGCATCCGAAGAACAAACCATATTGATTACCGGTGATTTGAGTTTCTTTTATGATAGCAACGGATTATGGAATAAAGAAATTCCTGCTGATTTTAGAATTATTCTGGTTAATAATTCTGGAGGAGGAATTTTTAAAATCATTCCAGGACCATCTTCAACAAATGCAATTCAATATTTTGAAACTCCACATTGTTTAACCGCAGAGCATTTAGCTAAGACATACCGATTTGAATATCGAAAAGCGTACTCAACAGAAACAGTAGACGACAGCTTAAATGGTTTTTTTGATGCGTCAGAAAAACCTAAAATTTTAGAAATATTTACCCCTAGTCAGGAGAACGACAGGATTTTAAAATCCTACTTTAAACATCTCGAATAATGGAATTAAAAGAAGGCGATAAAGTCAAATTATTTATCAATAAAGAAACAGCTTTGGGTTATTCTGTAGTAATTAATCAGGAGCATGAAGGCCTTTTATATCGAAACGAGGTGTTTCAAGATATAGAAGAAGGAGTAACCATTGATGGTTATGTCAAAAAATTAAGAGAAGACGGTAAAATTGATGTATCACTTCAGCCTCAGGGATTTCGAAATGTAATTGATCAAGACGTCAATACGATTTTAGACAAACTAAAGAGTTCTAGAGACGGATCACTTCGATTAACCGATAAAAGTTCACCAGAAGCGATCAAATTCCAATTACAAATGAGTAAAAAAGCATTTAAAAAAGCTATTGGGAACTTATACAAGAAAAAACTAATTGTTCTTAAAGACGACCGAATCGAACTGAAGAAGTAAATTACTGTCCTCCAAGTCTTAATATATTCTCATAAAATTTATCGGCATTAGGATCGGATGGATCCATTTTTCCGTAACCAATTTTGTAGTGTTTTAAGGCCTTTTTAATCATTTTGCCTTCTTCGTAGTAGCGGCCGATGTAATAATCGCCCAAAGGAGAAGAAGGGAATAATTTCAAAATCATTTTACCGAAATCTCTTAAATAATCTCCGTTTTCTTTATCGATAATGATGGATTCAATAGTGAATACATCCTGTTCTCGAATCCCCAGATTACTTCCAAATAAAAACTCAATTTCGATGTACTTGTTTTCTAGGTAAGCAATGGCATCTCCAGGAGAAAGATTCTTGATTTTGTTGTCAAACTCATCCTTTGAAATCGCCGAATACAATTCAAAAACTTTGGTTATGGCTCTCGGAATGGCTTCTCCAATGGTTGAAATACTACTTTTTGTGGTGATGTAATCATTCACAATGTTGAAATTCTCGATTTCGTAATTTCCTAGAAAGGTTTGTAATTGATTGATCAGGGTTTGACGTTTGGGTGAAAAGGTGTTTGAATTGTTCGTGTAGAGATAGAAAGTATTGTCCTCATTGCCATATCGTTCCAAAGCAAAGTCTTGCATCTGCTTACGTATAAAATCAGAAAAAATCGGATTGATACACACATAAGCATTGAATACCGGTTTTGGCTCTTTTAGAAACTGTGAAATTAAATTTGCAGATGTTCCTGTTCCAATTAAGCTGATGAAAGGCGAAGTCCGATAATTGCTTTCCATATAAAAGGTGACTTCATCCCGAATGAACTCATAAAACGCTCGATTCTTTGAGTTTAATTTTCCCGTATTGATATTGAAATACGTATCATTTTTTCGTGTTTCGGCCATATTTATTCCGACTACAATCTGCTCAGGAGCTTTGTCTTTTGAGGCAAATAATACCGAATTGCCAACGTAGATATCAAACAGGAATTCAGCATCAAAAACAATCGCCAAAGGATAATTTTTAACACTGTCCAATTCATAACTTTTCGGAATGTAGATGCGCACATCTCTTGACGTTTCGAGATAATCTGACTCAATTGTTGTCGTTAGGATTTGTTGACCAAAAACTGATGAACAGGTGAAAAGAAATATGAGGATAGCGTTTTTTAACATAGGTCGATTGCGTATTTTTGCTGAAATTTATCTAAAATAAACGAGAAACCCATAATATTATGATGCAACCCGAATGGAAAACTGCTAAAGTTTATGAAGATATTACGTATCAAAAATCGAATGGTGTAGCGCGAATTGCGTTTAATAGACCTAATGTTCGTAATGCGTTTCGTCCGAAAACTACATCCGAATTGTATGATGCTTTTTATGATGCTGGAGAAGACACTTCAATAGGAGTTGTATTACTTTCCGCAGAAGGCCCGAGCACTAAAGACGGAATCTGGAGTTTCTGCTCTGGAGGTGATCAAAAAGCACGAGGACATCAAGGCTATGTAGGTGACGATGGATACCACCGATTGAATATTTTAGAGGTTCAGCGATTGATTCGTTTTATGCCAAAAGCTGTAATTGCTGTTGTACCCGGATGGGCAGTAGGTGGCGGACACAGTTTACATGTGGTTTGCGACTTGACCTTGGCTAGTAAGGAAAATGCCATTTTTAAGCAAACAGATGCTGATGTTACCTCTTTTGATGGTGGTTATGGATCTGCATATTTAGCGAAAATGGTAGGTCAGAAGAAGGCTCGAGAGATTTTCTTTTTAGGTAGAAACTACTCCGCTCAGGAAGCATACGAAATGGGAATGGTGAATGCTGTTATTCCGCATGATGAATTAGAAAATACGGCTTATGAATGGGCACATGAAATTTTAGCTAAGAGTCCGACGTCGATTAAAATGCTAAAGTTTGCTATGAATTTAACAGATGACGGAATGGTAGGTCAGCAAGTATTTGCGGGTGAAGCAACACGTTTAGCCTATATGACCGATGAGGCGAAAGAAGGAAGAGATGCGTTCTTAGAAAAACGCAAGCCAAAGTTCGAAAAGAAATGGATTCCATAAAATCGATAATTGAATTATGAAGATTATCTGTATCGGGCGTAACTACGCCAAACATATAGAAGAATTAGCGAATGAAAGACCAACGAATCCGGTGGTATTCATGAAACCAGATTCCGCAATTTTACCTAAGAGAAATCCGTTTTTCATTCCGCCATTTTCCAATGATGTACATCATGAGGTGGAAATTTTGGTGAAAATTAATAAAGTTGGAAAGCATATTCAGCAGAAATTTGCTCACAAGTACTACGATGAAATAGGATTAGGAATTGATTTTACGGCTAGAGATGTGCAATCAAAATGTAAAGAAAAAGGATTGCCATGGGAAAAGGCAAAAGCATTTGATGGTAGCGCTGTAATTGGAGAATTTTATCCGAAATCAGAATTCAATTTAGAGGAAATTAAATTCCAGTTATTGAAAAATGATGAGGTAGTTCAGGATGGGAATTCAACCGCTATGCTATGGAAAATTGATGAATTGATCGCCTATGTTTCTCAATATTTTATGCTGAAAAAAGGAGATATCATTTTTACAGGAACACCTTCAGGAGTGGATAAAGTAGAAGAGAATGATGTACTTGTTGGTATGCTGGAAGGTAGGGAAGCCTTCAAAATTAAAGTAAAGTAGATGAATGCAGAAATTATTACCATTGGCGATGAAATTCTAATCGGGCAGATTGTTGATACCAATTCACAATGGATTGCCCAACAACTGAATAAAATTGGAGTTTCAGTCTATCAGATCACTTCAATTCAGGATGAAAAGCAACATATTTTAAAGACCCTAGAAGAAGCACAGACTCGTGCGGATGTCATTATTATAACAGGCGGTTTAGGACCAACTAAAGACGATATCACAAAAAAGACACTCGCCGAATTCTTTGATAATGATACGATGGTCGAATATCCGGAGGTAATCAAGCATATCAAAACGATGTTTGCCAAGTTTAATATTCCGTTTAAACCGATTCAAAATCAACAGGCCTTTTTACCATCAAAGGCGACCTTATTAAAGAATCATTTCGGTACTGCTCCCGGAATGTGGTTTTACGAGAATGATACGGTATTTATTTCATTGCCAGGAGTACCTTATGAAATGAAGGCTTTAATTAAGAATGAGGTGCTTCCAAGAATTCAACAACAGTTTAAGTTACCCTTCATTCTTCACAAGACATTGATGACTTACGGAGAAGGAGAGAGTAATATTGCCGAACGCATTGAACATTTTGAGAATAGCCTTCCTCCACATATCAAGTTGGCCTATTTACCATCCTTTGGTAGAGTACGTTTGAGATTATCGGCTAAGGGTCCTGAAAAAGAAACCTTAGAACAAGAATTGCATTTAAAAGTAGAGGAACTAAAGACGTTAGTGGCCGATATTTATGTAGGATTGGATGATAATAATTCGTTGGAGAAGAGCATCGGTCAGATTTTAACCAAACAAGGTAAAACAATTTCAACTGCAGAAAGTTTAACTGGAGGAAAAATAGCTTCAAGTTTGGTGTCAATTCCAGGTTCTTCGAACTACTTTTTAGGAAGTATTGTAGCGTATCAAGAAGAGGTGAAGATTGAATTTTTAAATGTATCGAAAGACAGTATCCAAAAAAATACTACAGTTAGTGCAGAAGTTGCCGAACAAATGGCTAAAGGAGCACTTGAAAAATTTACAACTGATTACAGTATTGCAGTAACCGGAAATGCAGGCCCAACAACCGATAATAATGATAAAACAGTAGGCTTGGTATATATTGCTCTTGCTACGAAAGAAGTTGTAAAATCATTCGAATTTAACTTCGGTCAACCAAGGGAAAAGGTAATCAATAAAACGGTAAACAAATCCTTAGAATTACTTTTAAAAGAATTGCGTTAAATTTTTGTAATAATTGTTTTGTTCAACTTTATAATTATTCGTAGATTTGCACCTCGTTAAAAGTTAACAGTAAAAGAGGTAACAAAATGTCTAGAGTTTGTGAATTAACAGGGAAGAAAGCAATGGTAGGGAATAACGTTTCTCACGCTATGAACAGAACTAAAAGAAAGTTCAATGCTAACTTAACCACAAAACGTTTTTATTTACCTGAAGAAGATCGTTGGATTACTTTAAAAGTATCTACATCGGCTTTAAAGAATATCAATAAAAAGGGTATTTCAGCGGTAATTAAAGAAGCAAGAGCTAAAGGTTTTTTAACTAAGTAATTATCCTTTAAAATAATACAAGATGGCAAAGAAAGGAAATAGAGTTCAAGTAATTTTAGAGTGCACAGAGCACAAAGCAACAGGTATGCCTGGAACTTCTAGATATATTACTACGAAGAACAAGAAGAATACTCCAGATAGAATGGAAATTAAAAAATTCAATCCTATCTTAAAAAGAATGACTGTTCACAAAGAAATCAAATAATTGATTTTATAAAAACATAATACCATGGCAAAGAAAGCAGTAGCATCATTACAAACAGGATCAAAGAGATTAACCAAAGCTATCAAAATGGTTAAATCACCTAAATCTGGAGCTTATACTTTTGTTGAGTCTATCATGGATCCAACTGAAGTAAACAACTTTTTAGCGAAAAAGTAAGAAACTATTAAGACTACATATATAGCTGCTTTCAATCTATTGAAAGTGGCTTTTTTTATATATTTACATTTCAATTTTTTGCAATGAGCTTCTTCAAAAATATCTTCTCAAAAGAAAAAAAAGAAACCTTAGATAAAGGATTAGAAAAGTCCAAAGAAAGTTTCTTCGGAAAGCTTTCGAAGGCCGTAGTTGGTAAATCTAAGGTTGATGATGACGTACTTGATAATCTCGAAGAGGTTTTAGTTTCTTCGGATGTTGGTGTGAATACGACCTTAAAGGTCATCGATCGAATCGAAGAGCGCGTTGCACGTGATAAATACGTGAGTACCGATGAATTAAATGTCATTCTTCGTGAAGAAATTGCCGGATTACTCTCTGAAACAAACGTTGGCAATGAAACTGAATTCAGTGTACCAAATAATACGAAACCTTATGTAATGATGGTTGTTGGCGTGAATGGAGTTGGTAAGACAACTACAATTGGCAAATTAGCGCATCAATTCAAACAAAAAGGATTAAAAGTAGTTTTGGGGGCAGCAGATACCTTCCGTGCAGCCGCGATTGATCAATTACAAGTTTGGGCAGATCGTGTTGATGTTCCTATTGTAAAACAAAATATGGGTTCAGATCCTGCATCGGTTGCATATGATACTTTGACGTCTGCAGTTGCCCAAGATGCCGATGTGGTTATTATCGATACTGCCGGTAGATTGCACAACAAGGTGAATTTGATGAATGAGCTTTCTAAGATCAAGCGTGTTATGCAAAAGGTAGTTGGTGATGCTCCTCATGATGTCCTTTTAGTATTGGATGGTTCTACAGGTCAAAATGCATTTGAACAAGCTAAACAATTCACAAAAGCAACTGAAGTTACCTCACTAGCCGTTACCAAATTGGACGGTACTGCCAAAGGCGGGGTTGTTATTGGTATTTCTGATCAATTTCAAATACCTGTAAAGTATATCGGAGTTGGAGAAGGAATTGATGATTTACAAGTGTTTAACAAACACGAATTTGTAGACTCATTCTTTAAATAAACGCCAAATACATTTCACTACGCTAATGCCTCATTTCAATTTGATTTGAAGTCTCTAGATTCCTTATCTTTGAGTTTTAACTAACTTCAAATGAAAAAAGCACTTTATTTACTAGCAATTGTCACATTAATTTGGTCTTGTAAAGAAAGACAAGAGCCTGTTGTTTTTACAAAATATGATGAGTCTGCTGTATTAGAAAAGCAGCAGGAACATAAGAATAGGCGAATGAAATTCAAATTATTTCAGTCTAAGTTTCTGGATATGAATGAGGTTTTCAAACCTTTTGATGAGGATTTGGCCTATTTTTCAGAAGAAGATTATAACGCCATTAAGCCAATGGTAATCGAGCAAGATATTCCGACCATTCAAACCCATATTAAAAATGGTCATTTGTCTTATGAAAAATTGACCTTATTTTATTTGTACCGAATTAGAAAATTTGAAAGTGATTCTACCAAGTCATTAAATGCAATTATAGCTTTAAATCCAGATGTAGTTCAACAAGCAAAAACAAAGGATAAGGAAGCAAAAGATGTAGATGTGAATTCTCTTTACGGAATGCCAATCTTGTTAAAAGATAATATCAACACAGATAATATGAAAACTACTGCAGGTGCAGTGGCATTGAAAGATAATCAAACAAAAAGTGACGCCTTTATTGTTACCAAGTTAAAGGAAAACGGTGCGCTAATCTTAGGTAAGGTGAACTTAAGTGAGTGGGCTTATTTCTTCTGCTCAGGATGTCCTTTAGGATACTCAGCGATTGGCGGACAAACATTAAATCCGTACGGAAGAGCAGAGTTCGAAACAGGTGGATCATCATCGGGAAGTGGAGTTGCAACTGCTGCAAATTATGCTGTGGCAGCGGTAGGTACAGAAACGGCTGGTTCGATTACTTCTCCATCGAGTATGAATTCATTAGTCGGATTAAAACCAACTATCGGAGTGTTTAGTAGAACTGGAATTGTTCCGATTTCAAGTACTTTAGATACTCCTGGCCCAATGACTAGAAGTGTTATTGATAACGCTATTTTCATGAATGCCATGCGAGGTTATGATGAAAAGGATGCCGCTTCTGTGAATATTAAAGATGATTACTTCAATAATGGATTTGATGGGAAATTCAACGATGTACGATTGGGTGTTTTAAAGTCATTATTGAATGATTCCATTTACAAAATGAATGTTGAATTATTGAAGAGTAAAGGTGTTACTACTGTTGAACTAGATCCTGAGAATATGTTGTATGACGGTTTCGTTACCTTATTAAATATTGATATGAAACACGACTTGCCAAAATATCTCTCAGATCAGGCAGGTGAAATGATTACTCAGAAAGGAGTTGCAACCGTTATTGAATTCAATAAAAAAGATTCAATTTTAAGAGCACCTTATGGTCAGCAATTGTTTGAAGGAATAGTGAAAGATGAAACCACCTTAGAGGAACTTGAGGCTGTTAAAGCGAAATTGAATTATGGAGGAAAGAGTTATTTCATCGGATTGAAAGATTACAAGCTTGATGCAATTTTGTCGATCAATAACTACCATTCAGGCGTTGCTGCCGTGGCAAAATATCCGACACTTACTGTTCCAATGAGATATAAAGAATCGGGCGAACCTATTAGTTTAACTTTTGTAGGAAGACCATTTTCTGAGCGAAGACTATTGGAAATTGGTTACGCTTTTGAGCAAGCAACAAAGGTTAGAAAACTTCCAAAAAATTACGAATAAGCGGATTTAATTCTATGCGTACAAAATCGGTTAAACAGAACAAGATCAATGTAGTAACCCTGGGTTGTTCCAAGAATATCTATGACTCAGAGGTATTAATGGGCCAATTAAAAGCCAATGGCAAAAATGTGGTTCATCAAGATGAAAATGATGACGGAAATATTGTTGTGATCAATACCTGCGGATTTATTGGTAAAGCCAAAGAAGAATCTGTAGATACGATTTTACATTATGTTGAGAAAAAGGAAGCTGGAGACGTTGACAAGGTTTACGTAACAGGATGTTTAAGTGAAAGATATAAACCTGATTTAGAAAAAGAAATTTCAGATGTAGATCAATACTTTGGAACACATGACCTTCCGAATTTGTTGAAAGTCCTAGAAGCTGATTATAAGCACGAATTAATTGGAGAAAGGTTAACAACGACACCAAAACATTATGCGTATTTAAAAATAGCGGAAGGTTGTGATAGACCGTGTTCCTTTTGTGCAATTCCGCTAATGAGAGGAAAACACCGTTCAACACCCATCGAAAATATCGTTGAGGAGGCTCAAAAGTTAGCGGCAAAGGGCATTAAGGAAATCATGTTGATTGCACAGGATTTAACCTATTACGGACTCGATATTTATAAGAAAAGGGCTTTGGCTGATTTATTAAAAGAATTGGTTAAAGTAGATGGAATAGAATGGATTCGTTTACATTATGCATTTCCGACAGGATTTCCGATGGATGTTTTAGAAGTAATGAAGAACGAACCAAAGGTTTGTAATTACCTAGATATTCCGTTGCAACATATAAACACAGAAATCTTGAAGTCGATGAAACGTGGGACGACTCACGAAAAAACAACAGCTTTACTCAAAAAGTTTAGAGAAGCAGTTCCAGAAATGGCGATCCGTACCACATTAATTGTAGGTTACCCAGGCGAAACGGAAAAACAATTTCAAGAATTAAAAGATTGGGTAGAAGAGATGCGATTTGAGCGTTTAGGAGCCTTTGAGTACTCACATGAGGAAAATACAGGTGCATATGTTCTAGAAGATGATGTACCTGCCGATGTGAAATTTAGACGCGTTAACGAAATCATGGAATTGCAATCTCAAATATCGTGGGAAATCAATCAGGAGAAGGTTGGCAAAACATTCCGATGTTTATTTGATCGTAAAGAGGGTAATTATTTCTACGGTCGTACTGAGTATGATTCACCAGATGTTGATAACGATGTTTTAGTTGATGCGAGAAAACACTACGTAAAAATTGGCGAATTTGTAGATGTGGAAATCTATGAAGCCGGTGATTTTGATCTTTACGGAACCCCAGTTTTAGGTTAAATGAAACTACCATTATCTTTAATTAATTCTTGTATTAATTGCATATACTATAGTTTTATTCATAAAAAAAATGTGGATATAATAAAAAATATTAAGTTATTTTATTAAAATAATTTTACTACATTGAACCTGTTTAACTAAAAACAGTATAATTATGAAATTAAAAAATTTATTGTATGCGCTAACATTGCTAGTGTCAACAGTTGCTTTAGCACAAGAAAAAGGTGACTTTAACGGATTCGCTGGATTAACTTATCCATTAGAATCTGATTCTGTTTTGGGTATTACTGGTGGTGTTGAATATGTGTTCGCAGAAGACATTTCTTTTGCACCATCTTTTACTTATTATTTTTCAGAGGGAGAGACTCTTACACAACTTGATTTTGATTTGAGATATTATCTTGGAAATGATAATTTTAATTATTTCTTGTCCGGAGGATTTGCAAGTGTATCATCAAATAATTCACAGGGTTTTGGAATCACTCTTACTGGTTTAACCGTTGGTGGAGGAGCTCTTTTTTCCATTGGTGAATCGTTTGATTTAATCACTCAAGTAAAATATAACGCTGCATGGCGTTCCGTTATACCTATGTTAGGAGTAAGCTTTGGATTTTAGGTTTAATTATGAAATAATAAAAAAAGCCACTCAATAGAGTGGCTTTTTTTTATTTCTTAATCGAATCAGAATTCAAGAAGAATATGGCGTTTGCAACAAAGAGCTTACCATTTTCCCAAAAAGAACGGAATAATGGATTGTCGACCATGTAAACAACGCTTCCGCGTCCTTTAGTTTGTTCTCCAAAAACAAGTGATTGTTCTAAACTATTCTTTGTATCCATTCCAGCGAAACCTGAAACTGGATTTACATCATTTTCGATGTAAGTTACATTATATCCAGATTTTAAATAGTTGTAATTTGAACTACTCAATTTTAAAGTAAAATAAGTATCAGTATATCCGTAGGCTAATGGGTGAGTAGCATCAACTTTGGATTTAAAGATACTTCCGGTAATCATATTCTTCACATTTTCGCGCTCTCGTTTCGCATATGGAGTCATATTGGTACCTGGACTACTATCTCCTTTTTTACGTTCAATTGAGAAGCCTGATTTCCCTACAAAACTTCCTGCAGCTCTTCCAATTAAAATTAATGTTCCGCCACTGCTAATCCAGCTATTCAATTTAGTCACGTTATTCTTTGACAATAAACGACCGTAACTACCACTTGGGAAAATCAAAACATCAAAGTCATCTAAATTCACACGTCCGAAGTAGTCGGTATTGATATTAGTAGAAGGATAATTAATATTTGTTTCGAAATAATGCCATATTTCACCGAAGCTTAAAGAGGATACCCCCTCACCTGATAAAACGGCAACTCGCTGCTTATTGATAGGTTTAACAGAATACGAACCAAAATCTACACCACTGTCTACAAATCCAGTAGAAACGGCTGTTAACTGTCTATCATTTGAGGTAGCGATTGCAATTAGTGTTTCGTCAAAGTTATCTGCATTATTATCGCTTCGAAGTACAATTAAAGAACCTCTATCATATGCTTTTCCACCAATAGAAAATGGTTTTTCTGTAAACCTTGGTGTGATTCCTTTTTGTAAAATAGCACTCAAGAATTTCGCATCCTCTAAACTGTTCCATTTTGAGATATACGCATAGGCATTTTTGTCAATCGAATTATTGATTGCTGCTTGTACCGATTTCTTCGAAGAACTTACCTGTTTTGTCGATGCTAAGGCATTCAATCCATGCGCATACGGAATAGACCATGCAGTAATATCATAAGTCAATGAATCAGCTAGTTTTGCTTTAGGTTCAAAAAGAACATGCAACATTTTTCCTTTAGGTTGATTCGTTTGCAGTACAAGATCGTTTGAGTTTAAGGATAGCTTACCTTCTTTATTTTGCTGATAAATAAAACCTCTGGCTTCAGAGGTAGAAGCATATTCGTATGAAATCTCATGTTTATCTAATAATGCTTTTAGTCTGTTTATTTTATCAATGTTGTCATTTTTTACAATGAAGCTTTTGAATTTCAAATCAGAATTATCAAAGAATTTCGAAAACTCAGTATTCAATTTTTCGGCATTCTTACTAGCGATTTCTACCGTAGATAATCCTGTGGTGGTATGATGTGTTAATCGATCTTTTAAGGTAAGGACGTATCCTTCATCTGTTTGAATTCCGAGGCCTGCTCTTCCATGTCCTGCCTGCTCATAGGTCATTCCAATAGCACCCATATAGGTTGGGTAGGTGTCACCATAACTCGGGTACAATAAATCAAAGCTTTCTTTGGTGAAATACAACCAGCTATTTTGGTCGAAATACTTGGCATGATTTCTTCCGATTTGAGTTTGAAAATCGCGCTGCCACGGAGTAATAATTTCATGGAAAGGTTCTGCAGCAGGAGCAAAGTAATATGGGTTGTTTATTCCTTGTTCGTGGAAATCAACATGGATATGAGGCATCCATTTATTGTAAATTTTTAAACGTTGTTGCGTTTCTTTTTGTGTTGCCCAAGCCCAGTCTCTGTTTAAGTCAAATAGATAATGATTTGGTCTTCCTCCAGGCCATGGTTCAACATGTTCTTTTCCGACCTGAATAGTGTTGTATGGAGTACTTTTAACTTGATTATACCAATTTACATATCGATCTCTACCATCAGGATTAATACACGGATCCATAATAACCACCGTGTTTTTTAACCAATCTTGCTTTTCGGTAACCAATTTGTATAGCGTATTCATGGAAGCTTCGGTACTTGACGCTTCATTTCCATGAACGTTATAACTCAACCAAACAATCGCTTTATCATTTTTGGCATTTGAAGCTACTAATCCCGTTTGACCCAAATTAGATTTTCTGATGGATTCTAAGTTGTCAATATTTTCTTGTGAAGAAATATAAGCCACCAATAGTGGTCTGAATTCATTCGTTTCTCCGTATTTCTCGAGAATTACATTTGGAAGGGTTTCGCTGACATATTTAAAATACTCCGCAACCTTATGATGTCTGGTAAAGCGAGATCCTAACTCATATCCTAAAAATTCTTTGGGAGATTTGATGGTTTGAGAATAAACTGACGTGGATAGTAACGCTAACGCTATAAGAAGAGAATATAATTTATTCATAGTTTTAAATTAAAGACAACCAAAAGTAAGGATAATTTTCATCTTGTTTTCTGATAAAATTCGAGGAGTTAAAAATTTGTTAGAATAAATGTGTAATATGTTAAGCGCAGATTTATTTGTACTTTTACATCCGCAAATTCAGGACGCTTTTACGAATAAAAAGCGTTCTTTGAAGGGAACATTTTCGTATGTCGATAACAAAAATACCTTATCAAAATACCGGATTTTACTCCAAACTGATTGTCGATTATTTGAATCAGGACGAAAATCTAAAACAATTCTACAATCGTTTTCCTTCCATTGATGAGTTTGCCAATCAGATCATAGAGAAGGAATCCAATTACAACTCGAATCATAGAAGGCTTTTAGTTGATGTATTGCAAGCTCAATATCAACCAGTGGATTCATCCGAAGAAACCCTTCAAAATATTGAAAGTTTATCCTCAGATAAGACTTTTACAATTACCACTGGGCACCAGTTGAATTTGTTTACGGGTCCTCTGTATTTCTTGTATAAAATTGTTTCTACAATTAACTTATGTGAGGAGTTGCGAGAAAAATATCCAGATTACAATTTTGTGCCGATTTATTGGATGGCGACTGAGGATCATGATTTTGATGAAATCAATTTTTTCAAATTTAAGGATCAGAAAGTTTCTTGGAATTCGGATCAAACTGGTGGAGTTGGACGATTTTCTACGAATGGATTAGATCACGTATTTGAGCAGTTTTCATCGCTTATTGGGGAATCGAATAATGCCGATTATCTAAGAAAATTATTTGAAAAAGCTTATGTAGATCATGATAATTTGGCTGATGCTACCAGGTATTTGGCCAATGAATTATTCAAGGATTACGGATTAGTTATTGTTGATGCCGATGATCCAAAGTTAAAAACAACCCTGATTCCACATATTACAAATGAATTACTTGATAATCGTGCTGCTAATGCAGTTAGAAAAACCAATTCGTTACTTGCCGAGTATTCGATTCAGGTGAATCCAAGGGATATCAATTTGTTTTATTTACATGAAGGAATTCGAGAACGAATCGTTTTTGAACATGAGACCTATTCGGTGTTGAATACTGATATCTCCTTTACCAAGGATGAGGTTTTGCCTGAAGTTCAGAAATACCCAGAGCGATTTTCACCTAATGTGTTGATCAGGCCTTTGTACCAGGAGGTGTTATTGCCGAATCTTTGCTATATTGGAGGAGGAGGAGAATTAGCCTATTGGCTGCAATTGAAGTCCTATTTCGATGAAAGCCAGGTTTCCTATCCGATATTACTATTACGAAACTCTGTACACGTAATTTCGACCAAACAAAGGAATAAACTTGGAAAACTAAATATTTCACTTGAAGAGTTATTCTTGAAGCAAAAGGAACTTCTTGATAAAAAAGTGAAAGAGAACTCAGGTTTAGAGTTGACCTTTTCTGACAAAATCAGCTTTTTACAAAATCAATTTGACGATTTAAAGAAAGTTGCAGGACAAACCGATTCGTCATTTATTGGCGCCGTTAATGCTCAGGAGAAAAAGCAAATCAACGGTTTAAAAAAGCTAGAAAAACGTTTGTTAAAAGCTGAAAAGCGAAGATTACAAGATTTGGTTACAAGAATTACAACGATTCAGAATCAATTACTTCCAAATGGTGGTTTGGAAGAGCGACAACGTAATTTTAGCGAGTATTATCTAGAATATGGTCCTGAATTCATCCGAAGAATAAAAAACGACCTAAAGCCTCTGGAAGGAGCATTCAGTATTCTCGAATTTTAAGTAAACACAATATCTTCAATTTTATAACGCTTGCAAATCGTGTTCATCAACACATATACGAGCATATGAACAAATACAAGACATAAAAAAGCGTAAAGTGGCACTCCTAATAATTGATATGGCCAATAATAAGTCCAAACTCCCAAATAAATCGTAATCATTTCACCGAAAGCCGGAAGAATTAGCGATAAAAGAATAGCTAAAAGGATTTTGTTTTTCTGAGACGGATTAGATAAAAATGGAATCAGCTTTCGTTCCACTTTGTATAGATAATCAAAGGCCAACATCCATGCAAATGGCAACCAATAAGGTAGTTCTCCAGTTATTTTATGATATTCCCAATATCCGTTGGATACACCCCAGATTTCACCGATTATCCCTCCAAATCCTGTCAATAACATTCCGATAAGTAATAGCCAATTTTTATGTTCAGGCTTGATAATTTCTCCGTAAATATTGTACACTACTTTTAGCGCCAGACAAATAGCAATAATCAGGTCATATTCCTTTAATAAACCAATAAAAACTCCAGCAACAATAAGTTTTCTTATGGCTTTTCCAACTTCTATTAAAAGTGATTGGTTTTTCAATGGTTCTGGTTTAGGATTTTGGAATAAAAAAAACCAAAGCTACAAATTGCCTTGGTTTTCAAAATATATTTTTTGAATTATCGTAATCTATAGTTATGAATCCGAAGTCATCTTTACCAATAGATCCTCGAGGATAATCAATATCTAGACATCCACAGGAAGCCTGTAGTTCATAAATGATTAGAGGAGAGTTACCACGATTCCAAAACTTGTAAGAAGCCGTTAATTCAGAACCTCTTAAAATTGGGTAATAATAACGATCTGGATCTAAAAATTCAATTTTGGTACGTTCTACATTATCAATATTCGGCTTTCTCAGTTCACAAGAATTAAGGAAAATTAAAAATACGATGAGTAGAAGTACTTTTTTCATAAGGATTAAGGTATTAATTTTTTTAATTAAAAATTATTTTATCCACCGCGAGAGTATTTTTACCTCGCTTATTATTTTTTTCAATAATGATGATAAATTCGTCAGACAATTGTTCAACGTCATATCGAGTTGGTAACGTCACAATTAATTCTTTTTTTGTTATTTTTTCATCATTTCTCGGTAACATTAATGACGTTATGGTATTGTTTTCAGTATACTTCAGTCGGATGCGATATGGAAAATAAATACCATGTTTTGTATCTTGTAAAAATGAAAACGTGATTTGTTTTGATTCCTTAATATCATCCTTCTTCAACTTTAAAACGAAATCATCCACAGAACATAATATCTAGTTCGTGTGATAATCTAATAGCTCCAAAGCACCGTCATTTAAAAGACTGGTATTGGTATAATCTTCATCTAAACTAGATAATACATCCAACTCCTTTTTGAAAAAGAAATTGTTTCTTTTATGATATCGGTAAATGGTTTCACGCCAACTTTGGATATAACTTGTTAATATCTATAGGTGGATCACTTCGTCATAGGCATCGGCAACCGCTTCCATAACGGCTTCACTCATGGTTGGATGTGGGTGAATTGCTTTTAAAATTTCGTGTCCTGTAGTTTCTAATTTTCTTGCAACAACAGCCTCCGCGATCATGTCTGTAACTCCTGCTCCAATCATGTGGCAACCTAGCCATTCACCATATTTTTCATCAAAAATTACTTTCACAAAACCATCAGCGGTACCTGCAGCTTTTGCCTTTCCAGAAGCTGAGAATGGGAATTTACCAACTTTGATACTGTATCCTTGTTCTTTCGCCTTGTCTTCTGTTAATCCAACTGAAGCTATTTCTGGTGAAGCATAAGTACATCCGGGGATGTTTCCGTAGTCGATTGATTCGGTATGTAAACCTGCAATTTTCTCAACACACGTAATTCCTTCCGCAGAAGCAACGTGAGCTAATGCCGGTCCAGGTGTAACATCACCAATAGCGTAATAACCTGGAATGTTTGTTTGGTACCAATCGTTCACTAAGATTTTGTCTCTATCTGTAATAATGCCAACATCCTCTAAACCAATGTTTTCGATGTTTGTTTTGATACCTACAGCCGATAATACTACATCTGCTTTTAATACTTTTTCGCCCTTGCTGGTTTTAACCGTCGCCTTGATTGAATCTCCCGAAGTATCAACAGATTCAACTGAAGAATTGGTCATCACCTTGATACCCGATTTTTTAAATGAACGCTCCATTTGCTTAGAGATTTCCTTGTCTTCAACTGGGACGATATTTGGCAGGTATTCAACAATTGTTACGTCTGTTCCCATTGAATTATAGAAGTAGGCGAACTCAACTCCAATGGCTCCAGAACCAACAACAATCATGCTTTTAGGTTGTTTTGGTAAGGTCATTGCTTCGCGGTACCCAATTACTTTTTTACCGTCTTGAGGTAAGTTTGGCAATTCTCTAGATCGTGCTCCAGTTGCAATAATGATATGATCTGCGCTGTATTCAGTTACTGTACCATCAGCAGCAGTAACATCTAATTTTTTTCCTGGTTTTACTTTTCCAAAACCTTCGATTACATCGATTTTATTTTTCTTCATTAAGAACTGAACACCCTTGCTCATTCCGTCAGCAACATTTCTACTTCTCTGCACAACTGCCGTGAAATCTTTATCAATCGCTTCAGCTTTTAATCCGTATTCATCGACGTGTTTTAGATATTCAAAAACCTGAGCAGATTTTAATAATGCTTTTGTAGGAATACATCCCCAGTTCAAACAAACCCCACCTAGGCTTTCTTTTTCTACAACTGCAGTTTTAAACCCTAATTGTGAAGCTCTAATCGCTGTTACATATCCGCCTGGGCCACTACCTAAAACAATAATATCGTATTTCATAATCTATAGATTTCTATATGTTGAGAATTTTGATGTACAAAAGTAACAAACAGACATTAAAATTCTCGGCTTTACTAACTTTTTTACATACGTTCTGGAACATTAATTCCGAGAAGTGAAAATGCCGTTTTTATGATTTCACCTACTTTTTCTGAAAGTTGAACTCTAAACTGCTTTATATCAGGATTATCCTCTCCTAAAATCGATACATTTTGATAGAAAGAATTGAACTCTTTCACCAAATCAAAAGTGTAATTAGCAATAACTGCTGGTGAATAATTACTAGCCGCTTGCTGAATCGTTTCTGGGAACAACTGGATTTGTTTGATTAATTCGCGTTCTCTTTCGTGTAATTTAAACTTATCAGTCTCTAAATCAGAATTGTAGTTAAAATTGGATTTTCTTAAAATTGACTGAATTCGAGCGTAGGTATACTGAATGAACGGACCTGTGTTTCCTTGGAAATCAACTGAATTTTCTGGATCAAAAAGAATTCGTTTTCGAGGGTCAACCTTTAAAATAAAATATTTTAAGGCACCTAATCCAATGGTTTTATATAATTCCTCCTTTTCTTCTTCTGTATAATCTTCGAGTTTGCCTAGTTCTTCAGAAATTGATTTGGCCGTTGCTGCCATTTCAATCATTAAGTCATCAGCATCAACCACAGTACCCTCTCTGGATTTCATTTTTCCTGATGGTAAATCCACCATTCCGTAGCTCAAATGGAATAGGTTTTTAGCCCAATCAAATCCTAATTTTTTAAGAATTAAAAATAACACTTGGAAATGGTAATCTTGCTCATTTCCAACAGTATACACCATTCCGCCGATATCAGGAAAATCCGAAACTCTTTCAATTGCCGTTCCGATGTCTTGTGTCATATACACCGCTGTCCCGTCTGAGCGAAGAACAATTTTTTCGTCTAAGCCTTCATCCGTTAGGTCACACCAAACAGAACCATCATCACGTCGATAAAAAACACCTTTTTTAAGACCTTCTTCTACTACTTTTTTACCTAAAAGGTAGGTATCACTTTCATAGTATAATTGATCAAAATCAACTCCAAGATTTTTGTAGGTAATATCAAATCCCTCATACACCCAAGAATTCATTTTCTTCCATAAAGCAACGGTTTTATCATCTCCACCTTCCCATTTTCTAAGCATTTCTTGAGCTTCTAATAGAATTGGGGCTTCTGCTTTAGCTTCGTCTGCGGATTTCCCTTGCTCGATTAAGGATTCAATTTCTTTTTTATATTCCTGGTCGAATTTTACGTAGTAATTTCCGACTAGTTTATCTCCTTTCAATCCTGTCGATTCGGGAGTTTCGCCATTACCATAGCGTTTCCAAGCCAACATCGATTTACAGATGTGAATGCCTCGGTCATTTATAATCTGAGTCTTATATACTTTTTTTCCGGATGCCTTTAAGATTTCAGAAACGGAATATCCTAATAGATTATTTCTGATATGCCCTAAATGCAAGGGTTTATTCGTGTTAGGAGAGGAGTATTCAACCATAACCGATGAGTCACCAGCCATTGATTCTGCTTTTCCGAATTCTTTTTGACCGTAGATTTCCTTGAAGAAGTTTAGGTAATACGAATCTGAAATTTCTAGGTTTAAGAATCCTTTTACGACATTGAATCCAGAAATTAAATCAACTTTTTCTTGAACATAAGCACCAAGAGCTTCTCCAATCTGAACCGGATTTCCTTTTTTATACCGTAACATCGGAAAAACAACAATCGTAATATCTCCAGCAAACTCTTTTCTCGTCGCCTGAAATTCTACGGATGGTAATTCTACTTCAAATAACTCTAAAAACCCTTGTTTTATGGATGCTTCAATTGAATTTATTACGCTCATATTCTCGTTAATCTAAGCCGCGAAAATACAAATTTTATTTGGCTTCAGTACACGTTTGATACTTCGTTATTTATACTTTTGCGGTATGAAACCAAGTTTGGATCAATTAGAAAAGTTAGCACGCGACAAACGAAAGGAGAATAAGAAATATTTCTCCAAATTAAAAAAACGTGTTCCTAAAAATTTGGACTATGTAATGCAGGAATTGCATGATGAGGAATTTTCGAAAACGGATTGCCTGACTTGTGCCAATTGTTGTAAAACGACCAGTCCAATATTTACTGATAAGGATATCGAGAGAATTTCAAAATATCTAAAATTGAAAGTTTCTGACTTTACCCATCAATATCTAATGCGTGATTCTGATGACTTTATGGTTTTAAAATCATCTCCATGTACTTTTTTAAACGAAGAGAATAACATGTGTTCTATTTATGATGTGCGTCCCAAAGCTTGTTCGGAATATCCTCATACGAATAGAAGAAAGTTTATTCAAATTGCAGATCTGACCATAAAAAACACAGAAATTTGCCCAGCAACATATAACATTATTGAGGCGTTAAAAAAGAAATTACCATCTTCTTAATTACTTGTAAATAAGGTATTTGCTTCTAATTTTTTTAAAATCATTCAATCCAGGTTCCCAGGACTTTCGAATTTCTTCCTCAGACATACCTTTTGATATTTGAATTTCTAATTTTTTGGTTCCTGCAAGTTTGGTGAAGAAGGAATTGAAGAAAGACCCACGGGTATTGGTTTGCTGGTAAGATTCAATAAGCCATCTCAGATGTATTTGACTTAACCTTGGGAGGTTTCTTAAGTCCTGACCGTAACATAATTTACCTCGATGCTTTGGATATTTACTTCCTTCATTGGGTTGTGGTGTAAAAGAAAATTCTGAACGTTTTAAATATGGACTTCCGAAGATCTGAAATTGCATATTCGTACCGCGTCCAGCACTTACATTCGTTCCCTCGAAGAAACACAAACTCGGATATAAATTGATGCTTTTAGCATTCGGTAAATTTGGAGAGGGTTTTATAGGTAATTCGTAAGGCCTGTCGTGCCAATAGTTTTTCAAGGGAATGACTGTAAGATCACATTGAACCTTATTTTCTAACCAATTTTCGCCATTTATCATTCTTCCATATTCTCCAATGGTCATCCCATAAACCACAGGAACGGCATGAATACCCACAAAGCTTTTGTGTTTTTTTTCCAAAACTGGCCCATCGATATAATGCCCATTGGGATTAGGTCTATCCAGTACAATTACGGGTATATTTTGTTCGGCCGCTGCTTCCATTACATAATGAAGAGTAGAGATGTATGTGTAAAATCGTGCACCCACATCTTGAATATCAAAAACAATTACATCGATAAGTTTGAGCTGTTCTGATGTTGGTTTTTTGTTTTTTCCGTATAATGAAATAACAGGGATTCTGGTCTTTGGATCGACACCATCTTTTACAATTTCACCCGCATCTGCTTTTCCGCGAAAACCATGTTCTGGTGCGAAAACCTTATCAATTTTGATTCGTTTGCTTCTTAAGAAATCAACCAAGTGAATAGCGACCATTTCAGAACCCATAACATTTGGTTTCACTTCCTTTCGTTGTAGGGTGTTCACTACTGATGTTTGGTTTGCAACAATAGCAATATTTTTATCTCTTAAAAGTGGGAGGTACTTGGCATATTGATCTGCTCCCGTAATTATTTGCGAAGTAGATTCGATTTTATCTTTTTGAGCGCAAGATTGAAATTGAAAAAACAAACAGGCAAAAAGGAATAAATATGTACTTTTGATTGGCTTTAAATTCATTTTATTTGAACTTCGAATTATTTATTGCAAAACGATTAATCGCTGGTCGTAACCATAAAAGTAGTGTTTCAGGACCAATAATAAAAATTGCCATCTCTGCTATCGCATTAGGTATTATGATTATGCTGATTGCCGTGGCAACTAGCACTGGATTGCAAAATAAAATTCGCGATAAAATGGCCGGATTTAAAGGCCATATTCAAATAGTTAATTACGATACTAATAATTCGGAAGTCTCAGTTTCACCCATTTCAAAAACTCAGAAATTTTATCCGGAATTTTCATCAGTAGAAGGTGTTAAGAATGTTCAAGTTTTCGCTGCAAAAGGTGGAATTTTAAGAACGAAAACTGATTTTGAAGGAATCATTTTTAAAGGAGTTTCTACAGATTATGACTGGTCATTTTTTAATGAGTATTTGATTGACGGAAAAGTACCTGATTTCAATCAGGACAGAAATAGAGAAGTACTTTTATCTCAAACCATCTCAAATGGATTAAAGCTTCAAGTGGGAGATACCGTTCTTTCCACATTTGTTAAATCCGAAGCCAGTAAATTACCATCCAATCGCAGATACATAGTATCAGGGATTTACAACACAGGCTTTACCGAATTTGATAAATCAATGATGATCGGAGATATTCGTGAAGTTCAGCGATTAAATAATTGGACGGATGACCAAATTGGAGGATTTGAAGTATTACTAGAAGATTTCGATAAACTTCAAGAAAAGGGAAGTCAAATTTATCAGGAGATAGGTGTTTCACTCAATAGTAGAACCATTTCTGAATCATATCCAGGAATATTTGAATGGATTCAACTATTCGACAATAATGTATGGTTTATTATTGCTTTGATGATTATCGTTGCCGGTGTAAATATGATTTCAGCGATGCTGGTTTTGATTCTTGAAAATGTTCAATTTATTGGGATGTTAAAGGCGATGGGAAGTCCCAATGTTAGTATTAGAAACATATTTTTATATAACGCTTCTTATTTGATAGTCAGGGGTTTAATTTGGGGTAATGGAATTGGACTTGCTATTTTAGGTATCCAATATTTCTTTGAAGTTATCCAATTGAATCCGGAAACCTACTATGTAAATGTAATGCCAGTATATATCACTTTTACACAATGGTTTTTACTCAATCTTGGAACTTTGATTCTTTGTGTTTTAATGCTGATTATTCCGTCTTATATAATTGCTAAAGTAGAACCGAAAAAGGCGATTAAATTTACCTAATTAGTAATTGTCGTACCAATCAAAGTTCTCACTAATTATAGCTTCTTTCTGATTTTCAATGTGCGCTTTAAATGCTTTGGCAACCGTAGATAGGTTTTTTGATTTAAGCCAAATCAAATTCCAGTTCGTGATGATCGGTAATTTGTTCAACGGAATGATTTCCACGTCACCTTTCTGAAGCGAATCTCTTAAACCGATCAAAGACATTATGGAAACACCTAATCCTGCTAGAATTGCCTGTTTTATGGCCTCATTTGAGGTCAATTCCATTCTCCGATTGATTTTCACGTTGTTCTTAATTAAAAACTGCTCCATGGCTAATCGAGTAGCAGATCCTTTTTCACGAAAAATAAACATAAAGTCCTCAAGGTCTTTTTTAGTGATTCTTTTGCTCGTGTCGAAATAGCTTTTTTTTGCAACCAAGTACAATTTGTTTTTCATTAATTCGATTCTTTCAATTCGCAATTTTTTAGGAATGGTAGATACCATGGCAAAATCAACATCATTACTTTCTAAACTTTTTATGACAGACATTTTATTAGTTACATCCATAATGACATCAACTTTTTCATTCTCCTGTACAAATCCGCTTAAAAAATAAGGCATGGCATATTTTGCAGTAGATACGATGGCAATTCTCAATTTACCTGCTAATTGACCTTCAAATAAGGCAGACTTATAATTAATAGATTCGACCTCATTCAAAATTTTATTTGCTGCTAAGGCAATTTCTTCTCCGAATTCAGTAATGTATAATTTACGACCAACGATTTCGAACAAGGGTAAATTAAATTGATCTTGAAAATTTTTCAATTGAATAGAGACGGCTGGTTGTGTAAGAAATAATGCCTCTGATGCCTTGGTAACACTTTTGGTTTCGGCAATCTTTCTAAAGATCTCTAATTGATGCAATGTATAATTCATAAATTATATTAATAAAAAACATAATAAATATAAATAAAAATATATTGATAAAAGCCATCATCTTTGCAGAAAATTTTTTCAATGGGACAGATAGTTTTAGAAAATATTTCTCAGAAAAGACTGAATAAAAAGTATAACTACATTAAAATCAATAAGTTAAATCTCACTACAGTCTTAAGGTTTGTTTTGGTGCTATTCGCATATGCGCTAACAGCTTATTCTTATTTGGTTGGTAGCGAGTATTTTGAATATTTATTTACGGCATCGACAATATTGGCTCTTATCGGCTTTATCAAAATCATCGGAAATATCAGAACAGAAAACAATTCAAATCATGGATAATACAATTACAACAACAGAAAAACAGAACGCAGAGACTAAAAACCTTTCAAAAACTGTAAAACTAATCGAGGGTAGATTTAGTAAAAGAGAGGCACTAAATATTTTAAATGATGTTTTAGATGTTAAGATTAACTTTCACAAACTTCAACGTTTGGCTAAAACAGAGGGTAACATTAACGATGAATGTATGTTCGATAATTCTAGAATTTTAGAATTAATTTCTGATAAAGAAAAAACTAGAGAGTTTTTAAAATCTATTAAATCTGAAGGGTATAACATTAATATTTCAAGTACCATTCGTATCACAGTAGAATAAAGAATTTGCAAAATAACAAGTAGGAACAACGGTTTTGGTATTGTAGTACCTACTTTTTTTATGTCAAAATTTTACGATGGATTTACACTACTTAATCGACAATTTAACTAATCCGGCACTACTTTTTTTCTTTCTAGGCTTGCTTGCAGTCAATGTTAAAAGTGACCTTGCTATACCACAAAACTCATCCAAATTTATTTCGTTATACCTTCTATTGTCAATCGGATTTAAGGGCGGTCAGGAGCTATCACATAGTACTATTACAGATGAAATTATTTGGTCGTTATTTTTCGGTATTTTTTTAGCGCTTATCGTACCTGTCTACTGTTATTACATTCTGAGGATTTGTCTAAGTGTTGAAAACGCAGGGGCAATTGCTTCTGCCTATGGGTCTGTAAGTGCTGTTACTTTCGTAACTACAATTTCCTTTCTTGAAATTTCTAATATCCCCTTCGGAGGGCATATGGTTGCAGTAATGGCATTAATGGAAGCACCGTCAATTATTATCGGGGTTTTGTTAATTTCTATCTACAGTAAAGAAAAGGAAAAGAAAACAACAATGAGTGATATTGTTCATCATTCATTAACCAATGGTAGTGTATTACTAATTCTAGGAAGCTTAGTGATTGGATATCTTGCTAATGATGCTCAGGCAGAAGGAATTAAACCATTTACAACGGATATTTTTAAAGGATTTTTGGCTGTATTCCTTTTAGATATGGGAATCACAAGTGGAAAGAATTTAAAGGCTCTAATTCGAAAAGGATGGTTTACACTTTCATTTGCTATTATCATTCCGATCATTAATGGATGTATTGTTGCTGTGGCGAGTGGACTTTTTGTTGAGGAGGTAGGAAACCGATTGTTATTTTCGATTCTTGCTGCCAGTGCTTCTTACATCGCCGTACCAGCAGCGATGAAATTGGCAGCGCCTAAGGCCAATCCTGGATTATATTTACCAATGGCTTTAGGAATTACTTTCCCGTTTAACATTACTTTGGGTATTCCGTTGTATTTATGTGTAATCGAAGTTTGCTATTAAAACCTCAGTAAAATAGGCTTTAATTAGCGAAATATTCGGCTATCTTTGCGCTTTCAAATAAAGGTATGCAGTACTGTAAGAATATTTTAGAAACAATTGGAAATACTCCGTTAGTTCGATTAAACCGAGTAGTAAGCGAAATTGACGCTTTAGTGTTAGCAAAAGTTGAATCCTTTAATCCGGGAAATTCGGTAAAGGACAGAATGGCCTTAAAAATGATTGAAGATGCCGAAAAAGACGGAAGGTTGCAACCAGGCGGAACAATCATTGAAGGAACCTCAGGAAATACAGGAATGGGGCTTGCGCTAGCAGCAATTGTCAAAGGTTATAAATGTATTTTCGTAACTAACGATAAGCAATCCAAAGAAAAAGTTGATATTCTTAAGGCAGTAGGAGCAGAGGTAATAGTTTGTCCAACTGCTGTTGAACCGGATGATCCTAGATCGTATTATTCTGTATCAAAACGATTAGGAAAAGAAACACCAAATTCATGGTACGTGAATCAGTATGACAATCCTAGTAATGCCACTGCACACTACGAGCAAACGGGACCAGAAATTTGGAAACAAACAGAAGGAAAAATTACTCACTTTGTTGTTGGAGTTGGTACGGGAGGAACCATCTCAGGTACGGCTAAATATTTGAAAGAACAAAACCCAGATATTAAAGTATGGGGTATCGATACCTACGGGTCTGTTTTTAAGAAATATCATGAGACAGGAATCTTTGATGATAATGAGATTTATCCATATATCACAGAAGGGATTGGAGAGGATATTCTACCTGAGAACGTTGATTTTTCTTTAATCGATGGATTTACAAAAGTTACCGATAAAGATGGTGCAATTTATACCCGAAAGCTTGCAAAGGAAGAGGGTATCTTCGCAGGAAATTCTGCAGGATCAGCAATAAAAGGGTTACTTCAGTTAAAAGATCAATTCACTAAGGATGATGTTGTAGTTGTATTACTACACGATCACGGAAGTCGTTATGTGGCGAAGATGTACAATGACGATTGGATGCGCGATAACGGATTCTTAGAAGAATAATTTCTGATTTAAGAACCACACCATATTTCAATTACGCTATCTACTTTTGACTGTTTAACGGTATAATAACAGCCTTCCTCTTTTTTCTCAGGGCCATATTCCGTTGTTCCAGAAAACCAAATATTTTTAATATCCATTGGATAGGTTGCGTTTATGCGCTCTACCCACTTTTTTAAGTTATCTATTTTGGCTGTAGGAAAAACAATGCGTTCTCGTACTCCAGACGCCTCGCCACAATCGTTGTAGGTGTATTTAATATTTTTTCAAAGTCTACGGTAAACCCACATTCCGTATTCCCCATTTGTTTATCTTTTTTGATATCATATCTGTTTTTGGTAATCTTAAAATTTTCTTTCAGATAGGTCAAAATGATATTCATTTGGTAATTACTTTCTTCAAATTTTGTTTTTAAAACTTTTGAATCAGGATCTTTAAGCGTAATGATTTCTTGGGCAGAAAATGACAAGCTTGTAAGAAGTAAGGATAGGAAAATTATATTCTTCATAATAATAAAGGTAAAAAACAAAACCACCCAATTGGGTGGTTTGTAAATCAAATAATTCAAATTAATTACACAATGAAAACAATTATTACTTGTAATTGTCAATTAGATTTCAATTCCTGTGCCAAATTTGAATAATAAAATATCTTCACAAAACTTTAACGACTAGCTCGCGTGTTTGTGTGCCTTGTAAGAAGAACGAACTAATGATCCACTTTCTACGTACATGAATCCCATTTCTAATCCGATTTCTTCGTATTTCTTAAACTGATCTGGAGTGATAAATTCCTTTACAGGTAAATGATTTTTTGTTGGTTGCAAATATTGTCCAATTGTAATCACATCCAATCCAACATTACGCAAATCTTGCATAGTTTCAATTACTTCAGCTTCGGTTTCTCCAAGTCCTAGCATAATGCCGGATTTAGTTCGCATTCCATTTTCTTTAAGGTATTTCAAAACACCTAAACTTCTATCATATTTTGCTTGAATTCGAACCTCTCTAGTCAATCGTCTTACGGTTTCCATATTGTGAGAAACCACTTCTGGATGTACTTCTATAATTCGATCAATTAGATTTTTTTTTCCTTGAAAATCAGGAATTAAAGTCTCTAAAGTTGTATTTGGATTTGCTCTTCGGATGGCTTCTACCGTTTCTGCCCAGATTATTGATCCCCCATCTTTTAGGTCATCTCTATCAACAGACGTAATTACGGCATGCTTGATACCCATAATTTTAATCGATCGCGCCACCTTTTCAGGTTCATCCCATTCTACTGTTTCAGGACGTCCGGTTTTCACGCCGCAGAATCCGCAAGAACGCGTACAAATGTTCCCCAGAATCATGAATGTAGCCGTTCCTTCTCCCCAGCATTCACCCATATTAGGACAACTACCACTCGTGCAAATTGTATTTAATTTATACTTATCTACTAATCCTCTTAATTCAGTGTATTTTTTACCAATGGGAAGTTTAACACGAAGCCATTTCGGTTTTTTCGGTCTCTCTGGTAAAATAACAGTTTCAGTCGCCATTCATTTCAATTTGAAATGCAAATTTACGAAGAAATCATCAACTTAAAGAATAGATAAACCAGATGCTGAATCCAATTAAAATTACAATGCTTGCCATACTAGCCCAACGCATTATTTTATTAGGTCTATGCTCTTCTGGCACGTGTTTACTTGTAATTAATTTGTAATTTAAAATGGCATAAAGTGGTGTGGTCAAAAATGAAATTATGGTGGCTATTTTCACCATACTTCCCATGTTTTCAGAGAAATAGGCTAAAATTACTAAGGTTCCAATTCCTAAAAAGATAATCCAAAACCAATAGCCTTTTTTCCAATTTTTATTCAATAGGAGTCGAGAGGAGATATCCATAGCTCGAGGTGAAGCATCTAATGCAGTGATTGTGGTACTAAACATGGTTGTAAATGCTGCAACAGCAATGAAAATTGCCGAAAAACTTCCCAAATTCTTGGTATAGAGTTTAATAAGCTGATTGGCAAAAACAACTCCCTTGTCAGAGAAAATTTCACCAGATCCATACATGACCAAGGCTCCTAATAATACAAAACAAATTCCGACAAATAAGGTTCCTAAGTAACCGACATTAAAATCAAAAATAGCATCATTAACCTCCGTTTTAAAAAGTGTGGTTTTGTCTTTTTCAATAGACCATATTGAGTGCCAAATAGAAACATCTAACGGGGCAGGCATCCACCCTAAGAAGGCAATCAAAAAGGTGATTTCTATGGTTCCAGATGGGATGATTTGCGTTACATTTAATCCGTCTGATGCTTTAGTAAAAGCAACAACTACGGCAGCAATTGTGCTTAAAGTTAGTGTTAGAATGATGTATTTCATCAAATTGTCCAATAGTTTATATCGCCCAACAATCAGTATGAAAATGCTAATGACTAAAATGATTAATGACCAGGTGGTAACATCACTCGTAAGTCCAAAAACCTCAACTGCCAAACTTGCTGTAACAATGGTAACAGCAGCCTGAATCGTAAACATCGTAGCGAAACTCATAATGAAAAAAGCGAGTAAGACTCCTTTTCCTAGTTTATGATAACCTTCCAAAAGTGTTTGGCCTGTTGCCGCAGAATATTTCGGTCCGAATTGAAAAAACGGATATTTACATAAATGAGCTAGTACTAAAGCCCAAATCAATCCAGCACCAAATTCTGCCCCAGCTTTTGTCGATTGCACCAAATGGGACACTCCGATGGCGGCTCCAGCGAATAATAATCCGGGTCCTAAGGTTTGAAGAATGGATTTTTTCATCACGATTTGGTTATGATTTCGGACAATAATTTTTTCGCCCGAAGTAGTTTCACTTTTACATTGCTAATGGGTTCATCTAGTTGTGTAGCAATCTCTTTATAAGACATTTCCTGAAAAAATCGAAGCTGAATCACTTCCTGGTACTTTGGCTTTAGCTTTTTAATATCACGAAGCAATTTGGCCAAATTTTGTTCCTTAATCAGCTTGTCTTCTGGTGAAGGATTCTCATCCATTACCTGATGCATTTTTTCATCCTGTTCGTAGGTTGTATCAATCGATTTGGAATTCTTCTTTTTTCGAACGAGGTCCACATGCAAGTTTTTTGCAATTGTCGTTAACCAGGTTTTGAAGGTGTATTTTTCGTCGAAGAGCTCTATTTTATCGAATCCTTTAGAAAAGGTTTGGATGGCGATATCCTCTGCCTCGTTTTCATTCAAAGTTCGTTTTAATAAATATTTGTAAATATCTGACCAATAGAGGTTTAGTAAGATATTAAAGGCGCTTTGTTGCCCTCTCTTAGCTTTATTAATTTGCTCTAATAATTCTTCGTTGGAAGTGCTCAATACTTTCTTTTGGAAATGAAATATACAATAAAATTGGAAATTTCATTTATGGTAAAAAGTATATCCAGAATAGGAAGGATGTAGATAATTTGAAGATCTCTAAATTTCTTCAGCAAAAAGATGGATGCCAGGATCCATAAGAAGAAATAATTTCCAAAAATCCAATATGCTTCTAGAGAATAACCAAAAAATATGGATAAGATTCCGAAGGTGATGAAGAGGGTTTTTGAAATAAAGTAAAAGTAATAGCTAAATGTGTTCAGAAAGGATGAAAATCCAAGTTCGGTAAATCGTTGGCGTTTCAATTTCATCCAATTTGAAAAAGTCAATGGCTTTTCTTCTTTCACAAAGGATTTTTCGTCCATTGAAAACCCTAAATTTCCTTGTGAGAGAGCATCAGCAGTAAAAAGGGAAGTCACACTTAAGTCATTTTTTACATGAGTGATAAATCCTTTTACCCTGTAAAATTCATTTTTATCAAATGCATAATTTGAATCCGATGCTAAAAAAGATTGACCAAAACTAGCCCATCCGAAGGAAAACACATCACGTAAAAATGCGTCATATCGAACAAATAAATTAGCGAGAAAACCTTTCCCTGATGGCTTTGATACCCCTAAAATCAACTTCTTTTTTTCTGTAAACTCCGATGACAATTGTTGCAGCCATTCGTTTGAAAGTGGTCTAGTAGACGGTGTCGTTAATACCACATAATTATATTTAGAAGCCTTTATTCCAAGGGTCAAGGCATATTTTCGATTGCCCCAGAATGCTTCATTATTTTCAACCGGAACGATCTTCAGATTCTTGTATTTCGTTTTAATTTTTGACAAGTAGTCAATAGTGTCATCAAATGAATCATTATCGACAATGATAACTTCAAATTTCGAATGATTCTGATTTAGAATATATTCCAAGTTCTCCTTTAATTCAATCAAATTGTTTTTCGAATAGATAATGACCGAAATGGCTTTGTTTGAATCGGAAGATTCCGTTTTTTTTGATAGAACAAAAAGCTTAGAAAAAAATAAAAGATAGAAAAGTTGAATCGCAGCAAATACTACAAAAACGTAGAAAAATAAGGATTCAAACATAGGTGGTATCAACGATTATTTATGACTAGATTCTGCGCAAGTATCGAACTGATCTGGCGTTTTTCCGCAGAAACCACAGGCTTCTCCGGTTTTGTTTAACATCGGATTTTGACTTGCACAAGTACCAGCAAATTCACCATCTTTTTTAACCCAAATTTTGATGGCTATTCCGGCGATTCCTAATCCTAAAAGACCTAGTGTTAATAAAAGTAATTTCATAGTATGAATTCTTGTGCAAAGATACTTATTATCTTAAGGAATGAAAATTGATTTTACATCCAATTCTAATACACATTAACTTCTATTTCTAATTCGATACCAAAATCAATATAGATTTTAGATTGAATGTGTTTGGCCACTTTAAAAACCTCTTGTCCACATGCATTTCCGTGATTTACTAGTACTAAGGCTTGTTTGTCGTGAATCCCCGCTTCACCAAAACGTTTTCCTTTAAATCCAGCGGTTTCTATTAACCATCCAGCAGGTACTTTTACCGAAAACTCATCTATGGGGTAACTAGGGATTTTAGGGTATTTTTCTTGTAGACGTTCAAAATGACTTTTGCTAATCACTGGATTCTTAAAGAAACTACCGCTATTTCCAATTTCTTTTGGATCTGGTAATTTGGATTGACGAATCGCAATAACCGCGTTAGAAATATCTTTTATGGTCGGATTTTGAATATTGTTGCTTGATAATTCACTCTCAATAGCACCGTATGATGTATTCAGATTATGTTTTACCTTGGTAAGCTTAAATCGAACTTTGGTAATCACAAACTTTCCTTTCAAAGTGTTTTTAAAAATTGAATTTCGATAGCCAAATTCACATTCTGAGTTTGAAAATGTCTTGGTTTTTCCAGATTTGATTTCAATAGTTTCTACGGATTCAATTACGTCTTTTACTTCAACTCCGTAAGCCCCGATATTCTGAATCGGACAAGTACCGACATTTCCGGGAATAAGAGACAGATTTTCGATACCTCCAAAATCGTGGTTTACACACCATAATACGAACTGATGCCAATCTTCACCTGCATAAACTTCAACTACGACTTGGTCGTTTGATTCTTCCAGAATTGTAATTCCTTTCAAATCGATGTGAACAACAGTCTTATCAATGTCTTTGGTAAGCAACATATTGCTTCCGCCAGAAAGCAGGAAAATCTCATTTTCAATTGAAAGAACTTCTTTTAATTCCTCAAGAGTGCTGATGGAAACGAACTTTTTAGCCTTTACGTCAATTCCGAAGGTATTGTAGTTTTTAAGCGAAAAGTTCGAGTGAAATTCCAATTAGTCCTGATATACTTTTAATGCTTCGTCTAAGATATGAATTGCTTTTCGTAAGCTCTCCTCATTTAATACGTATGCGATTCGAATCTGATTTAATCCCATCCCTTCTGATGAATAGAAACCGGCCGCTGGAGCTACCATAATTGTTTCACCATCAACGTCAAATGACTCCAATAACCATTGCGCAAAATGATCTGAATTTTTTACCGGTAATTCAGCAATACAATAAAATGCTCCATTAGGTTTTGCAATATTAACACCATCAATGTTTTCTAATCCTTCAATTAGAATATTTCGTCTTTTGATATATTCTGTTTTCACATCATCAAAATACAATTGAGGTGTTTCTAAAGCAGCTTCAGCAGCAATTAATGCCAATGTTGGGGGACTTAATCTTGCCTGAGCAAACTTGAGTGCTGTTGAAATTACTTCGGGATTACGAGAAACTAAACATCCAATTCGCGCTCCGCACATACTATATCTTTTCGAAACCGAATCAATAATGATGGCATTATCTTTCAATCCCTCTTCTTGTAAAATCGAGTAATGTTCAATTCCGTCATACGCAAATTCACGATATACTTCATCCGCGATTAAAAACAAATTGTGTTTTTTGACAATTTCAGATAACTGCTGAATTTCTTCCTTACTGTATAAATATCCCGTTGGATTCCCGGGGTTACAAATCAGAATGGCCTTTGTTTTTGGAGTGATGAGTTTTTCAAAATCTTCAATAGGAGGCAGGGCAAAGTTATTTTCAATTTTAGAAATAACAGGCACCACCTTTACGCCAGATGCAACAGAAAACCCGTTGTAATTTGCATAAAAAGGTTCTGGAATAATCACTTCATCATCAGTATCCATGATAGATCCAAAAGTGAATAATAAAGCCTCCGATCCACCTGTAGTAGCAATAATTTGATCATGATTCACATCGATATGATGCTTTTTGTAATAATCAGCTAGTTTCTTACGGTATCCTTCGGAACCTTCCGATCTCGCGTAGGCTAAAACATCGATGGTATGATTAGAAATGGCTTCTAAAGCAACCTCTGGAGTCTTAATATCGGGCTGCCCGATATTCAAATGATATACTTTTTTTCCTTTTTTGTAAGCAGCTTCTGAGTAAGGAACCAATTTTCGAATTGGTGATTCCGGCATTAATTTACCTTTCTGAGAAATCTCTGGCATTTTGAGTAAAATTTAAAGCGCAAATTTCAGAAATATATTTGATTTTCTGATCCTATTATTTTTGTTTTTCAAAGGTTAAAGATTTACTAAAAATTAACTACCTTACTTAAGAATTTGTACTTTCATACTATATAATGAACAGTAGGAGCAGCGTTTTATTTTCTCTTTTCTTTGGTTTGTTTTTTACTTCCCTCACTTTCGGGCAATTAGCCTTCAAATTCAGGAACGCCAGTCAAAAAAAACAAAGAGTAAAGTTTCAGTTAATCAACAACTTAATCATTATACCTGTTGAGTTGAATGGTAAGGAATTGAAATTTATACTTGATAGTGGTGTTAATAAAACCATTTTATTTAATCTTTCTCAAAATGACAGTGTCGGATTAAATAATGTTGAAACTGTCGAATTGAGAGGGTTAGGAGGTGATCGTGTTGTCGATGCCCTAATTTCGAAGAAGAATCAGGTAAAGGTTGGTAAGATTGTTAATGAGAATGAAAACGTGTACGTTATTCTCAAAGACTATTTTGATTTATCAGGGAAAATGGGGAAGACCATTCATGGAATCATCGGATTTAGCCTCATTCGAAACTTCGTTTTAAAAATCAATTACAAAAACAAAACAATTGACTTATATAATCCTAAATACTATAAGCCCAACCCTTGTCGAAAGTGTGAAACGCTTCCTTTGGAATTTTACCGAAATAAACCCTTTATTAATGGAACGGTTCGACTAGATGATGAAACGAAAGAAGATACTCCTGTAAAGTTATTAATTGACACTGGTGGAAGCGACGCGATTTGGTTGTTCGAAGATACCAAACCCGAAATCAAGACTCCTAAGAAATATTTTACTGATATACTTGGTGACGGATTAAGTGGAATCATTTATGGAAAGCGTGCGAGATTAAATCGTTTTACAATTGCCGGCTTCGATTTAAAAAGTCCTACTGTTTCTTATCTGGATACGACTACAACACGAAATGCAAGACGATTTAAAGAGCGTAACGGAAGTATAGGAGGAGAAATTTTAAAACGCTTCATCGTTTGGTTAGACTATCCAAATCGTCAATTAATCCTGAAAAAAACAGCGGATTTCTCAAAACCTTTCAATTATAATATGAGTGGGTTAGATATCGTTTACAGTGGAAAAGTTTTGGTGAGAGAGGCTAATATGGCCGAAATTAAAGATCCTTTTAATCAAAGTATTCCAAACCAGAATTCTGTGCGATTTGTGGCTAGTTTCTCTTACAGATTCAGATCTTCTTTCCGAATTAAAAATGTAGTTCCAGATTCTCCTGCTGATCGTGCTGGATTATTAAAAGATGACTTGATATTGAGAATCAACGGTAGACCATCTTACGAATTTATACTCGGTCAGATTCTTTATAAATTTCAAGAAAAGCCGAACAAAAAAATAAAACTTCTTATCCAGCGTAAAGGTCGTAAAATGCGATTCGAATTTTTCTTAGAAAAACGTGTCTAATTATTTAGTAACGTTTTCTTTTTCTCCAAAGAAATTTGTCTAGGTTTATTGATATAGCCTCTGATCTTAATGACTTTCCGAGGGTTTTTAGCATTTGAAAAAATGGTAATTTGTTTGTAGAATCCACCTAGTCTTTTCGTATCATAAGAAACCTTGATCTCACCTTTTTCGCCAGGCATAATTGGTTTTTCTGGTTTCTTCGGAACAGTACAGCCACAGCTTGAAGTAACACTTTTAATAATTAATGGTTCTTTTCCGATATTGGTAAAAACAAAAGTGCGTTCACCATTGGTATTTTGTTCAATCTTCCCATAATCGATCATCTCCTTCTCAAATTTAAACTCCTGAGCTGAGATGCCTACACTAAGTAATAAACCGATAATCACTAAATATACTGTCTTCATAAGTCTTTATTTTCTGTAAAGTTAGTACTTCCAAATAATTTTAAAAAATTTGAGTTCAAATATCTCCTTAAAATTAGATAATTGTATTTTTGCCAACTATACATCAAAATCTGTTCCGAAGCATGAATATTCCTTCTAAATACGATGCTAGTTTAGTTGAAGACAAATGGTACGCCTACTGGATGGATCACAATTATTTCCATTCAGAAGTAGACGAAAGAGAGCCGTATACAATTGTAATTCCGCCACCGAATGTTACAGGGGTTTTACACATGGGACACATGTTGAATAATACCATTCAAGATGTACTTATCAGACGTGCACGTTTGTTAGGAAAAAATGCATGCTGGGTACCAGGAATGGATCATGCTTCAATTGCTACAGAAGCGAAAGTGGTAGCCAAATTAAAGGAGCAAGGAATTGATAAAAATGATTTAACTCGTGAGGAGTTTCTAACTCACGCCTGGGACTGGAAAAACAAGTATGGCGGAATCATCCTCGAACAATTAAAAAAGCTTGGTGCTTCTTGTGATTGGGATCGAACCAAGTTTACTATGGACCCAGATATGTCTGAGGCGGTAATCAAGGTATTTGTTGATTTGTACAACAAAGGACTGATTTATCGCGGATACCGAATGGTAAATTGGGATCCAGAAGCGCAAACTACCCTTTCTGATGAGGAGGTAATTTATGAAGAGAAGCAAGGGAGTCTGTATTACTTGCAATATGATATTGAAGGGACAGACGAAAAGGTGACTATTGCTACAACAAGACCCGAAACTATTTTAGGTGATTCTGCAATCTGTATCAATCCGAATGATGAGCGCTTTGCACATTTGAGAGGTAAAAAGGCGATTGTACCTTTGTGTAATCGCGTAATTCCAATTATTGAAGACGAATATGTAGATGTTGAGTTTGGAACCGGATGTTTAAAGGTAACTCCTGCTCATGATGAAAATGATAAAGTTTTAGGAGAGAAGCATAATTTGGAAGTGATTGATATCTTCAATCCGAATGCAACGTTAAACTCTTACGGATTGCATTATGAAGGTAAAGACCGTTTCATAGTTCGTAAAGAAATCTCTAAAGAATTAGAAGAAAAGGGATACCTAGTTAAAATCGAACAGCATACGAATAAAGTAGGTACTTCAGAACGTACAAAAGCAGTTATCGAACCTAGATTGTCTGATCAGTGGTTCTTGAAAATGGAGGAGTTGGTAAAGCCAGCTTTGAAAGCTGTTCTGGAAACAGAGGAGGTAAAGTTGTTCCCTAAAAAGTTTGATAACACGTATCGTCACTGGATGGAAAATATTCGCGATTGGAATATTTCACGTCAGTTATGGTGGGGGCAACAGATTCCAGCATACTATTATGGTGATGGGAAAAATGATTTCGTTGTAGCTGAATCTAAAGAAGGTGCTTTACAATTAGCTATTGAAAAAACTGGTAATTCATCATTAAAACTTGCCGATTTAAATCAAGATCCTGATGCATTAGACACTTGGTTCTCATCTTGGTTATGGCCGATTTCGGTTTTTGACGGAATTCGAAATCCAGAAAATGAAGAAATCAAATACTATTATCCAACAAACGATTTGGTAACAGGACCAGATATTTTATTCTTCTGGGTAGCGCGTATGATTATTGCCGGTTACGAGTATAAAGATGAACGTCCTTTTGAGAATGTGTATTTGACAGGATTGGTACGTGATAAGCAGCGTAGAAAAATGTCGAAATCATTAGGAAATTCTCCAGATGCTTTAAAACTAATTAAGGATTTTGGTGCTGATGGTGTTCGTGTAGGATTATTATTATCGTCTGCTGCTGGAAATGACTTGTTATTTGATGAAGCCTTATGTCAGCAAGGGAAACAATTCGCTAACAAAATTTGGAATGCCTTCCGATTGGTGAAAGGCTGGGAGGTAGATGCAAAAATAGAACAACCAGAAGTATCGAAAATAGGGCTTCAATGGTATGAAAACAGATTTCAGCAAGTATTGGCTCAAATTGAAGATCACTACAGCAAATACCGCTTGTCTGACGCTTTAATGGCTATTTATAAATTGGTTTGGGACGATTTCTGCTCGTGGTTATTGGAGATTGTAAAACCTGGTTATGGAGAACCAATTGACCAAGCGACGTTTGATGCAGTAATTGAATTGTTCGAAAATAATTTAAAGATCTTACATCCATTTATGCCATTTCTAACTGAGGAGATTTGGCAATACATTGATGAGCGTACTCCAGAAACTGCATTGATCATTTCTGAGTATCCGAAAATCACTTCATTTGATGCTGATTTCATTGATCGATTCACTTTTGCTACGGAAGTTGTTTCGGGATTAAGAACCATCCGCAAGGAGAAGAATATTGCTTTTAAGGAAGCTATTGATGTTTCTGTTTTAAACAATGAAAACAATTTAAACGAATTTGATTCTTTAATTCAGAAATTGACAAATACTGCGACTATTTCCTATGTTTCAGATAAAGTTGACGGAGCTTCGTTCCGCGTAAAATCGAATGAGTATTTTGTTCCCATTTCTTTGGATAACATCAATATTGAAGAAGAGATTGATAAACTAACAAAAGAGTTACAGCGTGCTGAGGGATTCTTAAAAGGTATTCAAAAGAAACTATCGAACGAGCGTTTTGTAAATAATGCTCCAGAACAAGTAGTGGCTCTCGAGAAGAAAAAAGAGTCTGATACGCTTGCAAAGATTGAAACCATAAAACAAAGCTTGGCAAGTTTACAATAAAGCTTCCTTTAAAATAGTAACAGGGTGTTTAGCAAGGCGTTTTGTGCCGTCCTTAATCTGATGCCGGCAACTAGTGCCAGCGGCAGCAATCAATGTATCTATTGAGGTTTTCCTGATTTTCGGAAATAAAGTGTCTTCACCAACTTGCATGCTTACTTTGTAGTGTTCCTTTTCATATCCGAAAGAACCTGCCATTCCGCAACAACCAGTATTTAAAATGGTTGGTTTGTAGTTTTCTGGCAAATTTAAAATTTGAAAAGTCGCATGAGTACTCGATAATGCCTTCTGATGGCAATGACCGTGGATTTTCACCTCTTTAGATTGATCGGTAAACTGATTCGATATGATATTACCAATGGCAATTTCATTGGCTAAAAACTCCTCAATAGTAAACGTATGATTTGCAATGGACTTGGCTTTTTCTTTATCATCTGCAAGACGCAAATATTCGTCTTTAAAGGTTAAAATTGCCGAAGGTTCAATCCCAACTAATGGAGATTCTTTAGAAATTACCGATGAAAACAATTCCACATTTTTGTTCGCCAATTCTTTTGCTTCTTTTAAAAATCCCTTTGATATAAAGCTTCGCCCACTTTCATCATGTTGAATAACAATTACCTTGTATCCTAATCGATCCAAAAGTTCGTATGTATCCTTAGCAATGTCTACATCATAATAGTTGCTAAATTCATCGACAAACAAATAGATTTCTTTAGAGTGATTTCTAATAGGTTGTTTTTGAATCCATTTGAAGAAGGTAGTATTCGCTAATTTTGGGACACTTCGCTGGGTAGCGATGCCCATAATTTTCTTAGTTGGATAGGTATTAAGTACCAAATTTGTAAACCACGGAAAAATACTTCCGAGTTTATTGTATTTCACGTTATTGGCAAATAATTTACTTCGAAAAGAGTAACCATTGGATTCTTGATATTGATATAAAAACTCACTCTTTAAAGCTGCAACATCAACATTGCTAGGACATTCACTGGCGCAGGCTTTACAACTTAAGCAAAGATCAAAAACCTCTTTTAACTCCTTGTGATTGAATTTATTAACCTGTTCTGAATTGGTTAAAAATTCGCGTAATGTATTGGCCCTTGCTCGAGTGGTATCTTTTTCATTTTTAGTAGCACGATAACTAGGACACATCGTTCCGCCCATCGATGCCGGCTTTCTGCAATCACCAGATCCGTTACACTTTTCAGCCAAGCGAAGTATTCCCTCATTATCAGAAAAATCCTGAATCGTTTCAATTTCTGGTTCTGCACGGTCTGGAGTATAACGAAGGCTTTCATCCATCGCATAGGCATCGACAATTTTTCCTTTGTTAAAAATACAATTAGGATCAAATGACTTTTTGATGCGTTTCAATAATTCGTAATTCTTCTCACCAATCATTAGTGGAATGAATTCTGCACGTACTATTCCATCACCATGTTCGCCACTAAACGATCCGTTATATTTTTTGACAAGCTCAGCAGTTTCTGTTGTTATTTTACGGAATAACACCACATCTTCCGATTTCTTCAAATTTAAAATCGGACGTAAGTGCAATTCACCAGCTCCCGCATGAGCATAATACACGGCCTTTTGACGGTATTTATCCATGATTTTGGTGAATTCTTCAATGTAATTTGGAAGGTCATTCAAATCTACAGCCGTATCCTCAATACAAGCGACAGCTTTCGGATCTCCAATCATATTTCCAAGAAGTCCTAATCCCGCTTTACGCAGAGCAAAAACCTGTTTGGTTTTTTCTCCTTCCACAATAGGATGATGATAGCCCATATTGTGAGCTTTCAAGTCTTTAATTAAAGCCTCTGCTTGATTTCGTGCCTTTACAATGGTGTTCGCACGAACTTCCATCACCAAAACAGCTTCTGGGTCACCTTGTAAGAAAAAGCGATTTTTTGATTGTTCCCGATTACTCTTAGTACAATCCAGGATCACCTTGTCCATTAATTCACAGGCATATAAATCATGATTCATAGAAACGACAGTCGCCTTTAAACTATCTTGAACACTTTCAAAATGAGAGGCCACCAAAACGCTATGCTCTGGCTGAATGTCATCAAGTTGAACGGTAATAGCTGTTGAGAAGACTAATGTTCCTTCACTACCACTAAGTAGTTTAGCAATATTCAATGAGTCAGAATCTCCTCCAAATTTTTTAAAATTCAACAACTCATCAACGGCATATCCTGTATTTCTTCGGTGGATGGTTGGTTTAGGGAACTCCTTTTTGATTTCTTTTTGGATTTCTTCATTTCCAAGTTCACGGTCAATTTCTCGATAAATATGACCTTCTAATCCAGGTTCTAATTTTTTATCTTCAAAATCTTTTGCAGAGATACTTTCAAATGAAGTAAAAGTACCATCGCTTAAAAACCCTTCAATTTTCAGCACCTTATCACGAGTAACTCCATATTTGATGGAGGTGCTTCCAGAAGAATTGTTTCCTACCATTCCTCCAATCATACACCGATTCGAAGTTGATGTATTCGGGCCAAAAAACAATCCGTAAGGTTTCAAAAATAAATTCAATTCATCTCGGACAACTCCAGGTTGAACGGTGATCGTTTTGTGTCGTTCATCAAATTCAAGAATATTCGTAAAATGCTTAGAAACATCAACAACAATTCCGTCACCAACACATTGTCCGGCTAATGATGTTCCGGCAGTTCTCGGAATTAGCGTCACATTATTTTGATTGGCAAATTCAATCAGAATCTTCAGATCCTCGTTGTTTTTTGGATAAGCAACTGCTGTTGGGATTTTACGATAAACAGAGGCATCTGTCGCATACAAAGATTTATAAAGGGCATCGTAATGCAATTCGCCCTTCAGTTTCTTTTGTAAGTTTTCTAAGATGCTTTCCTGAATCATAGTTTAGCCTGAATTTCAATAGAGACAAATATCGAAATAATTCGTTTTTATCACTTATCAAAAAGAAAAGAATGTCTAATTTTAAATGGTTCTACATACAATTCCAAATGAATAGATTCAACTACCTAATTTTTCTCTTTGTTATTTTCTTTCTTTCCTGTCAAAATTCGTCTAATCAATTTGCTGATTTGGTCATTAAAAATGCGAAGGTTTACACCATCTCTTGGGATGATCCTTCCACAGACGGAACTCCAGCTCAAAATGCACCTTTGAAAGATGGAAGGTATATTTCGGATGCTTCAGCCATAGTAGTCTCTAACGGGATAATATCCGAAGTGATTAAGGATGAAGAAGTTTCTAAATACTGTGGGCCAAATACAAGAATTATAGATGCAAAAGGAAATTATGTACTTCCCGGATTGATAGAATCTCATGGACATTTGAATGAAATTAGGGAAAAGAAGGAAGCTATTAATCTTAAAGGATTAAGCGGCACCAAAATCATCGATTTGATTGTGGAGAAAGCAAAATCGAAACCCAAAGGAGAATGGATTATTGCATCGGGTTGGGATGAGGCGACTTTTGCGAATTCATATCCTGATTTGAACGAATTGAGTTCAAAAACTCTAGATAATCCTGTTGTTTTAATTGGTCTTAGAGGCTTCGGAGTTATGGGCAATGCTTTGGCATTTCGATTGGCCGGAATTACACCAAGTTCTATTCCGCCGAGTGGAGGAGAAGTTTTGTTAGACGAAAATCAGCAGTTGAAATTTGTATTATTGAATCAGGCCAAAAGGTTATTGCTAGAGAAAATTCCGCAAAATTCAGTTTCCCAGCAAGTCCGAATTATGAATTATGGATTTGATGAATTGTTAAAATTAGGTTTTACAACAACCCATCACTTAGGTGTCGATAAATTAAACATGGATGCATATCAGTATTTGAATCAAAGGGATAGCCTTCCCATGCGAGTTCATGCCTTCGTAGCTGCTAGAAAATATAATCTGGAATTGGTGAATGAATGGTTGGAAAAAGGGTCTACAAAAGATGATAATAGCTTTCTGCAAGTAAAAGGATTCAAAGGATATTATGATGGTTCATTAGGATCGAGAGGAGCAAAATTTTTAGAATCATATTCTGATAAAGAGTGCCATACCGGTGTTGGCGGAATCGAATATGGATTTGACGAAAACCTAATCAAAAAAGCTTTAGATAAGAACTTTCAATTGGCAATTCATGCTATTGGAGATAAGGCCAATCGCGATGTGTTGGATATCTATGACAACTATTTTATAAACAATCCTGAATCCAAAAATCTAAGACATCGTATTGAGCATGTTCAAGTGGTTCATCCCGATGATTTTTCTCGATTTTCTGAGTTAAATATTACAGCTTCTATGGAGCCGGCACATGCTGTTGAAGATATGCCTTGGGCTATTGATCGAATTGGAAAAGATAGAGCGAAAGGTGCTTATGCCTGGCGAACCCTTCGTAAAAATGAAGCGAGAATTATTTTTAATTCTGATTTTACAGGTTCTGATCCGAGTTTTTTCTACGGATTTTACTGTGCCATTACCAAACAGAAAAAGGATGGAAATATCTATTATCCGGAACAAAAATTAACGCCCGAAGAAACTTTACGGGCCTATACGATTTGGGGAGCATATGCTTCTCACCAGGAGAAATTGACAGGATCTATAGAGAAAGGGAAATGGGCAGATTTTACTATAGTTGATGTGGATGTTTTGAATGCTGATCCTAAGGCAATCCTAAAAGGAAAAGTATTACAAACCATTATAAATGGTAAAGTGAAATATGATGCAGGATTACTCGATTAATTTAACTCTTCAATAAGATTTAGCTCTACAATTCTGCCATTGATAGGTTGCTCATTTCTGTAGTTATCCTTTGGCATGTTCTTTTTTAATTTGAGAACTTCTTCCTCAGAAACGATAATCGGTTCTTTGAAAACAATCTAGTTTACATTTTCTGTACATGGGGGAGTGGTTAAAGATCCTCCATATGCATAATAACTTTTGTTTGTTGGGAATAATGTTGTTAGGTCGAGCGGCTGATGAATTGTTTTTGATTTATCGACCTTGATGGGTAAAAAGCTTTCTAGAAATTCAAACAATTGACTTTCCTCACCTTCTTTAGCTAACACGCTCATCACTGCATATTCCTGATTTTGAAATGTGTGAACTAAATGTATTTCTAGTGGATAACGAATTCCGTTTATGGTATGTTCTGCAGGTTCATGGAAATGAATTTGAGCGAGGTGAAAGGTTTTATCATGATACTGAATGGAATCCCCTTTTTCAAAATTAAATTGAATGGTATGGCCATTATTAATCACACTGTTTATAAAAGTCATTGGCGAATAGCTGATATTTAATTTGCTTTCATCAATGACTGAATTTATTGTCTTAATATCTATTATATTAATAGGGGATTGACGAACACCATCACAATCAGAGTTCTTTTCGATTTCTGACCAATGCTCAGGAGACGTTTCTCCCTCGTATGTCCAGTGTAAATTTTTATGCGAATAATTTTCCCGGTATAAATGAATCGATGCGATAACAACGAGTACAAACACGATAAAACGTGTGACCAAAACTTTCATTTTAGTGAAATAGATTGATTAATTACCCCACAAAGTTAGCGGAACAGAAAATCAAAAAATGTAACATTTGTCACCTTTTGAGAATAAATGAAATACAATTTCATAACCTTCATATTGCTTATATTTGTTTGAATCAAATTTTACTTCAATGAAAAAAATCACCTCTTTTTTAATTCTATTTTTTGTAACATTTTCATTATCAGCACAAAAAGTAGACTTAAGTTATTACTTACCAAAGAATGTAACCTATGATCCATCGATTCCAACGCCAAAATCAGTAATTGGACATGAGGTAGGTGAGTGGCACGTGACACACGACAAACTGGTTGAGTACATGAAAACGTTGGCCAGAGTTTCGGACCGTATCACCATTGAAGATAGAGGTAAAACTTATGAGGATAGACCGTTGTTATTATTAACAATTACCTCACCAGAGAATCAAAAAAATATCGAACAAATTCGTCAAAACCATATCAAAGGAACCGATGATGCTTCCTTTGACGTTTCCAATAGTCCTATCGTTGTATATCAAGGGTTTTCTATCCACGGAAATGAGCCGAGTGGTTCAAATTCGGCCTTAGCGGTAGCTTATTATTTAGCAGCTGCCCAAGGGATTGATGATTTGTTGAATAATGTTGTTATTCTTTTTGATCCAAGTTTTAATCCGGACGGATTACAACGTTTTGCCTATTGGGCGAATACCAACAGAAGTAAGAATATCAATCCGGATCCGAATGATCGTGAATATCGAGAAGTTTGGCCTGGAGGACGTACAAATCATTATCAGTTTGATATGAATCGTGATTGGTTAACCGTTCAATTGCCAGAAAGTAGTGCAAGAATTAAGTCCTTTCACCATTGGATGCCAAATATCTTAACCGATCATCATGAAATGGGAAGTAATTCCACCTTCTTTTTTCAGCCAGGGATCCCAGGTAGGACGCATCCGTTTACACCGCAGATGAATCAGGATTTGACGAAAGAAATAGGGACATATCATGCAAAAGCATTTGATAATCTAGGTTCTTTGTACTATTCAGAAGAAGATTATGACGATTATTTCTACGGAAAAGGTTCTGCATTTCCGGATATCAATGGTGGAATTGGAATTCTATTCGAACAAGCGAGTTCAAGAGGACATGCACAAGAGACAGATAATGGTATTTTAACGTTTCCTTTCACGATTAGAAATCAATTCACGGCGGCGCTATCAACTTTAGAGGCAGCTAAGAATATGCGCGTTAAAATATTGAAATATCAGCAAGATTTCTATAAACAGTCGAGGAGTACTTTTAAGAATAACGCGATTGTTTTTGGCGATGAAAAAGATGCTGCAAAAACCTTTCATTTAGCCGAAATATTAAAAAAGCATCAGGTTAAAATCCACGATGTAAAAAATGATTTCAGCTTAAATGGTAAGCGATTCAGAAAAGGATATAGCTACATGGTTCCAATGAATCAGAAAAATCATCGTTTGGTGAAGGCTATGTTCGATGTACGAACGCAATTTACAGATAGTTTATTCTATGATATTTCAGCATGGACGTTTAATCATGCCTTTGATGTAGATTATGCCGAAAATGTTTCCTTGTCGAAGGCAGGAAGGGAAATCACTGATTTAAAGTTGAAAGACGGTGTGGTTTCCATGAAAAGTGATTACGGATATTTAATGCCTTGGAATGAATTTTATACTCCTAAAGCCTTGAACGCCATTTTGCAAAAAGGTATTCGAGCTTATGTGTCGATGAAAAACTTTACCAACGGAGGAAGAAGTTACGAGTATGGAACAATTATGATTCCGGTACAAAATCAAAAACTGAATTCGAACGAATTATATAAGTTTCTTCAAAACGTAGCAGGCAATTCCCATTTGACGATTTATGGCACTACAACAGGTCAAAATCCAGATATGGATTTGGGTAGTAGAAACTTCAGAGTTATCAATCCGCCAAAAGTTGCGATGCTCGTTGGGGACGGAATAACAAGTTACGATTCTGGACAGATTTGGCATCTATTTGACCAACGCTACGATATGCCGATTACCAGATTAGATATGCGATATGTGCAACGTGTTGATTTGTCTAAATACACGCATTTAATTGTTCCTAGTAGTAATTCAATGTCATCTGCCTTGGTCAATAAATTTAAAACTTGGGTTCGAAATGGCGGAATCATTATAGGATATAAAAATGCAGTTAGATGGATGGCAAACAATAAGTTCATCAACTTAGAATTCACCAGTGCAAAGTTTGATTCTATATCGAACGTTTCATTTGAAGAACGCAGATTGCAATCGGGTGCACAGGTCATTGGAGGGGCTATTTTTGAAGCCAAAATTGATAGATCACATCCAGTAAATTTCGGGTATAAAGACGATAAACTGGCCTTATTTAGAAAGACCACCATCTTTATTAAACCTGATAAAAGAAGTTATAACAACCCAATTCAGTATACTTCAAATCCGTTGTTAAGTGGTTATATATCAGAAGAGAATGAAAAGGTGATGAAGAATACTATTCCGTTCAAAACACAGCGATTGGGAAGAGGTAGAACCATTATTTTCACAGACAATACCAACTTTAGAGCATTCTGGTTTGGTACTAACAAATTATTGATGAATTCTATTTTCTTCGGTGATAAGATGTAAATTTCATGCAAAATTATTGATAAGGAATCCCGCATTGCGGGATTTTTTATTTTTATAACCTGAGGCTGATAATTATCATTTTCTTTTTCTAATCTACACTATTTCTTTGTAAGGAATTTAAATATCATCATCATGAAGAAAAATATGGGTACTACAGATAAATTGATTCGATTTATTTTAGCTGCTATCGTTGGGGTATTATACTATTTTGAAGTAATTGAAGGAACATTGGCCATAGTATTATTGGCATTGGCTGGAGTATTTATCTTAACTAGTTTCATTAGTTTTTGTCCGTTATACAAACCATTCGGAATCTCGACAGCATCAAATGATTAGCATCTTGTATTAGTTCACTGTAACAAACGTGTAAGATTTACGTCATATGGGTACAATCAACCCAAATTGACTATGAGTTTTTTACGCGTTCTTCTTGCTATTGTCTTTCCTCCCTTATCGGTCATTGATAAAGGATGTGGATCTTTTTTTATAATTCTGTTATTAACGCTCTGCGGATGGATTCCTGGAGTGATTGGAGCCCTGGTGATTTTGAATAACCCGAATCGCTAAGTATCTATTGAACTTGCTCACCATTAGTAATAGATTTTGATGATTTTAAGAGGACAACATCACCATCAGTATTGTAAATGCCTAAAACTAAAACTTCGCTCAAGAAATTAGCAATTTGACGCGGTTTAAAATTCACTATTGCTGATACTTGAGTATCTATTAATTCTTCCTTGGAATATAAATCCGTAATCTGCGCACTCGATTTTTTAATTCCGAGCGCTCCGAAATCAATAGTCAGTTGATAAGCTGGTTTTTTAGCCTTCGGAAAATCATTTACTTCGAGAATTGTCCCTATGCGAATATCCACCTTTAAAAATTCATCAAATGAGATAATATCACCCATAAATTACTTAGTTAGTTTCTCGATAACCCAAAGGGGGCCAATTAATAAAAATTCGATATCCTTTAAAAATGATGGTTTAGCGCCCTCTACTTTATGTCCATAAAATTGACCAATCCATGCCGCTACAAATATGATAATTGATGCTGTTAATAGATTGACATTATTTCCTATCCAATAATTAATAATGATCGATAGCATAATGACCAAAAGCATTTTTACTAGATACCAAAACCCCAATCGAGCATAGAAAATGGAAAGTAAAATTCCGATAACAAAAGCCCAATTTTCAACAAGAGGGTTATAGAGTTCGATATTGTCTTCCAAAAAAGTAGTCGGAATAGACATTAATAATCCGATGACACTCAAAAAAATTAAGGGCACACAGATGTAATGGATAAGTTGATTGGTTTCATTCTGATGACTTTGAGCATATTCGTCAAAGTATTCTTTAGCTGTTTTCATGTGGAATTAATTTCATTGTAAATGTAATCAATTCTTTGAAAATTACTTTTTGGTTAGCTTTTCCAATTGTCGTCGAGAGCTTCTGTTTTCCGGATTAATACCTAATGCTTTTTTGTAGTAGGTAATAGCATTTGCAGTGTCTTTCATTCGCAAATAGGCATCAGCCATGCTATCATAAGTATTCGAACTTTTAGGATATAAGGTATTATTGATTTTGAAGATTCCTAGCGCGCGCTCAAAATCCCGATCTCTTAGATATTGATATCCTAAACGATTTAAAACTCGCTCATTTACAATTCGATTTAAGGAATCTTTGGCTTTGATTTTTTGATAGGCCAAAAGTGCATTTTCGAACTCCTTATTTGTTATATATTCACTGGGTATTTTTTCTCCTTTTCCTAATTTTTTAAATGTGTACATCACCCCCTCATGCTCTTTTTTTGGCGCTAGCTCGATAACATCTTTACTCATATTAAAAATTAATTTCTCATTTAGTTCAGCCAAATAAAAGGTTGAATCATTCACTTTTAAAGGTTTTAGCCGGTCATTTCCTCTCCATTTAATGAATAGAACGCTTTCTTTAAAATACACTTCTAAAATTTCATCAGCATTAAATAAATACCTGCCAGAAACCTCAGATACAAAAGCATCTGAATTTTTATTGGAAGTACAAGCAAAAATAAATATGGATAATATGAGGAGAATTCTAACCTTCATAAGTAGTTAATTTAATTGATATTAAATTAGACGAATTCTGCCAGAAAATGTTACGTTCTAATGCTCATAAAATAAAAAAGCCCGAAAGAATTTCGAGCTTTATTTGACTGTTTGTATATCGAGTTTTATTTTACATTCATCAACTCAACATCGAAAATTAAGGTTGCGTTTGGTGGAATCACACCTCCAGCGCCTCGTTCTCCGTAGGCCAAGTTCGACGGAATTACAAAGCGGGCTTTATCACCAACTTGCAATAATTGAATTCCTTCATCCCATCCAGAAATCACTTGTCCAGTTCCTAAATTGAAATCAATAGGTTGACGTCTTTTGTATGAAGAATCAAATACAGTTCCGTCTAATAATTGTCCTTTGTAATGAACAGAAACCATAGATCCCTTAGTTGCTTTCTTTCCTTCTCCTTTTTGAAGGATTTTATAATGTAAACCGCTTTCGGTTTTGTCAAATCCAGCTGCCACTTCATTTAAAAGATCCTTCTGTCTCTTTTTTTCTTCCGCTTCTCTTTGCGCTCTAGATCCTTCAAAAGTTCTGAAGGCTTCAACAGCATTCCAATTCTGAGCTTCATCACCAACACGGATGATTTCGATCTCCATAGTATCACCTTGAGCTACCGCATCAACTACATCCTGACCTTCAATTACACTTCCAAATACTGTATGTTTATTGTCTAACCATGGAGTTGGAACATGAGTAATAAAAAACTGACTTCCGTTGGTTCCAGGTCCTGCGTTGGCCATTGAAAGGATTCCAGGTCTATCGTGTTTTAAATCCGAACGAAATTCATCATCAAATTTATATCCAGGATTCCCTGTTCCTGTTCCTAAAGGACATCCTCCCTGAATCATAAAATCAGGAATGACGCGGTGGAATTTCAATCCGTTATAATAAGGCGTTCCCTGAGGTTTTGCCGAGTTTTCTAAATTTCCTTCTGCTAGTGCAACAAAATTCCCAACAGTACCAGGTGTTTTTTCGTATTCTAAGTTTACTAAGATTTCACCTTTGGGTGTTGTAAATTTTGCGTAGATTCCGTTATCCATCTTGTTATTATTTATTTATTTTTTTCCGTTTACTATCGATAGGGCATAGGTAAGCCCAAAATTAATATTTGATGAGTTCACATTCCCGAAAGGAGACCACATCTGACCTGCGGATGCATGAACTGAAAAGTCTTTTGAAAAGTGGTAATTGATCCCAGCAGTTGGTCGAATCAAAATTCCTTCTCCAGAATCTACGCGTCCTCCTCCTGCAACACCACCTGCAGCTTCAGCATACAATGAAAAACGATTGTTGAAGAACTTATTACTCCGAATTCCAAGACCAAAAATTCCGTGCGCATATCCTCCAGATTTTCCTTCGTAAGCGAATGAAGCTTCTCCAGAAACATAAACTCGTTTGCTTAAATCATAATTAACTTTAATGGCCAACAATTGAAGGTCGCTATCTGGTATTCCAAATTTCGCTACATCAAAATAGGTTTGATTTTGCACAGAAACTCCAACTCCTTGAGTTCTATACGCTTTTACTTTTTCATTATTGAAAGGATCAGATATACCACCGCTTAACGTGTAATATTTTAAACTTAATCCTGCTGTGTATGCTTCGAAAGTTCCGCCAATTGCTCTGTGATACCCACCATGGAAACTCAATCCGAAATTCTTAGAAAAGCGAACATCAAATCCAGCATTCGGATACATTGTTAATCCGCCTTCCGGATAAATCCGTCCCCCAGCTGCACCGATACCTGCCTTGGCAAAGAAATTCACGTACTTGGTTTCAATAAAGTTTTTCCCAACTCCGAAGAACAAATCCATGAATCCGGCTGTTAAGCCTTTATACATGGTATCTAAGTGTGCATAAATGAAAGTGTTGTCATTCAGATATTTCTGATATTCAAATCCGATGATGTATAACATTCTTCGGATGGGTTGATACTGCGGACTAGTACTAGCATCAGTCCTAGACATACCAACAGGAAAGAAAAAGTCGAAGGTAATCTGCTGTACTGATTTAACAGCTGGTTGGTTCCAGAAATTCTCTGGATCGATATTATTGATTGCAAATTCTTTTTGAGCGTCGTCGTAGGATGCAGATCGAAATTGGGTCGGAATTTCAACGAAGAATGAGAAATTATCACTCTTTTGTATTCCGGTAAAGAAATTTACATATCCGTATTGCACTCCGAATGAGAAGTCATCAGTTTTATATTGCAGTCCTGCATTCGGATATAAGATTCCTCCACCATTCACTAAACTTCGATAACCACCACCACCTCCGAAGTGAACATTTGCATCGAAATACAGATTTTTATAAATAGGGAAATTCACACCTAAGTTAACTCCGAGCGTAAACAACCCACCTTGATCTCCAGTAATTGCGGTATGGAAACCAGCTCCTGTATACAACCAATCGTTGAGAGGAATATTGTAGTTCAGTCCTATAAAGCCCATGGTTCTATCGAGTTGATAACTTACCTGATTAACCGGTTGATGCACCAAGATATAATTAAGACGAATCTTGTTGTTGAATAATTTTCCACCCAATTCTGAAACTTCGTTTGATTGGGAATATCCGAAGCTAACGGTAAAAAGAACAAGGATAAAAATCAGTTTTTTCATAGTTTGATTTATTGATTGAATTCTGAAGTAAAATGCAATTTTACAGTCGGATATTTTTGCTGGGCCATTTGAATACTAAATGCTGAATCAGCCAAAAATACCAATTTTCCTTGTTTATCCTTTGCTAGATAGCGTTGTTTCACTCTTTTAAACTCAGTAAACTCGTCATTTTTTGGGTCTTCAGGTTCCACCCAACAGGCTTTATGAACACCTAAGTTTTCGTAAGTACACTTTGCACCGTATTCGTGCTCTAAACGATATTGAATCACTTCATATTGTAATGCCCCAACTGTTCCAATTACTTTTCGACCATTCATGTCTAAAGTAAATAACTGTGCAACTCCTTCATCCATTAATTGATCTAAACCTTTGTATAACTGTTTAGCTTTCATTGGATCGGCATTATTTACATATCTAAAGTGTTCTGGTGAGAAACTAGGAATTCCTCTGAAGTTTAATACTTCTCCCTCGGTTAATGTATCTCCAATTTTAAAATTTCCAGTGTCGTGAAGACCAACAATATCACCTGGAAAAGACTCATCAACAATCTCTTTTTTCTCAGCGAAGAAAGCATTTGGACTAGAGAATTTTACTTTTTTGTTATGTCTTACATGCAGATAAGGAGTATTTCGTTTGAATGTCCCAGAGACTATTTTTACAAAAGCCAATCGGTCTCTGTGTTTCGGATCCATATTTGCATGAATCTTGAATACGAATCCAGTCATTTTATTTTCTTTCGAATCTACCTCACGTTCTTCTGCTTTTTTCGGTTGAGGTGATGGAGCAATTTCTATAAAGGCATCCAACAACTCTTTTACCCCGAAATTATTTAAAGCAGACCCAAAAAATACAGGTTGTAAATTTCCTGCTAGGTAGGTATCTCTATCGAAACTTGGATATACCTCATCGATTAACTCTAATTCTTCTCGTAAGGTTTCAGCGGCATCTTCCCCAACAGCTTTATCCAACTCCGGATTAGAAATATCATCAAACTCAATTCCGGCCGAGACCTTTTGTTTATTTTCCCCAGAGAATAGATTTAATTTCTTTTCCCAGATATTATAGATTCCTTTAAAATCATATCCCATTCCAATAGGGAAACTCATGGGAGTTACCTTTAAACCAAGTTTCTGTTCAACTTCATCCAATAGATCAAATGCGTCCTTACCTTCACGGTCTAATTTGTTGATGAAAACTAGCATTGGGATATTTCGCATACGACAAACCTCAACTAGTTTTTCTGTCTGAGGCTCAACACCTTTGGCAACATCAATTACAACAATAACACTATCAACAGCAGTTAAGGTTCTAAAGGTATCTTCAGCAAAATCCTTATGACCCGGAGTGTCGAGAATGTTTATTTTTTTGTTTTTGTAGATAAAAGCAAGAACAGATGTAGCGACAGAAATACCTCTTTGACGTTCAATTTCCATAAAGTCGGAGGTGGCTCCTTTTTTGATTTTATTGTTTTTAACAGCACCTGCTTCCTGAATTGCTCCACCAAAGAGTAGTAATTTTTCAGTTAAGGTTGTTTTACCGGCATCTGGATGGGAAATAATTCCGAAAGTCCTCCTACGTTCAATTTCTGTTAAAAAACTCATGGTCAAAAATTAGGGTGCAAAGATACATTTTAGCAGCAATAAATCACTCTAAAATCTTGATTGTCATATGTACATCACTCACAGGCCATTCGTCGGGACCTACTTCAACCTCAGCAATTCGATCCATCGTTTTAAATCCGGAAATAACTTCTCCGAAAACCGTATGTTCTCCATTCAAATGATGAGCACCATTTCTTTTATGAACAATGTAAAATTGAAAGGGACTGGATAATTTATTGGGATTGTTTTCCCATTCGCGTGCTGCTGCAAGGGCGCCAAACTTATGACGCCTATTTTTGCGAAATTCAGGTTCTAGCTGATAATTTCCATACTTCTTACGCTGTTTTATGGTATAAAAATGATCTGAATTTCCCCCTTGTATCACAAAGTTTTTTGCCACTCTATAAAATACGGTGGTATCGAAGTATTTAATTTTTGTCAAAAACAGAAAATTGGCTCTGTGAATGGGAGTGTCATCGTACAATCGAATTTTTATTTTCCCGAATTTGGTTGAAATCTCTACAATACTCTGCTTATTTTGTTTGCCAAATTCGGTGAAAAACGGAATTACATTCTTTGCGTTTAGACTATCCCAAGTTTTTTCAACTTTCTTACTTTCCTTTTCAACAATTGATGTGGTAACTGTTGAATCTTTTTTGATGATTTTTTTTTCTTTGGATATCGGCTTTTCCGAATTGTTCATACAATTAAAAAAGGAGACTGTAAAAAGTAGGAATATGATTTTTAAAACTTTCAATTGACAACTATTTCGAGCTCAAAGATACTTCATGATGACCTAAATTTCAATGTCCTTACTTTTATTATAATTTTAAGATGGATGATTTTGGATTAACGTATATTTGCAATCGTGGAAGAACAAGTAATTTTAGTTGATCAACAGGATAACCCTAGAGGGCTCATGCCCAAGATGGAGGCCCATGAAAAAGCAGAACTTCACAGGGCGTTTTCAGTATTTATTTTTAATGAGAAAAACGAATTAATGCTACAACAAAGGGCGAAGCATAAGTACCATTCTCCCTTACTTTGGACCAATACCTGTTGTTCTCATCAACGAGATGGCGAGTCGAATGTTCAGGCTGGTAAACGCCGATTATTTGAAGAAATGGGTTTTGTAACAGAAATCAAAGAAGTGTTTTCTTTCATCTATAAAGCTCCTTTTGATAACGGCTTAACTGAGCACGAATTAGATCATGTGATGGTAGGTTATTACAATGAAGATCCGATCATCAACAGAGATGAGGTAGAAGCCTTTAAATGGATGACGTTGGATGATGTTAAAACGGATATCGAAAATCGTCCTGAATTATATACTGCTTGGTTTAAAATCATATTTGAAAAATCCTTTGATAAATTAAAAAATGCCTAAAGTAACTGTACATAGAAAAGCGCATTTTAATGCTGCTCATCGAATTTATCGCAAAGAATGGAGTGATGAAAAGAATTTTGAAGTATTTAGCAAATGCAGTAATCCCCATTATCATGGCCATAACTATGAATTGATTGTATCGCTTACAGGTGAGATTGATCAAAAAACTGGATATGTGTATGATTTAGGTAAGCTTAAGGATTTGATTAAACAGGAAGTGGAGGAGCCTTTTGATCATAAAAATCTAAACGAAGAAGTTCCTGAATTTAAAGACTTAATTCCGACTGCAGAAAATATCTGTGTAGTTATTTACAAGAAACTTCGAAATGTAATTTCTACAAATTTGGATATTAAAATTACCCTTTACGAAACACCTAGAAATTTTGTGAGTTATTCGGGCGAGTAGCCTCGTTTAGAATCTAAAACCTTCAAGGTATAGTCTAGGTAACTATAATTATAATAGGTGAATCCATTAAAATTTAGGGGTTGGTTTACAAACATATTTTTCTTTTGTAATTCACCTACGAAAATGTTTTCGACACCTTTGAAATAGTTGTTTTTCATCCATTTACCTAGAAAATTCATTTCCGCAGAAAGAAGCACAGATATTTCAATACGAGAGTTGATTGCGTGTAAGTACTCTAATCTTTTTTAATGTAAGGAAATATCCGATTTGGCTCTTGTACATAGCTGTGGATAAGTAATCGATCAGCATGGTGACTGATATTGGCAACTTCTTTCGGATTAAAATGTCCAACGTAAGACTCTATCTCAATAGGATGATTTAATTCCTCTGAAACTAAACTCATAAATTGGTAAAGATTCAATAAAGTATTTAAAGCTTCCATTTCTGTTATAGGGGAGTTGTCCTTTTTCTAAGGTAATTTTCACAATAATATCCACCTAATTCTGAAGACGAATTCCAATATTCGAATTCTAAATTATAAACATCAAATTTTTCATAAACACTATTCCTAGTGTTGTTATATGGATCAATAACATCTACAAAAAACTCAGACGCTTCGCCAACCGCTGCTATTTCGTCAATATTATAGGTTGATTTTGCTTATGAAATGAATTTTGCTAAAATCTGATTGGTTCGTTTGTCTTGAAGCGGATACTTTTTATTTACCTTATTTAATTCATATAACACTAAGCAATTAAAGTCATATCGCTTTGTAAAGAGAGTAATTTATTTTCGCTTGTTGTATTTCCAAGGATTGAACTAAAATTGTCAACATACAAAATGCGTTTAAATGCACTTGCCTGTGTCAAAATAAATAGTTAAAAGATTACACTTAAGAATTGCTTCAATTTCATTGAAAATGAAATTACTAGTGGTAAAAGTAATCAATAGGTAAAATAATTAGGAAAGATTTCTATTTGTTTTTTCTATACCTGATAAGGAGTCGAATGGCTAATCGTGCAAAAAAAATGATTGCTATCACCATTATAATGTTAAAACCATCTTCCATTACTCTTTTTTGATTTTTGAATTTATTCCTTTAATGAGTTCGGTAGCATTTTTTTATAGGATGTTACCACTTGTTTATGATTACGCATTGGGAAATTAAATTCGCTGCAACTTTTTTACGATAGTCTTGACTTTCTGTAAAGTAGGTTATCATCTCTTTAGACACTTTACCCTGTGTCCAATCTACAAACCACGGTTTTGTTTTGAAGTCATCGATGTTCTCAAGCACTTCTTTTTTGATCATTTGATTGTTATCTGCGATAATTTGCAGATAAGGAACATAAAACTGGGTAATGCTTGATATTAGAGTGTCGTTTTGAATTTTGTTTTTATTTGAATAACACTTTAACATTTCATAACCTTTGGTCTGAATTGAGTAAGGAGAATAGACACTTGCTAAGCTCCTTAACATGGGTATTTCTCATGATTTTTCGAAGTAATCTGTTGGTTTATTACTCTTATGCTGTTCCCCTCAATACAATCATACAACTGGATAATCGATTTTGCGACTAAAGTATCACGCTGTAAATCCGCAGATATCGTTTTTAAAATATTCTTTAATTCATTTTCAGTTTTGCGATCCTCATTCCAATTGTTGATTTGTACTGCTAAAAGAATACCAATCATCACCAGAAAAATTTCACCGATCGCGTATTTGATATACCTTTTTGTATTTCCATTTCGTAGGTTGTTCTCACGCATGTTTCTAAATAATTTAATCATCATATTCATTTAGGTTCAAATATGAGGAATACAGCCGTTGAGTCTCCAATATTGACAGGTTCATGCCATTTGATTTCTTCATTGTAAAAATTGAATCCATCTGGAATATCAACTTCACGAACACCATTCGCATCCGTAATCCGAAAACGGCTTCCTTTTAATGTATATCCGAAGTGGGATCTATGAAAGTGCTTTTCATGACCAACACCTATAGGAAAAGTACACTTCAAAGTTCGAAGCTTATCATTTTCCTCTAAAATCTCGCAAACTTTTTCGCCTTTCCATCCTGCTTGGTAAGGATCGGGAAGATTGGGTTTAGTCTTACAACTACAGAGGATAACCAGTGCGATGAGGAAGAATTCAGTTTTCATATGTTTTATTTTCCGGTTATTCCGTCGCCATCAATATCACGCTGAAGATGATTTTCGAGTGCTTCTAACGTTTTTTGAAGAAGATTTTTGGTTTGATTCAGTTCGTTTTCCAAATTGGTAACACGCCCCTCTAAGGAATCGGCTTTGTCTTGTTGACTCTGAATTTGACTCTGTTGCAATAAATCCCAAAATAAACCCATAATTATGCTGCTTTCTTAATTTTTTTTCGGCTTTCTCAAATGTAACTAATTTAAAATTGGTTCCACAATTCGAAATAAATGTACCTTTGTGGTTAAATTTTTTCGCCAAGAAATAAATTCAATTGAAGTGAGAATAATTGCAATGATTCCGGCTCGATACCAAGCCTCTCGATTTCCAGGAAAATTAATGAAAGATCTTGCTGGTAAACCCGTAATCCTAAGAACTTATGAAGCTGCTCTTCAGACTAAACTGTTCGATGAGGTATATGTTGTAACTGATTCAGAGATTATTTTTAAGGCAATTGAAGATGCAGGAGGTAGGGTGATAAAAAATCAAAAAAAGCATGAATGTGGTTCAGATCGTTTGGCGGAAGCATCTGAAGAATTAGATGTTGATATCATTGTGAATGTTCAAGGTGATGAACCTTTTATAGATACGGAATCTTTGGAGCGATTAATTGATGTTTTTCATAAGGATACGAATCAATTAATTGATGTGGCATCACCGATGGTTAAAATTGCAAATGAAGAGGATATTCAAAATCCGAATAATGTAAAAGTAATTACCAATCTTCAAAATGATGCCCTATACTTTTCAAGAAGTCCGATTCCTTTCCAAAGAGATAAAGATGCTGATGTAACACATTTCAAGCATGTTGGTGTTTACGCCTTTCGAAAAAAAGCCCTATTGGATTTTTACAACAGCCCCATGACGCCTTTGGAGTCTGCTGAAAAGATAGAAGCTATTCGATATTTAGAAATGGGTAAAACCATTAAAATGGTTGAAATTGATAAACCTGTAATTGGGATTGATACAGAAGAAGACCTTAAAAAAGCAATTCAACAGTTCAATGAACTTCAATAAAAACATAAAAGTCATTGCTTTTGATGCAGACGATACTCTTTGGGTAAATGAAACCTATTTCAGGGAAGCTGAACAAAAATTTGCCAAACTGTTATCAGGATATGAAACTGCAAATAAAATAGATCAGGAGTTATTTCATGTTGAAATTAAGAATCTTGAGACCTACGGATATGGCGTTAAAGGATTTATGCTTTCAATGATCGAATGCGCCCTTGATTTATCAAACCATCAAATTGAACCAAAAACGATGCAGTCTATATTGGAAATAGGTAAGGGAATGATTCATAAACCCATTGAACTTCTTGAGGGTGTAGAAGAGGTATTATCGGCTCTGTCTTCAAAATATAAACTGATTGTCGCAACAAAAGGCGATTTATTGGATCAGGAGCGAAAACTCGAGAAATCCGGCTTGTTAAAGTACTTTCATCATGTAGAAGTGATGAGTGAAAAAAAAGAAAAAGATTTTCTTAAGCTTATAGGTCACCTTGATATTCGGCCTGAAGAGTTTTTAATGGTTGGAAATTCACTTAAATCCGATGTGTTACCAGTGGTTTCAATAGGTGGTTCTGCCATTCATGTTCCATTCCATACTACCTGGGCTCATGAGGAGGTTGAAGAACATAAGAAAAAAAATAAAGAGTATATTACACTATCAAATTTAACCGAGTTATTAACTTATATATTATAAACCATGGCAAGTATTAAAAATTTAAAAAAGGATATTCACTACGTATTAGGAGATATTATAGACGAGTGTTTGTCTAAAGACGCTTCTAAAGCCGATAAGGCTCAAAAAATTATTGACGATGCTATCACTGTGTTTGACGAGTTGATCGCTAAAATCTATCAGAAAGACGTTGAGAATCAGAAAGCTCATTTCTCTGCAATCAATCAATCATTGGAAAAGGAGGCAAATGCACTGCTGGAAAGAGCGAATAAGCTTTAATTTTAACTTTTACAATTAGGTAAAATTTCGTAAATTAGGGTGCAATATTTATTGCAGAGCAACGTTCTTTTACTATAATAAACTTACACATGGCTAGAGCAATGTTTGATTATACTATCGACGTTTTACAGCGCGTTAGTCTCAATTTAGAGTTATTTAGCAAGGAATTAAAAAAAGCAGTTGAAAGGTTACTACCACATGAAGTTAAAGAACTTCGTATCTGGTTGAAAAAATTTACACTCGACAAACCCGAATTGTATCCTTGCTTTCAAATAATCGAATAAATAAAGGGAGCATTAATTGCTCCCTTTTTTAATGCATATTGTCCATGCCTTTCCTTTTGCTTGATCGTAGTTTGTGCATTAAGTTTCTCACAAATTCACGTTCGATATGCTTGAGTCGAAGAATTTTCTTTTTCGATATTGCTTTAGACAATTTCTGATCCATTTCTTTTTTGCTATCCAAAATTTGTCGCTCTATTTTGTAAATTCTATTTAATATTTCTGATGCCTGATTATCTGTTAGATTTTTATAACCATTCGACTCTTTAGTAATGGTTCTAACTTTCATTCGCTCATTTCGTTCTAATCCTCTGATCTTTCTGTCGTATTCGTTGTAAACAGGCCAAAATTTTTCAGCCTCTTTTGTTGTTAATTCTAATTCCTGAGTGATGTAAGCAATTTTTAAAGACCGAACTTTTTCGCCAGGATTTTTACCTCCTTGACCGAAACTTAAACTGGAAATTAGAAATATTGCTCCTAATACATATGTCTGTAATGTTCTCATATCTAATATTTTAGTAGAATTCATCGATTACAATTTCTGTTTCTGATGACTCTTGTAAATAGGTTGTTATATTTTGCTCATTAAAATTACTTTCTAATAAATCTGTAGCTTCTGAGAGGTCATCCGAATATACGGCCACCATATCAATTGAACTAATCTCTATCTCATTTTGATCAAACCAGGAATCAATTTCTTGCTGAGATATGCTATTGTATAGCTTGTCATAAGATCCATTTGAAGGAATTAAAAGATAGAAAGTTGATAAAAACCCTACAACTATTGCAGCTGCTGCCGCATATTTGAATTTGGAAAAGGAAAATTCAATTCGTTTTCCTTTTGGTTTTTGCTTTTCTATCTTAACTTCAAAGGTGTCAAAGTACCCTTCTGGAGCATTGAAACCAGACGATTTCGGAAAACTATTCGCTCTAATTTTAGCGTCTAGTTCTTCATCAAAAGAATCAAAATACCCTTTCGGAATGGTGAATCCCGAATTTTTAGATGCCTTATGTTTAAAATTGTCTTTCATTTCTACTCCTTAGACTAAAAAAAAGGTCAAAAGTTTAATGCGTATGATTTTTAATAAATACTTCAATTTTTTTGGTTGCATGATGATAAGATGCTTTCAAGGCGCCAACTGATGTATCTAAAATTTCTGAAATTTCGTCATATTTTAACTCCTCGAAATATTTTAAATTAAATACAATTTGTTGTTTTTGAGGGAGCGTAGCAATGGCTTTTTGTAAAACCAATTGTACATAATCACCAGAAAAATAATGATCATCAGCTAAATTTGAAACAGCTTCTTGATGGTATTCTTCAATACTGATATTTTTTTCTTTAACTCTTTTATTTATAAAGGTAATTGACTCATTTGTGGCAATCCGATACATCCACGAAAACAACTTACTTTCATTTTTGAAATTATCAATATTCTTATAAATTTTGATAAACGTATTCTGAAGCACATCATCCGCATCATCGTGAACCAACACAATCTTTCGGATATGCCAATATAAACGCTCTTTATATTCGCTTACCAGTTGTTTAAAAGCTTTTTCCCGAGTGGAATTATTTTGAAGCTCCTGTACAAAGACTAATTCGTTGGCCAACTAAACTTTTTTTACTTAGACCTAAAATTAGTCAAAAGGTTTAATCTTATCCAAATTTTGGATTTACATAACCAAATAATCGCTTCTGTTTGATGATTTGCGGTACACCTTCTGGTAACATCTCTTCCCAGCCTTTTTCACCATTTTTAATCATTTTTAAAACAGTTCTTGAGAAAATATCCATAATGTCCTTATTGAAGTCATCAATGTTTACCAAACGTCCATTATGCTTGAAGAACTTATACAATTCCTTCATTCGAGGGTGTACTTTTAAATTCTCGCTGGTGATGTATTCATCAGTTTTCTGATCGTGATATGGATACATGTAGACTTTTAAGTCACGATAGAATAGCTTCCCGAAAGCTTCTAGAATTCCACCGCTCACATCACGATAGTACTTTTCGTCAAAAATTTCGATGAGGTTGTACACGCCCATGGTTAGTCCCATTCTGGCTTTGGTGAATTCACTGAAATATTCTACCAGCTTGTAGTACTGCTGATAGTTGGTAATCATTACATTTTGCCCAAGTGAACACAATAACTCAGCTCGATCTAAGAAGTCTCTTTCGTTGATTTCTCCTTCCTGTTTTAAGTTACTAAGGGTAATCTCGAATATAACCTGAGTATTTTCTTCTTTTACCTTGTTTTCAGCAAAAAACAATTTCTTAGATTTCTCAAACATGTCCATGTTCACCTTAGTTACCGGTCTGAAACTACCTCGTAAGGCCAAGATGTTTTTCTTGTACAATACTTGAGCCGGAAGCATATTGTTTCCGTCTGGTCCGAACATCACTGCATTGGTCATTCCGTACTTCAACAATTGTAAACTCATTAAACGATTGTCTACATACATGAATCTAGGACCTGAGAAATTGATCATGTCAATCTCTAATTTGTGATGGTCAAGGTTGTCGTAGAATGACTTAATTAATTCTTTCGGATTGTCATTTAAATAAAATGCTCCATAGATTAAGTTTACACCTAATATACCTAATGTCTCTTGCTGAAGCGTTGCATCTGTTTCTTTAAAACGAAGGTGTAAAACAATCTCATTATATTCCTCTAAAGGATCTAATTGAAAACGAATACCTACCCATCCGTGCCCTTTGAATTTCTTTGAAAAATCAATCGTAGCAACGGTATTTGCGTAGGTAAAGAATATTTTATTAGGATGTTTAGCTCTACTCAATCGGTGTTCAACCAAATCAATTTCATGTCGAAGCATTTTCTTTAAGCGCGATTCTGTGACATATCGTCCATCTTTTTCTGCGCCATAAATGGCATCTGAGAAATCTTTGTCATAGGCACTCATTGTTTTTGCAATAGTACCCGAAGCCCCGCCAGCTCTGAAGAAATTTCGTACTGTTTCTTGACCAGCGCCAATTTCTGCAAAGGTTCCGTAGATGTCGGTATTTAGATTAATTCGAAGTGCTTTGGATTTTACTGAAGGGACAGCATTTATTTTTTGATCACCCTTTAAAGAGACAGCCATAATAGTGTTTTATGTTGTGTAACAAAAGTACTAAAATAGAAAGCATTACTCAATTTTATTTTATTTTTGTTCTGATGAATTCTTCTAAAAAATCGTTAAAAATCACATTTTTAGGAACAGGTACCTCTCAGGGTATTCCAATGATTGCAAGTAAAGATCCTGTTTGTTTATCAACCGATCCAAAAGACAAAAGATTGCGATCTTCCATTTTGATTTCTTTTGATGGTAAAAATTACGTAATTGATTGTGGTCCGGATTTCCGTCAGCAGATGCTAAGAGAACAAATTGATTTAATTCATGGTGTATTATTCACTCATGAACATGCCGATCATGTTGGAGGATTGGACGATTTAAGACCCTATTGCTACCAAATAGGAGAGATGCCAATTTATTTGAATCAGAGAACGCTTACCAGTCTAGAAAAGCGATTTGAGTATATTTTTAGTATTGAAAATCGCTATCCTGGTGCACCAAGTGTTCTTCCGACTGTTGTTGATAAAACACCCTTTTTGATTGATGATATTGAAATCATTCCAATTGAGGTAATGCATGGAAAGCTCCCGGTGACGGTCTTTCGAATTCAAGATTTTGCCTATTTAACGGATATGAAATCCATATCTGACGAGGAGAAAAGTAAATTAAAAGGTATAAAAGTGTTGGTTGTGAATGCTCTTCGAATCGATCCGCATCCGACGCATTTTAATTTAGAAGAAGCTTTAGACTTTGTGGCTGAAATTAATCCAGAAGTTACTTATTTCACCCACATCAGTCACAAATTAGGATTCCATAAAGAAGTATCAGAAAACTTACCAAAAAATGTATTTTTGGCTTACGACGGATTACAAATAACAGTTTAGTTTGTTATAATCGTTCTTCAATCCAGGCTTTGAAGTTGTAAAAGTTCTGCGGATTTACACCGTGACCAACTGGAAATTCCTCATAGGTGTTCGAAATTCCATGATTTTTTAAGAAAACATCACTCTGGCGAGCCCAATCAACTGGTAAAACTTGATCTACCATTCCATGAGAACAATAGTATTCTGTAGTAATGCTCGATGGGATATCAGTCGGTAATAAATCCTTATTGATATAACCACTTAAAGCAATGATGTATGGAACTTTATTTGGGAAATTAAAACTTAACGCATAACTAAGAATGGCTCCTTGACTAAATCCTAACAAAAATGTCTTCTCAGGATGTGTGTTGTATTTGGATTGAATCTCATCGATAAAATCGTGAATTTTTTTGATTGATTCTTTTGCCTGAGGAATGTCGGAAAATTTTCCATTAACATCATCAAAATTTATGGCATACCAAGCATAACCTCTAAATCCCATTGAATAAGGCGCCTGTGCGCTAATAATCAATAATTCCTCGGGTAATTCACTGGCAAATGAAAATAAGTCATGTTCATTGCTGCCATAACCATGTAAGAGAATTAATAACGGTGGATTGTTTAATTGTACTTTGGGTTCTCGTACGAGATAATGTAAGTTGCTCACTATAAATTAGTTCTACGAATTCAATACTACTTTTGATCCATTACAAATTCCAAAAACCTTACCCTTTAATGATTTACCCAAAAACACACTGTTTTTAGATGTAGAGTAGATATGGACAGTTGAAAACTCATACTCATCAGTAGGGGAGAAAAGCGATAATTCTGCTTTATTTCCGGTTTCAATTGTATTTGTGGGTAGTCCAAAAGTTTTTCGAGCTCTATTGGTTAGGCAAGGAATAATCTCATCCAATTCGAATATCGAATTTAAAGCACCAAATGCAGATTCTAATCCGATAGTGCCGTACATAGCTTGGTTAAATTCTACTTTTTTGTGCTCAATATCAATCGGGCTATGATCGGTCGTAATAACATCGATTAATCCTTTTCTTACGGCGTTCTGCAATGCTTCCACATCTTCCAGACTCCTTAGGGGCGGATTTACCTTACAATTGCTGTCAAATCCATGTAATTCCTCATCAGAAAGTAAAAGATTGTGTACAGCAACGCTACAGGTGACTTGAACCCCTTTCTTTTTAGCCTCAGCAATCAATTCAATTGATTTTTTAGTGCTGATGGTTGGGATATGTAATTTTCCACCAGTGTATTCAAGTAAAAATAGGTCTCTAGCGATCTGCAGGTGCTCTGCCAAAGCTGGATTCCCTTTTAAGCCTAATTTGGTGCTGTTTTCTCCTTCATTTGCGATACCGCCATGCGCTATTGAGTCATTTTGCGGAAAACTCAGGACTAATCCATCGAAATTCTGCGCATATTGAAGCGCAATCTTCATAAGATTGTCGTTGGATGTTGCTTTTTTGTAATCGCCAAAAGCAATAGCTCCAGAATTAGACATGTCATACATTTCTGTAATCTCTTTTCCTTCACTATTCTTAGTTAAAGCACCAATTGGATGTAGGGTAGTGGTATGTAATCTTGAGATATTAATTAGAAATTCTACTCCCGATTTGGAATCTATAATTGGATTGGTATTCGGATTGACTGCCACGGCTGTGAATCCACTCTTTGCGGCTGTTTCTAAACCATTACTGATGTTTTCTCTTTCTTCAAATCCAGGTTCTCCAAAACTAACGCTGCTATCGAACCAACCATTCGAAATGTATAAATTAGGTCTTTCGATAAGCTCGTAATTACCTTCGAACTTAAGGTTATCATCAATTTTTTGGATAATGCCGTCACTAATAAAAATGTCTTTCTTTTGTCTGTGATATTGACTAGAACTGTCAATGATTACGGCGGATTTGATTAGAATGTTCATACTTTAAAGAACTTTAAAAGTAAAATTTCCGCCAACAAAGATACAATTGCCAACGATATAAACCATTTCCAAAGCCAATTAACTTCATTAAAATCCTTAATAGTGGTAAATATGTCCTCAATCGAATCAAATGTTTTTATCGGATTTGTTGCATAATCAAATACTTTTGGATCCATAAATGCTGATGAACTTTCACTTTTCGGATTGTTGAATGCAAGTGTGGTAATGGTGTCCTTTTCTTTTAAGACATGGTGAAATCCGGAATTTAAAATCTGTTCCTCGAAGCTCAATTCAACTTTGTTCTGAAACGCCTTTTGAAGAGGAATGAATGTTTTGTTTCCTGCAGATACCTTTAAGATTTTGTCTTTTTCCAACTTTACTTTCAAATCTATGAATTGATCTTCGTTAATATGGTAATATAATTTAGGTTGTTTAAAGCTTAGTTGTCCCAAGGTGTAGAATAGGGAAACAACCAAAGGAGAATTGCGAAAATTGGAGTTTTCTTTCGATAATGAAGAGCTGAAAAGATATACTTTACCGTTTTTGTATACCTTTGAGAAAAATGGATAGTTGTTTTCTAGTGAAACAATTCTGCTCAAGAAACCTGATTTTAGTAAAAACGTTTCTTTGACGTAGGGTGAGGTGAAGTTATCGACTTTATCCGTGAATACATTTTTAAAGAACGGATGCTTTTCATTTAAACTTGAGATTCTTAATGTATCGTTTGATTTTTGTTGATTAACTATAGTACTTAATCCAATTAATTGTTTTTCAATATCAAAATTGGATTCCATAGAGGGGATAACGACTAAGGTTCCTCCATCATCATTAAACTCTTTTAGTTGATTTAGTAGGCTGTTAGAAATCACCGTTAGCTCGTTACAAATGATCAAATCATTTTCTAAAAGCGCATTGTAATTTACGGTTGAAACCGAAGTGCGTTTAAAATCAAATTCATCTTCAGAATATATCTTTTTAAGGAATTCATCTGACTTTCCAATCGTTAAAACCTTTGTTTTTTTAGGTGCTTCTAAGCTAAAATAAAAGATGTTGTCAAAAGAAAAAGTATCGTTATAAGTGATTTCTATTTTTCCAGATAAACTACGTTCCTTTTTTAGGGATAAGCTGATTGGAGTGGTGGAGTTTTCAGATATTGAAAAGATCTGTTTAGCTAATAGTTTTTGATTGTTGTAAATGGCAAGCGGAACATTGTTTTTCTCTGTTCCCTGATTTTTTATGAATGCGGTTAAGGTAATGTATTCAGATTGAGCGTCAGTAATTGATAAACTATCAATAGAAAGATTAGAAAAATTAATTTTTTCAGACTTTACTGCATAAAAAACACCTGTTACATTTGTAAACATATTCTCTTTAATATTTTGAAAATCAGTTAATAATATATTTTTATATAAAGTGTTAGTTTTATTTATTGAATTTTGGTTATTTTGCAGTAAAATTTTTTCAATATTCTGAGTTTTTGTATCTGTTTTAACATCAATCAATACTTTTTTTAGACTTTCATAACTCAAATTTTCATAAAAATCTGAATTTGTGATCAAATTATAAGAAGCACTTACCGGTGCATTTTCTATTATTTTATTAATCTTAGTTTGTAGATTTTGATAATTTTGATTTGATGTATTTACACTTAACGAGTTGTCTAAATATATATTTAGAATGGATTTTTCTAGAGAAGTATTGTTGCCTAAATAAGGTTGTGAAAATGCAACAAGTAACGCTAAAAGACCTAAGGTTCTAGTGCATAATATTATCCATTTTTTAATGGTTGAGCTCTTACGAGTTGTTGCTTGGATATTTTTTAAAAATGCTACATTCGTAAATGGTACTTTTACAAATCTTTGCAATTGAAAAAGGTGTACCAATAGTGGTATAATTAATAAAAAAAGGAAATAAAATACTTCTGGATTCCTAAATTGCATTATTCATATTTTGCTGGTAAACCTTTTGATAAGCTATTCATTATGAATTCTTTTAAATCGTCATTTGCTTTTTCCAAATCGTCTTTACGTAAATACATCATATGACCGCTTCGGTATCCTTTGAAGAAGAATCGATCTTTTAATTTACCGCTTGGATCCGTTTTCCACATCGTGTATTTAGCTCCAAAATACGTTGTTGCACCATCATAATAACCAGATTGAACTAAAACTTTTAAATAAGGGTTTTGAGCCATAGCTTGACGTAATCCTTCTCTAACATTATCATTTCTGTTATCCCAAGGTCTTACAGGTCCGAAAACATTATATTTTACATCAGTCTTAAAATTCAATTCTTCTCTGATGTAATAATTAATGGCCGGAGTGAATGAATGCAACCAGGAGGTAATTTCTGAATTATAATCAGAAGAAACTCCAGATTCTCTCTTATCTAGTCCTAGATATCTTGAATCTAGACGACCTACAGTCATTCCTTTCTTATCTCTTAATAATTCTTTCCAGAAAAAAGAAGGTGATACCTCTAGGTTGTTTTGTAAAATTGATTTTTTAGAAAGCCCTGAGTAATAAGCGAATTTCTCTGCAACACTGTTCTTCTCTGTATCACGAATGAATCCACCTTTGGCTATTGCTGGAAGTAGCGTATTAATGGCAAATTCTTCTGCCTCAGGCAAAATTTCTAACAAATCTTTATTCTGTAAAGCTGGAGCTAGCATTTTATGATACCAAGCAGTTGCAGTAAAGTAGGGTAGGTTAATCGCATAGTCTACAGACCCCTGAGTTCTCAAAACTTTATAGTCTGCAGGAGAAACCATTATTACACCATTCAAATACATCCAATGGCGATTTTGTAATTCTGCAGCAAGCCCCATTACTCTTGTTCCACCATAGCTTTCACCAATGATATATTTCGGAGATTCCCAACGATTGTATCGCGTTATAAATGTTTGTAACCAACCGGCAAGGTATTGAACATCAGCATTGATACCAAAGAATTTGCTTCGATCAACTTTTTTGCCTTTTTGTACGACGGGTCTTGAAAATCCTGTATTTACTGGGTTTACGTAAACAATATCAGCAACATCTAAAATCGAATTCGGATTGTCCTTTACTCCGTAAGGCTGTACAGGATAACCTTCGTCATCAATTTTTAAAATTTTCGGTCCTGTGTATGCAATATGCATCCAAACTGATGCTGAACCTGGACCGCCATTAAAAGACATGATTATGGGTCGCTTTGCGTTGTCTTTTACATCTGTTCGCTGATAATAGGTGTAATACAGTGAGGCAATTATGTTTCCGTTATCATCCCAAACAGGTTGCATTCCTGTTGATGCTTTGTAAGGAACAATTTTTCCTTTGATTTTTACTGAATTGGTAGTTTCAACCACTGTATCCAAAGGAATTCTTCCATCTTGAGCGATAAGGATAACAGAAAATAAAAGTGTAAATAAAAAGCTAATAGTTCTCATGTCAGTTAATTTTAAGCCCTTAAAAATACTCACATCTGTCGAACTTTGTAGAATAAAAACTCTTAAAAATTTTCGAATACACCCAGACCAAAAAGTGCGAAATCATAAAGGACTGGATCTGTAGGATTAAATTGACGTAGACTGGTATCCAATTCAGAAACAGCTTTCCAATCGTTTTGTTTGCGTTTTAAAATCCCGAGTTTTCGTGCAACTTTTCCTGAATGAACATCCAAAGGGCAGGAGAGATGGGCTGGATTATGCTGATTCCAAATTCCAAAATCGACTCCTGTTTTATCGTTTCGTACCATCCATCGCAAATACATATTAATTCGTTTTGCTGCTGAATTTTTTAATGGATCAGAAATGTGTTTAGTTGTTCTCTGCGGATGTGAAATTTCAAAAAATGCATTTTTTAACCTGTTAATGGCTTCTTTATAATCGGTATGTCCGTTAGAAGGAATCAAAATAGATTCCAATCCGCCATGAACAGCATAAATATGATTTAATGATTTTACAAACTGTTGTAAATCCTTGCCATTAAACGTTCTATGCACAAAAGACTCCAAATCAATTAGGTCCTTATCCGAATGGTTTATGATGAATTCATATGGACTGTTACCTAATAAGTCCATCATTCTGGAAGCGTTTCTCACAATCATTTTGCGGTTTCCCCAAGAAATGATGGCTGTTAGAAATCCTGAGATTTCAATATCTTCTTTTGTAGCATACCGATGCGGAATTTGAATAGGGTCTTCTTCGAGAAATTTTGGTTGATTGTACTGAAAGGCTTTCTCGTTTAAAAAGGCTTTTAATTCTCCTTTCTTCAGTTTCATAGAATAATACCGTCTTTCATCACCAATTTGCGATCTGCCATATCTGCTAACGTTTCGTTATGGGTAACAATGACAAAGGTTTGATTAAATTCATCACGCAATTTGAAAAACAAATCGTGAAGATTTTCTGCAGATTGACTATCTAAATTTCCACTAGGTTCATCAGCAAGAATAACTGCGGGATTATTGATTAACGCTCGAGCAACGGCTACTCTTTGTTGCTCACCGCCCGATAATTCATTTGGTTTGTGATGGTAACGATCCGATAAACCCAAATAATCAAGAACTTCTTTGGCTTTCGTTTCAGCCTCTTTTTTTGATTTTTTTCCAATGAAAGCAGGGATACAAACATTTTCTAAAGCTGTAAATTCAGGAAGTAATTGGTGAAATTGGAAAATGAAACCAACCTGCTCATTACGAAACTTTGAAATCTGACTATCTGATAGATTTTTAATCTCTATGTTGTTGATATTCAAATCATAAGTTGATGAAGAGTCAGGTTTGTCTAAAGTGCCAAGGATTTGTAATAAGGTTGTTTTTCCTGCCCCAGAAGGACCCACAATGGCTACAATTTCACCCTTTTTGACGTCGATATTTACTCCTTTAAGAACTTCAATATCACCGAAAGACTTATGTAAATTTTTTCCTGTAATCATCTTCGAAAATCTCAGTGACGAAAATACTAAAAAAGGAACCAGAAATTTGACTAATTCCGGAATTAAAGTCGCGTCTAGGGTGAAGTTTTCGGTCAATCCATATTTGATATCCATTCCAACTGCCCAATCAAAGTCTGTTTTTCCTTGAAATGTTCTTGTAATTGAGGATTGATACGGATAAAGATTGAGTCGAGTCGTTGGTTTAATTTCTCTTAAATCTGTAATTAATCCATCGTATTGTGTCCATCGACCTACTGTATTGTCAATGTGATTCCACGTATGCTGTTCGTTTAGTAATTCTAATCTTCTATGAAAATTAAATCCCCAAGATTGTACGGTTTGATTGGCAAATCGTAAGGCTCGATATGGAATTTCCATTTCAACCACCCATCCAGCATCTGTTATGCGACTTGCACTTGCCCAAACAGCACTCCAATTAAAATCTTCACGGCCATTTGAAACTTTGGCATCTGCCTGGTTATCGGTCGCCTGAACGATAAATTCAAAAGGATTCTGTCCATCATTCGGGTTGATGGTTACTAAGAAGAAATCTGAAATACTGAAGTTATCGCGAACTGCGAATTCTCTCGGAATTTTTTCAGGATTAGGATCATTCATTTCTGCAGAAATGTAGATAGCATCATCATTATAAACAACCTTAACGGTAGTCTGATAATTTTTATCAACGACTTTTCCGTTTGCAGGACGAAGCACTACAAAATCGGTAGCAACTTCAGCATTTTTCCAGGCTTCATCATTCAAATCACCATCAATTTTAGGAGTTTGAGTGATTCGGGTTGTTTTGATTAATTTTAGATTTTGGTTGGATTGAGCCAGATAAGGCATTGTCAATAAGACAAATAGAATAAAAATAAGCTGTCGGTTAAACATGTGTTTTTGGTTGATTGAGTGTTTAGATGGTAAAACTATGCAAGTTCATTTCCATCAAAACCTAAAGTGTTGTTTTTTAAATTAAAGACATCTTAAAATTTGAAGTGTTACAAAAGAGTATTGTTAAATAACTCTTAAAATAGATTCTAGAAATGGTTTCTTTTTTTTAGAAATTTTGTGTGGAAAACGTCATTGAATTTGTATTTTTGCAGGCATTAAATCACACTTTCAACAATGAATTTACACGAATATCAAGGAAAAGAAATTTTAAACAGTTTTGGGGTAAGAATTCAACGCGGAGTTGTAGCAAGTACAGCTGAGGAAGCTGTTGATGCGGCTAAAAAATTAACTGAAGAAACAGGAACTGGATGGCACGTAATCAAAGCGCAAATTCATGCTGGAGGTCGTGGTAAAGGTGGTGGTGTCAAGTTAGCTAAGAATTTAGAAGAGGTAAATTCAATTGCTAATGATATTATCGGAATGATGTTAATAACTCCACAAACTCCACCTCAAGGGAAAAAAGTAAATCAGGTATTAGTTGCCGAGGATGTGTATTATCCTGGTGATTCTGAGCCAGAAGAATACTACATGTCTGTTTTATTAAACAGAGCGACTGGTAAGAATATGATCATGTATTCTACAGAAGGAGGGATGGATATCGAAACCGTTGCAGTGGAAACTCCACACTTAATTTTTACGGAAGAAATTGATCCGTTATTAGGGATTATGCCTTTTCAGGCGAGAAAAATTGCCTTCAATTTAGGACTGTCTGGAGCGGCTTTTAAGGAAATGGTTCGTTTCGTAACGGCTTTATATATGGCTTATGTAAAAAGTGATTCATCATTATTCGAAATTAACCCGGTATTAAAAACATCTGACGATAAAATTTTAGCTGTTGATGCGAAAGTAACATTAGATGATAATGCGTTATACAGACATAAAGACTACGCAGAATTACGTGATTTAAGAGAAGAAAACCCAATTGAGGTTGAAGCAAAAGCAGCAGGATTAAATTATGTTGACTTAGATGGAAATGTTGGATGTATGGTAAACGGAGCTGGATTAGCAATGGGAACTATGGATTTAATTAAGGAGTCTGGTGGTGAGCCTGCAAACTTCCTTGATGTAGGTGGTACTGCAGATGCTCAGCGTGTTGAAACAGCCTTCGGAATCATTTTAAAAGATCCAAATGTAAAAGCGATTTTAGTAAATATTTTTGGAGGAATTGTGCGTTGTGATAGAGTAGCGCAAGGTGTTGTAGATGCTTATAAAAATATGGGAGACCAAATCAATGTGCCAATCATTTGTAGATTACAAGGAACAAATGCCAAAGAAGCAAAAGAATTAATCGATAACTCTGGAATGGAAATTATTTCTGCGACAGAATTTCAAGAGGCAGCAGACAAAGTACATCAAGTATTGAGCGCCTAAATTAATTCTTAATTATATTGTCAAAACCTCGCTTCGGTGAGGTTTTTTCATTTTAGGTCAGTTTAAAAAAGGAATAAGTGCGGGTCCATTCTTTAGTTTTTGAAGGATTGATTTCAACATCAATAAACAACTCAGGGCTAATTACATGAGCACAACCCCATAAATGAAATTGTATGGTTTTGAAATCACCCGTTTCTGACATTCCGATATTTAAGGCGTTATTCTCCAGTTTCCAGAATGCATCAACATAACGATCTTTGAGTTCAGTACTAATAAAAAAAGCTTCTGAAGGCTTTTTAGTAAACTGAATAACGTTATCATTAATAGACATTACCTTTTCCTTGTTGACTAGCTCAGTAAGCTCTAAAAGGCGCAAATCAGAAGGTATAGTGAGTTTATAGTCGCTATTAATTGGAAACCCTTTAAAGCAAAGAAAATTATGATTGTATTCATTCGTTTTTATAACCTTTGAACCAGTGTTAGTTAAGGTATAATGAATTGAAAAACTATTCTCCTGCATTTGAATGCTCTTCTGTAAAGAATAGCTATATCCATTAATTGTTTGAGCCGTAACTAAACAATTAAATTGTTTTGGGTTGTGATCAAATTTAAATTCTACAGGATTTACCTCAATTTGTTTTTGGTTGCTATATATCGGTGCTTTTTTTTCTAAAGTTCCAATTGCAATTTTATGAAAACGGTCACCGATTTGAGCGGAATCAAATCCTAGAGGTAGGGATGATCCAAACTCGTTATAAAGCCCTCTTCCAAATGATTTATCTTGTTCTAAGGTTTGTTGATCTAATTCAGAAGCGAGCAGCGGTATTCCTCTATAATTGACTTGAATGATTTTTGTACTCCAATCGAAACGGGAACCGGTGTAGTTCTCTTTTGGAAAGTCAATAAAAATTTGAAGATTTTTATTTTCTAAAGTAATCGCCATTTTATAGTAATAGAAAAGGTTGGGGTAAAAATATAAAATGGAAAGGACAAAAAAATAAATTATTGATTTATAGCATTAGCATCTAAATTTCTTTTTTCAAGCAACCAATCTAATGTTTCATTGTAATTTGTGAAAATTTTGAAAATATCCTGACCCCAATTCTTTGCTACTGATTCTTTGAATTCTAATTTTGATTTTATGTCTTCTTCTGGTGAGAATACGAATGCGCATTGGTGTCGAAATGTTAGTCCAGTAATTGACATCAGGGATTTAGTTAATTCATAGGTATTTCACTTTACTCATGATTAAAAAATTTATATTATCGATTCTAAAATATATCGAATTTTTTAACCAAAAAATCAAAAATCTACAATGCTTTTGATTTATTAATTTTTGTAAGTGGAAGGTCTGTTAAATCAATTATGTAGAGACCCTTTGTCGCTTTTTTCGAATAGGCTAACTTATCAATTATAAAACCGCTAAAAATGTATAACTGATTGTTGAAATGTTGAATTTGTGCGCCTTCCATATAAAGATTCAAATTGTATTCGGTAAGAGCACTCGTTTTGATATTGAAAACTGTTAATTTTCCAGGATTATAAATGAAAATTTCGTCATTAGAAGCAGTTAGGGCTGGATTTGTAATTCCTTTGAATAAATCGCCTTCTAATGTCCACTTCCCTGAATTTAAATCGAAGGATTCAATTTGCGTTAGTGGGTTATCACGGAATCCCCCAATCAAATAAATTTTACCCTTAAGTAGAACTCCATTCGTTTCTTTTGGTATTACCATAGGAGGAAGGTTATACCAAAGTCCGGTTTTTGTATTAAAAACATACGATTTGTTTGAGTAAACTTTTGCTCCTGATTTTTTCTTTTTAACCGAACCGCCCATTAGGATAATATTATCCTGATAAGATAGTGCTGCAAAATTTACAGCTTGATGGGGGTTTGTTTTATCAACCTCAATGACATTTGATTTTGGTGAATATACTTCAATCGAATTATCCAAGAGTTCTCGGGTTCGTTTTACATTTAATTTTTTTCCGCCAATAGAGTAAATGTTATTGTTGGCTTGAACTACCTTATGAAAAGCTCTTTTACTAAACTTTTGATCCGATAATTCCCAACGATCATTAGTTATATCATAAATCTGCAGTCCATCATTGTAGCGTTCAATGCTCACATCCATTTGTATGCGTTGTAAGAATTGCTGAAAACTAACAGACTCTTCCATAATTCTACGATTCGTTTCTTCTAGATAAGACTTATCACCACTGATTAGGTAAATTTTATCTTCAAATAATACAGATGAAGCATCTCCAACACGTTGCGGTAAATCAGCTAGTTTTTTGAATGGAATAGACGCCTTTTTTTTAACTTTAGAATTGATAACTACTTCATCAAGATTTTCGTAAATCCGTTCTAGAAATGTTTTATTTCCTTGATTATTATACTGTTCTATTGAGATTCGTTTTGTTTTATAGCCCAGTATCGAAAACTCTATGATATCTGAATTCTCAATTTTTTTATCTGTATTTAAACTGAATTCTCCATTTCTAAGTGTCGTTGTTCCAAGACCTAACTTAGGTAGGTAAATCGCAACATGATGAATTGGTTTTTTTGTTTCCTGGTCTAGAATTACACCTGATAGGCTTTGTGCTAAAGCAGATAAACTAAACCAAAAAGTAAGGACAAATAGGAGGTGGGATTTTTTCATAACTGAATATTTTTATGCCAATAAGACTCCAAATTTTATTCCGTTTAAAGACAAACCTGATAGATTTTTCCTTTGGTCCTATAAGGACTTACAGTTAAATTTTTTCTTTAAGAATTGCAATCTCATCTCTTAGCCGAGCAGCCTCGATAAAATCTAATGCCTTTGCTGCCGTTTCCATTTGTTTTCTAAGATTCCGTATTCTTTTTTCTATTTCCTCCTTAGGAAGGTATTGCAAGTCTTGCTCTGCGGCTTTTTGAGTCGCTTTGTTGTATTGATAACTCGTTACACTATTTCTGGTAAGTGCATCATCAATTTTTTTGGTGATCTGCTTAGGAACAATATTATGTTTGGTGTTGTATGCAATTTGCTTTTCTCGTCTTCGATTGGTTTCGTCAATTGTCTTTTGCATACTATCCGTAATCGTATCAGCATACATAATTGCCAATCCGTTTACATTTCTAGCCGCTCGACCAACAGTCTGAGTTAAAGATCGATTACTGCGTAAAAATCCTTCTTTATCTGCATCTAATATTGCCACTAGAGAAACCTCTGGTAGATCCAATCCTTCACGAAGTAAATTCACTCCGATTAATACATCAAACAATCCTTTTCGAAGATCTTGCATGATTTCTACACGTTCTAAGGTATCTACATCTGAATGAATATATCGACAACGAATCGCAACTCTGGTGAGGTATTTCGTTAATTCTTCGGCCATTCGTTTGGTAAGGGTCGTAACCAAAACACGTTCATCGACTTCAACTCGTTGCTGAATTTCTTCAATTAAATCATCAATCTGATTTTCGCTCGGACGAATTTGAATTTCTGGATCGAGTAGTCCGGTTGGACGAATTACCTGTTCTACAAAAACCCCCTCTGAATTTTGCAATTCATAATCAGCAGGTGTTGCTGAAACATAAATCACTTGATTTTGAAGTCCTTCAAACTCTTCAAACTTTAATGGTCTGTTGTCCATTGCGGCAGGTAGTCTGAATCCGTATTCTACTAAATTTTCCTTTCGGCTTCTATCACCCCCATACATGGCATGCGTCTGTGGAATGGTCACATGACTTTCATCAATAACCATTAAATAATCGTCTGGGAAATAATCCAATAAGCAGAAAGGTCTAGTGCCAGGGTTTCGACCATCTAGGTATCTGGAGTAGTTCTCAATTCCTGAGCAATAGCCTAATTCTCGAATCATTTCTAAATCGAATTCTGTACGTTCCTTTAGTCGTTTGGCTTCTAAATACTTTCCGATTTCCGAGAAATAATCAACTTGTTTTACCAAATCATCCTGAATTTGGTGAATGGCATTCTGTAATACATCCGGAGAGGTAACGAATAAATTTGCCGGATAAATATTGAGATTATCAAAAGACTCAATCACTTGGTTGGTTTCTAAATCAAAAGCCTCAATTTCTTCGATTTCATCGCCGAAAAAATGAATTCGGTATCCATTGTCTCCATAAGACGGAAAAATCGTTATAACGTCTCCTTTAACCTTGAAAGCACCACTTTTGATTTCGTGTTCAGTTCTAGAATACAAACTAGTCACCAATTGATGTAAAAAAGCAGTTCTGGAAATCAGTTGACCTACTTCTATGTAGATGACGTTCTTTTTGAATTCGGTCGGGTTTCCAATACCGTATAAACATGATACTGAGGCAACTACCAATACATCTCTTCGACCAGAAAGCAGCGAAGAGGTAGTGCTCAATCGCAATTTTTCAATATCCTCATTAATCGAAAGGTCTTTTTCGATATAGGTTCCGGTAACAGGTATATATGCCTCAGGTTGGTAATAATCGTAATAGGAAACAAAATATTCTACAGCATTATTCGGGAAGAACTGTTTAAACTCAGAATATAACTGAGCTGCCAAGGTTTTGTTATGGGCTAAAACGAGTGTAGGTTTCTGAACTTTTTCAACAACATTAGCCACCGTAAAAGTTTTTCCAGATCCAGTAACACCCAATAATGTTTGGTATTTTTCACCAGTATTAATTCCGTTAGAAAGTTGTTGAATCGCCTCAGGTTGATCACCAGTAGGAGAGAAGTCAGAAACAATTTTGAATTTCATACTGTAAAAATAGGCAACCCAATTAAGATTCTATTCACGAACGAGGCTAAAATTCCCAGTTTTTTTGATGACTTCGTCATCGTTATCAACTAAAACTGCCGTATACCAATAGGTGCTAGAAATTTGAGGTTTGCCGTTAAAAGTTCCATCCCAACCGCTTGAAGTGAAATCTGTTATACTTCCAACTATATTTCCATAACGATTGTAAATCAACACATTGACACTTTTGAATGAATTAACATCCAATCCAGTAATGTTCCAAAATTCGTTTTGACCGTCTCCATTTGGAGAGAAGAAACTTTTAAATCCAATCACAGAAACCTTAATAGAAATCGGTTCCTCACAATTGTTGATGTCCTTCACATAAATAGTGCGTATTCCAGGCGTCACCTGGCTAAATAAATGATTGCTTCCAGATCCGAAGAAATTAATATTATCTAATGAAAACGAATAATAACTTGATCCAATAACTTCCACCGCGACAGTATTGTTGGTATCATCATCCGTATTAACATCAATAATTCCGAAGTTTGGTTTAGGTGGATTTACAACATTGAAAGTCTTTGTGTTTGAGCAAGTTATTCCATTGCTTGTTTTTGTAATCTCAACGCTGTATTCACCAATTTTATCCAATGTAAATTCGTTTGATGTACTTTTTATTTCCCCGTTGCTATCTAACCATCGATAGGTATCAAAACTAGTATCTAATTGAAGAATTACAGGAGGTTGAAGCGAAGGATCAAAACAAATGGTATACTCATCTTGTAAAGGAATTTCAGGTAATGGATTAACGACTAAATTCATAGTTGTAATACCTACACACTCGTCATTTTGCCCAAATCCTTTGATATAAATAGTTGACGATGGACTTAAAAAACTTGGGTCTAATTCGTTAGAATTTGTTTGAGCATCTAAATAGGTCGGATAAAGTTTTAACTGAGTAGTAGCCGGAATCGTTGTATTTGTTCTTATGAAACTTAAGAGTGAATTTGATTCAAATGACCCATTTCCATTTTCAACTTCACAGCTAAAAAAATCTGGAACTGATCCGAGTTGAGCAAAATTTGAACGGATGGTGAAAGACGTAGTGTCGAAACATCCATTACTATTAATCGCCCGTACATAAATAGTTTCAGTAGGGTTGGTATTGGTGTAATTCTGCGGATTTGGAATTGGATTTATATTCTGATCTGCATCAGATTGTGTCTTGAAAAAACTTAGAGTTTCACTTAATAAAGGATCTGTTATTTTACTTTGAATGCTGAATAAGTTAAAAACGGAAATACCATCAAAGTCATCATCGCATTCGACCAATTCCTGATCTGGAGTCAAAATGGGTAGTGCATAGGCTTCTACCGATTTAAAAACCGTCACTCTTGCTCCGTTGATGGTTAAGATTGCTTTCACCGTGTATGTTCCAGGTGCAGAGTAGGTGTGATTTACAGTCAATCCGTTTCCAGTATTGCCATCACCAAAATCCCATTCAATAGATGATATTGTTGTAAATGAATCTGCCGTAAATGTAAATGGATCAACAAAACATTGGTCTTCAGTCAATATTCTTGCGGCAAAATAGGATTGAATAAAATTCGGTAATCCTCGTGTACTTCTTCCGTTCAACAATCCGACTGATTCAAATCTAAAAGCAGCAGTATTTAATAAATCATTCGGATTATTAATTGCTCCAATTTGGGTCGAATTGTTTGCATTAGGTGTTTGTAAGGCAGCATATATTTTTCCATCTAATGCAATCTGTAGGGATCCCGGTTCAAAGCTATTACTCGAATAGACGGGTACGGCAAACCCTGGTGAATTCACAGGAACAAATGGTTGAGTTAGATCAACTCGAAGTAGGGTATAGGTAAAGAATGGATAATAGGTTACTGAGAGGTACATCACTTTTGAGTCTTGTGAAAATGCAACACCGTGTGGTACATATCCACTACCTAAATCAATGGCCATTTGAGCTTCATAATCCAATTGAATTGACCCGTCGGTAGTATTAAAGTTGTACATGAAAAACAACGTTTCACCAGTGGTCAGTGCCATTTTTTTTCCATCAGGACTTATTGTCAATTGGCCTTCATTTGAAGTAAGGCTTGGACCTGGGCTTATATTTGGAATTATCGATACACCGGTAGGATCAACCTTAAAAGCTAAAAAAGAATTCACATCTGATCCCGTAATTACCTTACTCATCCCAACAACCCAGATATCTCTACCATTTTCATGATGAACGGCAGAAATTCGTTCAGAACTATTTGTCGCTAGTCTCAGATTCTTTGTAGTAACCGTTCCGAGTGAATTTCCGTTTGCAAATGAAACCGTGCTATATTGAATTCCATCAGTTGTGCTTGTTGTAAATACAAAGTACTCTAAATCATTATCGGGCCTTGGGATGATGATGGAAGTTTGTGTGTTGTTAGGATCACCTTTCAATCCCTCCCCATTATCCATTATCTGATGATTTTTATTCCAAATGGTTTGTCCGTTGGTATAAAAAAGTAAATTTCCCTGTTTATCTGAAATACTCGCAGAACCGTATAGCGCATTCATTTGACTATCATTTAAGATAGTTCTTACGCCACCGTTAAAATCCATTGCAGCTTTGTTACCGAAGTACCAATGATTGGTTTCGTTTTGGGCCGATGTTGTCAACCCAAGGAACAATAGAATGAGAAGTATCAGATTTCTCATCAGGTGTTTAGATTAGCGTCTTAATAACGAGAAATTCCCTTTTCGATCAACCCTCGGTTTGTCAGGATCAGATGGTACTAAAATCACATGATACCAATAATCATCAGAAGGTAATAATCTTCCGTTGAATGTTCCGTCCCATCCTTGATCACCTACTTCGAATTGAGCAACTAGTTTTCCATACCTGTTGAAGATATTTATACTGCTATTCGGATAGAAGGTCTTATTGGCTCCTTTGATTACCCAGAAATCATTCTGAGAATCTCCGTTCGGAGTGAAGAATTTCGGGAATTGTAATACCGATACTAATAAGGTGGCATCTGGTACACATCCGTTCTTGTCATTGACAATAATCTGATAAATCCCTCCTTCAATTCCTTCAAACAATGGTTCATCTTGGAATCCTGCAAATGGTGTTCTGGTATTGGTCTCTGTATTGAGTATTGCAAAC